>JBEKGS010000034.1:0-29840 GCA_050012675.1 Acidimicrobiales bacterium
TGGCCGTAACCGCGTCTGCGATGTTCTGGCAGTACACGGACGATGACCGTGACGGTGCCCACGTCATCTGGAGGTCTGACGGTTGTACACCCGATCAAGCAGTCACCGGCGTAAGCGACCGTTAGCAGGTAGCGGGCGATCCGCTCTTGCACTTCGGCTCTAGTGAGCGGCGCCGCGGGGATCACGACGTTGTGCACGTGCCGCCAGTCGTCGATGGTGGCTTCCGTTACCGCCTCGGTCCGGAGAGTCGAGGCAGATGCGGATGTAGGCAGGTGCCTTGATGGTTCGGACATCACGGTGAACATTCCATCACTCCTGGCAAGCACGAGAGTGGCGTCCGGCGGTGGCGGGTGCAACCACCCGGGTCGCCGCGCGAGGCAAGCCCGGGCCGGCGCACCTCGTCATCTCGTCAGGGACGTGCGGGGGGACACCTGTCGATGGAGCCCAGCCGATGACAAGCTAACCGTCCACCGGTCAGTTTGGAGCCCTGCTCGTCGACCACGACAAACTCGTGGCCGAGAGAACATGCCCAGGTCACTGGAACTATGTTCACAGGAGTCTTGTTACGACGAGCGGGGCTCACCGCGAGGCCTGACTCGGGAACGAAGGAAGGCAGCGATGGAAGGACCGCCGAGTAGGTTCTTCTGAACAAGTCTCCAAGCCGCTCGCGAGGACCCTCTAGGAGACGAAACCAGGGCCTGGCCGAAAGCGAGACTTGCGCCCAGATAGTCATGGCGTGACCGCGCCTCATACGCGCGATGCATGGCGAAGATGGCGCGACCCGACATCAGATTGGCCAGACCCGCGCGGGCCGCTCGCAAGTCCTCGGCGTCTCCGTGAGCCTGAGCCACGACTACGTGCTGCATCAGGACAAGCTTCAGTTCTCTCGTTGTAGATGCCTCCGACCAAGTGTTGCCCCGGTGTCTGCGGTACTCCGTCAAGACGTCGGGAAGGAAGGAGACCTTGCTCTCCCTGGCAATCCGAAAAACTAGATCAAGATCTTCTCCGCTCAGAAGAAGGGGATTGAACCCACCCAGTTCTTGGATAAGCGACTTTCTCACCACTACTGAGCTCAACGCCAGGCCCTCGTCGCCTCGGAGGAAGGCACGATATTGCTCTCCCGGTTCGCGTCCGGTTTCGCCGGTCGCGTCAGAGACCGCGGAGCGCCCGGCAAGCGGGTCACCAAACGCCATGGGTCGTCCGTCCTCGTCTATGACACTGCATTCCGTATGGCATAACCCGACGCTGCTGTCTGCCATCGCCTCCAACTGTCTCGTGAGTCGCTCGGGCAACATGCGATCGTCGTCGTCAAGAAACGCGATCAGCTCCGATCGCGCCTGGGCAATCCCGACGTTGCGAGCGATGGAAGCCCCGCGTCTGTGCTGGCGGATGAGATTGATCCGCTGGTCATTCTGCTCGAGGTCAGAAAGGTCATCCTCACATCCGTCCAGGACTATTACGATCTCCAGGTTCTGAAGCGTCTGCGACTGTACGGAGGAGACGGCTTCGCGGAGTAACCTGCCGCCGCGGTAGCTGGGGATCACCACGCTCACGGAGGGAGCGTCTGTTGGTTGGCTAGTGTCTCTGCGCATCTCTCCCCCCATCAGCACAGCCATTGTCATCCTTTTCTTAGCACTTGATATGGTGCCCGACACCTGGTCGCCTCGAACGGGGAGCATGTGGCCACGACGTCCTGGACACGCGACTCCAGGAGACCCTTGTCGATGGAGCAGGTTGCTAGCCTTTCGCCGATTCGATAAAGGAGGTCAGAGAAAGGCTCATGACGGCGCTCGCCAAGAACGAAGCCAGTGCCTGGAAGGAGCTCTTGAGCTCCACTCGCCGCCACTACTAGAGCTAATTCCCCGCTTTGTGAACGCGCCCGAAGCGACCCCGGTACCACGATCTCATGCGGAGACAGCTGAACCAGATTTAAGGCGGACAGGACGGTTCGGCCAATGAGCGTTCCCGACCCGACTCCGCCGATCCGAGTCGTTGCATGAACGGCCGGAATGCACTGCACAACGCCCGGTCGCCTTGCGAGCGAACCGGGGGGCTTCGCATCTCGTCATTATGTCGGAGGCCCTCCGGTTTTCCGATCAAACGGCCTTGAGCAACCTAACTGTCGTCCGCGCCTGGCAACCTCGTGAACGCTTGACTTCCTCGGCCATGAAGGCATAGTTCAGGACTCGGAAACCCTACGAAAGTCGCACAGGAGTTGCCGGACCACTTCGTTCAGTTAGCCTCAATGCCGTACTTGTTCTGGAGATTCCCGATAGGCGGGATTGCCATGGCGAACCGTTCGCATATCGGACCCCCGAGGTCAGTTGTGTCGAGGTTACGCCTTCCCTTGGACCGCGTCCGAAGCGACCCAAGGCATCGTGGCAACGCCGAACCCGACGAGCGTGGACACCTTCGACGCGCGAGGCTGCCGACTCCCGTTGCGCGTGCGAAGCGGGAGACCGTGGACGATGTCCTGCTGTCTGAGGAACGCGAACGGCACGCCTTCGACGGAGTCGGGTGGAAAACGGGAAAGTCGTCGGATAGGTTCGTCAAGGTCGGTCACTTCCGGACGAAGTCGTCCAGATCGGCCATATGTGCCGCCCAAGTCTTATCGCTGGAAACGCCACCTGTCTGAGGCCGAGTTGACGTGCCGGTCGTGGTTCGGCTCACGGAGGTGGGCCTTGTCGGACGGCTGGAGCGGGCACCCTTGCCGCGGCCTTCGAGTTGCGCGCTTACGCCACGCCCGGGGCCCCGCTCGGAGGCGTGCCGGCCGCGTCAAGTGGATATGGGTGCTCCTCGTCCGCCGGGTACGGGTGCTCTTCGAGGTGGCTCAACAGTTTGGCCAAGCTGGCTTCGGCTACGCAGACCACACTGTCCGCGGCGCCGTAGTAGAGGTGCAGCGTGTCGCCGTCGTCACGCACGACCCAACCGCACGGGAACACGACGTCAGGCACATCGCCTGACCTTTCGTAAGGTTCGTGCGGACCGAACACCCACTCATTTCCGCGTGCCAGGACCTTTGTCGGGTCGTGCCTGTCCAGCAATGCCAGCCCGAGGCGGTAGATCGATCCGGAGGCGGTGACCCGTACCCCGTGGTAGCACAGCAGCCAGCCGTCCTTGGTGAGCAGCGGCGGGGGACCGAGTCCCACCTTGTTGGAGTCCCACCAACCACCGTGCCGTGCCGCGAGCAACACGCGGGCGTCGCCCCAGTGTCGCAGATCGGGGCTGAAGGAAAGCCAGATATGAGAGCCCAACCCTGACATTGCCGGTGCCGGTCGGTGGATCAGTGCCCATCGTCCGTCGAAGGTCGTCGGGAAAAGGGCGGCGTCCTTGTCCTCGGGCGGCTGGAGGACACCACTTCGCTCCCAGTGCACGAAGTCACGCGTCTTGGCCAGACAGACGAGCGGCCCGGCCGTGGAGTATCCGACATAGACGACGAAGTACTCGTCACCGACGCGGGTGATCCTCGGGTCCTCGATCCCCCAGTGCTCCTCGAAACTGTCCGGCTTCGGTTCCAGCCCGCGGAGGGGGTCAATCTCCCACCCAGTCAGCCCGTCTTCGCTGGTCGCGGTGACGAGAGAAGAGAGGCCGGTGCGGTGCTCCACGCGCAACAGCAACAGCGTTCGCCCGTCGACGACGGTGGCACCAGGGTTAAAGACCGCGTTGACCATCTTGGGGAAGTTGTGAGGCAGCAGGATGGGGTTGCCTTCGAAGCGCTGGAACAGCTCGCGTGGGTCGGCGCTGTGACTCATTGGCATCCACCACCTAACTGGTCAAGTCCTGATTAGATCATGTCGATAACATCCTTGTAGTTATCGTGTAGTTACCTTATCGACCCGAGTAGCGAGCAGGAGGCGGCGTGCACAACGACTCGGCCGTCTCTGTCCCGACGCGGTTGGTCAGGCGGTTACGCGACAGGCCCATTGTCGAGGCCGGTGATGTGCTCGGCTACGGGCCGCTGTTCAATGCGGGTGTCCTCCATTACGCAGGCTCCTACCACCTCTTCGTTCGGGCCGTGCGGGATCGCTACCGCGCCGGCGACGGCAGCGGTCCGCGTTTTGTCGACTATGTCTCCGACATCCTGGTGTTCACGTCCACCGACGGGTATCACTACGAGTACGGCTATGTCCTTGCACGCTCTGGTGCCGGGGGGGCGCTGAACTTCGAGGATCCGCGGGTGCAGTGGGTACATGACCGCGGCCGCCGACGGCTGGTGATGACCTATACGCACGTGCCCCCGCCCGGAGAGGGACCGTGGCGCATCGGCGCTCACCGCCTGTGCTGGGACGGCCAAAGATTCGAGCTTGAAGAGGCGACCGGCCAACTGCTCGGACCACCGGGCGTGGCAAACAAGGACGCTGTCGTCTTCACCCTCTCGGACAACCGCGTCGCGCTCATCCACCGTATCCACCCGGACATGCAACTTGCCGTGTTCGACGACCTCGAGCACCTGTGGTACGCGGGCCCCGACTACTGGGACGCCTACATGGCTGACCTCGACGCGCACACGCTGATTAGACCAACGCCAGGGGCGCTCGGCGTCGGCGCAGGAGCACCCCCCGTCCCGACGGAGGCGGGGTTCTTACTCTTCTTCCACGAACGGCGTGCCGACGGGTCGTACACGATCAACCTGGCGCTGTTGGACCGGGTCACCGGTCGAGTGCAGAGCCGCCTCCCCCAACCAGTGCTCGAGCCGGAGCTCGACTGGGAGCGCCGGGGCGACGTGGACAACGTCGTGTTCGTCCAGGGAGCGCACTGCGACGGTGACGACGTGTACCTGACCTACGGGGCCGCCGATCGCTGTGTCGGCGTGGCCACTGCGCACGTCGGTCACCTGCTCGACGCCCTGCGTGTCGCGACCCGAAACTCGCCAACGCGAGGGGAGCGTTGTAAGTGACCGGATGCAACCGCATTTGCAGAGGGAAGCTCTTGTAACTGGAGCATCGTGCCCACGAAGGCCATGGTCGACTCGGCTCCCTCGTTGCGGTTCACGCCTTCTGGCTCCAGACCGTCGAAGCCGCCACCGCTCGCCCGATCGAAGACCGTGACGATTACGTCGTTGTCTCCGAGGAACCACGCGCCAGAGCGCCGCGCCGCGTCTGCCCACTGGCGGTCTCCGGTGTAGGCAAAGGCTCTAGCGCATGCTTCTGACATCGCCCACGCCTCGATCGGTTGCTGGTCGAACGCCGGTTGTGGCCCATCTGGGCCGCGGCCACCAACTGGCGTGAAGCTGAAGTGACCGTCGAACATCTCCTTGTAGACGAGCCACTCCAACAGCTGAAGTGCGTCGTTGGCGGCGCCCCGGTTACCCATAGCCGTGGCTACCGCCAAGGCGGCGTCCGGAAGTAGCGCGTTGGCGTAGCTAAGTCGGGGCTCGGGCCACGGCCAGGCGTCGTCGGTGCCACGGCTGGGCAGGGTGTCCGCGGCGTCACTGACCAAGTGGCGCGCAGCGGCATGGGTGGGTAAGGCCTGCAGCAGCTCGGCGGCTCCGAGGGCGGCATAGGCAATGGCGCGGGGATGTCCAGAACGGAATGCCGCGGCTTCAGCAAAGAGCACCAGGGCTCGATCGCGCAGGTTTGTCCACGGCGCCCGCGCTACCGCCGTCCCGAGACCGAGCAAGGCTCGGCCGTTTGCGTCGTCGCTGGTCCGGTCGTCCGTCCAGCTGCCGTCCACACCTTGTCGCAAGTGGAAGATGCCTCCGCCAACATGGGCCCGCTCGAGAAAGCCCAGGGCGATCTCCGCCAGAAGGGGCGCGTTGGCATCGGAGGCAAGCCGGGACGCTATGGCGAGCAGTCGCCCCGCATCGTCGGTGCAGTAGCCGCACTCCGGCCGCGGATGATCCAACTTTGCGTGTTCGAAGATCCCAAGCGCATCGGTCAAGTGGGCCAGGTGGCGCAGAGTCGGTAGCGGCGCCACCTTCTCGGTCACGCCACAGCCCTCGCTGGCAG
Source organism: Acidimicrobiales bacterium (assembly GCA_050012675.1). Classification (GTDB taxonomy): domain Bacteria; phylum Actinomycetota; class Acidimicrobiia; order Acidimicrobiales; family Bog-793; genus Fen-455. The sequence continues at coordinate 5,949 of JBEKGS010000034.1, forward strand.
CACCTCCGCAATGAGCGAGCGGTAGGTTGCGCCGATCGCCGGCCAGAGAAGGGCAGCCCCCTCCCGCCGTGAGGCTGCCGCCATCCTTGCCGCCAAGCCGGGTTCGTACAGCACCCGGTCGAGAGCATTCGCCATGGCCCGGACGTCGCCCTGGGGCACCGTCAGCCCGGCGCCTTGAGAGAGCAGCTCTTCCGCGTGCGGGAATCGCGTCGCAACTACGGGCTTACCCGACGCGACGGCCTCGACCAGCACACCGGAGCTGACCTGGTCGAGCGAGTCGTAGGGCAACAGCACGACATCGACACTGCGAACCAACGCTCGCAAGGACTCCCAGTCCCGGTAGCTGTCGTCGAAGTACACCCGGTCGGCGATGTTGAGGGCGCGGCTCTGGTCCTGCAACTGGTCGCGGTAGCGCTCGCTATGTGCGGCAAGGACTTTGGGGTGAGTCTGCCCGGAAACGATGTAGACCGGCGCCGGGGAACGTTGCTGTAAGAGCGCGACCGCGGAAATCCCGTGCTCAATCCCCTTGCCCGGGCCGAGCAGGCCCCAGGTCAGGACAGCCGGTCGTTCGATATCGGGTAGCACCGGTCCTGCAAAGTTCGCAGCTGCACCGTGCGGCACGACCACGACCTGTTCGGCGTCCGCACCGTGGACCGCAATCAGACGACGACGGGCGGCCTGGCTCTGGACGACGGTCAACGACGCTGCGGTCATCACCTGTTCGAGGATGTAACGCTGATGGCGGGTCGGGTCGAGTAGCACCGTGTGCAGCACTGCAACGAGCGGCACTTCCACTGCTTTGATCAACTCGAGCACGTCCTCGCCGTCAGGCCCCCCGAATAGTCCGTACTCATGCTGGAGCACGACCGCGTCCGAGGACTCGATGGCCGTGACGGCCCGATGAAGAGAAGCGCGGTCGCCGGCGACCCACTGGGCGACAACTTCACGGTGCTCGTCGGCTACTACGCGGTCGACCAACCGGACGACTTCGGTGTGCCAACCCGACTCGGGAGCGGCGATCGCCTGCGACAGGTTGCTCGTGAAAGTGGCCAGTCCGCAGACGGTCGGCGGGTAGGTACTCACCAGGGCCACGGTTGGCGTAGGCACGCTCATGGTGGAGGCGAACCTTCCACTCTGGCCGGGAAACTCGGACGCCAGTGATTGACTGCGGTCACAGCTCAATGGCCCGTGCTGCGGGCATGCGACGGTCACGGGAAGAGGCCGGGGCCGGGGATCTTGCGCGTCGGCACGCCTGGCACTGAGGCCGGGGACGCGTGCACTGTCACGACTTGCGGCTGGTCTTAGGTCCAGTTCCATCTGTCTCTCCAGGTTTCGTAGGGCCGTGCTCCCGAGGCGGTGGGCCAGACACTCCCCGAGAGAGCGATCGTGAAGACACAACGGCGGTGACCAAATATGGCCTTATCGTCTGTGGACACGCCCCTCCTCTTCGCCATGATCAGAAGAGGCGTTGAGCCTGCACCCCGGCCGCGACCTGACCGGTCGTCCTAGCCGAACGCACGTCCCCACTGAGAACTACCACTCTCAGCCTACACCCCGAAGAGCGAAAAATAGGGGCCGACAGTGTTACAGGTGCACGACCTCAGGTCGCCTCGCGAGAAAAGCTCGAGGGCCGTGCACATCGCCATCCCTTTGGAGATCCTCCCCGATAGGCTTGTCGGACTGGATCGGGCTGTGGGCAGAACTCCGGTGTCCCACGCTGCCAAAGGCGCGCTCGCATAGGCGGCGGAGGCCTGTTCCAGGGAGACGGATCGAGCTCACCGGGAAGAAGCGCGGGCTCGCGGCGTAGCCTTCGAGGGGCCGTTGCCCGAGGCGATCAAGGAAGGGAACAGCTCAAAGGAGAGAACGGATGAAAGGAGAGTGGTCGTGACCATCGAGGAGAATCCCGGGATCCTGCTCTACACACGGATCCACAAGTCACCGTACTTCTATGCCTCGCGCCAGCACGGTGTGAAGCGCTACAGCGTCTACAACCACACCTACCACCCGCGGCACTACGGGGACCCGGTGGCTGAGTACTGGTCGCTGCTGAACGGTGTGACGTTGTGGGACGTCGGCGTGGAACACCAAATCGAGATCTCTGGTCGAGACGCCTTCGCGTTCACCAACATGATGACCCCCCGTGACCTGAACAAATGCGCGGTGCGTCAGGCGAAGTACGTCTTCATCACGCTTCCCGATGGGGGCATCGTGAACGACCCAGTCCTGCTGCGACTGGAGGAGAACCGGTTCTGGCTTTCCCTTGCGGACAGCGACGTCGGTCTGTGGGCCAAGGCACTGGCCGTCAACTCGGGCTTTGACGTGACAATCCGTGAGGTCGACGTAGCCCCGCTGCAGATCCAAGGACCGAGATCCAAGGCTGTCATGGTCGAGCTGTTCGGCGAGTCGATCCTGGAAGTCCCCTATTACCACATCTCCGAGGATCTCGACCTTGAGGGAATGCACGTCGTGGTCTCCAGGACGGGCTACACGAGCGAGCTCGGCTATGAGATCTACCTACACGACGCCACGAAAAACGGCACGAAACTGTGGAATACGGTCCTCGAAGCCGGCAGGCCCCATGGGCTAGAGGTGATAGGCCCTTGCCACATTCGCCGCATCGAGGGCGGTATTCTCGCTTTCGGGTGCGATATTTGGTATGACACAAACCCCTTCGAGGTCGACATGGGATACACCTGGATGGTCGACCTGGACCAAGAGGCGGACTTTGTGGGGAAGGACGAACTCAAGCGCCTCAAGCTCGAGGGGCCAACGCGCAAGCTAGTCGGCATCGAAATCGGAGGGCCCGAAGTCGGGACCTATATCGACAACGAGATGATCGATGTTTTTCCTGTCTTTCGGGGCGGCGAGCAGCTCGGCACGGTGACCTCCGCCTGCTACTCGCCGAGGCTCGAGAAGAACATCGGCTACGCCATGGTTCCGATCGCGTTCGCCGAGCCGCTCGGCCAGGAGTTCGAGGTCGAAACCCAGCACGGCAGATTCCGTGGAGTCACGGTGCGAAAGCCGTTCATCGACCCGGCAAAAGAGATTCCCAAGCAGTGACGCGTGGCGCCCGCAGACGAGCCATCACCTGCCTTTCTATACTTTGGCAAGACAGAGTCATGAAGGTGAGTGGTTGCGGTTAACAGGTTGAAGTTCTGTCTGTCGGTTGTCGCTGGTGGCCTTGGTCTGCTGGTACTTGCTGCGGTCATTGTGCTCACAAACACAGTTGCGCTCGTGATCACGCTGGCCGTCTTGGCCACGATCGTCTTTCTCGTGCGGCGGTGGAGCTTGGCTGAGGTACGCAGGACGAACACGGGGAGATGGGCCGAGCCAACCCAGTAGGTCGCGTAGATTCAGCCAGCTAACTGCCCACACAATTTCGATGTTTGAGACTGGCCTTTCGCTGATGCATCCCCGAGCAGCTGACGGGAACCGCCGCCGTGAGGTTTAGCGGAACACACCCTGGAAGTGACCAGACCCGATCCACCGTCGCGCGAGGACAAAGACGACGACAACGGGGGCGATCGTCGCCAAGAGCAAGAACGCGATCGCGCTCGGTGGCGAGCTCGTGTGCAGCTGGACCACACCGAGGTACTCCCCGGACGTCTCGCCATTGAACAGCTGAAGGGCGATGCCGAGCGGCAAGGGGTAGCGGTTGGTCGTGTCGGTCGACCAGTACATGACCCACGGCAGGAAGAAGTTCGTCCAGCTCGCGACAACATTGAGAAACACGATCAAGGCTGCGACTGGCTTCGAGAGAGGAACGGCAATGTGTCGGAACACCTGCCACTCGTTGCAACCGTCCGAGCGCGCCGTCTGAAAGAGGACATTGAAGCGCTCGGTGTGGAAGTACAGGTAGGCAAGGTAGACGCCGAAGGGGAACAGGCCGTAAGGCACGATGACCGCCAATGGGCTCGTCAGCTGATGCACCTCGTTTGCCTCGAGGAAGAGCGGCAACACGAGCGCGCTGGTCGGGATCAGCATGACGAGCATCGTGAGGATCAAGAGCGCACGTCGACCAGGAAACTCGTGTGTCGCAATGCCGTAACCAGCGGGAATGCATGCTGTGATGGCGATCGCAGCCCCCGCCGCAGAGTAGATCGCCGAGTTGGACAGCCACATTCCCAAGTTGGAGCCGATCGGTCCTAGGTGGACGCCCATCGCCTCGAAGACGAGCCAGATGATGGGCACGGCAAAGAACGCCGCAAAGACCGCGAGCAGGACGTACAAGACAACCTGGCCCGTCAAAGTCCGTCGCGCGGCCAAACCCGCATGAGAGGCCATCAGTGGCCGACGTCGAACAAGCCGGTGCGCAACAAGATGACGGCCGCGCAGATAACAGCGATCACGAGCAAGTCGACCGATATCGCAGCGGCGTAGTTGAAGTAGTCGTAATGGAACGCGAGGAAGATAGCGAGCTGGTTAGGCGACCAGGCCTGATTCGCGAGCCCGCCCGTAGCCTCACTGATGAGCTGCGGTTCGGCGAACAGCTGCGACCCGGCGGCGAAGGCGCCGATCACCATGTAGGCGATCCACTTCTTGATCAAAGGCAGCTTGATGTTGACCGCAGTGCGCCATGGTCCTGCACCGTCGAGCCTCGCGCTCTCGACTACCTCTTCGGGAATCGTCGCGAGTGCGCCGTGCATGACGACGATCCAGCTCCCGGCACCGCTCCAGAACGCGATCAGTGCGAAGATCACCGGGAGGTGGGCTGGCGCGAGCGAGTCGCCGAGGGTGTGGTAGCCGAGCCAGCTCAACACCAAGCCCCACGGACTCTTGCCCGGTTGCAGCATGAACAGCCAGAGCATCACGCTTGCCGAGCCGGCAAGCGCTGCCGGAAGGTACAGCACGAAGCGAAAGGCGGCTCCGACGCGCTCATTCAATGAATGCAGCATCAGCGACAGGCCGACGACGAAGACGACGAGCGCTATGAGCCAGATCCCCAAGAACTTGATGATGTTCTCGAATGCCGGCACGAACTCGGAGTTGTGGGTGGCGTCTATGAAGTTGCTGAGCCCGGTGAAGTGGGCACTCAGCGACGTCAGCGCCATGTAGACCACGTAGCCCGCCGGATAAATCCCGATGGCCCCGAGCAGCACGACATACGGCGCGATGAACAGGTAGCCCGACTTACGCGGTCGCAGAGGTGACCTACTTTTCATGCCCGAGCCTGGAAGTAGACCTGCCCTTGTCACCTATTTGGTCATCAGACGTCATATCAATACTCTTACAGCCGGTCGCAGGCGGTGCTACCTGGTTCGATGACGGCGACTTGGGCGCTCGCGCTCGCTGTCTCCGACCCGGCGCGGATACTGCCTACATCGGGTTCGAGCCTGATCGCGACGCTTCCAGCTGGGGCCTCGAGCGATGATCGGGTTCCAGACCCGACGAACACCCAGGAAAGGCGCTCTTCACAACGAACTGGGGCTGCGTCCCGGGAGGCGCCGTTGCGCGGGCTGCTGGTTGAGGCGTACGACTTCTGGGTCTTCGGGCAGATTGTCGTTTGGGCGGGAATTGCCGCGTTCATGCTCGCCGGGTTGATGATTCTTCTCGCCGGGCTCGGCCTCTGGCACGCCCGGCGGGTTTCTGACAGCGAGCAGATTCTTGCGACGCCGTTCGATGCCCGACTCACCAGCGTCGAGTCGCAAGGTGGAACGGCACACCACCACGGAAGTCAGCTACGGATACATCTTCGTTGAGGCCGAGACCGTCCGCGTGAGAAAGCGGATCTCCACGTCGGGCTTGCCGCCGTCCATAACGGTGGACTGGCTCCCTGCCGTCGCCTTGGCTCCCACAAGAACCAACTCGAACGGACCGAGGATCGCGACAACCCGTTCACGGCTGGTCCCTCAGTCTCGGCTACTAAGGCCGACGTCGTCTCGGAACACAACAGGCAGGATGAAGATCAATCGCGGCAGGCCTTGTTGGCCACGGGCGTCGCGGGCTTGTTCAGCGACGTCGATCCTCTCCGGTCGCACGTCGGATCAGTTTCCCAACGAACGTGGCCATGCCCAGCGCTGCCCCGTAGGGAGTCATGGTCGAATACTCGTTCTGCGTGTCGGCCGTCAGCATTGGCGCTCCGTTATCGGACGCGGCTCTGAGCGGCCGTCGGGGCTTCCTGCGGCGAATGCCTTTCGATCCCACAACGACAGTATGCATGTCGGCGGGTGGCGTTCATGGTCCTCGTGGTCGACTGCGCGCGGGCACACCTGGTCCCGCGACGAAGCTCTTTGTCTCGTCGAGGTGTTCCAAGAGCTCGTCAGTCGTGTCCAGGAGATCGCCTCCACGTAAGCCAAGACCTCAGGCGCCCAAGAAGCCGCCTGTCTGCGGTCCCGTCGCGTTGCCCGTCTTGGGGAGCCTCAGCTCGTCCGAGCCGCGACGGCTTCCCTCCGAGGCCGATCACCGCTGGCGCTACGGGAACTGGTCATCCCGCCCAGCGCGACCGGATGATCACCTGGTGCCCGTGATGAGCCGTTCGCGGTCGAACCTGGCGGAGCTCAAGTGCCAGCCGGGCACGTCAAGGACCAGTCGAACCGTCCCGAGAACAAGGCCCAGGCCGAGCGTTGGGGGGATCGCGCCGAAGGCGACGAGCGCTGCCACCACCCACGTTGGAAGGCTGGCGAGCGGCCCCAACTGCTGGGCCCGCGGGCGTCGCGCGCCTTGGTCGAGGTCGCAGTGCCGACCCATATCGCCCAGGCGGCTATGGGCGGCGCGGACACCATCTGGGCGAGGATCTCCGGTTCGCCTGTAGGCCGGAGGAGCGCCGCCGACACTCCCGCGCAAGCCGAGGTGATGGCGGCAACCTCGACGGCGAAGCACGATCGTGGCGGCGAAAGCATCACTGCCGTCGCTGAAGCTGCTGCGCGATGACGCTCGTCACGCCGTCACAGGCATCTGACTCGTGCCGACAGTGGCAGCGGGGCGCAGTGCCGGGACGACGGACCAGTTGCTCTCCTCCACCGCGCCGCGAACCGGCACTGACCGAAGGACGCGAGGTAGACGGCGAGATCTGACTACCTGGACCCCGCCGCACTAGCGTGAGTCCGGCCGCACTACGGCTTTGGAGCAAGGAGGAGCTATGACCCTCAGCACCTCACCGCCGCCGCGTCTCATTCGCGCCGGGCGGATCACCGCAGCCATCATCGTCTCGATGCTGGTGCTCACAGCCTGGTCCTCCCGGAGCAGCCCGGCATCAAGCCAGGCGAGGGCCAAGTCAGGGGGTGAGGTTACCTTCGCCTCGACCTTGGACGTCCCCCCGAACTTCATCTTGCCTCTTGTCAACGCCTCGTATGCCACTCAGACCAACATCAACGACTTCCAATTCCTCATGTGGCGACCCCTTTATTGGATGGGCGGGCCCGGCACCGTGGGCGTCAACTACAACGAAAGCCTCGCTGGCGCACCAACTGTTACCAAAGACGGGGTCAACACGAAGATCACAATGACGCTGAAGCAGTACTACTGGTCTGACGGCTTGGCAGTGACGAGCCGCGACGTCGAGTTCTGGATCAATCTTCTGAAGGCAAACAAGGCGCAATGGTGGGATTACCAGCCTGGTGAATTCCCGGACAACATTGTGTCGGCGAGCTATCCCAATCTGAAGACGATCGTGCTCGTCCTGAAGGGCCAATACGACCCGAGCTGGGTGCTGAACGAGCTTTCGCAGATCATCCCCATCCCGCAGCAGACCTGGGACAGGAAGTCAGCGACGGGCACTGTCGGGAATTACGACATGACTTCGGCAGGGGCTGTGGCCGTCTTCAACTTCCTCGCAGCCCAGAACAAGGATCTGGCCACCTACGCAACGAACCCGATCTGGAAGACCGTGGACGGCCCCTTCGTTCTCAGCTCGTTCAACCCAACGACCTTTGATGCCGTCTTCGTTCCCAACAAGCATTGGTCCGGTAGCCCAAAGCCGACCATCGGCGAGTTCAACCTCGAGACCTTTACGAGCGACGCGGCGGAGTTCAACTCACTGCGGTCGGGAGATATCACCTACGGTTACGTCCCGCCTGCAGACCAGCCACAGGTGCCCGAGCTCGAGGGCATGGGGCTGGTTGTCCAGCCCTGGGTGCAGTGGAACATCAACTTTGTCTCGTACAACTTCTCCAACCCGGCCGTCGGCCCCATCTTCGACCAGCTCTACGTGCGCCAAGCGCTGCAGCACCTCGTCGACCAGCCTGGGCTGATCAGGGCGACCCTCGCCGGGGACGGTTACCCGACCAACGGACCGGTGCCGCTCGTGCCAAGCTCGAAGTGGGTGTCGCCACAGGAGAAGAGCGGGTGGTACCCCTACTCCACTAGTGCCGCCCAGAAGCTGTTGAGCGGGCACGGATGGTCTGTGAAGCCCAACGGCACGACGAAGTGCGTCCGGGCAGGAGCCGGGCCGTCCGAGTGCGGCAAGGGCATCGCGGCGGGGACGCCCCTCAGTTTGTCGATGATGTACACGACGGGCAGCGAGATACTGAGCGAGCAGGCCTTGGCGTTGCAGACGTCCTTTGCCGCCGTCGGCGTGCACCTGCAGCTGCAGCCCGAGTCGCTCACCTCGATCTTCTCTGTGTACTACCCCTGCTCGGCAGGTAAGTCATGCCCGTGGGAGATGATCTATGACGGCGCCGGCTGGGGCTTCGAGCCGACCTACAACATCCCCGAGCTGGGGAGCCTTCTCGCTACCGGCGGGGTGTCGAACGTGGGCGCGTACTCCGATGCCACGAACGACGCCAACTTGGAGGAGGTCTACAAGAGCCCCGATGCGGTTCAGTCCGTCTACACCTACGAGAACTACCTCGGAGCGCATCTGCCAATGCTGTGGATGCCAGAGATACAGCTGCAGATGTCCGCGGTAAGCAAGTCCCTAACAGGCTGGTCGCCGCAGCAGCCCCAGCTGAACATCACTCCTGAGTCGTGGAAGCTGGGGTCGTGACCTCGGACCGGGAGCGCGAAGCGGGGCGCACCTCCGGGCCTCACTGATGTCAGGGGCAGATCGGGTCTCGTCCCCGGTCGCCGACTTCGAAGCGACAGTCGTGGTCGGCGACGGGACGAGGCTCTCGGTAGGCCTGCGCGTACCCGAGGAGGCCTACCGCGGCGCGGCCGGCCGGGTCCCTGTCATCCTCGACTGCCACCCGTACCGCAAGGACGACATTTTCTCCTTCCGCGGCATGGGTCTTTACGAGGGCTTCAACGAACGCGGCTTCGCAACGGCCAGGCTGGACGTGCGCGGGACAGGACGTAGCGGTGGGTCGACGCCGTCGGCGGAGTACTCGCGCGTCGAGATCGACGACGCCGTCTCAGTCATCGAGTGGCTGGCGGACCAGACCTGGTGCAACGGTTCCGTCGGCATGTGGGGCATCAGCTGGAGTGCCAACAACACCCTCCTCGTGGCCGCCCGCCAGCCGCCCGCGCTCAAGGCCTGCATCGCCCTGCATCCCGCCGACGAACTGTTCGCGAGTGACATCCATTTCATCGACGGCCTCTTGCACTACGACCTCTACGAGCTCTCCATCGACCTGCTGAACGGCGTAACCCCAGGCCCGGAGTTTCCCCTCGATGAGGAGACCCTCGCCAACCGCTTCGACCAACCCCCCTGGATGGCGACCTGGCTCTCGCACCAGCGGAACGACGGCTACTGGCGGGAGCGCTCGCTCGCGCCGCGCTGGAACCGGATCCGGTGCCCGGTCTTCCTCGTCGGGGGCTGGTACGACGGCTACCACGAGTGTGTCTTCCGCCTCCTCCAGTACCTCGATGTGCCCGTCGAGGCATGGGTCGGCCCTTGGGGTCACGTCCTACCTGACCTCGGAGGCCCCGGAGCGCCGGCTGCTTGGGTCGAAGCCGCATGTGCATGGTGGGACCGCTGGCTTCGCACAGTGGCTCCGGAGCGCGCCGAAGGCCCCCTTCGGCGGGTCCGCCTGTTCCAAAGACACTGGCACCCGCCCGCACCGTCATGCGAGTCCATCCCCGGCACATGGCGGACCTTCGAGACCTGGCCCCCGGCCGAGGCCGGGGCGCGAAGCTTCGACCTCGAGCCCGGACGGCTTGTGGCCGCCGGGTCTGCGGAAGCCCCTGAGGCCGTTTCGGCGAGCCCGTCGCCGAGCTGTCTGGTTGTCGAGTCGCCCCCATGGATCGGCGGAGAGGTGGGGCACTGGTGGGGCGACGTCGCAGAGGACCAAGCAGGGCTCGACGAGCATTGCGCCACTTTCGACTCCGAACCGGTCCTCGAGCCGCTCGAGCTTCTCGGAGCCCCGGCGGTGTCCCTCACACTCAGCGCCGCCGAAGGTGTGCACCTGTTCGTCCGCCTAGAGGACCTTTCACCCGACGGTCGGGTGACGCTCGTGACGGGCAGGGCGCTACGCGCACCCGCGAGCTCTCTCGAGGTCACCGAGCTCCTGCACTGGACCTCTTGGCGCTTCGAGCCCGGTCACCGTGTACGCCTGTCGCTTTCGACCGCCCTCTGGCCGATGTTCTGGCCGGCGAGGACTGCTGGCCCCCTTGAGGTCCACCTCACCGAGCCGGCGCGGCTCACCTTGCCGTTGGGACCGGTGCAGGAGGGAACGGTCGGAACATCGCCGGGAGACCCGCTTGCGAGTAGCCGAGGCGACCCCGCAGACGTTCCTACTACCGCCCTCCAGCAGCCGGCGCCGGTGTGGAAAGCGCTCGGGGAAGGCAGTCGCCATGAATTCACCTGGTCGACGAGCAGCGAAAGCGATCTCGGCTTCGCAACAGTGCGGTCCACCCACGGTCTCGTCTACGGCGTCTCGGGGGAGCGGGAAGTCGAGGCCTGGGCGGTGGGGAGCGCGAGCCTCGAGGTGAGCCTTCCGGGGCGCCTGGTGACCTGGCGGGTAACGACGAGGCTTGAGAGCCGTGACGGGAACTATGACTTCCAGTTCCAGCGCGACCTCCACGAGAACGAGAAGCGGCTTCGAACCCGCAGCTGGACCTATGGCATCCCGAGACGCGCGTGATCCGCTACAGCATCTCGCGCGTCCTGCAGGCCCTCGTCGTCATCCTCATCGTCACTCTGGTCGTCTTCGTCCTCCAGCACCTGCTGCCAGGCAACGAGGCGCGGGCGGTCCTCGGGGTTCGTGCGACACCTGGTGAGATCAACGCCTTCGAGCGCGCAAACGGCCTCAACAGGCCGATCCCGATCCAGTACCTCGACTATCTCTCGCGCTTGGTCCACGGCAACCTGGGCTTTTCGTACAAGCTCAACGAGAGCGTCGTCACCGTCCTTCGCGACGACATTCCCAACGACATCGTGCTCGTCGTCCCGGCCATATTGATCAGCCTTCTCATCGCCATCCCCGTGGGCATGTATCAGGCGCTGCACCGCAACAGGGCCTTCGATTACGCGGCCACCGGCACCGCCTTCGTCCTGTACTCGATGCCCTCTTTCTGGACCGGGCTCCTCCTCGTCGGATGGTTCGCGATCGACCTCAGGTGGTTGCCCCCCGAGGCGCCTCAGAACTCCTCGGGGATCAGCATGCTCGCTCACCCCGCCGGGCTGGTGCTGCCGGTGGCGACGCTCGTCCTCGTCTACATCGCCTTTTTCAGCCGCTACATGCGGTCCTCGGTGATCGACACTCTCGCCCAGGACTACATAAGGACTGCAAGAGCAAAGGGAATGTCGGAACGGGCGGTCGCCCTCCACCACATCTTCCACAATTCCTTTCTCTCGATCGTGACCCTGCTAGGTCTCTCCCTGCCGGCGATATTCACCGTCGGTCTCATCGCCGAGCAAATATTCAACCTGCAGGGCATCGGCCTCGCCTTCTACACCGCCGTGGGCAACAAGGACTACCCACTCGAGCTCGGAGTGGTCCTCGTGATCGGAGTGGCGACGGTCATCGGCAACATGCTCGCCGACATCGGTTACGCAGTGCTTGATCCAAGAGTCCGTTATGACTGACGTCTTGGCGGGCCCGTCATTAGGCGATGGCGTTCCCGATCCCTCGCTGCCCGGGGAAGGTGGGCTCGTCGACAAGCAAGGTGGCCAGTCCTCGTGGCTGCTGCTTCGCACCTTCGCCGAGAACAAACTCGCCCTCGTCGGAGTCGGCCTCGTCGTCACGATCGCCGGTTTCTGCTTCCTCGGTCCTCTCTTCTACCACGGCGATTCTCTCGCTACCCGCCTCATGGATTACAACCTCCCGCCTGGGGCGGGCATGCCGCTCGGCACCGACGACTCGGGCAGGGACGTCCTCTTGCGACTTATGCTCGGAGGGCAGAGCTCGCTCGAGATCGGAATCGCCGTGGCCCTTCTCGCGACCTCCTTTGGTGCGGTATGGGGCACCCTCGCCGGGTTCTTCGGGGGCTTGCCCGACGCCGTCATGATGAGGTTCGTCGACGCCATGCTTGCGATTCCTGCCCTCTTCCTGTTCCTCTTTCTGGCAAGCGTCGTGCAGCCAAACCTGTGGCTCATAATCGTCGTTCTCTCGGTGTTCTCCTGGCTGGCGCCCGCCCGCCTGGCACGTGGCGAAGTGCTTTCCCTGCGAACCCGTGAGTACGTCGACGCCGTGCGCTCGATGGGCGGCAAGCGGAGCAGGATCATCATGCGACACCTGTTGCCCAATGTCATGGGGACGATCGTGGTGAACGCGACCTTCCAGGTCGCGGACGCCATCATCGTCCTGGCTCTCTTGAGCTATCTAGGTTTCGGGTTAGCCCCTCCCGCGCCGACCTGGGGCGGCATGCTCTCTTCCGGAGTCCTTTACTTCTACGACGGCTACTGGTGGGAGATCTACCCGGCCGGGCTGATGATCGTCCTCACCGTCGTCGCCTTCAACTTCATCGGCGACGCCCTACGCGACGCGAGCGAGGTGCGCCTGCAGCGTCGCTAACGAGGCGCCGAGGCCATGAACCGGCCGAGCACGTGACTCGCGTGAACGTTGACAGCTGCGACACGCTCCCACGACAGGCAACGAAAGCCGGCCGGGTACCGGGCGGCCAGAGCAGAGCTCGAGACCGACGCAGACATCGTCGTTCGACTTCCCACGGAAAAGTGAGTCTGCAGGCGGTCGGCGCGACGTTAGCCGAGCCTCGTGCCGCTGCCTGAGGGCAAAGCGCAGACTGACAGAAGGTGCACGACCCCGGTCGCCTTGTGGGCAAGCCAAAGGCAGAGTCATCCCCATAGAGTCCTTTGGGGAGACGCTCGTCGATGAAATATGGGCGGATCCAACTGGTCGTGGCAACGCCTTGAAGGAGATGAGTTGCGATAGGAGGGGGGAGGGGAGGGGAGGGCGCGAACGGCGCCCCAGCCGAGATCATCGGTCTTTCGATGCCGGGGACCAATAGGGAAGTGTTGATGTTCCATGCCCACGTCTTGCCCGAGCCGCAGCCACCCTGGTGGCCCGGCGACTCGGGTTGTCCCCTCCACGCCTTCCTGTGCCGGACTGGATCACCCTGGGCAGGGCGAGCACGTTGGGCTAGCTTTGGACCCCGACCGAAGCAGTGATGGGGGGACCAGATATGCCGGGATTCGTTCAGATCATGGAGATCAAGACGTCGCGAAAAGACGAGGTCGAAGCACTTGTCGGGCGAACGCGAAGAGAGCGCGGCGACCAGATGCCCGTCGGCCGGTTGATCATCGCCGAGGACAGGGATCGGGCGGGGTACTACTTCGCCATTGTCGAGTTCGACTCCTACGAAGAGGCGATGAAGAACTCGAATGACCCCGCTACGGGCGAGTTCGCCAAGCAGCTGAGTGCGTTGCTCGACGGGCCGCCCAAGTTCTACAACCTCGACGTGCTCGAGGTGATGGACAGCTAGCCCGTCCCGCACAATCGCTGAACCGTCTGCCTCACTAGCCTGCTAGGTCCCAGAGCCAGCCTTTCGGGCCTCATAGGCGCGCTGACGACAGGAGCGAGTGCACTTGAATCCACACACGCCAGTGCGCTTGTTCTGCCAACAGGTCATCGGCTTGCCACAACGGGGGCATTTCGGGTTGCCAACTCTCGTCGCTATGACAAGTTGCCCGAGGTGGTTCATGAGCATCCGCACACGGGTCATGACGTATTCGAGTCCCTCGATGTCGAACTCGACGTCGTCAGCAGCGAACACGGTCTCCCAGTCGACCGCGAGTCGAGGGTCGGTCACGGAGCAATCGATGGCGCGCAGGGCGCGAGCGAGGTCGTTCACTTTGTGGACCTGGAGCAGAACGCCGAGCCGGTCGTAGTCGTCGGGCGTGGCTTGACATGCGTCAATCTTGTTCGAAAGAGTCATTATTTCATCGTCGCTTGTCACAGTGACAACCGTAGGGTCTGCGAGGCGACTTGGCGTTGGGTCAACCTCACACAGCGTTGAAGTCGCCACCCTTTGCGACACTGCCTAAGGTCACCAGGCCCAGTTCTTCGAGGGCAGAGCGGCAGCGCTCGTAGGTGCGTACCACGAGGTGCCGCTGCCCCTGAGCGGAATAGGCGCGCATCAAAGCGGCAGCCGCCTCCTCGCATGCTGTGTCGTGGCCCCAACAGGACTCCCAGGCCGCCACCACGGCCTCGGGGCGGCTGTGGCCGGCTCCTCGGGTACGGTCCCGTGCCAGAGTGAGGCGCGCCTTTTGACGGAGAGCCTCCAAGCGTTCCCGGGGCCGCAGTGCCCACTCGGTGTAGGACTCGTCGGCGAGCAGGCCCGCATCCTCGGACAAAGCAGCTACGAGACGATCATCGCGGTCCTGGCCCGGGACCATGGCCAGCGCCGCCATGAGCGCCTCCTCAAGGGCCTCGAGATCGGTTTTCGCCAGGATTGCCGGCGATATCCAGTTATGGCCCAGGTCGCCTTGGAGGAGACCGGCTGCCGGTTCACCAAGCTCGGAGAGGACGCCCCGGGCGAGCGAGAGAGACTTGGAGAGCGCTCTCGCGCCGGCGTGGGCGTCAAGGCCCGGGAATAGCTCCTCGCGAGCGAGATCGCGGCTGACCCGCCGCCCGTGGCTCAGGAAGACGAGCTCGCAAAGACGCTTGGCGGTAGGTCGGGGCCATGGGCCGGCAGCCCGGCGGTCCACCGTGATCGTGAACGGGCCGAGCAGGTTGATGGTTACGACACTTGGCCCCGGAGGGCCCTTGCCCGCTTTGGCGGCGGCGCTCACGAGCCCCACTTTCGCACGCCCCCTAGCGGCAACACCGCGGGAACAGTCCCTCTTTACCTTGTCCCTGGGATCGGCGAAACGATCGGGAGTACTGGGCGGAACACCCCTTCGGGAACCTGACGGCTCGTCTCGCCTCGGTCACTCAGATCGGAGATGCCGCCAAGGTCGCCCTCTTGTTCGGCGACGAGTCGGTCGACTCTTATTCGCTCGTGCGGGTTGGCGGCACATGGACAAAACCGCCACCCATAGAGGTCGGTATCCACTTCTCGACTAACGCAGAGGAATCGCCGACGTTAGGCGTGCCGCGTTAGACCTGAATGCCCTTTGATGGTGCAGTAACCGGAGCTGTGGGCGGCGCACTTGCGAATTCAGACACGTCGCGTGGAGTCGAGCCTGGTCGGTTCGCGCGGGTCGGCCGGACCTTGTAGCCGGCCCTCCGAGCACGCGCTCACGGGGCCGTCCTGGCTCTCAGCCCTGCAAGCGCCGCGACCGTTCTGCCGTATTGCGAGCAGGGTACGGACCGTCTGCTGCCATTTCAAGAGGTTCCGATTCACGCGGCGGCACTACTGGACGCATCAGGACAGATGGCGCTAGCCTGACAAAAACTATCGAACGTAGTCCACCTCAGGCTCAGCGTGTCGTGAGTGAGATCAGGGGTTCGGCCATGCAACAGACTGAGCATCGCAGTTTCGAGACAGCAGATGAGGTACGCGAGTTCCCGAACGGCCGTGCGGAGATCGTCAAGATCGGTGACAGCGAAGTAGGGCGTCTCGTCTTCCAGCCGGGGTGGCGCTGGTCCACGGACGTGAAGCCAATCGCCAACACCGAGAGTTGCCTCGCGCCGCATTTTCAGTACCACGTGAGCGGGCGCCTGGCCATCCGGATGGACGACGGCAACGAGTTCGTCGCAGGCCCCGGAGATGTCACATCTCTTCCGAGCGGCCATGACGCCTGGGTCGTGGGTGACGAGCCGGTAGTGACCGTGGACTGGTTCGGCGCCAGCAACTACGCCAAGTAGAGCACTTTCACGCAGAAATGGACGCGCTCGCGGTCGTGGAGAGCTTCGGGAAGGCGTGGGCGGAGCACGACCTCGAAACCACCTTGGCTCTGGTCACGGAAGACTGTGTGTTCGATTCCACGGGACCGGCCCCCGATGGGATTCGCCACCTCGGTCGGGACGCAGTTCGACGCGCCTGGCAGCCGATCTTCGATGATGCCAACACCAGGTTCGAGGCGGAGGAGACCTTCGGCATCGGCGACCGGGTCGTGCAGCGCTGGCGCTACACGTGGGATGACGGTCACGTTCGTGGCGTGGACGTGTTCCGGGTCCGAGATGGCAAGATTGCCGAGAAGCTCTCGTACGTGAAGGGCTGACCTGCCGCTCTCCCTTCGGCGAAAGCTGACTCGCGCTCACGGTTCGAGCCAGGTGGCGCTTAGGCATTCGACGGCGCGGATATCGACGTCGACGGCGCGAACTAGGAACCGGTGACACGCATCGAAAGTCATAGGCGGGTGCACGACCCCGGGTCCAGTGGACAACAAGGGCGGCTTCTGCGGGACGAGAACCGCCCGCAGATCGGTTCGGTGTACTACCTGGATCTCGTGCCTGGGAAGCCGCCCGGCAGCGGCACTGTCACGACACCAGTCGTCGGGGAGCCTCAGTTCGTTCGAGCGACAATGCCTTCCATCTCGGAGGCTGAGAAGGCCCGCAAGGTGTTGGAACGGATGTTCCCCGCCTCGGCCACCTTGAGCAACGCCGCCACGGCGAACTCCTCATCTGGGTAGTCAGCGACCACGACGACGTCGTACTCCCCGACCGTCCAAAGGAATTCGCGTACCTTGCCACCGTGCGCCTCCACGAGTTCTGTGAAGTCTTTGGCACGCTGTGTGCTCTGACGGAAGCTCTTGACTCCTTGATCGGTCCAATTGAGCAGAGTCACATAAGCAGGCATTCGGATTCCCCCCTTTAGGTCTGTCCCGTTCGGCGACAGAATCACGCGGATCCTACGCGTAGGTCGAGCCTCGCGCCGCGCCTCAGAGCGGAGCCCAGGCTGACAGCACTTGCACACCCCCGGTCGCCTGACGAGGAGCCGTGGGCCAAGCACCTCGTCATCTCCTCAGACCCTCTATCCACCTCCGGAGCCGGAGCACCGGTTTGCCGTGCTATCGCAGGTGGCTTCCCTATAACCGGTCACAGTTTCGGCAACCGGAACGGGGCTGTTGATCTGCTAGAACGAGACGGTACCTGAGCCTGTGATCGAGGAGTACTGGCTGATCGGCTGGGCGCTCAGATTGCATTGGCCCTTGTTCTCACCGCTCGTGGAGCGCGGGCTGATATAGGCGTAGGTTTCGGTGATGCTCAGGGTCCCAATGATCCCCCTGTAGGGACCGGTGCCGTTGAACAGCGTGACCGGACCGGTTACGGATTCCAGTGCCGAGCAGGTCGCTTTGTAGAACGTCGGCCGTGAGCTGTTCGCCTTCGCGTTGAGCGTCGTCGAATTCATCTCGAAAGTGCCCTTGTGCAGCGTGACCTTGATGTAATTCCCATTCGAGTCCGTTTCGCCGTTCTTGTCGATCATGAGTGTTGTGCCGTAATCACCGATCGCTCCGGTGACAAGAATCGCTGCAGCTGCACCGTTGTTTGGCGTGACAAAGATCCTCACGAGGCCTCCGGCCGGGGCGCTGGCGGTGCCGCTCCGCCTACTCGTTGCCACGGCAACGCTTGCCGCCGCACCGATCAGGGCCGTAACCACGACAAGCGCAAGAACAACCTTGAAACGCATGACTTCCTCCCTTAGCGGACCTCGTTTTCCAGGAGCGTACTTCCAGGTTGCCGGCCGTCGCCGTGAGCGCCGGCGCACTTCACGGTCCTCGGTCAATTTCGGGTGGTGCGACCAGTAGCTCGGCCAACCGTTGGTTGCAGCGATGTGCGTGCCCCCGGCGTTTCCGCAAGAGTGGTGCTTATCGCAGGATTGGCCGTCCGGACAGATCAGGCGATCTCGTCGTACCAGCGGTCCGTGATTCTCCTGTTGCGCTCGGGACTGGAGGCATCCGGTCCTTCCGCGACACCTTGCGGTGGTTGATCAGGATGACGGCGCTCGTTCCAAAGCCAGTGATACTCCGGGTCGTGAGGGTGATCGATAGAGTCGAGAAGGGCCTGGAAGCGTCTGATCGCATGCCTTTGAGGAAGGTCTTGACCGGCCATGTCGAGCTACCTTACCGGGCACAACGCGGGCGCGAGCGCGGGCATTGGCGGTCAGTCGCTAAGACCTAGAGCCCACGTCGAATCGGGATCGATCGGGCCCTCGAAACAGTGACTAGGAAAGCCGAAGGGCCGTGTACCCCGTCATCCTGGACACGCGTAACTCAACCGGTTCTTCATGAATTGGATAGTCGGCTGTGTTCGGCTTGACGAACCGGCCGAATCGGAGCGCCGTGGACGAGAAGGTTGTAGGTGACCAGAGCGATCGCGAGGTGCATCACCATGAGCACGGCGACCGCATCGCCTGGCTGGCCCCGCCAGAGGATGTAGAGATCGGGGAGCCACAAGAACAGCGTGACGACGATGGCCTGGCGGAAGAACAACCATCTCGGTGCCGAGGTCACGCGTGCCACGATCGGCCACGCCGCGCTGGCGATGATCACGCCGATCACGGTCAACTTGCCGTAGTCGGAGAACCGGAAGTGGACGTAGCCCTTCGTCGCCGGAAAGATCGCCTCACCGATGACCACCAGAATGAAGTCTGCGACGAGGCAGCAGACGATCGACGCGACAGCAGCCAGCACCACGCGGCCAGGCAGCGGTTGACGGTGCTTCGGAGAGAAGTCCAGGTGCACAAGGGAAGCCGCCTCTTTGAGCATGGTGAGAAAACGTAGCTGGCGTTTCGTCGTGACCGGCGTCACCTTCGCAACGAAGCGGAGGTCGGGTCATGTCGACACAATGGCTGAGAGGTGTGCTGGGCGCGTCGGCTGTGGTCAAAGGTGAGTGCACGACCCCCGTTCGCCTTGCGAGGAAAGCCAAGGGGCCGTGCACCCCCGTCGTTCTGGTCGGGCTCCTCCGGAGACGCTTGTCGATGGAACCCAGTGGACGACGAGTAAGTCGTCAGCACCCGCAGCAGTTCGCCGGGCGAAATGCTCGATCAGGGTGGTCCGCGGCGAGGCGCATTGAACCGAGGGCGCACAGATGCTGCAATGTGCGCTCGTTTTGCAGCCATAGGGACGGATCGAGATCTGGGTCGAGACTACGAGATGACGATGAAACGCCTACTCGGAGGGTGACGGAGAGCTCTGGACGACAGCGCGCTCGCCGTTGACGGCGAAGGTACGAATCATCTCAGGCTCAAGAAGGGCCCGTGCGCGGGCGAGCATTGGGTAGACCCCGACCCTCTCGAAGGTGGCGGCGGCTTGGATTGCGAATGTCGCGGCCTCCTCGAGGTGCCCAGTGTGGGCCAGCCAGTCGGCCCGGTCGAGCTGGGTGCGCGCCGTCCAGTACGGATAGCCCAGGTCGCGAAGGAGAACTTCCGCTGCGATGAGGTTGTCCTCCACGGCCCCGTCCTCGCCTCGTGCGCGAGCGACCAGTGCCCTGGCGCGCCTCAACTGGGCTCGGAGGAAGGGAGGAACCTCGCCTCGCGGGCGCGTCGCCAGCAAGTTGGCGAATCGATCGGCTTCCTCGGAGTCGCCGAGGTCGATCGCCGCGTCGATCGCGACGGGGAAGGCGAGACGGACGGCCTCGTGGGCGACAGAGAGCCGACCGTCGAGAGCCTCGTCGATCGCGCGGCGCGCGCTTTCGATCGCGCTGCGGGCTTGGTTCTCAGCAAGAAAGACTGCCGCTAGCCCGGCCGCGTACACGGCTTTGTTTTGCACGTCGTCGCTCTCTGCCCAGGCGCGACACCTTGTGACGTGCTCGCGGGCGGCGTCGGCGTTGCCGCGAAGTGCCTCGAGACAAGCGAGCGAGTAATGGATCTGTTCGGTTCCCGGCCGCTCGTCGCCACCTGCTTGGAAGAGCTCTGTCCCGAGCTGGCTCGCCTCGGCAAGGCGCCCCGCCATCATGAGGGCGTACATGAGGTTGTTCGCCGCGACTGCTTCGTTCGCCCTGAGCCCCCAGCGCCGGGCGAGCGCGAGCGCCGCCTCGGCGTGCTCTTCGGCCCCCGGGAGGTCGCGTGTCATGCAGAGGTCGGCCAGGTTGCTCTCCGCGGTCAGCTCTCTGCGAGGCAGGCCTTCGCGCCGGGCGACAGAGGCGCACAGCTCGAACAACGCCTTAGCCTCTGCGGCACGTCCAGCATAAGAAAGAAGTACCGCCCTGGAGCTGAGACCTTGGGCGAGCTGCTCGCCGAGCTCGTGGTGCTGGGCCAAGGTGAGCGCTTCTTCGATCGGTCCGGTCGCCTCGTTGCCATGGCCGGCAAAGACGAGTGCACCCGCGAGCCTCAGCTGGAGGTCCGCGACGACCTCGGGAGAGGCAGTTGTTCCTTCGAGGGACGCCAGAGCCTCGTATAAGCGTGGGATGGCCTGCTCACCCCGACCGAGGTTATCGAGCGACGTGCCGAGCCGACCGGTGACGCGGGCGGTGTCGACTACCTGGCCGGCCTGGACATAGGTGGCGATCGCCGTCTCGAAGTGGCCGACCGCCCGCTCGAACCAACCCGCCAGGTGAGCCACCTGGCCGGCCCGCTCGGTGAGCGCCGCCTTCTCGGCGCTTTCCGAGCTCAGCGCGACGGCCTTCAAGTAGGCGGACTCGGCCGCTTCGAGGGCTCCGACTGCCTCGGCTCGTTCCCCGGCCCGGGTGTAGGCCTCACGTGCCTCGGCGCGCAGCTCGTCGGCGTCCGGGTCTTCGCCGGCGGCCTTGTAGGCGTCGAGGAGGTGGGCGGCGATCACCTCGGCCACCTCGGCACCCTCGTCGGGAAAGGCCGTTCGCAGGTGCTCGGCTGTCCTTACGTGCCGGGCCTTACGTTCGGCCCGGGTCAAGGTGTCGTAGGCGACGGATCTGATGAGCGACTGGGTAAAGGCGTACTGGCCCCGCTCTGGCGAGAGCTTGTCCGCCCGGACGGTGAGCACCTCCTTGCGCACGAGTGAGCTCAACAGCTCGTCGAGCAAGAACGGGTCGATCTCGGAGAGAGCCCCGATCGCCTGGCGGGGGAAGCTCCCCCCGAGCACGGAGCACTCCTTTACGAGACGGCGCTCGTCAGGTGAGAGGGCGTCGAGACGAGAGGCGATCAGGGCTGTCAGCCCAGGTGGGATCTCGAGCTCGCCGAGCTCGCCCTGGAGGTGCAGCGAGCCGTCATCACCCTTTTCGAGGATGCCCTTGTCGAGCAGTCCCCGCACGGTCTCGATGGCGTAAAGCGGGATCCCCTCGGCACGCTCGATTATGCGCGCCCGCGCGGAAGCGGGAAGGCCTGTGACTAGGCCGTCCAACAGCTCACCCATGACATCATCCGAGAGCGGGTCGAGGGAAAGGTTCGTGACGTTGCGACGCGAGAGCACCAGCCCTCGGCGTTCGGTCCCCTCCGGCCGGGTCAGCACGAGAAGGAAGATGGCGTGGTCCCCCGACCACTCGAGGAGGTGGTCGAGGAAGTCGACGAGTCCCGCGTCGGCCCATTGCAGGTCCTCCACGACCATGACGACGGGCTCGTGCTCCGAAAGCCGCTCGAAGAAGAGGCGCCAGCCAGAGAAGAGCTCTTCTTTCGCGAGCACCTGTGGTGACAGCTGCCCGAGCAGCTGGCCGAGGCGAGGGGCTATGAACTCACGGTCGCCGGCGTCCGCGATCCAGCGCTCGAGTCCGGCTCTGAGGCGATGCGCGACTACCTCCGGCGGGTCCTCCTCGCTGATCTGGAGCCTGGCTCTCACCATCTCCGAGAGCGCCCAGTAGCTCACGCCCTCGCCGTAGGACAGGCAACGCCCGGCGTGCCAGAGAACGTCTCCTGCCAGGCCGTCGATGTACTTGAAGAACTCCCAGGACAGGCGTGACTTGCCGATGCCGGCGACTCCGGAGACGAGCACCATGCGGGCCGAGTGGCGTTCCGCGGTGCCGTGGAAGAGCTCCTTTACGAGATGAAGCTCGCGGTCTCGTCCGATGAAGGGTGCCTCGATGACCCCGGAACGCTGCGATCCGGCGATTGCCGCGACGACGCGGGTCGCCTGGAAGAGCCGGACGGCCTCGGCTTTGCCCTTCAAGGCGTGCTCGCCCGCAGGGCTGTAGGCGATGGCGGCCGCAGTGGCACTCCTCGTGGTCTCGTCGACGTAGCAGCACCCGGGCGGGGCGGCGGACTGGATGCGGGCCGCGGTGTTCACCCGGTCGCCGATGACGAGGCCCTCCTCGGCCGTCTCGGTCGTGGCCGCGCCGCCGGTCACGACTCCGACACGGGCCTGGAGCTCGGTCCCATTCTCGAAGCCGTAGGCGGATACGGCCGAGACGAGCTCGAGGCCGGCGCGGACCGCACGCTCGGCGTCGTCCTCGTTGGCGACCGGGACTCCCCAGACCGCCATGACGGCATCACCGATGAACTTCTGCACGACACCGCCGTAGCGGGCCACTATCGCCCGGGCAATGTCGAAATATCCCGAGAGCACCTCGCGGACCTCTTCGGGGTCCCGCTTCTCCGAAAAGGGCGTGAAGCCGACGAGGTCGCAGAACAGCACTGAGACATGGCGGAGCTCGGTGGAAGGCGCGGACGCCTGTACCGGCTGAGCCGTGAGAGCTGGGGCGACTGGCGCCACGGTAGTGATGGCGGCTCCCACCGGCGTTCCGCAGTCACCGCAAAACCGCTTGCCAGGCTCGAGTTGCGCCCCGCACGCGGAGCAAACCAGAGCTAACGATGCGCCGCAGTCCCCACAGAACCGCTTGCCGTCTGGATTCTCGCTTCCACACGATAGACAACGCATCCGCCCCTCCTATGTCAACGGGAAGACTACGGCGTCGCGCCTGGTTATGCGCTCGTCGGGCACTCGAGCGGTCAACGCGGAATCAAGTGTCCAGCCACAACTGACATGATCGGGCCGCGACAGAACGCTGGCGACCCTATCAAGTCCGGTGCGCAGTGCTCGCCCTAATCACTAGGTGGCGCGAAGCACACCACATCATGTGACGGGTGTGACAACAGAAGCTCTCCACCGCCCGATCGGGTGCAAGACCCCATGTCGCCTTCTGGGCAAGCCAAGGGCCGTGCACCCGTCATCGCGTTGGAGCCCCTCCGAGAGACGCTTGTCGATGGACCGGTGGAGGACGAGCTTGTCGATGGACCGGTGGAGGACGAGCAAGCCGTTCATCTACCCATCACGGCTCTGGCGCGTCGGCTGCGTTCAGGGACTTGACCCGTGACGACAGATCGCGGTGCGCGACCCCGGTCGCGTTGCGAGGGAAAGCCAAGGGGCCGTTAGAGACCGTCCGGGAGACGCCTGTCGATGGACCAGGTAGGGACGCGAGAGTCACTGAATCGGCACCAGCTCGCCAATTATCCGATCGCCCGCGGTTATGGCGTCCAACAAGCAGCCAGATGGGCCGCCCTGAACCGGCGGTTATGGCCTGCCGAGCGAAGAAGACGGCTCCAAATCCGTGACCCCGGTGAAGACTCGCGTTCGGAAATCGACGCTTGTCCAGGCACGAACCCCGGCCGTGGCAGCGGCTGTAGCGTTGGAGAGACGTAATGTAAGACGTCGCAGACCGCCGAGCATCAGAGTCCTTTGACCGAGGTTGGACAATGACTGTTGAGACGAGCCTGGGTCCAGCTGAGGATTTTGCCGGGCGGCTCTTCGGCATCCTCAATTCCGGGATGCTCTCGTTGATGATAGGTATCGGCCACCGGACGGGCCTTTTCGACACGATGGCAGGGCTT
>JBEKGS010000035.1:0-28897 GCA_050012675.1 Acidimicrobiales bacterium
TGGGCGATGCCGGCAAATCCCGAAGCGTCCATGGGGTGGCCCACCAACATGAGCACGGGTCCTGAGCCCTGCACCTCGAAGTAGAGGCGCGCGCCTGGTACCTCGAGAGAGTGACCCGTCGGCAACGACATTTCCGCACCACTCCTCGGTCGAGTCGGGGGAAGAGCTGATGAGTGCATGATGACACCGCTTGAGGACAGATCCTGCCCTCGATCGGCCTTCGGGACAGATGATTTCGGCCTTGGGTTCGGCTACGCCGCAGCGGCCCGTGGCCACCGGGCAAAAGCGTCGCACAAGACCAGGCGCTCCGGGGCACGCTTGTCTGGAGCCCGGACAAGGGCCGAGCAGTCCGAAGCCGACCTTAGGTGAGATGGTCGGCCCGGTCACTCGAAACGCACAGGGCTCGGTGGCAACCCGAGAAAGCGCAGGACGTCGGTGCCATCCGCCGAGAGGGCTCGCCGGGTCCGCCCCGACAGGGGCACGAGCGCTGCGACAGTCGGCCGTCCGCCGGGAAGGCCCCAGGTGGCCACCACCCGGCCGTCGACGAGGGCGACGGGCCTGAAGATCCCGTTCGTGGTGACGACGTGCGCGTGCGGACCGACGAAAGGCTCGCGCGAGGCCCAGCCGTGCAACAACGGGTCGAACGGTCCGAGAAGGCGCGGCGCCGCCCGAGGCAATGGCTCGTCAACAAGGGCGCCAAGGGCGAAGAGCCCCTGGCCCAGCGAGACGAGCTTTTCGTTCATGGCGGCGAAGCCGACGCGGGCGTCGCCCAGGGGGATCCCAGCCCATTTGGCGAGGTCATCGGGTCCGGCCGGCGCGTGCCCGTCCAGATAACGGCGAGCCAACCTGCCGAGGGCCGTCTCGTGATCCAGTGCCGCCGGGGCCGCTCCGAGCCACTGTTCCACGGCGACGAAGGCGTGCTCGGTGCCGACCATGGGTCCACGTAGCACGATGCCCTGCGTGCTCGCCGCGCGGAGGAGATGGACCAGCGCCTGGGACGCCGTCGGGACCCCGGCGGCTCGGAGACGTTGGCGCAGCTGCTCGCGGGTCTGCGGGCCGTCGTCGGTCACGGCCGCGGCGATGAGCTCCACGCCGCGCGCGGCCTGCCGGGCATCCACACCCTCCTGGCGTAAGCGGCGCGCACTGCCCGTCGCCAGGCGTGGGGCGGTCAGTCGGTGGAGCCAGAAGTAGTCCTCGCTGCGTACCAGGTGCAGGGTGCCGCGGTTGAGCCAGGTGACGACGAGGGAACGGTCCCGGCTGAGGGCGAGGTCGACGTCGGCGGCGCTGAGACCCCTCGAGCGGCTACGCACGGCGAGCCTGGCGCCGCGTCCGTCCTGGGCCTGGACGGCCAGGAGACGCCCGACGACCTCCTCGACGGAATCGGCCGGCGATCCGGCGAGCAGCTGGGAGCGGAGCCGGGCGGCGACGGCGATCCCCCGCACGGGCCGGTCGGAACCGTCTGCTGTTCCCGTGCCTCGTCGAGCAGTTGGCATCCCCCCACAGTGCCATCCCCGGGACCGTTCCCGATCACCGGGCACACCGAATCGTTCCGGCGCGCGCCCACGAACGGTCCCCGGTCGGGTCGTGCCGGCGGCCGGTTAGAGGGCGGCGTCCGGGCGCGGTTAGTCTGACACGCCGTGACTGACACTTCTGCCACGACAACTGCCATCGACGCCAAGATGCACTGGCCGGTCAACGTGACCGTCACCGGTGCCGCGGGCGGGGTCGGCTATGCGCTGCTGTTCCGCATCGCCTCGGGCGAGATGTTCGGGCCGGGCCAGCCCGTGGCTCTTCGCCTGTTGGAGATCGAGCCTGCCATGAAGGCGCTCGAGGGCGTGGTGCTGGAGCTCGAGGACTGCGCCTTTCCTCTCCTCGCCGACATCGAGGCGACGAGCAACCTCGCGATCGCCTTCCGCAGGACCTCGTTCGCGCTCTTGGTGGGCTCTGTCCCCCGCAAGCCCGGCATGGAGCGCAAGGACCTGTTGGGCGTGAACGCGGGCACCTTCAAGACCCAGGGCCGGGCCATCGCCGACTATGCGGCCTCGGACGTGCGCGTGCTCGTGGTGGGCAACCCGTGCAACACCAACTGCCTCATCGCCCGCTCCAACGCTCCCGAGGTGCCCGCGGAGCGCTGGTTCGCCATGATGCGCCTGGACCAGAACCGGGCCCAGAGCCTGCTCGCACGCCGTGCGCAGGTGTTCAACGGGCAGGTGGCGAACATGGTCGTGTACGGGAACCACTCCTCCACGCAGTTCCCCGACTACGAGAACGCCCGCATCCTCGGCCGGCCGGCGATCGACGTCATCGGCGACATCGACTGGTTGAAGGGCGAGTTCCTGACGACCGTGAAAGGGCGCGGTGCGGCCATCTTGGAGGCGCGGGGGATGTCGTCGGCCGCAAGCGCCTCCCACGCCATAGTCGACTCGGTGGCGAGCATCGTGCGGCCCACGCCGCCCGGTGAGGCCGTGTCGCTGGCGGTCGTCTCCAAGGGCGAGTACGGGGTTCCGGAAGGGCTGCAGTTCGGGTTCCCGGTGCGCACGGACGGCAAGAGCTGGGAAGTGGTGCCCGACCAGCCGCACTCGGAGTTCGCGCTCTCCCAGATCCGGGCGACGACCAAGGAGCTGCTCGAGGAGCGCGCCGAGGTGGAAGGGCTCCTGAAAGGCTGACGCGGCGCCTAACGGCGCAGCACCACCGTCCCGGCGGCCTTGTCGTGCAGCGTCTGGTTGCGGTTGTCCCACAACGGCCAGAGGAGGTCCAAGAGGGCTGCGAAGGGGATGACGGTCAACGCCCCGGCTGTGAGCGACCGGACGGCGGCCCTCGAGGGACCTATCGGGGTGCGCCCCCCGACAGCGTCGACGGCGTACAGGCGCATCCACGCCATGCCGAGAGTGTGGCCGAAGAACCCGACCAGAGCGAACGAGTAGGCGAAGCTGACGGCGAGGTCCAAGTAGAGGTATCCGGTGCGGGTGCGGACATTGGCACCGAGATGGAGGAGGTAGGTGGCGATCCCGATGAACACCGCGTCGGCGACGGCGCCGACGGCGCGGACCCCCCAGGAGGCGAGCGGGAACCCGACGTCGTCGGGCATGTAGCTCGGACGGCTCACGAGCGGGTGCCGCAAGGAAAGCGAATCAGGCGTTTACCTCGATGCCAAGGCGCCTCAGATAGGCAAGGCGACGGCTCATGGCTTGGATCCAGTCGTTGTAGTCAGCCTCGAAGTGGTCACTGTCCCCGTCCTCGAACGCATGCTCGAGCTCGTCGAAGGCTGCGTCTTCACGATCGAGCAACACGCGGTACTGGCTCAGCATGTGATCGTCGACCACGCCCGTCAAGGTCATGTTCCTGATCCCCTTTCGTTATGCCGTTGCGAAAGCGTACCCCGGTGGGTTTGAGGGTCGGAATGCACTCCGATGACGATTGCGTGACCAGGCCGGCGAGGAGATGTGGTCCCGTCCCGCGCCCGCCCCGCACCGGCGCGACGCCGCCGTCTCGTGGCGTGGCGCCGGCTCTCCCGGCCGCCTGGATGCGCGGGCGCGCGGGCCGCAAGCGCCCGTCACAGGACGGCCTCCAAGAAGGCCAGGACGTCTGTGCCCTCCGCGATGAGCTTGGCGGTGGGCTTTCCCGCACCGTGACCGGCCGAGGTCTCGACGCGGATGAGGACCGGCCGGTCGCCACCTTGGGCCTCTTGAAGGGCGGCGGCGAATTTGAACGAATGTCCCGGGACGACCCTGTCGTCGTGGTCGCCCGTCAACACCAGCGTCGCCGGATAGCGCCCGCCCTGGCGCAGGTTGTGCAGCGGTGAGTACGCCCTGAGCCAGCGGTACTGCTCGGGATCGTCCGGGTCGCCGAAGTCGCTCGTCCACGCCCAGCCGATGGTGAACTTGTTGAAGCGCAGCATGTCGAGCACTCCGACCATGGCCACCGCAGCCCCGAACAGCTCCGGGTGCTCCGTGAGGCAGGCCCCGACGAGAAGGCCGCCGTTCGATGCGCCGATGATGGCTATCCGCTCAGGGCGCGACCAGCCCGAGCCGGCGAGCCAGCGCGCGCAGGCGCAGAAGTCGTCGAAGACGTTCTGTTTGTTGGCGAGGCGGCCGGCATCGTGCCAGGCCGTGCCGTACTCGCCACCGCCGCGAAGGTTCGCGGCCGCGAAGAGCCCGCCCCGCTCCATGAAGGCCGCGAACATCTCTTGGAAATCCGGCCTCACAGGGATGTCGAAGCCCCCGTACCCGTAAAGAAGGACAGGCACGTCCCCGCTCGGCGACACGTCACGGCGCCGGGAGAGGAAAAGGGGGATCTTCGTGCCGTCGTTCGAGGTGGCGAAGACCTGTTCTGTGATCAACAGGCCGGGCTCGATCGGGGCCCCGGCAGGCCTGAGCACGCGTGTCTCGCCGGTGGAGAGGTCGTGTTGCCACACCGAGGCGGGCTCGGTGAACGACTCGAGCGCGAAGTGGACGAGGTTTGCGTCCCCCCGGCCCTCGATCCCCTCGTGGTCGCGCGGGCTGCCGGTCACCGCCGACATCGCGGGAAGGGGAACGTCGTGGACGTGCGACCCGTCGAGATCGTGGACGCGCAGCTGCGAGCTCGCGTGGTGAAGATAGTGGCAGACGAGACGGCCGCCGCAGAAGTAGGCGTCGCAGAGGCAGTCCCCGGTCTCGCCCACGACCTCGCGCCACATCTCGCGGGCCGGGTGGTCGAGGTCAACGGCGACGATCCTTTGCAGAGGGGCGTCCCAGTCGGTGAGGACGTAGAAGGTCCTGCCCACGTTCGCGAGCACGCACGCCTTCTGGGCGAAGTCCGAGATGAGCTGCAGGTAGCCGCCTTCGGGCCGCTCGAGGTCCAGGACGCGGACCTGAGTCTCGGGGAAGGTCCCGCGGGTGATCGAGACGATCACGAAACGCCCGTCGTCGCTCACCTTCGCCCTCGGCAGCCACTCCGGCTCGTCAAGAGCCTCGAAGACGAGCTCGTCCTCGTCCTGGGAGGTCCGCAGGCGGTGGAACAAGATCCGTGCCAGGCGGCTCTCCTGGAGGTACTCGGAGCCCGGGCGCGGCCGTTGCATGGCGACGTAGTAGAAGCCCGAGCCGTCCTTGCGCCAGGCGAGCGGGCCGAACTTGGACCATTCGACGACGTCGTCGAGATCGGTTCCCGTGGCCACCTCACGTACCCTCCAGGTCCTCCAGTCCGATCCTGCGGAGCTCGTGGCATAGGCGAGCTTCGAGCCGTCGTCGGTGACCTCGAGACCCGTCAGGGCGACGGTGCCGTCCCCGGACAACGAGTTGGGGTCCAGGAGGACCCGGCCCTCGTCGGCCGGACCGTCCATCACCCACAGCACCGGCTGGTCCTGGAGACCGGTGTTGCGTGCCTGGAACCAGAGACCGCCCCGTTCGAAGGGAACGCCGAACTTCCGGTGGTCCGAGAGCGCGGTGAGCCGGGCACGGATGCTCTCGCGGGTCGCGACCGTGGCAAGGAAGGCCTCGGTCAGCTCGTTCTCCGCCCTCGTCCAGGCGAGCGTCTCGGGATCGTCGGTCTGTTCGAGCCACCTGTAGGGATCGGGGACCAGCTCCCCGTGGTAGTCGTCGGCCTGGTCGCTCCGGCGGGCTTTGGGATAAGGGCGATCGGTCATCGTGCCTCCTTTGCGGAAGGCTAGGAAGCTTGCCCGCCCGAGAGCGCCGCGGAGATGAGCGGAGCGAGCCGTGCCAGGAGGTCCCCGGCGGCGACGAGGGCACGCGGGTCGCCTCTGAGCTTCACCCTTCCGGCGCCGAGCAGGTCCGGCAGGGAGGCGCTCCCCGAGGC
Organism: Acidimicrobiales bacterium; assembly: GCA_050012675.1. GTDB lineage: Bacteria > Actinomycetota > Acidimicrobiia > Acidimicrobiales > Bog-793 > Fen-455. The sequence goes on from JBEKGS010000035.1 coordinate 5,791, forward strand.
GATCGCCTCGGCCGTGGACCAGTCCTCGAGAAGTGTCACCTCCGCCGACTCGGTCGAGCCGACCAGCAGGGACGCCGATCCGTCTCGGCCGAGCACGATCGTGTAGCGGACCTCACCGTCGTGCACGCCCGCGGCCCGCGCCTTTTCCGGCACAGCGGTGATGACCTGGCCGAGGCAGAGCCCTTCCGAGCCATCTCCTGCACCGCTTGTGACGGGCAGGCTCGCGAGAGCCGCGGCGAAGGCCTCGAACCACTCCTCGCTCAAGAACTCAGGCACCGTCACCGCGCCCGGGCGCCCCAGGCTGTTGGTGCGCAGCGCCCGTGTGCTTGCGGGCCTCCGAGGCGGGAAGCGGGGCAGGCCGTCCCCTGATCTTGCGACCGAGCCATGCGACCGGGTCGTAGCGCGAGTCGACGATGCGCTCTTTCAACGGGATGATGGCGTTGTCGGTTATGTGGATGTCCTCGGGGCACACCTCCGTGCAGCACTTGGTGATGTTGCAGAAACCGATGCCCATGTCCCGGTGGATGTAGTCGCGGCGGTCCAAGGTGTCGAGCGGGTGCATCTCGAGCTCTGCCAGGCGCACGAAAAAGCGCGGCCCGGCATAACGGGTCTTGTTCTCCTCGTGGTCGCGGATCACGTGGCAGACGTTCTGGCAAAGGAAGCACTCGATGCACTTGTGGAACTCCTGGCCCCGGTCGATGTCGACCTGGGCCATCCTGTAGAGGCCGTCGGGGTCCCTCGGACCCGGCTTGAAGGCGGGGATGAGCTTTGCCACCTCGAAGTTGTACGACACGTCGGTCACGAGGTCGCGCATGATGGGAAAGGCGCGCATCGGCGAGATCGTGACGGGCTCGTCGGTGGGCAGCGTGCTCATGCGAGTCATGCACATCAACCTGGGCCGGCCGTTGATCTCGGCGCTGCACGAGCCGCACTTGCCGGCTTTGCAGTTCCAGCGGACGGCGAGGTCGGGCGCCTGGGTCGCCTGGATGCGATGGACGACGTCGAGCACGACCTCGCCCTCCTGGGGAGTCACGTGGTAGTCCTCGAAGCGGCCACCGCTCGCGTCTCCGCGCCACAGGCGCATGACGAGGTCCTTTTCCGGCGCCTCTGGTGAGGGCTGAGCAGCTGCGGAGGGGGCAGGTTCGGTGTCGATGGACATCAGTGCGCCCCTTCCTCGAAGAGTTTCGCGAGCTCGTCCGGCATCTGGGGTTTGGGCTCCTTCACAACGACGTACTCACCGTCGACGAGGCGGGTGATCATGTTCACGTTCTCGAACTCCGGGCTGAAGCCGGGGTAGTCCTCGCGGGTGTGGCCCCCTCGGCTCTCCCGGCGCTCGATGGCGCTCAACGTCGTGCAGTTCGAGACCGCCAGCATCGACTCGAGGTCCAAGGCGAGGTGCCAACCCGGGTTGAACTGGAGGTTTCCCTCGACAGCGCAGTGCGATGCGCGTTCGGCGAGGGCAACCAGCTTCTGCTTCGCCTCGAGCAGCTCGGCCTCGGTGCGGATTATGCCCACGAGCGCCTGCATCGTCTCTTGCAGGTCACGGTGCACCGCGTAGGCGTCCTCGTGGCTGGCGTTGGCGAAGTAGGACGTCGCGTGTTGTGTCACCCCGGTGACTTGAGTCTCTGAGAGCTTTGCGACCCCCGGCATGGCAAGGGCGCGCTCGGCTGCCGCCTGGCCCGCCCTGCGGCCGAACACCACGAGGTCCGACAACGAGTTGCCCCCGAGCCTGTTCGAGCCGTGCATGCCGCCTGCGGCCTCGCCGGCGGCGTAAAGGCCTTCGACCGTCGTGGCCTCCGTGTCGGCATCGACGCGGATGCCCCCCATGGCGTAGTGGCACGTCGGGCCGACCTCCATCGGCGTCGTGGTGATGTCGATGTCGGCCAGTTCCTTGAACTGGTGGTACATGGAGGGCAGGAGCCGGCGTATCTCCTCTGGCGTGCGGCGGCTCGCGATGTCCAAGAAGACGCCGCCGTGCGGGCTGCCCCGGCCCGCCTTCACCTCCGAGTTGATGGCGCGGGCGACCTCGTCACGGGGAAGAAGGTCAGGCGGACGGCGGAAGTCCCTCTTGTTCTTGTACCACTGGTCCGCCTCCTCGACCGAGTCGGCGGTCTCCGCCGCGAAGAAAGGCGAGATGTAGTTGAACATGAAGCGCTCGCCGTCGCGGTTCTTCAGGACACCGCCGTCGCCCCGCACGCCTTCGGTCACGAGCAGGCCCCGCGCCGAGGGCGGCCACACCATCCCCGTCGGGTGGAACTGGATGGCTTCCATGTCGATCAGATCGGCGCCGGCCCACAGGGCGAGCGCCATGCCGTCGCCGGTGCACTCCCACGAGTTGGAGGTGAACTTCCACGCCTTGCCGAGCCCGCCGGTGGCGATGACGACCGCCTTGGCGCCGAAGGTCACAAAGCGCCCAGACTCACGGAAAAAGCCGACCGCCCCGTTCACGGCGCCCTGATCGTCTTGCAGGAGACGGACGATCTTGCACTCCATGAAGACGTCGATCCCGATCTCCACGGCGCGGTGCTGCAGAGCCCTTATCATCTCGAGGCCGGTGCGGTCGCCCACATGCGCGAGACGCGCGTAGCGATGACCCCCGAAGTCCCGTTGCAGGATGCGGCCGTCCGAGGTGCGGTCGAACAGTGCCCCCCACTCCTCGAGCTCGAGGACGCGGTCGGGGGCCTCCAGGGCATGGATCTGGGCCATGCGCCAGTTGTTGAGCATCTTGCCGCCACGCATCGTGTCGCGGAAGTGGACCTCCCAGTTGTCCTCCGGCCACACGCTGCCGAGCGCCGCGGCGATGCCGCCCTCGGCCATGACCGTGTGGGCCTTGCCCAGGAGGGACTTGCACACGAGCGCCGTGCGCGCCCCCAGCTCGCGCGCCTCGATGGCCGCCCTGAGCCCGGCACCGCCGGCGCCTATGACGACCACGTCGAAGTCGTGCCGCTCGGTGTCGGTCATCAGAAGATCCTCGGGTCACTAAAGGTGCCGGACGAGACAAGGTAGATGTAGAGGTCCGACACGACGATGGTCATGAGCGAGAGCCAGGCGAACAGCTGGTGGTGCTTGTTCAGCGGCGTCGTGAGGTTGGTCCAGATCCACGTCCTCACGGGCGCGGCGGAGAACTTCTTCAGGTTCCCGCCGCTCAGATGGCGGCAAGCATGGCAGCCGAGCTGGTAGGCCCAGATGAAAACGGAGTTCGCGACGAGGATGAGCGTTCCCACACCCATGCCGATGCCGCCGGGGAAGCGGAAGGCCTCGACGGCGTCGTAGGTCAAGAGCACGGCAAAGATGAAGGTGAAGTACCAGGTGTAGCGGTGGATGTTCTGCAGCACGAGCGGGAAACGGGTCTCGCCCGTGTAGCGCTTGCGCAAAGCCCTCTTCCCGGTCGAGGTCGACCCGGCGTCGGCGACCGCGCACGCCGGCGGCGAGAGCCAGAAGGCCCGGTAGTAGGTCTTGCGGTAGTAGTAGCAGGTGAGCCGGAAGGCCAGCGGGAACACGAGGATGATGAGCGCGGGTGAGAAACCCGAGTTGGCCGGCGTGACCGGCCCCCAGCGGATGGCCGAGGGGCAGTTGGAGGCGAGGCACGGCGAGTAGAACGGCGACAGGTAGTTGCGCCCGAGATCGAGGCCGACGAAGTAGTGGCCGTTGCGGAACGCCGCCCATGTGGCGTAGACGACGAAGGCGAGCAGCCCGAGCCCGGTGACGAGGGGCTGGGCCCACCAGGGGTCCTTGCGGAGCACGACCGCCCTCGAGGGGCCGGCCCTCGTGGCGCCGATGTGGACAGGGATGGGCTCGGGCCGAGGTACCGGCGACGGTGCCTCCTCGATGACGCTCATCAGTTGCCTCCGTGGGGATCGGTCTCGCCCGATCGTAGGTCGGACATGTCCTCACAAGCTCCGTGCGACGTGGCGATCATCATTGCACCGGGGCTGCAGGTGCTGCGAGTTAACGCCCGTAGTCTCACCGAATGTCCGAGATGTCCTCCAGTACCGAGCCAAGACCTTCCTCTCCCGCCCCGACGAGCTCGGCCCCCCACCGCCGCAGCGCCCCTTCGGGCCTCGCCTCCACCCTCGGAGAGCTCCGCGCCTCCGGCTGGGCTTCGCTTCCGGTCAAGGAGGAGATCCGGCGCAACGTGCTCGTCCGCGTGTCGCAGGCAAAGCCGGTCGTGGGCGGCGTGCTCGGCTATGACGACAGCGTCCTGCCGGCGCTCGAGCACGCGCTCATAGCCGGCCACGACGTGATCTTCCTCGGCGAGCGGGGCCAGGCCAAGAGCAGGATGATCAGATCGCTCGTGGGTCTGTTGGACGAGTGGCTGCCCGTGGTGGCCGGCTCCGAGATAAACGACGATCCTTACCGCCCCGTCTCGCGGATGGCCCGGGACCTCGTGGCCGAGGCCGGCGACGACACGCCCATCGCCTGGGTCCACCGCAGCGACCGCTACGGCGAGAAGCTGGCCACGCCGGACACGTCCATGGCGGACCTGATCGGCGAGGTCGACCCGATCAAGGTTGCCGAGGGCCGTTACCTCTCCGACGAGCTCACGCTTCACTACGGGCTCGTGCCTAGGACCAACCGCGGCATCTTCGCCATAAACGAGCTGCCCGATCTCGCCGAGCGCATCCAGGTCGGCCTGCTCGACGTGCTCGAGGAACGCGACGTCCAGATCCGTGGCCACAAGGTGCGCCTCCCTCTCGACATCGTGCTCGTCGCCTCGGCGAACCCGGAGGACTACACGAACCGGGGCAGGATCATCACTCCGCTCAAGGACCGTTTCGGAGCCCGCATAAGGACGCACTATCCCCAGGACCTCGAGACCGAGCTCACGATCGTGGCCCAGGAGGCCCGCGCCTTCGAGGCCGCCGGTGTCCGCCTCCAGTTCCCCGGGTACATGTCCGAGATCGTCGCCAGGCTGAGCCAGCTCGCGCGCCGCAACCCGAAGGTCAGCCAGCACTCGGGGGTGTCGGTGCGCCTGAGCGTGACCAACCAGGAGACGCTGGCCGCCGCGGCGCTCCGCCGTGCTCTCCTGCACGGCGAGACCGAAGCTTCCCCTCGCGTGAGCGACCTCGGCGCGCTGCACTCCTCGACGCTCGGCAAGCTCGAGATCGAGTCGCTCGAGGAAGGTGAGGACGAGGAGGTCGTCGACAAGCTCATAAAGGCGGCCATCCTGCAGACCTTCCGCGAGCACTGCCCGCCCGAGACACTCGGCCAGGTGGTCGGCGCGTTCGAGGACGGGACGGTCGTGCACATCGGGCCGGACGTCTCCTCACAGGACTACGTCGCCGTCCTCGGCGAGCTGCCGGCACTGCGCACGCCGGTGAGAGTGCTGGCAGCCGAGTCGGAGAGCCCTGCAGCGATCGCCAGTGCCATCGAGCTCGTGCTCGACGGGCTGCACCTGTCCAAACGGCTCAACAAGGACGCCGCGGGCCCGCGGGCGACCTACCGGGCACGATAGGACCCCGAGGTGGCCATCTACCGCTACTCGAGATGGGACGGCACCCAAGTCGGGTTCGACCTCGACGCGGACGCCATCCTGGCCGAGATCCAGGACGACCTCGTGTACCACGGCGACGTCGGCTTCGCCCTCCGGCGGATGATGCAACAGGGATTCTCGGACTCCGGGGGCCGGCACATCGAGGGCCTGCAGGCCCTCTTGGAGCGCATCCGGGAACGCCGACGCACCGAAGCTGCCCAGCACGATCCTTCCGGCGCCTACCGGGAGATCGCCGACGAGCTGAACGAGATCCTCGACCAAGAGCGCGAGGCGCTCGACTCGTTGCAGCAGGCGGCCGCCGACTCGGGGGACGACAGGCGCCGCCAGGTCACAGACGAGGTCGTGGGCGAGCGCCGTGCCCAGCTCGGGCTGCTCCCCGAGGACCTGGCCGGCCGTGTGCGCGGCCTTGTGAACTACGAGTTCACCTCCAGCGAGGCGAGCGACCGCTTCGAGGAGCTCTTGGAACGTCTGCGCGCCGAGACCGTGAGGACCTTCCTCGACCAGATGGCCGGCACCGCTTCCGAGACGGGGGCCTCCGAGCGCGAGCACATCCGCAACGCCCTCGACGCCTTGAACACCATGATGGAACAGCGCGCCGCGGGCGAGTCGCCGGACCCGAGCTTCGAGCAGTTCATGGAGCACTACGGCGACCTGTTCCCCGGTGATCCGGCGAACCTCGACGAGCTCTTGGAACAGCTCGCCCGGCGGATGGCGGCCGCCTCGGCGATGCTCGCCTCGATGACGCCCGGCGAACGGACCCAGCTGCAAGAGCTGATGGACCTTCTGATGAGCGACATGGACCTCTCCTGGCAGGTCAATCGTCTGGCGGCAAACCTGCGCGGGGCCTTTGCAGGCGAGCAGTGGGACAGGCGTACGTCCTTCGGCGGCAGCGGGACCATGGGCTTGGCCGAGACGACCGACATGTTCCAACGACTCGGCGAGCTCGACCAGCTCGAGGAGATGTTGTCCGGGTCGCCCCAGCCCGGAGCGCTCGCCGAGATCGACCTCGAGAGGATACGAGAACTGTTGGGCACACAGGCCGCAGCTTCGCTGGGAGAACTGCAGGAACTGTCACGACGTCTCGAACAGGCCGGCCTCGTCGAGCAGCACGAGGGACGTCTCGAGCTGACGCCTAAAGGGCTCCGGCGCATCGGCCAGCGGGCGCTCGAGGAACTCTTCAAGCACCTGTCCAAGGACCGTCTCGGAGGCCATGGCCTGGCCAAGGTCGGGACGGGCCATGAGCGCGCCGAGGACACAAAGCCCTACGAGACAGGGGACCCCTTCAACTTGAACATCGAGCGGACATTGCGCAACGCCTTGCGCCGCCAGGTTGCCGAGGGGGAGCTCGACACGGGCGGCCGGCCCGGCGTGCGGTTCCCGGTCCGCTTGAGCCCTGAGGACTTCGAGGTGGAGCGCACCGAGCACCAGAGCCCGTGCGCGACCGTGCTCCTCATCGATTTGTCACTGTCCATGCCCCTTCGTGACAACTTCCTCGCCGCGAAGAAGGTCGCCCTCGCCATGCAGGCCCTCATCTCCGGCCAATTCCCCAGGGACTATCTGGGGATAGTCGGTTTCTCGGAACGGGCACGCGAGATCCGACCAGCTGAGCTGCCGACCGTCTCGTGGGACTACGTCTACGGCACCAACATCCAGCACGCGCTCGTGCTTGCGCGCCGGTTGCTCGCGCGTCACCACGGCACTCGCCAGATCGTGATGATCACCGACGGTGAGCCGACGGCCCACATCCAGCCCGACGGAGGCGTTTTCTTCAACTACCCGCCCGCACGGGCCACAGCCGAGGCCACACTGGTGGAGGTCCTGCGCTGCTCGCAAGAAGGGATACGGATCAACACCTTCGCCCTCGACGCGACGGGGCACCTGCGCGACTTCATCGAGAAGATGACCCAATTGAACAGGGGTCGGGCCTTTTTCACCACACCCGACACGCTCGGGGACTACGTCCTCGTCGATTTCATCGAGAACCGGCGACACCTGTCGAAAAGGCGTTCCCGGGGCGCATAAAAGGGTTCGAAAAGCCTGGGACTGTGGCCCACGGCCACGAGCCTTGGCCGTGCTTTGCCCAATTTCAGGGCAGGTCGAAACTCCCTCTTGCATCCGTTGGCGCCAAGGTCCATGATAATCACCATCTTGTAACTACACGGTTGCGAGTCGTTAGGGGAGGGGGCGCCCAAGATGGCACTCCAAGCGTTGCTCGAAGGTGGCCTCGACAGGACCTGGCAAGGTCGTGCTAACTGCATGGGCGTCGATCCGGAGCTGTTCTTCCCGGAGCGGGGCGCATCCACGCGGGAGGCCAAGGAGGTTTGCCGAGGCTGTGTCGTCCGCCTCGACTGTCTCGAGTTCGCTATCGCCAACAGCGAGAAGTTCGGCATCTGGGGTGGCATGAGCGAACGGGAACGCCGCAGGGTCCGTCGGGCCCGAGTGCTCGCCCAGACGGCTAACACGGCTTCCTGAGCGCACCACGAAGCGGCACTCAGCTGTCGGGGCGAGCCCCGGTCGCGCTCTCCTCGCTCGGGTGCGTGCAACCCGATTGCTGGGTACCGTCTTCGGCACCTTGTGAGAAGGCAAGTGCCGCCGTGCCCGGACGCGCGCCTCTTTCTCCGGCGAGGTGACGGCCTTTTCTTGTGGCGGACCTAGTCGGCCGCCTCTCGGCTCAGCTGGAGCGGACTGCGATGAGCCGGCGGTGGCGGGCGATCCGCCTGCGCTCGCGCTCTGAAGTGCCACCCCAGACGCCGTGGTCGATGTGGTTGACCATGGCGTACTCGAGGCACGGCTCTTTGACTGGGCAATCGGCGCAAACCCGTCGCGCCACCTCCACCCCCACGCCGTCACTCGGGAAAAAGGTGTCCGGAGGCATCTCCCGGCACTTCCCCCGCCCCATCCACGAAGTGTCCACGTCTCCATTGTGACGTGTCCGGCGCGCCACCGCCACGGCTGGGAGCATATTCGCAGGAAATCCTAAGTTTTGTCGCGGGCGCCTACCGGCGTCCGCCAGAGGCGGACAGGACGTTCGCGCCGGGCTACCGGTAGATTGTCAAGGTGCCCCAAAGCCCAGGTGGCGAAGACATTGCCGGCACCGACCCCCTGAGTGAGCTGCTGAGTTGGGGCGAGGCGGAACACGCGGGCGGCACCTCGGCGCCCGGTCACCAAGGCGAAAGCGGCATTTTCACAGAGCCGGGCGACGGCGAGACCGGGCCCGGGCCCTCCGCCTCCTTCGCCGGCCCCGAGAGCCTCTACCCGGAACCCGGTTACGGACGGGCCGGCTACATTCCACCCGCTGTTGCCCGGTCAAGCTACGAGCCGCAGTGGCCCGCTCAGTGGGCCTACCACGAGGCGCCGAGGCACAAGGTGCCGAAACGTCCTCCCCGATCGCTTCCCGGATGGTTCGGCGTGGCCCTCGTGTCGGCTCTGATCGGCGCCGTGGCCGGCAGCAGCATCGTGGCCGTCTTTGCGAGCCGGTCCCCCCAGACCATCGTCCGGGAGTACTTCCCCACAAACAGCCACAAGGTCCAAGTGGGCGACGTCCAGTCGATACTGGCGTCGGTGCTGCCGGCGGTGGTGTCGATCGACACGAGCAGTTTCCGGGGCGTCGGCGCCGTCGGCTCGTATGTGCAAGGTGCGGGCACGGGCATGATCATCGAGCCGAGTGGCGTGATCCTCACGAACAACCACGTGATCGAAGGGGCTCAGACCGTCACCGTGACCCTCTACGGTCAGGTCAAGCAGTTCCCGGCCAGGATCATCGGCACCGACGCCGTGAAGGACATCGCCCTCGTGCAGGTCGAAGGGGCGGGAAGATCGCTGCCGACGGTGCGGTTCGGGAACTCGCAGTCGGCCCAGCAAGGTGACGGCGTGCTCGCCATAGGAAACGCGCTGGCGCTCGCCGGTGGGCCGACGGTGACAGAGGGCATCGTCTCCGCGCTCAACCGCTCGCTCACTGCCACCACCGACAACGGCACGACGGAGAACCTGACCGGATTGATCCAGACCGACGCACCCATCAACCCGGGCAACTCGGGCGGCCCCTTGGTCAATTCCTCGGGGCTGGTCGTCGCGATGAACACGGCCGTCGCGACGAGCTCGGAGGGAAACGCACCGGCGCAGAACGTCGGTTTCGCCATCGCGATCGACGAGATCCGTGCCATCGTGGCCCAGATCCTGCAACGTGCGGGCATGCACTGACCGGGCGCCGGCAGCCCCGGCTCGGGCCCGGCAGTGGCCCCGCCCGGTACAGTGGGCCGGTCGTGCCGCCAAGGAGAGACAATGAGCTTGATCAACCCGGAGGAACATCAGCCGCCCGAGCCGCCCCGGGGCCATGTCCGGATGGTCTACCTAGGTCCCGTCGCGCCGCACTGGGAGGTGGAGTCGGAGTTCGGTGACAGGGCCGTCATCGAAGAGTTCCGCCAGCGCGCCCTGGCGCGCCTTGTGCTGCTGCCTCCGCACGACCCGCAGTTCCGCAGGAACCGTGAGCGCATCGTCCGCGACGCCGAGCGGGAGAACCTCATCTTGGAGTGGGACTTCGGCGTGCCCGAAGAAGAGGTCGGCCTCGCCTGAGCGCCGTCAGTCGCCGTCGGCCGCGAGGTTGATGCGGGCGAGCCACAACCCGGGGGCTTCGAGCTCCGCGGGCGTCGGCAGGTGCTTCTCGGCGGTCCACAGCCGGGCCAGGTCTATCTCGCCGGAACGCTCGAGGACGCCCTGGACAAAAGCGGAGCCGCGGTCGACGTCTTCCTGGTCGAGGTGCAGCCCGAACAAGGACTCCGCGACCCGTTCACCCTCCCCGCGTCCGACCCGGCGCCTGCGCATCGCCTCGCCTATCGGTGCGTGGCCCCCGATCAGTCGCGAGGCGACGACCGAGGTCACGTACTCGGCGTAGCCGGCGATGGTCGCCGTCAGGCAGGCGAGCTGGGCGCGGACCTTCTCGAGCTCGGGAGAAGGGCCGTAGTCCCCATCGCCGGCAAGGCTCGAGTCGCCCATTATCTGGGAAAGGCCCGGGATGGACCCCGGGTCGATGCCCTGCAACAGGCCTTCGAAGTCGCGCGGATCGGGCCGGACGAGCCGGACGTGGGCGACGACGAGATCCTCGAGCCGCTTTGCGACGTGCGGGCGGGTGAGCACCGCGTGGAGGGCCATCTCGTGCGCGCACAGCCATAGGCGCAGGTCGTCCACGGGGAGGCTCCACTCCTCGGCCACTCGTTCCAGGTTGGCGAGAACGACGAGGATCTCGTACGAGGCCGATCGCGGCAGGGGCAGGTCGTACTGCCCCAGGGAGCGCCGTGCGAGGTGGCCGACGACCGAGCCCACCTGCATCGCCGCCATGGCCGGGGCCATCGCCGAGGTCCACCGGCCGATCATCTCGGTGAGATCGGCCTCCTCGTTCTCGTCACCGTCGTCGTCGCCGACGCCTTTGAGCAGGTCGTCCTCCCCGACGAAGGGGTCCGCCGGCAGCTCGCCGGCGTCATCGCCCGTTGGCGGGAGGGCTTCGCCGCCAGGTCCGAGGTCCGCTCCGGCGCCCCCGCCGGTCCCGAAGCCGAGCGGGCCGGGCGGAGCTGTGGCCGAGCCGGGGCGCTCGGTCCCGGCCGCCGTCGTCATGGCCGCCGCGAGGCGGTCGAGCAGCGGCCTCCAGGCCTCGAGGCTGCGGCGGGCCCAGTCGACGCGTGTCGTCGGGACGAGCCTTAGGCCCGCGCCGCCGGATCCGAGCACCATGCCCGTGACGTCGCTCACGTGCAACTCGGCGATCGCGCTCAGCTCCTCGAGGCGGATGCGGGCGATCGGGTCAGGATTGGGGTCGGGCTCGTCGCCCGCGGCCACACTCGCGGCCAGTTGAAAGGCGAGCTCCCACTGCAGCGGTCCCTCCGTCCTGATCAGTCGCAGGAGGTCTCCCAGCATGTGGCGGAGGAAATCACCACCGCCCGGCGCCAGAGGATCGCTCACATGCCTGATGCTAGGGCGAGGGTCGCCCAGGCGCGGTCCGGACCCGCGGGCCGGACGGCCGGGACCTCAGGCCGCCGCTTCGAGGCGGGCGTGCGCGGCCCACATGTGGCCGCGTCGCACGACGTTGAGGACGACCGCCTGGTTGGGCGGCAAGGAGTAAAGAGCCGCCACGATGTCCGACATCGTCCGCACGGCCTTGCCGTTCACCGCCTCTATGAGATCGCCCGGCCGAAGCCCTGCCTTGGCGGCTCCGCCGGCCGCCTTGACCGACATCACCTCGACCGCGGTACGGGTGGGTGACACCGAGGTGGTCTGACCGGTGATCCCGAGCCAGCCGTGGACGACGCGCCCCTCCGATATGAGGTCCTGCGAGACGATCGCGGCCAGCCAACCGGGCGTCGCCACCATGGTCTGGCCATTGACGCTCGTGATCATGCCTATGAGCCGCCCCGCCCCGTCCAGCACCGCGCCACCGGCCTCAACTCCGGCGAGCGGGTCCAACATGACCAAGGAGTCGAGAAGGGGCGGGCTGTCGCCCGTCGAGGGGAGCTCGACGTCGGCCTGGCTGACGGTGCCCCAGCACGTACGGGGCCCGTGGCCGTCGACCCAGACGACAGCGACGAACGAGCCGTAGCCCATCGACGCTCCCGAGACAAAGCTTGCCGCGTCGAGGGTGTCGGGGTCGTGCACGCGTACGACGGCGAGGCCGGTGCCGGGGTCGACGCCGACCAGTGTCGCGACGAGCTGCTGGCCGTCGATGACAACCGAGATGTCGTCGGTGTTGGCGACGAGCGAGGCGGGCACGAGCACGAATCCCTTCGGGCTCACGACGACGCCGACGCCGCTCGCGTTGCCGTCAAGGACCATGGGCATGGCCGTGGTCACGCGGGAGGCGAGCTTGTAGAGCCCGGGCTCGACACCCACGAGGACCGTGGTCGTGGTGGAGAGGCTCACGCCCATGGTCGGGAGCACGGTCTTGCTCACCTGGGCGTTGGTGTAGCTGTGGTTCACGGCCGAGGTGGAGGTCACCGGCGACGGCGACGAGAGCAGGTGGGTGAGGTGGCCGCCCACCAGCACGACGCCGGTGGCCAAGAGCGCGCCGACGATGCCGGCCGACCAGGCCCCGGCGCGAGAGGGCGTGGAGGCCATCCAGCTGCGTCGCGCGGAGAGCGCCTCTGCCGTGACGGGGAGGTGGTGAGCGCCGAGCTCGGAGGGGTGTCGCCAGAGGCGGTCGTCGGGGGGCAGCAGGGGACCGCTCGGGCCGTCATCCGGTAAGTCGTCGAAGTCGTCTCCGGGTTCGACCACGCTCATCGAGGATAGTGAAGGACGATCGCGATAGGGCGTCGCCCACCTTTGCGGGGCCGCCCGCCTGGCGCGGGTCGCATACCATGACCGACGTGCTCGTGTCGGCGACAGGTGACAACTGGCTCGAGCTCACCGCCGAGCCCCTCCCGGTCGAGCGCGCCCTCGAGTGGGCCGAGATGCCTTCGTGCGGCGCGGTGGCGTGCTTCGTCGGCACGGTGCGCGACCACGCCGAAGGCCGCACCGGCGTGCGGACGATCGACTACGAGGCTTATGTGGACCAGGTACTTCCGAGGTTCGAGGCGATCGTGAAGGCCGCCCGGGAGCGCTGGCCCGAGATCGGGCGGACCGCCGTCTGGCACCGGGCCGGTCTTTGCGGACTGGGCGAGGCTTCGGTCGTGGTCGTCGTCTCCACGCCGCACCGGGCCGAGGCCTTCGACGCCTGCCGCTACCTGATCGACACCTTGAAGGCGACGACCCCCATCTGGAAACGGGAGACCTGGGAGGGGGGCACTGACTGGAGCCCTGCGGCCCGGCCCATCGAGGCCCCTCCCGAGGCCGGCCGGTAGTGGGCGCCGACCTCGCGGTCGACTTCGGCACGGCACGGACCCTCGTGGCCGTGCGCGGCCGCGGCGTCGTCGTCGACGAGCCGACCGTCGCCGCGGTGGACCGGGGGCGGAACCGCCTCCTGGCTTTCGGCAACCGTGCTTTGAGCCTGCGTGGCCGCTGTTCGGGCGACGTCGCCCTGGTCCGGCCCGTCTGCCACGGCCAGCTGGCGGACCTCGAGCTCACCTGGGCCGTTGCGAGAGAGCTGCTGCGCCTCGTGCGGACCTGGTCGGCGAGCCAGCCGACAGTGCTCTGCTGTGCCTCCGGTGCCGCGACGGGCGTGCAGAGACGAGCCCTCGACCGTGCCTTCAAGCAGGCCGGCGCGGGCAGCGTGCGTTTCGTGGAGCAGCAAGTGGCCGTGGCGCTCGGCTCCGGGCTTCGCATCGCAGAACCAGTCGCCTCGATGGTCGTCGACGTCGGCGCGGGAACGAGCGAGATCGGCGTGCTCGCCCTCGGCGGTCTTGTGACCCAGGCGTCGGTGCCGGTCGGGGGGGAGGACTTCGACGAGGCGATCAGGCGGTTCTGCGCCCGTGACTTCGAGCTCGCGATCGGCCTCGAGACCGCCGAGGCGATCAAGCGCGCCATCGGGAGCGCCTGGGTGGACGAGGACGACAAGGTCGAGGTCCGGGGTCGTGACATCTCCAATGGCACCGCCCGCTCGGTGGTCATCACGCGGGCAGAAGTGGCCGACGCCATAGCGCCGCGCGTGGAGCGGATCCTTCACGCGGCCACAACCTGCATCGCCGCGGCGCCCCCCGATCTGGCGAACGACCTTTTGAACCGGGGCCTTTACCTCGCCGGGGGAGGGGCCTTGCTCGCGGGCTTCGGCAAACGCCTGGCGTCGGCCACGGGCATCCCGGTCCACTTGGTGGAAAATCCCGAGCGATGTGCGGTCGCCGGGGCCGCCTTGTGCATGGCCACCATGGGCCACACCGCCGAATCGGTCAGCCGTCGCCGGTGGTGACCTCGAGCAGGTCCTCGGCCGCTTGACGGACCTGCCAGTCCCGGTCCTTCAGGCACCGCCTGATGGCGGCGTCGGAGTCCGGGCTGTCGATGGCACTGAGCGCGATCACCGCCCGTCGGCGGATCTGCGGCTTGTCCTCGAGCGCGGCCAGGATGGCGGGGAGCCCTTCCTCGTCGCCGATGGCCCCGAGGGCTGCCACGGCTGACTCCCGGCACAGCGCATCGGCGTGCGCCGTGGCGATCTCGACGAGGGCCGGTACGGCCCGGCGCTCGCCCACCTCGCCGACCGCGAAACAGGCGGCCTCTACCACCGCCGCGTCGGGGTCGTGAAGAAGGGCTGCGAAGTCCGCACCCGGCAAGGCGGCGCCGAGCTCCAAGGCGCGCCTTCGGGCCCGGGGATCGGGATCGGCGAGCGCCCGGGCGGCGTCCTCGGGCGTCGCCCGGCCCATCCGCACGAGTGCCCCGAGCGCGGTCGCCCGCACCTCCGGGTCAGGGTCGCCGAGCAAGGACCTGGCTGCCGGCTCGTCTCCGACATGGCCGGCCAGGGCGGCATCTCCCCGCCGGCGGGCCGCGTCCGCTGACGCCTGGTCTCCGGGTCCGGTCATTGATGCTGCCCGCGCACGGCGGCGCCATGGCAGGCTACGGCTCGATGGATTCGCAACAGGATGAGTCGAGCCTAGAGGCGGGGCAACCACCCGTCGCGACCGGCGACGTCGTCGAGGTCTACGGCGAGGCGGGCGGCCCGAAGCGCAAGGCTCGCCGCGGCGGCGGTTTCTCTTGGAGCGTGGGCAGCACGGTGCTCGTCGTCATCACCGTCGTGCTCGTCGCGGCGGTGGTCTCGTGGTTCATCCAGCTGCCGTACTACGCGCTCACGCCCGGCTCGGCGCCCGCGGTGAGCACTCTCATAAAGGTCCCCGCGGCCGACCGGCACCCGCACCGTGGCTCTGTGCTCCTCGTCTACGTGGAGCTCACCGCCTTGCGCGCGCTCTACTACCCGTTCTTCTGGCTCGACCCGAACGCCACCATCTATCCGAGCGGTGCCATCCTCGGCAGCGAGTCCACGGCCCAGTACCAGACCGAGGGCGAGATCGACATGTCGACCGCGCAGCAGGCCGCTACTGTCGTCGCCCTCGAACAGCTCGGTTACAAGGTCCCGGTCGTGGCGCTCGGGGCGCTCGTGTACGGGATCCTCCCCGGCTCGCCCGCCGCCGCGTCGCTCCAGGTGGGCGACGTCATCAGCAAGGTCGACGGTTTCAAGGTATCCAGCTATCTCGGCCTGCAGGCGAGGCTCGAGGAGATCGGGCCGGGCGCGGCCGTACGGCTGGTGGTGAGCGCCTACCCGGCCGGCAAGCCGAGGAATGTGAACATGAAACTCGGCGTGTTCCGCATCGAGGGAAGTGGCGCTTCGGCGTCGCTCGCCTGCTTGAGCGAGGGTGAGGGGACCAAGTACAAGATCGCAGAGCTCGTGACGGTCAAAGGCGGCAAGCCTCACGCCGTCTCGTGCATGGGCATCTACGCCCAGGGCTCCGGAGGCCCGGCTGTCGACGGGACCGCCTTTAGGATCGGCCCTTTGCCCGTGAAGGTGGACCTGTCCTCCGAGGGGATCGTCGGGCCCTCGGCGGGTCTGGCCTTCACCCTCGGCCTCATGCAGGAGCTCGACCCGGCCAACTTGACCGGCGGGCGCAAGATCGCCGCCACCGGGACGATGTCGATCGACGGGACGGTCGGCGACGTCGGTGGGGTCGCCCAGAAGACGATCGCGGTCCGCGGCGCGGGCGCGAGCGTGTTCCTCGTGCCCCCCCAGGAGTACGCGGTCGCCAAGGCGCATGCTGGCGGGCATCTCAAGGTGTACGCCGTGAGCACGATCGGACAGGCGGTTCACATCCTCGAGTCGCTCGGGGGCCGCATCTCCAAGGCCTCCACGGGTTGAGGCAGCGTCGTAGGCTATTGGCAATGTCGGAGGATCCTCAGCTCGTATCGATCTCGTCAAGCACGCCGCTCAGTCCTGACGAGGTCGCGCACAAGTCCTTTCCCGCAGCACGCCGGGGTGTTGACGGCGAAGCCGTCCGGAGCTTCCTCGGGAAGGTGGCCGCGGAGCTCCGTGCTGGGCTGGAGCGCGAGGCGATTCTCCGCGAGCGCGTCGCCGAGGCGGAGCGCCGGGCGGAGGAGCCCGTCTTGGACGAGGCGACGCTCACCCGGGCAATTGGCATCGAGACAGCCAAGATCCTGTGGACCGCACACGACGCCGCCGGCAAGGTCGTCGCCAAGGCAGAGGAGCGGGCGGCAGAGCTGATCGCAGAGGCCGGGCAGGTCTTCGCCGAGCAGCAGGCGGCCGCTGAGGCGGAATCGGCCGGGATCCTTGGCGCGGCGCAGCGCGAGGCCGGCGAGTACCTGAGCCAGGCCCGGGCGGAGGCCGACTCGATGACCGAGGTGGCACGCGCGGAGGCCGTCGAGCTGCTGGACGCCACCAAGGAGGAGTGCCGCCGCATGGTCGCAGAGGCGCGGGGGCTTCGTAACCGCGCCCTCGCCGATCTCGTGGCTCGCCGGCGTGCCCTGCGCGTGCAGCTCGAAGAGCTCCGCACCGGCAAGGACTCGCTCCTCGGCGTCGTGGACACCGTCGCCGCCTCCGTCGTCGAATTGCGCGAGCGCCTGTCCTCGGCAGAGGACGAGGCACGTGTGGCTGCGGAGCAGGCAGGCGAGCGCCTCGACACCGAGCTCGGCCACAGCGACCTCGCCGAGCTCGAGGCGGAGCTCGCCGCAGCCGCGAGCGGGGCCGGCGTCAACGAGTTCGGCGACGACGAGGCCTTGAGCGCAGTCGCCGCCACGGCGGTGGGCGAGGCAGAACAGGACGCGATCACCGGCGTAGGGCCCGCCGCTGCAGGCATCGGGGAAGCTGACAGTTCCAGATCAAGCCGGCGCAGCGTCGACGAGCTCTTCGCCCGCATCCGCGCCAGCCGTGCGGCCGAGGAGGCGGCCGACGAGCCGCCCGCAGCCGAGCCCGTCCTGGCCGAGCCCGAAGCGGCCGTCGCGCTCGGCGAGACGGGTCCCGATGTGCAAGGAGACGAAGAGCCGGCGGGAGAGGGCCCTTCCGGGCCGGCCGGGCTCGCCGAGACCGCCGCGCCGGCGGCCGGCCCGGCGGAACAGGCCCCTGACAACACCGAGACAGTTGTCGTCGCCGTCGAGCAGGACATCTCCGTGGTGGTAGTGCCGGCGAACGACGGCGACGCCATATCCGAGCCGGACGTCGAGTCGCTGGCCCGGCGTGACCACCTTCTCGGGTCCATCACGGCCAAGCTCGGGCGCTCCTTGAAGCGTGCCCTCCAGGACGACCAGAACGACCTCTTGGACGCGCTGCGCCAGAGCTCGCGCAAGCCCGTGCTCGACGAGCTGATCCCAGCTGATGTCCAGCGCGAGAGGTTCGTGGCGGCGGCGAGCGACCAGCTCGCGAAGGCCTATGAGGCGGGCGCCGCCTTCCTGGTGACCGGAGACGCCGTGGCGGGGCCATCCGTGTCGGCACCGGCCCCGAGCGCCGCTGTGGCCTTCGAGGCGGGGGCGCTCATCGCGGCCGAACTGGCAGACGACCTGTCCTCCTTGTTGCGCCAGAGGATCGAGGACTCGCTTTCCGAGCTCGACGGGAGCCTCGAGGGCTCGGCGGACGCTGCGGGGGTCGCGTACCGCGAGTGGAAGGGGTCCCGTGTCGAAGGCCTCGCCGGCGACTTCACGACCCGGGCCTTTGCCACCGGCGAGCTCGCGGTGCTGAGCGCGCTCGGCAACGGCGAGGCGCTGTTGCTGCGCTGGGCAGTCGAGGACGACGACGCGGGCGGCTCGTGCCCCGACTGCGACGACAACTCGCTCGCCGGCCCGCAGCCACCGGGCGCCGCCTTCCCGACCGGGCACGCCCACCCGCCGGTGCACCCGGGCTGCCGCTGTCTCCTCGTACCGGTTCGGTCGTAGGCTCCAGCGGATGCGAGTACCGACGGACCTATCGGCCCGGATGCGCCCGGGCCGGCGGTACCAAGCCTGGGTCGTCGGTGCCGTGGTCTTCGTCATCGTCGCCCTGATAGTCATCCAGGGACTGGCCAACTTCTACACCAACTACCTCTGGTATAGGTCTGTTCACTTCACGGCGGTCTGGCGTCTTTTGATCGAGACCAAGATCGAGCTCGCCGTGGTGTTCATCGGGGCGTTCTTCATCGCCTGTTGGGTGAGCCTCTGGGTGGTCGACCGCGTCGCCCCGCGCGCCCTGCTCGTATCGCCCGAGCTCGAGATCGTCCGCCGCTACCAACAGATCGTCGGGAGGCACACGTTCGCACTGCGCACCGTGGTCTCTTTCATCTTCGCCCTCATCCTGGGCGCCTCGACGAGCGACCAGTGGCAGCACTGGCTGTTGTTCCGTAGCGGCAAGGCCTTTGGCGTGAAGGACCCGCAGTTCCACAAGTCGGTCAGCTTCTACGTTTTCAAACTGCCCTTCCTGTCCTTCCTGGTCGACTGGACACTCGTCGCGCTGCTCGTGATCCTGATCATCACTGCAATCGCCCATTACCTGAACGGCGGACTGCGGTTCCAGGGCCCGTCCCCGCGGGTGGACCCGCGCGTCACCGCCCACCTGTCGGTGATCCTCGGTGCCATGGCGCTTGTCAGGGCGGCGGGCTACTTCTACGTCGATCGCTACAACCTGGTCCTAGCCAAGGACGGCTATGTGAACGGTGCCGGCTACACCGACGTGCACGTGCGCCTGCCGGCGATCGAACTGCTCGCTGTCGTGGCTCTCGCGGTGTTCGTGCTCATGGTGTTCAACGTCTATCAGCGGAGCCTGGCCCTGCCCGCCATCGGGGCGGGACTGTGGATCCTCGTCGCGCTCGCCGCAGGCGTGATCGTGCCGGCGGCCGTGCAAGCCCTCAAGGTCACGCCTGCGCAGAGCAAACTCGAACTTCCTTACATAACCCGCAACATAAAAGCGACACGTGTCGCACTGGGCCTGTCGAGCATCCGCGAACGCCCCTTCGCGGGCGTCTCGAACCTGACCGGCGGCGTCGTCGCGGGAGACGCGGCGACTCTGGACAACCTTCCCCTCTGGGAGCCCTCGATCACGTCACAGACCTACCAGAAGCTGCAGCAGAACGGGACGGGATTCACCATCGCCGGGCTGTCTTTGGACCGCTACAGGATCAACGGGACGCTAACCCCCTTTGTGATCGGCGTGCGAGAGGTCAATGCCGCAGACCTGCCGACCCCGTCATGGGTCAACATCCACCTGCAGTACACCCACGGCTACGGTGCCGTGCTCTCGCCTGCGAACCAGCAAAATGGCGGGAATCCGGTCTTCGACATCGCGGGCGTGCCGCCGGCCTCCGCTCACGGCGCCCCGAAGATCTCCCAGCCGGCCGTCTACTTCGGCCTCGGTCAATCGGGTTACGTGGTCGCGGACACGGCCCAGAGCGAGGTCGACTACTCCGACACGAACGGGAACACGGTCTCCAGCCACTACGCGGGCACGGGTGGGGTTCCCATCGGCTCGTTCTGGACGAAAGCGGCCTTCGCCCTGAGGTTCCACGACCTCAACCTGCTGATCTCGAACCTTGTCACCAGCCACTCCCGACTGATGTTCCTCCAGGACGTCCGTGTCCGTGTCGCCAAGGTGGCGCCTTTCCTCGTCGTCGACGACAACCCCTACCCGGTCATCGACAACGGCCAGATCGTCTGGATCGTCGACGCCTACACGACGACCAGCTATTACCCGTACGCCCAGCAGGCCACGACGTCCGAGCTGCCGGGCGGGACCGGCCTCGACACGAGTTTCAACTACGTGCGCAACTCGGTGAAGGTGGTGGTCAACGCCTACACGGGCGACATGACCTTCTACGCCGTGACCAACACCGACCCGATCCTTCGGACCTGGGAGTCGATCTTCCCGGACATGTTCAAGCCCTTGAGTGACATGGACCCGGTGCTCAAGGCGCACCTGCGCTACCCGGCGGCCCTTTTGATGGTGCAGTCCACGATGTACAGCCGCTACCACCTGACCAACCCCTCGTCCTTCTACATCGCCAACAATGCCTGGGAGCTCGCTCCGACATCAGGCACCGGCTCGCCTGAGCAGTCGTTGCCCGTCGACGCACTGGGGAACACGCTGCGTTTCGTGCCCGAGTACGAGCTCCTGCAGCTGCCGGGCGCGAGCGCTCCGGGTTTCAGCGCCATCGAGCCGCTCGACCCGTTGTCACAGGGCGACCGGATCCAGACCCTGGCCGCGCTCATGACCGCCTCCTGCGACTACCAGAACTACGGGCAGCTCACCGCCTACGTGACGCCGACCAGGAACGCGACGGCCGGCCCCGCGGTCGTCAACTCGAAGATCCAGTCGAACACGAAGGTCTCCCAGTACGTGACCCTCGTCGGGCGCGCCGGATCGACGGTCTCACTCGGTACCACGCTCATCATCCCGATCGACGACTCGGTCGTGTACGTGCGGCCGCTATACGTGAGCTCGTCGCAGAACCCGTACCCCCAGCTGACCCGTTACATCGTCGTCTACGGCAACGATGTCGCCATGGAGAGCACTCTCGGAGCCGCTCTGTCCGACGTTTTCGGAGCAGCGACAAGCAACATAGG
The DNA here is from genome assembly GCA_050012675.1 of Acidimicrobiales bacterium. Lineage (GTDB taxonomy): Bacteria > Actinomycetota > Acidimicrobiia > Acidimicrobiales > Bog-793 > Fen-455. The sequence continues at coordinate 26,714 of JBEKGS010000035.1, forward strand.
AGCCGGCACCGCCAATATCCCGGCTCAGGTCCGAGCCCTCATCTCGAGCGCACAGAGCTACTACGACCAGGGGCTTGCGGCGCTGAGAAACGAGGATCTGACCACGTACTCGGCGGACATGAAGATCGTCGGCTCCCTCGTCAGCGAGGCCGAGGCAGATCTGGCCAAGAATGGGACGCCGGGCGCTGTCAGCGCCATCAAGGCGCTGCGTTCACCCGCCTAAGTCTCAGAAGGCACCCTTTTTCAAGGACTCCTCGGTCCCGGCCTGAATCCAAGCGGTTCGTCGCTCCCGGACCTCCTGCCGTGGACCGGGTGCCGGCGTTGGCCGTTGATGGACCGGACCGCAGGCTGGTCCCCGGCGATCTCGTCGACGAGGCGGTAACGGACCGCCTCGGTAGCGTCGAGGCAACGACCCGCCCGGAAATCGGCCGCAACGTCAGCGACGGGACGGCCAGTCGACAAGGCGACCCGCTCGTGCAGCCGATCGAGACGGGCGGTGTGGTGGTCGAGCAGGGCGCCGAGCTCACTTGCCCGTCCGGAGATCTCGAGCTCGGGATCAGTCAGGCGGAACCTCGTGTGCGGCAGCGCCGTGCGTCTCGTGCCCGCTGTCAGTACCCCGATCGCCGCGCCTTCCACCCGCCCGGCACAGACGACGTTGACCGGCACTCCGAGGAGGTCGATCACGTCGATGAGCGTCCATGCGGCTTCGAGGGAAGCGCGCTCGCTGTCCAGCTGGAGCTCGACGGCCGTGTCGCCGAGGGCGTCGAGCGCCATCAGCTGCGCTGCGATCCGGCCGGCGAGAACGTCATCGAGAACGCCGCGACATGTCACCATCCGGCGATCGAACAGACGCTCCTCCAACCAGGAATCGCTCGGGCCGATGGTCATTCGGTCTCCTGTTCGGGCTCGAGGGCGAGGTGCCAGTCGAGTCGCTGGTCCAGGGCTGCCGCGTAGCGTTCGAGCGTCGAGATCCTCACGTCAGTGTGCCCTGCCTCAAGGCGCGCAACCGCTGACTGGGAGGTGTGCATCAGCGCGGCTACCTCGGTCTGGCTCAGGCCGATGGCTCGGCGCCGCACCGTCAAGGCCTCCACGAGCTCGCGTCTGCGACGGGCCATCTCGCCAAAACCGGGGAATACAGGGTCGTGTCGCCGCTCGGCCACTTTCGGTGCCGACTCCTTATAGCGTAGGTGATATCTTGAAAATGATATAGCAACGCGGAGCCAGGGGGTAGTGACGTGCGGGGAGAAGAGTTCTTGAGGCTGTCGATGATCCCGACGGTGCTTGACCAGACGAGTCGTGGCGACCGCGCCTACGACCTGTACTCGCTGCTGTTGAGGGAGAGGATCGTGTTTCTTGGTCAGGAGGTGGACGACCAGATCGCGAACCTCATCGTTGCCCAGATCCTCTACCTTGAGGCAGACGACCCCGAGAAGGACATCTCGCTCTACATCAACTCCCCGGGTGGGCTGGGATACGCGGGCATGGCGATCTACGACGTCATGCAACACGTGCGTCCGGAGGTGTCCACGATCTGCGTGGGTATGGGCATGTCTGCGGCGGCGATGATCCTGGCTGGCGGGGCGGCCGGCAAGCGTCTGGCACTCCCGAATGCCAAGATCATGATCCACCAGGGAACTGCAGGTGCCCGAGGGGCGCCCCGGGACATGGAGATACAACTGCGTGAGGTGATGGCGACGACTCGGCGGATGGCCGAGATCATCGCCTTTCACAGCCATCGCAGCGTCGAGGAGGTCGAGCACGACATCGACCGCGACTACTTCATGACCGCAAGAGAGGCGCTCGACTACGGGTTGATCGACGAGATCATCACACCGCGTCGCGGCGTCGCCGCTGAGGATCTCGTGCTGGCGGGCAGCGGCGCCACGGGCGCCTGAAACGGAGGCAAGCTGCCAAGGCGGCGGGGCTGGCGAGGCTGATAAAGTCTTGTGTTACCGCCGCGGGGTGGAGCAGTCAGGTAGCTCGTCGGGCTCATAACCCGAAGGTCGAAGGTTCAAATCCTTCCCCCGCCACCAAAGAAAGTGCAGGTCAGAGCCGGTGCGAGAGCACCGGCTCTTCTTGTTTTTCTGGTGTCATCCCTACTCCTATCCCTACTCCAGGAATTTGTGGCTAGGTTTGGGATCCATGCGTGGAACCAAGAGGAAGCGGAGCGAGGGAGTCTGGGAG
>JBEKGS010000036.1:0-28622 GCA_050012675.1 Acidimicrobiales bacterium
TCCACCTCGGGGCAACGCGCATCGACATCGGTCAGGGCGAGGTCAGCTGGGTGGTAATGGCCGATCCCGATGGCCATGAGTTCTGTGTCGTGAACCCCCGATAGATCGAGCAGACTCTCGATCCGGTGCACGGTCAGCCGTCCCTTTGGGACTCGACGAACCTGTCCAGAACGAACGTTCCGCGTCACGGCACAAGGTTTGATGCCCAAACTGAAGGATTACGGGTTGAGCGTCGTTCCGGCTCCCTGATGGTACGCATTCGCTTTTGTGCGGGTTCGAACGTGAATCGTCCACTGCTTGGGCGAACGGACACGGAAACTGCTCGCTGAAGGGGGAGAACGATGTGATTACGACAACGGCGCCCTCGGCAGTGGCGAGGTCTTCACGTTTAGCGGTGACCAGGCACTTCTGACCCAGTTCTCGGCACGACTCGCGGGTTAAGGGAGTACTTGCTCACAGCGCCAGTCAGCGTTCCCAACGGGGATCTGCCTCGACGATGCCGAGACCGAGGGACTCGAGCTCGGCGACGAGGGAACGCAGCCTTCGCTCGTTGTCGAGCCAAGGGCCGTAGTCGTCAAGCTGCTCGTCGCTCATGAGCCGGGTGACGGTCTTGGCCGCCACCTTGCGGGTCCACTGGTGATAGGGACCGTGCAAAACCGGGGGTTCAGCGTGGCAACGGCAGTTGGGCTTGCCGCAGCGCGCCAGGCGCTCGGTCATCGTTCCCGGCAGGACGAAGCCGACCTCGGCAAGGGCACGGGCGATGCGGCGGGCCTCAGCTTGCTGGGCGGGAGTGGGAAGCACTGCTCAACCTTGGCACCGGGGATCCACCATCTGAGTCATATCCGTAAGTATATCTATTGTATGACAGAGATCGACCTGTCCCCCTGGGTCCCCCGTGGCGTCGACGAACGCGCCGGTGCCTTCGCCCGGGCGGTCGTCGCCCAGCTCGACCTGGCGTCGTGGTCTAGGGCCCGCTCGTTGTTGTGGGCGGCCAGCCGCCTGTGTGCTTTCGCACTCAGTTGCGGGTTGGACCCCGAGCCCTCCGTTGTTCTCTCGAGCGCGCTGATCGAGCGCTTCATCTTGGTCGGGACCAAGAGCTGGTCGCCCGCAGCGCGCCGCACCTTGCGCTCGGACCTCTCATTTTTGGCAAAGCGGGTTCTTAGTCCTGCCCCGAGCCCGGTCCCGCTCGGGCGCGAGCGGGCGAAGGCCCCCTACAGCGAGTCCGAGCTGGCGGCCTACCTGGCCCTCGCCGATGCTCAACCCACCGTTTCCAGACGCCAGCGCGCCTCGGGGCTGATCGCCCTCGGGGCAGGAGCGGGACTGATCGGGGCCGACCTGCGCCTTGTAAGGGGCCACGACGTCATCGAGCGATCCGGCGGTGTGCTCGTTGTTGTGAAAGGGCGCTGTGCCCGGGTCGTGCCGGTGCGTGCCGAGCATCACTTCCGAGCACTCGATGCCGCTTGCTTTGTCGGCGCGGGGTTCATCGTCGGCGGGGCCGAGCCGAACCGGCGCAACGTGACGAGCCCCCTCATCGCCTCGCTGGCGGGCGGGAAGGACCTGCCGAGGCTGTCTTTGGCCCGACTGCGTTCAACCTGGGTGTCGCGCTGCGCGGCCGACATTGGCCTCGCCACTTTCATGGCGGCCGCCGGGCTGCGTTGCTCCCAGCGCCTGGGCGACGTGGTGGCGGACCTCGACCCGGGCGAGGAGGCCTATGCGGTGAGGCTCTTGGGCGGGGCCAGGTGAACGATCCGGCGACCCTGGCGCGCCTTTTGGCCGTCATCGATGCCTCGGGGGTGCCGTCGGCACCGTTTCGCCCTGATCAAAGCGCCCCGAGGAAGCCAGGCCAGACAAACGCGATCGCGTACCGGCATCCGGCGAACAAGGGTCAGCCGGGTGGCAAAAGCCCAGCGTTACAGCCCTCTGTTACAACCAAAACGTGAATATGGGTGAGGTCTAAACGTGAAGACCTCAGTGGCGGAGGAGGTGGGATTTGAACCCACGGACCCTTGCAGGTCACACGATTTCCAATCGTGCCGATTCGGCCGCTCTCGCACTCCTCCAAGAAGCCTCAGGCAGCTATCGTTGCACTTACTGGCGCTGTCGTGCGCAGTAGCCGGGTTCTGCGCAACGGGCGACCGTGAACCGAGTCAGAGCCGGAAGGCAGCAGCTCTCAGCGGATTCGCCTGTGTGCCGCAGGGGACCTGGCTGCTGCGCACGGCAGCGCCGTAATTCTCCGACCCGGACTGCATCCAGACCGGCGATTTTCCTCGAAGGTACGACTGCACGCCATCCTGCCCCTCTCAAGGGGAGGATGGCCGGCGCGCACGGTGGTCCGCTCGCTCGCGGTCGCTCAGGTTCACCAAGTCGTAGGCTCGCACCGATGGTCGATTACCAGTCGCTTTACCGGCGCTACCGCCCACAGCGTTTTGCCGAGGTTCGCGGCCAGGACCACGTTGTCACGGCTCTCAGCCATGCAGTGCGGGACAACCGCGTGGCGCACGCGTACCTCTTCTCTGGGCCACGCGGGACGGGGAAGACGTCTACGGCGAGGATCCTCGCGAAGGCGCTTAACTGCGAAAGCCCGGTCCAAGGTGAGCCATGCGGCGTCTGCGGATCCTGCGTGGACATCACCAGGGGTGCCTCCTTCGACGTGCACGAGCTCGACGCGGCTTCCAACAACGGCGTCGACGCCATGCGGGACCTTGTAGCGAGGGCCTCCCTCGCCACACCCGGGCGCTGGAAGGTGTACATCGTCGACGAGGTCCACATGCTTTCGGCATCGGCCTCGAACGCCTTGCTCAAGACCTTGGAGGAGCCTCCGGACCACGTCGTTTTCGTGCTTGCGACAACCGACCCGCAAAAGGTCCTGCCCACGATCCGCAGCCGGACGCAGCACTACGAGTTCCACCTGCTCGACGCTGAGGTTCTCGCACGGTTGCTAACCGAGATAGTGAGGGACGCCGCGCTCGACCTGCCCGAATCCGCGGTGGAGTCTGCCGTTCGCCGTGGTCGGGGCTCGGCGCGCGACGCCCTGTCCGCCCTTGACCAGGTGGTGGCGTCAGGTGTAGTCGACGACGACACAGCGTTGGTCAACGAGCTCGTAGCAGCGCTCGCCGAGCGTGACACGGCTCGCGCCCTCAAGGCCGTACAGGGCGCACTGGTCTCAGGTCGCGATGCGCCTCGGATCGCAGCTGAACTGCTCGAACAGCTGCGCATCCAGTTCCTTGATGCCGTGGCACCCGGTCTGATGCACGAAGGTGAGCCTCCGGTGCCGCAGGCGGGCGCACCGGGAAACTCGGCCAGCGGGCAGGGCCGCTTGCTCGGGCCCGCCCGGAGCGTTCGCGCCATGGAAGTGCTGGGCACGGCTCTCGTGGCGATGCGCGATGCCATCGACGCCCGGATCACGCTCGAGGTTGCCATCGTCCGCCTCACCCACCCAGAAGCCGACGACGATCCCAGCGCCTTGTTGGAGAGGATCGAGCGCCTCGAACGGCGGATCCAAGCCCTGGCGGTGCCGGTCGGGGTTGTAGCGCCCTCCCCGCCTCCGCCTCCGCCGCCTCCGCCGGCTCCGAGGTCAACGACGCCAGCCGATCAGGCACCTCAGCAGAGCGCGCTGATTCCCGAGGCCAAGGCCGACGTGGGATCGCAGCCGGCCCTCGGTGCCTTTGGTGCCGGCCTTGCTTCGGCTCGTTCGGGGCCGGCCGACCACGCCCGGCCGCTTCCAGTTGCCCCGCCGGGCCTGCCGAGCGGTGGTCCCACGTCCGAGCCGTCGCCGCAGAGCACCCTTTCCCCGCCGAGCCGGGACGAGCTCGTCGCTGCCTGGGGCGATCATGTGCTCAGCCAACTGCGTCCCCGGGTCCGCGCCGTGTTCGCCGTAGGCCGGTTCCTTGCCAGCGAAGAGGGGACGGCGGTTCTGGCCTTGCCGAACTCAGCCCATGTTGAGCGCGCGGGATCCGACTGTGCCGAGGTCGCAGAGGCGCTCAGCCGCTATTTCGGACGTCCGGTCCAGTTGCAACTCGTCGCCGAGACCGGTCTCGGGGCCGAGTACATGGGTCCGCCGGCAGCCCCGGGTGGATCTCGCGGCTCCATGGAACCAAGTGACGAAGCCCACGGCGCGACGCCGCCACTCGCCGGCCCACAGCGCGCCGCCGAGCGGTCCGCAGCCAGAGGCAGCGCTCCCGGCAAGTCGGCCGCCACCGGTACGCGGGGCCGAGGCGAACCCTCTGACAGCATGGCGGCCAGCCGTGTCCCCGAAGACCTCGCTGACGAGATGCTCGACCCGGACGACCTCGATCCGAATGCCGAAGTCGTCGCCGGTGACAGGCTTTCCTGGGCGCACGACCGAGTGATGGAGGCTTTTCCGGGAGCAGAGGAGGTCTGACATGACCGAGGGCGAGTCGTCTGCGAGCGGGGGGCTGGGTGACTTGTTCGCCCGGCTCGAGGAAGCCAGGGCCGATCTAGAGGCACAGGCGGAGGCGATAGAGGCGACGAGCGTCGAAGGTCACGCGGCCGGTGGCGCCGTGGTGATACGTCTCACCGGATCGCTCGAGGCCGAGTCCGTCCACATCGACCCGTCGCTCGTCGACCCGAGTGACCCGACGCTTCTCGAGGACGCCGTCCTCGCCGCGTTGCAGGATGCGCTCGACAGGATCGTCGATCTCCGCTCGTCGGTGCAGTCCCCGGCCGACCCCGCGGGCGGGCTCGATCTCGGCGCTCTCGTGGGCAATGTCGATCTCGGTGGCCTCCTGGGTGTCGATATCCAGGGACTGATGGGGAACCTCGGCCTGGGCGGAGCTTTTGCAGAGCTCGATGCTCTCGATGAGAGCCAAGACGGCGACGAGGACGACGAAGACCCCATCGACGGCGCAGCCGACCACGAGCCGGAGGCCTGATCCTCCAGTGTTCGCCGGGCCCATCCAGGATCTGGTCGACGAGCTCGGACGCCTTCCGGGTGTCGGACCGCGCTCGGCGCAACGCATCGCTTTTTACGTGCTGGAGACCGACAGGGACGCTGCGCTGCGCCTCGCACAGGCGATAGTCGAGGTGAAGGACCGCATCCGGCTCTGCGAACGATGTTTCAACGTCGCGGAGGCCGAGCTCTGCACCATCTGCTCCGATCCGCGTCGCGATCCAAGCGTCATCTGCGTCGTCGAGGACCCTCGCGACATCGTCGCAGTCGAGCGGACCCGCGAGTTCCATGGCACTTACCACGTGCTCGGGGGAGCGCTTAGCCCCATCGAAGGGGTCGGGCCCGAGCAGTTGCGTGTGCGGCCGCTTCTGGGGAGGCTCGGCGGCGAGAGCGTTGCCGAAGTGATCTTGTGCACGAACCCCAATCTCGAGGGGGAGGCGACAGCGATGTACCTCGCGCGGCTCCTGCTGCCTCTCGGAGTGAAAGTGACACGGATAGCAAGTGGGTTGCCTGTCGGTGGTGACCTCGAGTACGCCGACGAGCTCACTCTCGGGCGCGCCCTCGAGGGCCGCCGTGAGGTGAGCGGTTAGCCCGCCCGCGGCCGGCACGGATCTGGTACGGGATCACGACATCGAGGAGGCCTTGTCCCATGGACGGCGGTCGCTCAGAACCTTCGAACCTGACCGAGATCGACCACGTCGCCATCGCCGTACGCGATCTCGACGCGGCGATCGCCTGGTACGAAGAGGCCTTCGGTGCCCACCTCGCCCATCGCGAGCGTGTCGATAACGACGGGGTCGAAGAAGCCCTCCTGGAAGTTGCCGAGTCCTTCATCCAACTCCTGAGCCCGACGAGCGACAGCTCGCCGGTCGCGAGATTCCTCGAGCGCAAGGGCGAGGGTATCCACCACGTCGGCTACCGGGTAGCCGATTGCGCCGCGGCGCTCGAGAGGATTCGAGCCGCCGGCGCCGAGCCGATCGACGAGAGGCCGAGACCAGGTTCGCGAGGGACGACCGTTGCCTTCGTGCACCCTCGTAGCGCCTTCGGCACGCTCATCGAGCTTGTGCAGGCCTAGCTCGACAAGCCGTTCTTCAGGTACTTCAAGCCTCCAGGAACTGCCGGTAGAGCTCGATCAGGCCCTGGCGGGTCTCCGGCGCGAGGTCATCGGGCTCCACGTACCCGAGGACGCGGATGGTCATCTTGACCTGGCGCACGTACTCCTCGCAGCCGTCGCAGGCTTGGAGGTGCGCCTCGAAACGCCGGGTGTCTCGCCGCGAGAGCGCTCCTTCGAGATAGTCGGTGACGAGCTCGACCGCCTGGCGGCAGACGATGTCCCTACGGAGAGTGGGCAGCCTCATCGCTTCGCCAACTCGTCTTCGAACCGGGCACGGATGCGGCTGCGTCCGCGATGAAGGAGCACTCGCTGATTGGCTTCGCTGATCTCGAGCACGTCACATACTTCCTTACTGGACAGTCCCTCGAGATCGCGAAGTGTTACCACTGCGCGCTGGCCTTCGGGCAGTTCGCCGATGGCGGCGCGCACCTTGGCGACGAGCGGTCCGCTGGAGAGTCGCTCGACGATCTCGTCTGACCAGTGGGCAGGCGGGTCCGACCACACACCACCGTCGTCGAAGCGCCGGCGGTCGACAGCCGCCTCGTTAGAGACGTCAACGGGACTCGTGCGTTGTTCGCGTGCGCCGGTCGACCGAGCCCTGTTCGCGAGGATGCGGAAGATCCAGGTCTTGAGCGAAGATCTGCCCTCGAAGCGATCGAGGCCCTTGAGGACGGCGAGCCAGGTGTCCTGGGTCACCTCTTCGGCGAGCGCCCGGCTCGAGACGAACGTCTGTGCCAGACGTAGCATCGACGACTGGTAGGCGTCGACGAGTTCCGCGAAGGCGGACTCGTCGCCGGAGCGCAACCGGCGCACCAGGTCGTCGTCACTCACGCCCGAAGCGTATGACGCGCTCTGGCCCGTTGTCTCGCGGCAGTTGGGGGCTCGCGCCGCGCCGCGTGCAAACGTTCTGTCCCCGCCCTGTGACCGGTAGCCTTTCGCGCCATGGCGGAGCACCCGGCGGCCGATCGCTCGATGGGCGCACGTCTCGACGGGCTCGAGGCGCGGCGCGCCGAGGCGCTGAACGCAGGCTCGCAGCGCTCGGTCAAGGCTCACAAGGCCAAGGGGAAGATGACCGCCCGCGAGCGGATCGAATACCTGCTCGACGAGGGCTCGTTCCAGGAGCTGGACCTCCTCGTCAGGCACCGGTCCCACGGCATGGGCCTTGAGCGCTCCCGCCCTTACACCGACGGGGTCGTGACAGGCTTCGGGACGATCGACGACCGGCGCGTATGCGTGTTCAGCCAGGATTTCACCGTTTTCGGCGGGGCCCTCGGCGAGGCGCACGCCGAGAAGATCCACAAGGTGATGGACCTCGCCCTCTCGGTCGGGGTGCCGATCATCGGCCTCGACGACTCTGGAGGTGCGCGCATCCAAGAAGGTGTCGTCTCGCTGCACAGCTATGGCGGGATCTTCCACCGCAACGTGCGGGCGTCGGGCGTCGTGCCCCAGATCAGCGTCATTCTCGGTCCCTGCGCAGGAGGTGCGGTCTACTCGCCTGCGATAACCGACTTCATCTTCATGGTGCACGAGACGAGCCACATGTTCATCACAGGCCCCGATGTCGTAAAGACGGTCACCGGAGAGGACGTTTCCCTCGAACAGCTCGGCGGGGCCATGAGCCACGCGACGCGCTCGGGCGTCGCCACCTTCGTCGCTCCGAACGAGAAAGCGTGCTTGGACGAGGTCCGCTACCTCTTGTCCTTCCTGCCTTCCAACAACCTCGAAGCCCCGCCCGACTCGGAGGAGCCCGACGACCTGGACGCGCAGGTGATCGAGCTGCGCGACATCGTGCCCGAAAGCCCCAACCAGCCCTATGACATGAGGCGGGTGATCACCGCTGTGGTCGACGGGGGCGATTACCTCGAGTACTTCCCGCGCTGGGCGATGAACCTTACCTGCGGCTTTGCCCGCATCGGTGGCCGGGCGGTCGGGATCGTGGGCAACGAGCCGAGCGTGCTGGCGGGAGTGCTCGACATCGCCTCGTCGGAGAAGGGCGCCCGGTTCGTGCGGACCTGTGACGCTTTCAACATCCCGCTCGTGACATTCGTCGACGTGCCTGGATTCATGCCTGGAACCGACCAGGAGTACGGCGGCATCATCCGCCATGGCGCCAAGCTCCTCTACGCCTACTGCGAGGCGACGGTGCCCCGGGTTCAAGTCGTCATCCGCAAGGCCTACGGCGGCGCCTACATCGTCATGGACTCGAAGTCCATCGGGGCCGACTTCTCCTACGCGTGGCCATCGGCCGAGCTCGCGGTCATGGGCCCGCAGGGCGCGGTCGAGATCGTCTACCGGCGCGAGCTCATGGACTCCGCCGACCCCGCCGCGCGTCGGGCCGAGCTCGTCGACGACTACGTCGAGCGCTACGCGAACCCCTATGTCGCGGCCGAACGGGGCTACGTCGACGCTGTGATCGACCCGGCCGACACTCGTCGCGTCCTCGTGCGGGCCTTGCAGCTGCTGGCCTCGAAGCGCGAGGAGCTTCCCAAGCGCAAACACGGGAACATGCCGCTTTGACCAGCGCCGCCCGGACTCGGATCGGTGTGCCGCCCCGGCCCCTCAGTGCTCCTGCGGACGTCGTGGACGCGATCGCCGCAGCCGTGGCCATCTGCTGGCCGAAAGGAGCCACCGGCGGCCCCCGAGACGGCCCGCGCAGGTCAGCGGGCGGTGGGTCTGGTCTCGCGTGGCGGTTTTCGGGGCGCTCATGGCACGACCCGGCCCTCCTGCGCCGGGAGCGGCCAGACGCGGGACAGGCCTGGAGATGAGCGCAGTGCCCGAGATCTGGGACCTCACTACCGTGGCCGAGGACGAGGTGGTCTTCCACCTCCACTCTCCCGACGCCGTCGAGGCGGCCGGCACGCCGGCCAGCTGGTCGGGGCCCGGCTATGAGGTCATCATCGGCCTGCGGCCGGGCATGGCCGTCGTGCGCCACGGGATCGGGACGCGCACGCTGGAGCGGCCGGAGGGCGAGCTGCTCTGCAGGTTCGCCACGGTCAACGACGTCCATTTCGGCGAGACGCAGTGCGGCAGGATCTCCGACATCTCCGACGCCGTGGGCTATCTCACCGCGGGAGGCATGGACGCCCTGGGCATGGCGGACGCGAAGGACAAGCTGCAGACGCTGTTCGAGCGCCTCGGACCCGCGTTGGAGGTCTCGTCGCCGCAGGGAGCGACGCCTTACCCGGAGCTGATGAGCCGCGCGGCTGTGACCGAGATCGCCGCCATCGAACCGGCGGCGGTCGTGGTCAAGGGCGACCTCACGGCCTCGGGCCAGGTCGGCGAGTACGACGCCTTCCTGCAGTGCTACCTGGGTTCGTTCGGCGACCGGCTGCTGCACGTGCGCGGGAACCACGACGCCTTCTCCGGTCGCCACTTCGCCTCCGAGCCTTGTCAGGAGATGGAGCTTCCCGGCGTCATTCTCGCCCTGCTCGACACGGTCATCGAAGGGAGGGACTCGGGCCAGGTCCGAGGTGAGCAGCTCGAGTGGCTCGACGAGCTCGGCGCCCGCGCGGACCGGCCGGTGCTCGTTTTCGGTCACCACCACCCCTGGAAGCCGGGTTCGGCGAACCGGGCTCCGGACTACTTCGGGATCAACCCCAACGACTCCGAACGTCTTGTCGATGTGATAGCGAGACGACCGGCCATATGCGGGTATTTCGCCGGGCACACGCACCGAAACCGCGTCCGGAGGTTCCAAGAGACCGGTGAGGTCCCCTACGCCGAGGTGGCGTGCGTGAAGGACTTCCCGGGCAGCTGGGCCGAGTACAGGGTCTTCGAGGGTGGGATCCTGCAGATCCACAGGCGGCTGTCCTCCTCGGCTGCGCTCACCTGGTCCGAGAAGTGCAGGGGGTTGTTCTGGGGGATGTACCCGTCCTACGCGCTCGGCAGGCTCGAGGACCGCTGCTTTCTCATCCCGGTCCGCCATCCCGGGACCTGAAGACGCCCGACCAGCCTGAGAGCACCCGCTAGCTCACGGGCGCATTGAGAGCGCGGTCGAGGTCCTCCAAGAGGTCGTCCACCGTCTCGAGGCCCACCGACAGACGAATCAGCGAGGGGTCGACTTCGAGCTCGGAGCCCGCCGTCGAGGCGTGTGTCATTCTCGCCGGAAGCTCGATGAGCGACTCGACCGCCCCGAGGGACTCCGCCAAGGTGAAAAGCCGTGCGGCCGCCGCCATCTCCAGCGCCGCCGCCTCGCCGCCTCGCAGGGTGAATGAGACCATCGCCCCGAAGTCGCGCATCTGGTGTGCCGCGAGCTCGTGGCCGGGATGGCCTTCCAGGCCCGGGTAGAAGACGGCCTTCACCGCCGGGTGGGCCACGAGGTGCGCGGCGATCACAGCTGCGTTGGCGCACTGGCGGTCGAGGCGGACCGCGAGGGTCTTGAGGCCGCGCTGCACGAGATAGCAGTCGAACGGGCTCGGCACCGCCCCGGCGGAATTCTGGACGAAGCCGAGGTGCCTCGCGAGGTCCTCGTCGTTGGTGGCGACGAGCCCGCCCACGACGTCGGAGTGCCCCCCGAGGTACTTGGTCGACGAGTGCACGACGGCGTCCGCGCCCAAGGACAGCGGCTGTTGCAGATAGGGCGTGGCGAAGGTGTTGTCGACGATGCACAGTGCGTCGCGGTCGTGCGCAGCCGCGGACACCGCTTCGATGTCGATGATGTTGAGCTTCGGGTTGCTCGGCGTCTCCACCCAGACAAGGCGCGTGCCGTCGCGCCAGGCGGCGGCCAGCGCGTCGGGGCTTTGCAGCTTGACCGGTGAGAACCTGACCCCCGAGGGGGCGTAGATGCTGGAGACGAGCCGGTATGTGCCGCCGTAGGCGTCGTCGGGTATCACCAGGTGATCGCCCGGCGTCAGGAGGCGCAGCACGGCGTCGGCGGCCGCCATGCCGCTCGAGAACGCGAAGCTGTGGGCTGCCCCCTCGAGCGACGCGACCGTGGTCTCAAGCGAGACGCGCGTCGGGTTGCGGGTGCGCCCGTAGTCGAAGCCCTTGTGCTTGCCCACGGCCTCCTGGGCGAAGGTTGTGGCGAGGTGGATCGGCGTGACCACCGCGCCGGTGAGGGGATCGGGGTCCTGGCCGGCGTGTACCGCTCGTGTGGAGAATCCCGGGCCTTTACCTTCCCGGTCATTGGACGAGTTCAACGCGCCTCCCTCGACGAGCCCGCCTGGGCCAGGAACGCCAGCGCGTCCGACCGCGTGATTATGCCAACCGGATGGCCGTTGTCGAGCACCACCACAGCGGGCGAGCTCTCGAGCCGTTGCAGGGCGCTGTCCACGGTGTCGCCGCTTCCCACCGAAGGAAGCGGTGGGCCCATGATCTCCGCCACCGGGCGGTCGAGCAGATCAGGGTCGTTGAGGGCCCGTTGCATGAGGTGGTGTTCCTGGACCGCTCCGACCACTTCGGCTGCCGCGAGCGGGGGTTCGGCCTGGATGACGGCGATCTGAGAGACGTCGTACTCGGCCATGACCGCCACCGCCTGACGGGCGCTCTCGTGCGGGTGCACGTGGATCATCCCCGGCAGGCGCCCGCCCTTTCGCACGAGGAGGTCGGCCACGGTGTGGCCGCTCGTCCTCAAGAAACCGTGGTCCGCCATCCAGCCGTCGTCGTAGAGCTTGGACAGGTAACCCCTTCCCGAGTCGGGTACGAGGACCACGACCACGTCGTTGCGGTGCAGGTCCGTCACGAGCTGCAGTGCCGCCCAGACGGCCGTGCCCGTCGAGCCCCCTGCGAGGATCCCTTCGTCGACCGCCAGGCGGCGGGCGGTGAGGAACGAGTCCGTGTCGCTCACCATGACGACGCGGTCGACCACGCTCGGGTCATAGGTCGTCGGCCAGAAGTCCTCGCCTATGCCCTCGACGAGGTAGGGCCTTCCCGAGCCTCCCGAGTAGACCGAGCCCTCGGGGTCCGCGCCCACGATCTGGATGTCGGGGTTCTTCGACTTCAGGTAGCGGCCCACGCCGCAGATGGTCCCTCCCGTGCCGATGCCGGCGACGAAGTGGCTGACGCGCCCGGCCGTCTGTCGCCAGATCTCGGGACCTGTGCTGGCTGCGTGCGAGGCCGGGTTCTCGGGGTTGTGGTACTGGTCAGGATGGAAGGCGCCGGGGATCTCCTCGGTGAGGCGCGCCGTCACCGAGTAGTACGAGTCGGGGTGATCCGGTGCGACAGCCGTCGGGCACAAGACCACCTCCGCGCCGTAGGCGCGGAGCAACGCCACCTTCTCGGGGGCCATCTTGTCGGGCATGACGAACACGCAGCGGTAGTGACGCCTGGCGGCCACGATCGCGAGTCCCACGCCGGTGTTGCCGGAGGTGCCTTCGACGATGGTCGAGCCCGGCCGGAGCAGCCCCGCCCGCTCGGCAGCGTCGACCATCGCGATGGCCGGGCGGTCCTTGACGCTCCCGCCCGGGTTCGAGATCTCGAGCTTTGCCACAAGCGGGCAGGGAAGGTCACGGCCGATCCGGTCCAGGCGGACCATCGGCGTGTTGCCGACGAGGTCGAGCAGTGAGTCGGCCACCTCCATCGTCGGCCCGCGATCGGTGAGGGGCACCACCTCGACGCCCGTGAGGTCGGGGCGGCCGGACATGTCCTCGTCGGTGTGCAGCTCGGTCGGCAGACCCGCTTTGCGCAGTCTGGCGGCCACGGCGTCCCCTCCGTGACCGAAGACGGCGACGTGCCTGGGGATTCGCGCACGGATCTCGGCGACGAGGCTCGGGGTGACCTCCGCCAGGGGGACCGTTAGAACATGGTGCGCCCTGGCCGCGAGGCGTTCGGGCGGCTGGTCGGTTCCGACTACGACGAGCAGGTCCATGGCACATGTTTGCCTACCTGCGCCCTCTTCGCGTCGTGATCTCGGAATTCGACCCGCCCGGCCGGTTCAGGAGACCGCGCCGGTCGAACATGTGTTCGGATAGTATCCCACCCATGCGGCCGGTGAGGGGGGCAACGCCCGGAGGGGTGGCCGGCGAGGTGCTTGGCGCGTTCCATCCCGCCGTCGCCGAGTGGTTCGCCAGGCGCTACCCGGCGGGACCGACCCAGGCGCAGGCCGAGGGCTGGGCGGCCATCGGGTCCGGCCTCGACACCTTGATCGCGGCTCCTACGGGGTCGGGCAAGACGCTCGCCGCCTTCCTCGTGGCGATAGACAGCTGCTACCGGGCGGCCGAGTCGGGCCAGGCGCGCCGCGGGACCGACGTCGTGTACGTCTCTCCGCTTCGTGCATTGACAGTCGACGTGAGCGAGAACCTCCGCAGGCCGCTCGCCGAGATCGCCGAAGTCGCCGTCGAGCTCGGCTTCACCCCGCCCAGAGTGCAAGTGGCCGTACGCAACGGCGACACTCCTTCCGCGGAGCGCTCTGCGATGATGCGCAACCGCCCCGAGATCGTCGTGACGACGCCCGAATCGTTCTATCTCCTGCTCACCTCGGCGCGCGGCCGCGACATGCTCTCGACGGTCAGGACCGTCATCGTCGACGAGATCCACGCCCTGGCCCGTGACAAGCGCGGCGCTCACCTGTCCTTGAGCTTGGAACGGCTGGACCGCCTCGTGGCGCCGGGCAACAGACCGGTCCGCATCGGGTTGTCGGCGACCCAGCGGCCGATAGCCACCATCGCCCGCCTCCTCGTCGGCGCCGGACCGGAAAGGACCCTGCCCGGTGGAGAGCCCAGGTGCCTCACCGTCGACGTCGGCCATCAACGCCGGCTCGACGTCGCCATCGAGCTGCCCGATGACGAGCTCGGCGCCGTGTCGACCCATGAGCAGATGGCCTCGGTGCTCGAACGGATCGCAGCACACATAGGCCAGCGCCGTACCACGCTCGTGTTCGTCAACACGAGGAGGATGGCCGAGAGGGTGGCTCACCAGCTGGCCGAACGCCTCGGGGACGACAGCGTCCAGGCCCACCACGGCAGTCTGTCCATGGACCGCCGGCTACGCGTAGAGGCGCGCCTTCGTGCGGGCGAGCTGAGAGCCGTGGTCGCGACCGCCTCTTTGGAGCTCGGCATCGACGTCGGCCCGGTGGAGCTCGTGTGCCAGCTCGGCTCGCCGCGGAGCATCGCCACTTTCCTCCAACGTGTCGGGCGGGCCCAGCACCACGTCGGAGGTGTCCCGGTCGGCCGCCTGTACCCGCTCACGCGTGACGAGCTCGTGGAGTGCACGGCGCTGTTGGCGTCGGTCCGCTCCGGGGATCTGGACGCGGTCTCGCCGCCCGTCGCACCGTTGGACGTTCTCGCGCAACAACTGGTCGCCGAGTGCGCCGCCTCCGGCGACGAGGGCTGCAGCGAGGAGGAGCTCTATCGCCTTGTCCGCAGGTCGGCTCACTACGGCGATCTCAGCGCGCAGGACTTCGAGACGGTCGTGGATCTCGTGAGCCAGGGGGTCGTGACCGGGCGCGGCCGACGCGGCGCGCAGCTGCACCGCGACCGCGTGAACGGCGTGCTCCGTCCGCGTCGCGGCGCCCGCCTCACAGCAGTGACCTCGGGCGGGGCGATCCCGGACGTTGCGGATTTCCGTGTCGTGCTCGAGCCGGAGGACACTCTCGTCGGCACGGTCAACGAGGACTGGGCGGTCGAGTCGATGGCCGGCGACGTCTTCCTCCTCGGCAGTGCCGCATGGCGCATCCGCAGGATCGAACCGGGGACGGTCCGGGTGGTCGACGCCGAGGGCGCCTCGCCCACGGTGCCGTTCTGGCTCGGTGAGGCACCGGCGCGGACAGCGGAGCTGTCCGAGGCGGTCTCTAGCTTGCGCGAGGCCGTGGAGACGGCCCTTGCGGGACGGGACGCCGGAGGGGACGCCATGCAGGCCACCCGGAGGGCGCTCGAGGTCGTCGAGGCCCTTTCCGGGGTCGAGGGCGCCGTTGCCCAGCAGGTGGTCGCCTACCTGGCGGCCGGCTATCGCGAACTCGGTGCCTTGCCCACGACCGGGCAGTTCGTGATCGAGCGGTTCTTCGACGACACGGGCGGCATGCAGCTCGTCGTCCACTCGCCCCGGGGCGCCAGGGTGAACCGGGCGCTCGGCCTGGCCCTGCGGAAGCGATTCTGCAGGACCTTCGACTTCGAGCTGCAGGCGGCCGCGAGTGACGACGCCGTCGTGCTGTCGCTCGGGCCCCAGCATTCGTTCCCCCTGGAAGAGGTCCTCGGCTTCCTGTCCCCGGCCACCGTGCGTGACACCCTGGTCCAGGCCGTGCTCCCGACGCCTATGTTCGGCTCCCGATGGCGCTGGAACCTGTCGCGGTCACTCGTCGCGCCCCGCTACCGGGGCAGCCGGCGCGTCCCGCCCGCCATCCAGCGCATGGAGGCCGACGACCTCATGGCGGCCATCTTCCCGGCCCTTGCCGCCTGCCAGGAGAACGTCTCGGGGCCGATCGAGATCCCCGAGCACCCGATCGTGCGCCAGACCCTCGCCGACTGCTGCTCGGAGGCAATGGACCTCGAAGGCCTCACCGCGGTCCTCGCCCGGATCCGCTCGGGCGAGGTCAAGGCCAGGTGCGTCGACACGGTGCTCCCCTCGGTGCTCGCCGAGGAGATCTTGAACGGGCGTCCCTACACCTTCTTGGACGACGCCCCCCTCGAGGAACGCCGGACGCGGGCGGTCACGACAAGACGCGGTCTACCGATTGACGCACACGATCTTGCCGCCCTCCACCCGGGCGTCGTAGCCCAGGTCACAGAGCAGGCAAGGCCCGATCTGCGTAGCGCCGAAGAGCTGCACGACCTCCTCTGCTCCTTGGTGCTCTGTCCGCCGCGGCCCGACTGCGGCGAATGGATGGCCGGCCTTGCGCGCTCGGGCAGGGCCATGACTGTCGAGCTTCCCGGTGCCGCAGTCCGCTGGGTGGCCACCGAGTGCCGGGACCTTGCCACGGCGCTCGTCCCCGGGGCGGGGTTCGACCCCGACCACAGGCTCGGGGCGAGGCCAGACGAGGCACCTGCGTGCCAGAGGGACGAGGCGCTCGTGGTCGCGGCCCGCGGGCATCTCGGCATCCTCGGGCCGGTCACCCTCGAGGAGCTGTCGGCTTCGATCGGCACCGGGACCGTCGCGGAGCTGCGCTCGGCGGTTGCCCGCCTGGAGGCGGAAGGCTCGGTGCTCGGCTGTCGGCTGGCCGAAGACGACCCGTCGCAGGTGGCCGTCCCCACCGAGCGGTTCTGCGCCAGGCACCTCTTGGCACGCATCCACGCCGCCACGCGGGACAGGTCCCGGCGCTCGGTCGAGGCGGTAAGCGCCCAGCAATTCATGCGCTTCCTGCTCTCCTGGCAGCACGTCGGACCTGGGCACCGCCTCATCGGCTCGGGAGGCGTCCTAGAGGTGATCGAGCAGTTGCAGGGCTATGAGGCGGCCGTGGACGCCTGGGAGTCGGCGATCCTGCCGGCCCGGGTGGCCGGCTACCACGCCGGCCTCCTCGACGAATGGTGCGCCCGCGGCGAGGTGGGGTTCGCCAGGCTCGGTCTCAGGGCCAGCGACCGCCCGGGCGGCACGCCCCGGCGAGGTGGAGCGACGCCCTCACCCTCGACCCCCGTCAGCCTGTACAGGCGGGAAGACCTCATGTGGCTCCTCGCTGGCACCCGCGGCGAGGCCACGCCTGATCTGCCGACGGTCGGTGCCGCCTTGGAGGTGGTCGAGGCGCTCAAGAGCCACGGGGCCCTCTTCGTCACCGACCTTTGCCAGCTGACGGCGCGCCTTTCGGGCGAGGTTGTCGAGGCGCTCTGGGACGGGATGGCCCGCGGGCTGCTCACTGCGGACGGCTTCCAGGCGGTCCGGGCACTGCTGTCGGGACGCGGTGCGAGATCGCGAACGAGCCCGTTGCACTTAAGGGCCGGGCAGGTGCCGCCCGCTTCGGGCCGGCCCCGCCCCGGGCTGCCGCGTCCGGGCCGTGGCCGTCCGCGCATCAGGCCCGCCGTTTCGGGCGGCAGGTGGTCGTTGCTCGGCGACGGTGTTCTCGATCCCGACCTCGATCCCGACGAGTTGGCCGAGGCCGTCGCCGGCCAATTTCTCCAGCGCTGGGGCGTGGTGTTCCGCGACCTGTTCGTGCGCGAGTCGCTCGCCGTTGCGTGGCGGGAGGTTCTCTGGGCCCTGCGCCGCCTCGAGGCACGCGGCCTGGTGCTCGGGGGCCGTCACGTGGCCGGCTTCGGCGGCGAGCAGTTCGCGCTGCCCGAGGCCGTCGAGCAGCTGCGCGCTGTCGTGAAGTCGCCACGCGACGGCGTCGCCGTTCAGCTGTCGGCGACCGACCCGCTCAATCTGACCGGTGTCGTGCTTCCCGGACCTCGTATCCCGGCCCAGCACGCCCGGACGATCACGCTGCGCGACGGTGTCGTTGTCGCAGCCGCGCTCGAGGGCTCGCAGGGTGAACAGGCTTCCGTTCGAGGAGCGGTGACCGGTTAGCGGCGCGCCGGGGACGCCAAGGCTCTCGGGCCGCCGCCCCTATCCCGTTGCGACGGCGGACGGGAAGGTTCGCGAAGCTCAGCTCGGAAGCGTGCACGCCGCTGAACGTTCCGCCTCGCTTGGCTCGGGCAGTGCGGTCAAAGACAGGTGCTGCGACGGCCCGTAGAGCACTGCGACTCCCGGCGAGTTGCCGTAGGCCGACAGGCCGGACAGGCTGGGCGCGCCGGTGAGCGCCTCGTGGAGGAAGGCCGCCGTGAGCTTCTCCACGACCGGGGCGGCGGGCCCGATGCCCACGTACGGCGAGAAATGGTGCGCTCCCACGAGCTTCAAAAAGAAGCCGCCACCGGCGTCGTGGAACAGCGTCTCGGCGTCCTGGGGCAGGTTGCAGCTGTCGACGCCGCTTTGGACGAACAGCACCGGCGGCGGGTCGGCCGGCGGCGCGTAGACGCCGGCGAGCTCGGATCCCGACAGGACTAGGACGCCGAAGGGGCGTGCCGCCATCTCCTGGTAGGTCGAGGCGTATTTCTCCGAGTAGACGAGCGCCGCGACCGCCTGGGCGCCGTCGGAGTGACCGGCGAGGGCGAGCTTGCCCTGCTCGGCGAGGCCCTTCAACCAGGCGGCCCCGCTCGAGGCGGAACCGCCGGCCCCCGACTCGACCTCTCCTGCGACATAGGCGATGTCGTAGGGCTCGTTCACCACGTCGGACTCGGCGAGCTCGCTCTGCGCGATCGTGCGCGGCCCCAAGGAGTTGAGCTTGTTGGCGTTCTCGTCGGGGAACAGGGGCGCCACCACGACAAAGCCGGCCTTCACCCACGCATCGAGGAGAGCGGCGTAGTCGGCAGGCACCGTGTCGAAACCGTGGGCGAAGACGATGACGGGGAACGGGCCGCCTCGGTAGTCGGGTTCGGCACCGGTGGTCGGCGAGTTCCCCGAATGGCCGATCGAGGGGTAGAGGATCTCGGTGACGAGCGTGCGGGGCCCGGCGCTGCCCCCCGGCGCCGGGTTCACGACGAGACCGGCATCGGGGTTCGTGTCTGTCCAGGTGACGGTCCTTGTGCCGATCCCCGTCGGGCGCAGGCGAGAAAGGGTTGTGCTCGTCGTGGTGGGGAGCGTGCGCGGGCTGGGAGGCCCGCTTCCTGCGATGAGCGTGATTACCCAGACCAACAAGGCCACGATGAGAAGGGCCACGAACGAGACCCCGACGCGCCTGCGCCTGTAGACGGCCGCGTCCAGACGCCGGGAGGTCGGCCGCCGGTCTGGTCGGTAGGTGCCGCTCACCTGCGGGAATCTAGTTTGCCCGGGGCGTCCGCGCTCCGCGGAGGATCATGGCAGAGCACCGGCACCTCCTGGTGTCGTGGATGACCAGGCGTGCCACCGGTGTTGTCGCTGCCATGGGGGACGCTCGCCTGCACGCGACCGGTGCGATCGTTCTGGCGCCGACCCGGAGGCGACCACGCGGCCCGTTGTGCCTGGCGGCTCCGCAATCTCCGAGGCTCCCCGGGCCGTATCTCCTTCGATGAGACGGACGCGGGACCAAGGGCTCTCCGACGAGTCCCTGCTCGCCGGCATGGCCCAAGGAGACGAGCAGGCTGGGCTGGCGTTCGTGAGGAGGTATCAGGGAAGGGTGTTCGGGCTGGCGCTGGGCATGGTCGGCGATGCGGCCCTCGCCGAGGATATCGCCCAGGAGGCCCTGCTGCGGGCGTGGCGCCACGCGCCCGTCTACGACTCGCGCCGCGGCGCCGTGTCCACCTGGGTGCTGACCATCGCCCGCAACCTCACCATCGACGCCCTTCGCATGCGACGTGCCGTGCCGACCGACCCCGACGATCTCGTCAATCTGGGCCTGGCGAGCAGCGAGGCGTCACCAGACGACACCGCTGTGAGCTCGGATGCCGCCCGCGGGCTGTACCGGGCGCTCGCCGGCATGGGCGCCGAGCAGCGGCGGGCGCTCGTGCTCGCGTACTTCTACGGGATGACGGCCGCCGAGATCAGCGCGAGCGAACAGATCCCGCTCGGGACGGCAAAGACACGGATCCGCGCGGGGCTCACGAAGCTCCGCGACACGATGACTGGTGAAGGGAGCCGTCGATGAGCGACGACAACGTTGCTTGCGGGCCCGAATGCGCCCGCTACGCCGAGGAGATCGCGGAGCTCGCTCTCGGGATCTCGACAGGAAGACGACGTGCGCAGGCGCTGGCCCACATCGAGACTTGCCCGCGCTGCCACGCCGAGGTGGAGCAGCTCTCGCTGGCGGCCGACTCATTGCTCGAGGTGGTGCCGGGCGTCGAGCCGCCGCTCGGTTTCGAGGTGCGGCTCATGGATCGCTTCCAGGCCGGGCTGCCGCCGCGTCGCGGCGGCCGCCGGCAATGGCTTGTGCTGCGCCCGTCCTTGGCGCTCGCCGGCCTGGCACTGTTGGTTGCCCTCGGTGTAGGCGTCGGCGCCGGGTGGGTCGTGCGCGGCGGGGCGCAGCCCGCGGTCGGCGGGTCGTCGTTCGGCACGGCACCCGGCGGACGGGCCGAGACTGCCTCACTCAAGGCGGCGGGGCGCTTGGTCGGCGACGTGACGGTGTACTCAGGCCGCACTACGTGGCTCTTCATGAGCCTCGCCGACGGCTCCTGGTCGGGCGAGGCCAGCTGCGAGGTGGGCCTGGCCGACGGCAAGTCGGTACTTCTCGGCACCTTCTGGCTCGACAACGGCTACGGGGCCTGGGGCGTGACGCTGGCGTCGGGCACCGGACGCGTCCGGTCGGCTTCGGTTCTGACCGCCGGGAAGGTGCTGGCGAGCGCGGAGTTCAGTTCGGACGCGACGGCCTACCTCTCGGGCACGAGCGCACATGTTCGCTCCGGGGGGCGTGAGGCACCCGCGCCACCGCACGGCTGTCAGCCGTTCTCGTCGTCCTCGACAGTTTCGGGATCGTCGAGAAGGACGCCTGCTTCGATCGCCTCGACGACGTCGAGGGGCAGCTGGTCGTTCTCCTGCTCGTCGTCGTAGTCGATCTCGCTGTCGAGCGACACCGCATCGGCGGCATCGGACGCGAGGAAAGGATCAGGCTTTTCGACCACCGGGCTGTCCCCGTACACGTCGCTCATGCCACATCCTGGCAGATCGGCGTATCACGGACGCGACAGGCCGCGACCTTCAAGAGACCTGAGGCGCCCGTGATTGTGGTGATGTCACGAACTCAGGAGGGCTTGGTGGTTCCGATCTTGACCGGGGCCTGCTTCGCCTTCTTGGCCGCGCGCTTTTCCTTCAGCGATTTCCCGGGCTTCTTGCCCGAGTCCTTCTGTGGCGACTTGTTGGCCACGTCGAGCTCCTTTGCCTGCGGTTCACGTCCGCAGCGACGAGCTGCGGACGTGAGACTTCAGATTGCGCGGACGCTGCTTGCTTGCATGCCCTTCTTGCCCTGGGTGACCTCAAACTCGACCCTTTGGCCCTCGAGCAGCTCGCGGTAGCCCTGCGCTTGAATCTCCGACTGGTGAACGAAGAGGTCCTCGCCACCGCCATCAGGTGCAATAAACCCGAAGCCTTTGGTGGCGTTGAACCACTTCACTGTACCTACAGCCATCTTTGGAACTCCTCTTGCTCCACGCACATTAGAGCGGGAGTCCAATGACGGATACCAGCACAGCACTCAGCCTGCGTGGCGGGGACTGGTGCAACGCGATGATACCCCGTTTCTCGCTTCGCCCTAACCGGGTTTTCCGAGCCGGCGCTACCAGTGCTCCGGAACGCGCACGTAACCACGGTCGAGCTCGGTGACACAAGCGCAGCCCAAGAGCCTGAGTGTGCGATCCAGATCCGCCCTCAAGAGCTCGAGGACGCGCTCGACGCCGGGTTGGCCCGCGGCGGCGAGCCCGTAGGCCCAGGGACGGCCGACCATGACCGCCCGGGCCCCTAGAGCGAGCGCCTTGGCGACATCGGCGCCACGCCGGAAACCGCCGTCCACCAATACCTCGACCTGTGAGCCGACGGCGTCGAGGACCTCGACGAGGGACCGCAGGGCGCCGGGGAGCGAGTCGAGCTGTCGGCCACCGTGGTTCGAGACGATGATGGCGTCCGCGCCGTTGTCGACAGCACGCCTGGCGTCGTGAGCGGTGACGATGCCCTTGGCGAGGATCGGGCCCCGCCACTGCTCGCGCAGCCAGCTGAAGTCAACCCAGCCCGGCGGCGACTCGGTCCAGCGACGGAGGGCCTCTTCGACCGACATCGGCCGGTCGCCAGTACCGAGGGTCTCGGTGTTGACGACGCCGAGCTGGAAGCGGTCATGGGCGATGCCTGCCAGCCATCCCGGGTGCAGGGCGACCTGCGCGGCCATCTTCCTAATTGTGGGAAGGTCGACTCGTATCGGCAGCTTGAGGCCGTGGCGCAGCTCCCGCTCACGCGTGCCGGTGATCTGGGTGTCGAGCGTCACCACGAGCCCGCTGAAACCCGCCTGCGCGGCCCTTGCGACCAGCCTCTCTGCTCCCGGGCGGCCACCGAGGAAGTAGAGCTGGAACCAGGCCGGACCGGCCGCCGCAGCCATGACCTCGTTCATGGTGTGGCCCGACATCGAGCTGAGCGTGAAGATCGTCCCGGCCCGCCCGGCAGCCCGGGCCCCGGCGACGTCCCCAAGGGGGTCCATCGTGCGCGTGTAACCAACAGGGCTCATCAACACGGGCACGGCGACGGGAAAGCCGAGGACGGTGGTGCCAAGTCGCGGTGGCACCCCCGTCGTCTCGCTGAGCCGAGGGCGGAACTGGATGGCTTCAATGGCGGCAAGGTTCGCCCCGACCGTGATCTCGGCGCCCGCGCCACCCTCGATGTAGTCGAACACGGCGCGCGGCAACCGCCGTCTCGCCAGGCGCCGGGCGTCGGCCACCGTTGTTATCCGGGCTGCCGCGCGGTCTTGCACGAACCGGAGGTAGCGCTCCCAGGCTGACCCCTCCATGGGCGCACACGATACGCCGCCGGGTCACACCGGCTGGCGCGTCGACGGGCCGGCACTCAGGGCCGGTCTCGTCGGGAGCCGGCCGTCGAGCGGTGCGGGTGGCCGTCAATGGTCTAGGTTCGCCGCATGTCCGGACACGCCCGTTTCCTGACGCGCTGGGAACTGGAGGGAGTCCGCGGGGTCGTGGTCGCCGTGGACGTGCTGCGGGCGTTCACAACGGCGGCGTATGCCTTCGCTGCCGGAGCGTCGTCGATCTTCCTCGTCGCCACTGTCAGAGAGGCGATCGACCTCGCCGGGCGGATCCCCGGTGCCCTCACGATGGGAGAGGAACACGGTCAGCGGCCGCTTGGATTCGACTTCTCCAATTCACCGGTCGAGGTCTCTCGCGCCGACCTGGAAGGGCGTTCACTGGTGCAGCGCACGTCCGCCGGCACGCAGGGAGTGATCGCGGCGGGAAACGCAGAACGGCTTTTTGCCGCCAGCCTGGTCTGCGCGTCCGCCACGGCGGCCGCGATCGACTTCGCCGGGCTCGGGGCTCCGACCTATGTCATCACCGGGCGTTTCCCCGACGCGCTGCACGACGGCGAGGAGGACCTGCTCGCGGCAGAGCTGATCGAGCGTGCTCGGTGTGGCCTACCGCTCGACGAGCAAGCGACTGTGCAAGCGGTCGCGAGCTCGCCCTCGGCCGGGCGCATCCTTGCCATGGACGAGACACACGCCCATTCCGATGACGTCGCCTACGCCACAGCCGTGGATCGGTTCGACTTCGCCATGGAGGTCGAGGTCATCGACGGCCGGCACCGCATGGTCGCTCGCACGCACGGCTGAACCGAGTCGGGAGAGCCCATCTCGACGGGACCAGAGCGGTAGCCGGTGTCCCGATGTCGCAGGGGCGGCCGGCGCCCGAGACCTCATCGAGGGTCGGCCGGGGCCACCTTCCGGAGCCGTACGAGGCCGTCCCGGAGATCCCGCGGTGCAAGGCCGAACCGCGTTCGCGCACGACGGGCGCCGAGCGTACGCGTGACTCGAAGGTCTTGTCCCGCGGCCGCGAAGCGGCGAGTGCGATATAGCTTTGGTGAGATCTTGACCTGGACCGCCGACGCAGTGCTTTCACAAGGTGTTGGAGCGCCGGCGGGAGGCGCGGGCGAGGGCGGAGGCACCATTTCGCTGCTCTCGTGCCCGACGGTCGTCGGCGGCGACGATGCCCTGGATCATGAAGTGCCTCGGCAGCCTCGTCCATCGTGACCGGCGGGCGCCTGGCGGCGCGGACCGCGGTGCTCCCCACCGTGGCGCTGGCGGTCCTGCTCGGCTTCGGCCTCGGCACGAGTCCCTTCTCCGGGGCGAGCGCCGCGGGTGCCACCTCCAGGCTCAGCATCGTCGCAACGGGGCGGCCGGACGACGCTGCCCGACTCACGACGCTCGCGAGCCCCAAGGCGGGCTCGACGAAAGGCTCTGTGACCCACGACCTCGCTTACGACCTCGCCGAGGCGAACGGCAAGGTCGTGGCAGTCGGCAAGGCCGCCTACTACGGCTCGGCCTTCGGCAGGCACCTGGCAGCCCCCATCATCGCCATCGTCGCGACCCCGGACCGCAAGGGCTACTGGCTGGTCGGCGCCGACGGCAGCGTCTACCCGTTCGGGGATGCCGCCAATGAGGGTGGTGCCGGGGGTCGGGATCTGGAGGACCCGGTCGTTGCGGCAGCGGCCACGCCCGATGGTCGCGGGTACTGGCTCGTCACCTCGGTGGGCGAGGTCACGACCTTCGGTGACGCTGAGAACTACGGCTCGATCTCGAGACCTCTCAGGTCCCGCGTAGTCGCGATCGTGGCCACCGGCGACGGCAAGGGCTACTGGCTGGTCGCCAGCACCGGAGGGGTCTTCAGCTTCGGCGACGCCAGGTCCTACGGCTCGGCGCAAGCGGGCACGCCGGGTCTGCCGATCGCCGCCGCCGCGGCTACGCCCGACAGCGGGGGGTATTGGCTCGTCGATGCGGACGGGAAGGTCTTCAGCTTCGGCGACGCTGCGCAAATGCCGACATTTCCGCCGGTGAGAACGAGGTCGCCCGTCGTGGGGATCGCCGTCACGCCCGGCGGCACAGGCGCCTGGATGGCCGAGCGGAACGGCACCGTCCTCAACTTCGGCACTGCCGCGGCCCACGGTTCGATCAACGGCTTGGTCACCGACTCACATGTCACCTCCATTGCGGCGATGTGGGTGCCGCCTCCCAGCACACTCGCCTACGGACTCGCCGAGGCGAACGGCGAGGTAGTGGCCATCGGGGGAGCCGCCTACTATGGCTCCGCTCTCGGCAGGCATCTGGTGGCACCCATCGTTGCCCTCGTGCCCACTCCTGACCGCAAGGGCTACTGGTTGGTCGGTGCCGACGGCAGCGTGTACCCGTTCGGTGACGCAGACGATGAGGGCGGTGCGGGGGGCAAGATGCGGCCGGATCCGGTCGTGGCGGCCGCGGCCACGCCCAATGGTCGCGGGTACTGGCTTGTCACCTCTCTGGGCCAGGTGATGGCCTTCGGTGACGCCAGGAACTACGGCTCGATCACCGCGCCGATGCCGGCCCACGTCGTGGGCATAGCTGCCACCGCAGACGGCAGGGGATACTGGATCGCCTCCAGCACCGGAGGCGTCTTCAGCTTCGGCGACGCCGTCCTCTACGGCAAGGCCAGGACCGTCGCCCCCGGCCTTCCCATTGTTGCCATCGCGTCGACTCCTGACGGCGGTGGCTACTGGCTAGCCGACGCCGACGGGAGGGTCTTCAACTTCGGCGACGCCCAGCACCTCGAGCTGCGAGGAAGAGCCATGTCGCGCGTCGTGGGCTTCACCGTCACCCCCGACGGGGCGGGAGCCTGGATGGCCGAGCGGAACGGCACCGTATTGAGCCTCGGCACGGCGACCGACCGCGGCTCGCTCGTTGGCGTCCCGACCACCTCATTTGTCGTCTCCATCGCCGCGGTACTGATGCCGGCTCCCCAGGTTCTCGCCTACGACCTGGCCGAGGCGAACGGTCGGGTCGTAGCGCTCGGGAGGGCCGCCTACTACGGCTCCGCCTTCGCTCGCCATCCGGTCGCGCCGATCATCGACCTCGTGCCCACTCCAGATCGCAAGGGCTACTGGCTGATCGGCGCCGACGGCAGCGTGTACGCGTTCGGGGACGCTCAGTACAAAGGCGGTGCCGGGGGCCGCGCGAGACGCGACCCGGTCGTTTCCGCCGCCACGACGCCCGACGGGGGCGGCTACTGGCTCGTGACCGCGACCGGTGGGGTGATGGCCTTTGGCGACGCGAGGAACTACGGCTCGGTCAGACAACGTGTCGCGGGCCAGGTTGTAGCCATGACGAGCTCCACCGATGGCAAGGGGTATTGGCTCGCTTGCAGCACCGGGAGGGTTTTCGCCTTCGGTGACGCCAGGTTCTACGGCTCCGCGAGAGCCGGCGACCTCGCTCAGCTGATCGTGGCCATGGCGGCCACACCCGACGGGGGCGGGTACTGGCTCGCCGAGGCGAACGGCAACGTTGTTCGCTTCGGCGACGCCTCGCACCTGGCGACCTTCTATCCGCGCAGAGCCGTGTCACCCGTCGTGGGCCTCGCCGTCACTCCCGACGGCACGGGAGACTGGATGGTCGAGCGGAACGGCACGGTGTTGCACTTCGGCAGCGCCACCGCCCACGGTTCGCCGAAGGGCCGGGCGGCGAGCTCGCCCGTCACCTCCATCGCCGCCATGCCGGTGGCGCCCCCGCCTTCGCTCAGGTACCCGCACGGCAGCTTCGGCTACGACGTCAACTGGCCCCAGTGCTCTCCGGCAGGGTCTCCCCAGACCGGGCCCCTCCCGGGACCGCCGTCTTATCCTTCCGGGACGATCGACTACACCGTCGCAGTCGTCGGCGTCGACGGCTGGGCCGTGGGAAAGTACAACCCCTGCCTCGGGGCCGAGGCCAGGTGGGCGGCAAAGGCGGAAGGCACAGGCGGCGCGCCCTATGAGCTCTACATGTTCCTCAACTCGCCGGCGTCCTACGACACGATCGACGAGCAGGGTCCCGCGGGGACCTGCTCGGGCCTCGCCACCGCGAGCCAGGCGGGTTGCCTCGCCTACAACTACGGCTACAACGCGGCTGAGGACGCGGTGCAATACGCGAGCTCGGAGGGCGCCACGTCGCAGGTCTGGTGGCTCGACGTCGAGAACGACGCCTGCGGCCAGTACTGGTCGTGCGACCAGTCGCTCAATCGCGCGACCATCCAGGGCGCGATCGACTTCCTGCACGCTCAGAAGCTGACGGCTGGGATCTACTCCACCTCGCGCCAGTACAGGGGCATCACCGGAGGCTATGTGCCGACCGGGCCGCAGGTCCCGATCTGGGTAGCAGGCGCCTACTGGACCTCACCGCCGTACCCGTCGAGCTACCACTACTACGCGCCGGCGGCGCTAGCACCGTACTGCGGGGTGCAGTACGCCTTCGCGGGCGGGACTACGTGGCTGTTGCAAGAGACGCCGGGGCCGAACGACTACCCGTTCGACCCCGACTACGCCTGCTGAGCACGAGGGGTGCTTTCGCGAGCTCTGCCGATTCGTGGCCATGCTCGGTGAATCAGTGATGTTCAGGAAGACGCGAAGGCCTTGCTCAAACGTCACGGGGCGCTCGTTGTGCCCGGGCGCCTTGACCTAAGAGCTGCGGAGAAGGGCCTCCTCGCCGAGGAGGACCCCGACGCCCACTCCCATCTTCCGCAGCAGGTGTGCCATCTGGGTCACTGCTTGGCTGGGGCCGTAACCCGTTGCGGGGGCAACGTAGATCCGGCCCGACCCCCCGGTTGCGGAGGAGGGGGAGGTCCTGGCGGGGACCGCACCTGCACCGGTGCGAACAGGTGCCTCCTCGCCGAGGAGGAGGCCCGAGCTTTCCTTCAGTTGCTGTAGGTTTGCCAGCCGGGAGCTGGTGACCCTAGCGGGCAACACTGAACCTGATGACGACGGCGCACCCGCCGTCGTCAGAACGGCCGTTGAGCAAATGACCGACGCAAGTGCCGCTTTGACCCAGATGCGCACGACCCTGTCCAAAGGTCGCGCTTTGCGGCTTGCAAGCCGCGCCCTGATCTTTGTGCCCATCTGTGTTTCTCCTTGGTTTGGCCCGCATATAGCGAGCACAAGCCCAGGATGTGCGGTCGGTGGCCCGGCGTCTGTGCCGGTGCGCACATTGCCGGTGAAGCCGTCGGCACACTTCTTCTCTCAGGACACTCGAGCTCGAACGCTAAGTCCCGCGGGGTCGACCAGCTCGATGTGACCACGCCGCAGGCTCACAAGTCCGGCGAGCTCAGCCTGTCGCAGCGTCCGGTTGGCCGTTGGACGGGTCGTTCCCGCCAGGCCGGCCAGGTCCTCTTGGGTGAAGGGCACGATCAGTCCCGGGCTCGCTCCACCCCAAAGCTCTGCCACGGCCAGCAACTGGCGTAGCACGCGGGTCTCGGCAGGCACGTAGAGCATCTCCATTACGAGGGCGGACAGGCGCCTCACCTCGCTAGCGAGCGCGACGACCAGCACCCGGTCAACGCAGCTGTAAGCCGTGCGAAGCCGTTCGAACTCCGAGCGCCCGACCGACAGCGTCTCAGCCAGCTCGAGCGCCGTCACCGTTGCAGCGCGACGGCCTGGCTCGCCGACGAGAGCCAGTTCACCGAAGAAGCGCCCCGCACCCAGCACCGACAGCATCGTCACATCACCCGACGGAGTACCGGACCGGACGGCGAACCGGCCCTTCGCGACGAGGTGGAGTGAGTCTCCCGGATCACCGGCATGGAACACGACTTCGTTCTTGGCGAAGCGGCGCCTCCGGGTGATGGCCAGGAAGCGCCGGCGATCGTCGTCGGAGAGCTCCGCGAGCAACTCCCACTCCATTTCCAAATTGTCCCACCGCTTCGCCATCCGTGCCGGTGATAGACACCGAAGACGAGAGCGCGTATCCGGGAGGAGTGGCTGAAGACGAGCGGGTGAGCGTGCCTTTCGACGTGGCGACCACTCGAGACGACCCAGATCTCAGTCGGTGGTGGGCTGGTCGATCAGTCCCGATCGATCCCGAGCGGAACTACCAGCCGCTCGGCTGACAGCTCGTGTCCAAGTTGACTCACGACATCGCCCCGGGATGTCCCGCGACATCACGAATTTGCGTGTCGTGCGTGTGAGGTGTTCACGTATCGGCCCGACCTGGGCGGCCGTCGCGTAACGCCAGGGGCACCCACAGGTTAAGCGAGCAGAGCCCACAATCGGGGGTGGATCCCCGGCCCTCAGGATTGGGGACGCGAGCGCCGCTTGGGCGTG
>JBEKGS010000037.1:0-33720 GCA_050012675.1 Acidimicrobiales bacterium
CTTAAGGACCGCCATGACTCCGATCGCGTTGTAGTCGGTCGCGGCGAGAACCGCGGTCGAGGGGAGCCCCGCGTCGAGCATGGCCTCGGCGGCCTCGGCACCGCCGCGCTCCACGTTGTCGGTTGCCTCGAACAGCAGACGCTCGTCGAAATGCAGGCTGTGTCTTGCGAGGGTTTGGCAGTACGCCTCGTAGCGTTCGCGTATGTCGCTCTGTCTGAGATTGCCGACAAAGGCGATGCGACGGTGCCCGTGCTCGATGAGATGATCGACGCCTGAGACGACACCTGTGCGGTTGTCCGAGGAAACGACCGGGCAACTCAGACCCTCGACCTCGTTGCTCACCAGGATGACGGGGATCCCTGCTGCCTGCAGCTCGAACAGGTAGCTGGAGTCGACGGCGTCCACGAGCGATATCACGCCGGCAAAGTGGTTCCAACCTGCCGTTCGCCGATAGCGCGACACGGCTCGGTCGACATCGGCATCACCTGGATCGAAGGTCTGGATTCCGATGACCGCAGCGCCATTTTGCGCGGCCGTCTTGCTGATGCCCACGAGCACGCCCCCGAAGAACGACGCTGCCAGCTGCGGCGAGAGGACGCCAATGATCGGTGTGTCGCTGCCCGAGCAGCGAGGCTCCCGGGAAGAGCAAGACTGCATCTTCTCCTTATCGACTCCCTAGTCAACCCACTTGAGCTGGACACTTGCATGAGATGGCAGCCCAGGAGACAGGTTCTAGATCCCAGTCCGGATTCCGCTCGCAGTCGCCGCCAGGCAGGCCCTTTCCGTCAGGCTCGCGCACAAGACAAAGAATGCCGTAGGTTCCACCGTGTCTGAACCTCACAAGGATGCCAGCCATGCAATCGAGACGCGGCGAAAGCCCATCCCGTACAAGGACATCATCGGGCCACTGTGGGAGGCCGTGAGCCTGCAGGTAACGCAATACAAGGAACCGTCCTACGTGTTTGTGGCGCCAACGTCCCATGGGCTCCCGCAAGCTTCAGACAACGCTGCGCTTGTTCGCGCAGCGCAAGAATCCTGGTCGCAAATCGCCCCTACGGTTCGCAATTCCTCGGCGAGAGGCAAGGGTGCCGCTACTTCAGCTTCTCGACCCACGGTAGGTTCAGCCACGCTTCGACCTCGTCGAGATTCACGTCTTTGAGGAAGAACGCGTCCCGTTTCGGGCTGCAGAGGCACCAGCGACCGTCATCAGGTGCCCGCGAATCGTGGCGCCGGGACTTTTGCAAATGGAAGCCTTGCATGGCCGCCGTCCGCCGCAGTCGGTTCGCTCTGGCCTTCTCTTCCGGCATCTCGACGCCTACTTGAACCCGAACATCCGGAGGAACCGACCCGTGGCGCTCAACGACTTCGAGTAGGTCTTCCGCCTCACGACGCGCCTGGCGTAGGGGCCCGGGCCACGACTGGCGGCGCGGGCGTTGTTGCTGAGCCTTGCGGCCCGGTAGAGCTGCGATGTGAGGCTTCGCTTCCGTGGCACGGTTCCTCCCTGTCTCGCGGGTCCAACGCTAGGTCGCGCCCGTAGGGCCGAAAGTCCCGTTTTCGGACGAGCGCCTGAGCCGGTCGAATGGGATCCGGACGTGGCCCGACGTGCGGGATGAGTCGCGAGGTAGCGCCGGATAGCACTCAGCCGCACCGGCGTCGGGCCGTTTCGCGTCGGAGTGTAATTTGCGAGTACGGAGATCGTCTCAGTACCGTGGCCGAAGCGCGACCCCGGTGCTTCCCCTCGCAAGGCGACGGTGGTCGTCGCTGGCAACACCCTTTGGAGTTCGAGCGGCCGCGCAGCCCACGGGTGGCGCGGCCGTTTCGCGAAGGTGGCCCAGGGCTTGCCTCATTCGCCTCGATGAACTACGCAGGCGTGAGAGAGGCCTGCCGAAGATCGAACGTAGCGTGCCGGGAGCGAGCTCACGATGCAGCGGGGACGATGACCGTGCGTTCACCCCGGCGAAGCTTCACGTGGCTGCCTTGCTGGCTGACCTGCTCATAGCCGACTTTGGCAAGAGCGGCGACGCTGACGACGGGGAGTGTGGGGCTCACGCAGAAAGCTGGAAGGTGGCGATGATCGGCGGCTCGATGTCCTCGCGGAGCGCCTGCCTGTGCCTCGTCGATGCTGTGCCCTTGGCTGGTCACCTCGACCTCGAGGTCGCGCGCGACGTACCACTCGCCCTCATGCGTGATCGCTGCCGTGGATCGCACGACCACCACTCCATGGTCTGGTAGTTCGCGCCGCGAAGGCTGCACCGAGAGAAGACGCTGGCAGTCGGATCGGCCGGCGCCCCCGGCAGGACTCGAACCTGCGACACGCGGTTTAGGAAACCGCTGCTCTGTCCCCTGAGCTACGGGGGCTAGCCACAGCTAGCCGGGCTGGTCCGTACTCTACGATCCATTGAGCGCGCGTCGCAGGTGTCACCGCTGCTGGGCGGTGGCGACGCGAGTCGGGAGGCCACGAATGCCAGCGCGAAGTGCAGGCTTGCTGCCCTATCGCTTCAGTGAAGGAATGGTTCTCGAGGTTCTCGTCGTGCATCCCGGCGGCCCCTTCTGGGCCAACAAGGACGACGGTGCGTGGTCCATCGCCAAGGGGGAATACGAGCCCGGCGAGGATCCCGCGGAGGCTGCAGACCGGGAATTCTCTGAGGAATTGGGCAAAGAACCTCCGGGCGGACCGAGGATCGACCTCGGCGAGGTCCGCCAGCCCAGCGGCAAAGTGATTCGTGTGTGGGCGGTCGCGGGAGATCTCGACGCCGCAGACATCGTGAGCAACGAGTTCGAGATGGAGTGGCCGCCGCGCTCGGGCAAGATGGCCTCCTGGCCCGAGGTTGACCGAGCGGCCTGGATACCGGTGGCTACTGCCAGCCGCAAACTGTCCAAGGGGCAGGTTGCGTTCTTGGACCATCTCGTCAAAAGGCTGCGGGAAACCTCGGAAAGCGGATTCTCACTGGGCAGCTGACCCCACGCGGGCTACTCGACCTGCGAAAGCCATGCCGGCTGCATGTCGATTCCTAATGAGAGCCTTTGTTCGAGGGCGAAGGCGGCTCTGATGAGAACTGGCTCGTCCCAAGCCGTGCCCACGAGGCAGAGCCCGACAGGAAGCCCCTCGCTCTTGCCGACCGGCAGACTGATCGCCGGGTAGCCCGCCACCGCAGCGGCCTGGTAACCCGCGCGGGTATGAGAGTCGCCATTCACGTGGTCGATGCGCCAGGCCGGCCCCATTGTCGGGAAGGCGAGAATGTCGGCTCTCGCGCTCTGCAGGGCAGCGTCGATCCCTTCCTGGCGCGCCCTTTGCCTGTTGCGTGCCCAGGCCTCGAGGTAGGCGGGAGTCTCGAGACCACCAACGCCACACGCGGCGATGAGGATGTCCTGTCCGAACAAGGCGAGCTCGTCATCCGCGTGCTCTTGGTTGAAAGCCACGACTTCCGCGACAGTTCGTGGCTGGCCCACCGCGCTCGGCCTTGTCGCAAGGTAGGCCTCGAGGCCGGCCCTGAACTCGTGCAGCATCACTGTCATCTCGTCGTTGCTGTCTGCGATGGCTGCGGCCGTGGCCACGTCAGCGGGATCGATTATCACCGCACCGGCTTCCCGGGCGAGCAGCAAAGCTGTCTCCACGAGAGCGTCGGCTTCCGCGCTGTAACCGAAGTAGTGCTGGCGTGGGATACCAATGCGTATGCCGGAGAGACCGCTGTCGTCGCAGAAGGCCGTGTAATCCTTGGGCAGGCTGGCGGGGCGGGACATCGTGAAGGGATCGAGCGGGTCTGAACCTGACCCGCAGCCAGCGAGCACGCCGAGAAGGGCCGCGGCCTCGGCGACGCTTCTCGCTATCGGTCCTACCGTGTCCTGGCTCGACGAGATCGGCACGACGCCGGCCCGACTCGTGAGGCCGACCGTCGGCTTGATCCCGACGACGCCATTGAGAGCCGCGGGGCAGAGGATGGACCCGTCGGTCTCCGTGCCGACCGCCAAGGGGGCGAAGCCTCCCGCCACGCCAGCGCCCGACCCCGAGCTGGAACCTCCTGGGGACCGGTCCAGGGCGTGGGGGTTGAGGCACTGACCACCAGTGGCGCTCCAGCCGCTCGAGGAATGCTTGTCACGGAAGTTGGCCCACTCAGAGAGATTCGTCTTCGCAATGATGATGACGCCAGCCTCCCGCAGCCGTCTGACGACGGTGGCGTCGGTGACGGGCCGCGACATGGCGAGCGCCAGCGAGCCTGCGGTCGTGCCCTCTGTGCCTGCGGTGTCGATGTTGTCCTTGACGAATGCTGCAATGCCGTGCAGGGGGCCGCGGATTCGGCCTTGGCGGCGCTCGGAGTCCAACCTCAATGCGGTCTCGATCCCGTCCGGACAGGTGGCAATGATGGCGTGCAGTCCGGGACCTTGGCCGTCGGCCTCCACGATTCGCCTCAACAAGGTCTCGACCATGTCCAGCGAGGTGAGAGAACCCTGCTCGAGCAGGCTTTGCGTCTCGAAGACCGATCGGAAGGCCATCTCGGCCGTTGCAGGGCTGGGATCGGTCACCGGTTCAGTCTGTCCGAGTCCGACTCGCAACAGTGGGACCCACTGTCTTTCATCGGCGCCCCACGATCAGTGCTCAGGTCGAGCCCGTCACAACGAGGTCGACATTCACCGGCATGACTTCGGCGTGAGCCCTGCGCGACCGGGGGAAGGCAACAACCGTCGCAAGGGCACCGACAACGGCGATCCCGCCCGTAACACGCATACCTAGCGACATTGCGGTTGTGAACGCCTGATGGGCGGCCAGCACGATCTCACTGCCGCGCATGCCGCCAAGGCTCTTGGCGACGGCGTCGGCTGCGGCGATCGAACCGGTGGCGACGTGCGCCACGAAAGAAGGTGCGTGATGAGCTGCGAGTCTGGTGCTGAGCCGGTTGCGATAGACGGCGGCGGCGAGGCTACCCACTATTGCGACACCAAGTGCTCCCCCTACCTCCCGGATCGTGTCGTTCACGGCACTGCCCGCGCTTGCCTGGTGGGTCGGCACCGTCGCCATGATCGTCGAGCTCGCAGGAGCCATGACGAGCCCCATGCCGGCTCCCATGATCGCGACTGCGAGCGCCAGGGCCGGATACCCGGTGTCGACGCGTGCAGTCGAAAGATCGAGCAGTCCGAGCCCCATGAGGGCGAGCCCTGTGGAGATTACGGTCCTGTTCCCGAGATGCTTGGCAAGAACGGGTGAAAGCGGTGACATCACCCCCGTCGCGAACGCAAAGGGGAGCGCCCGGACGCCGGCCGAGAGCGGGCTGTAACCGTGGACGAGTTGGAGGTACTGGGTGAACACGAAGAGGCTTCCGAACAGGGCGAAGAAGGTCATGGTCACCGAGGCGGACGCCGCCGAGAACGCCCTGGAGGTGAAGATGCGCAGGTCGATGAGCGGGTGGTCTATGCGGAGCTCCCACCAGATGAAGGCTGTGATGGCCGCCAGGCCGCCGGCGACTTCGAGGAGCGTTCCGAGGCCCGTCCAACCACGGGTCGGGGCTTCGATGATGGCATCGACGATCGCCAGCAGCGCTCCACCGATCAACAGCGTGCCGACCACGTCGAGCGAGCGCTTTCCGGGCTCGGCAGTCTCGGGCACCACGAGGAGCACACCCGCGAGTGCGATCGCGATGATCGGGACGTTCACGAGGAACACGCTGCCCCACCAGAAGTGCGCGAGGAGCAAGCCTCCGAGCGTTGGGCCGATGATGACCCCGACGCCAGCCACTGCCGACCACGCCGCGATCGCCTGCGCACGCTCGCGCGGAGGGAAGACTGCGTTCAGGATGGAAAGCGTCGCGGGCATGACGAACGCGGCCCCGAAGCCCATTACGACCCGGTCGACGACCAGCACGCCGGCATTGCCCGCCGATGAGCGAGAGACGGCGCCCGTAACGGTCGCCGATGGCGCCCGCAGGAATGAGCAAGGCGGCAAAACACAGCGTGTACGCGTCCACTACCCACTGCAACGAGCTCGTGCCTGCGTGCAGAACTCTGGCGAGCGTCGGCAGCGCCGTGTTCAGCACCGTGTTGTCGATGACTCCCGCCAGCAAGCTCAAACAGAGAACGAGCAGTATCTGGCGGCGTCGCGGATGGCCGTCTGGCCACCCCGGGATTGGCATGCCACCGGCCTGGCGAGGGTCCGGTGGAGCGGGTGCGACCTGGACGCGCATGCGGCCTCTCCTTGTTCTGAACTTACGGTCGTTGGCTTACGTATGTAAGTATATATAACTGAGCTAACGGCTGTAAAGTAAAAGGGTGGTCGACTCTCACGCAGACCTGAAGGCCCAGGTCAGAAGTGATCGACAACCGGTGGCTGGAGCGCGAAAACACAAGCGCAACGCTCGGGGCCAAGGGGCGCGCCTCACCGGGGAGATCGTCTCCGGGGCGCTGTCGATCATCGAGAGGGAAGGTACGGACGAGGCGGTGACACTTCGCGCCGTTGCCCGCGAGATCGGTATCGCTGCGCCGTCCATATACGCCCACTTTCCCGATCGCGCGACGATCATGTTGGCAGTCGTCGCACGGGTGTTCGACGAGCTGACCGAGACCGTCTCCCGTGCGCGGCTTTCTGCAGGCGACGACCCCGTCGAGCGCCTCGTTGCAGGCTGTGAGGCGTATGTGGCCTTCGGCCTCGGGCGTCCTGCGCGCTATCGGGTGCTCTTCTCCGAACGGCGGCCCGAGGGCGATGCCTCCTGGAGGGACTACTGCAAGCCGGTCGCGTTCGGCCCGAACGGGTCGCCTGTGCTCGAGTTCGGCGCCGAGAGCTTCTCGCTGCTTGTCGACGCGCTCGCGCAGTGCATCGTGGCCGGCCGATCGGCGAGCACCGATGCCATGGCCGACAGCACTGCCATCTGGGTGGCACTGCACGGTACTGTCAGCCTCAAGGCTTCAGCGCCGGGATTCCCTTGGCCCGAGCCCGATGACTTCGTTCGCCGGTTCGTTCTGCGTCTTGCCCGGATCACTTCGGAGCCGCCGGCATAGAGATTCGCCCGCGGTCGCCGTGGTTCCCGGCCCGATGTCGCCCCGCAGATCGTTTCCTCGCGTACGGTTACGAGCCATGAGGATGATGGAGCAAGGATGAGCCCGGGCACTTCCGGTGATCGCAACCGGTTCGCGCAGCGCCTATTCAAGGACCTGCCGGCGCGCTACGACCGTCTGGCCGAATGGCTGTCCTTCGGACAGAACTCCAGGTGGAGAAAGGCCATGGTGGACCACATAGTGCCTGGATCGCCCCGTCGCGTGCTGGACGTGGCCTCGGGTACCGCAGGAGTCGCGCTCCAGCTCGCGGACCGCACGAGCGCGCATGTCGTCGGTGTCGACCTCACGTTGCACATGTTGAGGATCGGGCAGCGAAATGTTGCGAAGGCCCACCGGGTGAGGCGTGTGCAACTCGTCAACGGCCGAGCCGAGGCGCTCCCGTTCCCCGATGCGGTGTTCGACGGGCTCACCTTCACCTACCTGTTCCGGTATGTGGATGACCCGCAGGCGACCCTGAACGAGTTCGCCCGCGTCGTGCGACCCGGTGCGCTCGTGGCGAGTCTCGAGTTCATGGTGCCTCCAAGCCGCTTCTGGCGCGCCTGGTGGTGGGCCTACACGCGACTGCTGCTCCCGGTCGGCGGCTTGGTCACCGGCGGGACGGAGTGGTACAGGGTGGGTCGTTTCCTCGGCCCGAGCATCTCGAGGCTGTACCAGGACTACCCCGTCGCCTGGACCGTCGAGGCCTGGCAGAAGGCAGGATTCGATGAAGTCGGTACGAGAGTCATGAGCCTGGGCGGGGGCCTTGTCATGTGGGGCCGGCGCGCCGGTGCCTGACGAGCAGGCGAGCGCTCCTCCGACTCGGGCGCATGCCCCGCAGGTTGCCGGCGCGCAATCGCCGAGCGCCGGCTCGGTGGCACCTGCCTTCTACGGCGTGGGGAGCGGCGGTTGGCGGGACTGGTGGATACTGCTCCACCCGCCCTACACCGCCTGGCACCTGTCCTACATCGTCGTCGGAGCCTGTTTGGCCCCGTTCGTGAACACGACCCGTCTCGTGGCGACACTCCTGGCCTTCTTCTTTGCTGTCGGTGTCGCCGCTCACGCCCTCGACGAGCTGAACGGCCGGCCGCTGCGGACGCGGTTGCGGACCGAGTACCTCGTCGCCGCAGCCGTGATCGGTCTCGCGGCGGCGGTCGCTCTCGGCGCGGTCGGAGTGACGAGGACCGGCTGGGTTCTAGTGCCGTTCATAGTGGTGGGGCCGCTGATCGTGATCTCCTACAATGCCGAACTCTTCGGCGGCATCTTGCACAACGACGTCGGTTTTGCGGTCGGATGGGGTGCGTTTCCGGTCTTGACCGCGTATGCCGCCCAGACCAAGACCTTGGCCCTCGCGCCGGTGCTGGCGGCTCTGGGGGCGTTCGCGCTCTCGGTGGCCCAGCGGCGCCTGAGCACGCCCGCCCGCGCGCTGCGCCGCCGGACCGAGCGGGTCGAGGGAACGGTCACGGCTATGAGTGGCGAGGTCCAGGCGATCGATCTGCGCTACCTGCTCGCGCCCCTCGAGGGCGCGTTGCGGGCGCTTGTCTGGGCGACGGTGCTGTTCGCGACCGCGCTCGCGCTCGCGCGTCTCACCTGATCCGGGTCGCTGGCTCTGTCCTAACCGGCCGGGACAAGTGGCTGTAGCCACGCTGGTCCGGTAGCCCGGTCAGTCAAGGAACCCCATCGGTGCGTACGGGGCATTGAGGAAGCTCTTGGGGTCTGCGCCCATTATGTCGGCCAGCACCGTCGCGTAGACGCGCCGGAAGTCGGTCGTGTGCCTGAAGTTGTCCGTGTCGTCCAGCTTCGTCAAGCTCGGCAGTTCACCGTAGAAGCCGCCTTTCACTGACGGGCCCACGACGATGACATTGCTGGCCGAGCCGTGATCTGTTCCTCCGCTCGCGTTCGACTCGGGACGGCGACCGAACTCGCTGTAGATGACGATCACCGGGCTGAGGCCACCCGAGCCCGACGGGAAGTCGCCCATGAAGTTCTGGACCGCGGCGTCGAGCTGCGAGAGCAGGTTCCCCTGCGTGTCCAGCTGGTCCATGTGGGTGTCGAAGCTACTGGACATCACGCCGTAGGCCTTGGTGGGCAGACCAGCCTTGATGAGCTCGGCGACGAGGTCGAGTTGGGTGCCGATGTCCCCGGGGTCGTTCTCGCTCACGGCGGCTGGGGGCTTTTGCGAGGTGAGCGCCGAAGCGGCCTTGGCGCCGACGCTGAGCAGGTTGCAGCCCGCCTGTGCGATGTCGGCTTCGAGGGCAGGTTCATGCGGGTAGGTATGTTCGAGCTCGGCGTAAGCCTTGAGGAAGTTCGGGTCCCCCCCCGGCAACTGGTCGCCCGGAGTGGTGGAGTCCGCCAGCGTCGAGGCCTGCTGGCGCGTCCCGCTGAACACGACCGGGACGCTCGGGCCTACCGAGAGAGCGCGTGTCGGGTCCGAGCCGCTCGCGTCCAGCCATCGCCCGATCCAGCCGCTCGAGCTCTCGCCCGAGGGGTCCGCTGACTGCATGATCTCCATCGACTGGAAGTGGCTGAAGCTCGGGTTCGGATAGCCGACGCCGAGGACCACGGCCACCTGGCCAGCGTCCCAGAGGCTCTTCATTCCCACCAGTGCCGGGTGAAAGCCCAGCGCGACGTCTCCGGCCTTGCCGAGCGGCAGAGCCTGATCGTGCGGGATGGCTATCTCGCCCCTCAGTGCCCGATAGACCGGGCTCTCGTAGGGGATGACGGTGTTGAGACCGTCGTTGCCCCCGTACAAGGTGCAGAGAACGAGCGTCCGCTCCACTTTCCCGCCGCGCGACGAGTTCGTCGCGGCCGTCGGTGTTCTCTTTCCCGGTCCGGATCGGGCCAGCGGCCCGACCGGGCCGAGAGTTGCGTGCAACGCGCCTGCCGCACCGACGCCGAGGCTGCCGGAAAGAAAGTCGCGTCTGGTGAAGGACTTCGCCATGACGGGGCTCCGATCAGTTGAGTAGGTATTCGGGGGAGACAAGGGCCATGACCAGCAACTCCTGCGCACTCCCCTTGTCGGCTGTCTTCCAAAGTGCCCGGTAGGTCCGATCCGACCAGGCGTCGATTGCGAGCATCTCCTTGACGACGTTCACCTGAGCGCCGGGCTTGCCGTTCAGGTCCAGGACTTCGGTGAGGTCCGCGTACTGCGCGACGCTCCATGCAAGAGACAGCTGATTGTTGCTCGCCGAGGTCGACAGCCAGTATTGGTTCTGGCCCCAACCGCCAACGTTCAAGGGGACGAAGAGCTGCTGGCCGAGCGCGGCCAATAGGTAGACGAGGGAGCCCTCGCTGAACGCGGCGGTTGTCAAGCCGAGCAGACGGAGCGTTCCGACCAGGTACTCGACCGGCTGCTTCACGAGGCCGTTCATGGCCCCCGCCGATAAGAAGTTGGGATGGTGGAAGATGGCTGCGAGGAGGTTGGTGAGGTTGAGGTCCTTCTTGTAGCCGGGAGCGAGGTCGGCGACGACGGGATCCTCCGTGGTGACCGGGTAGGCCAGCAAGCTCCATAGCCGGGCGACGACCCACTTCGACGAGGCGGTGGAGTGCGTGACCATGTTGATGATGTCCTGGCCCTGCCACCGTCCGGTCTTGCCCAGGAACCGTTTCTCGCCGCCGTCGTGGTCGTAGACGTTGAAGAAGAACTCGCCCGTCGTGTAGTCGAGGGTCCAGCCCGTAAAGGCGCGAGCGGACTGTCGCACGTCCTCTTCGGTGTAGTTGCCGACGCCCATGGTGAAGCGTTCCATCAGTTCCCGGGCGAAGTTCTCGTTCGGATGAGCCTTGTAGTCGGTGCCTGTGTCCAGCCAGATCAGCATGGCCGGGTCCTGAGCGACCGCCAGGGTCAGGGCGTCGAAGGCGCCCGGCCCGAGAGTCCGGAAGATCTCGTTCTGGCGGTACATGAGGTCGGCGTAGCCCACCTTCTGGTAGGAGGTGGGGAACTGCTCGTGAAGGAGCAGCACGAGCTTTTCCCGCAGTGGCGTGTCGGTAACGATCATCCGGTCGATCCACCAGGTGGAAAGCGCGACGAACTCCTGGTAGTCGTCGTAGGAGAACCCCGGGATGTTCGCCTGCGCCAGGGGCGTGAGCTGTGGGAGCCCTAGCGCGGAGCCGGCTCGGTCCGGCTCTGAGAGCCCCGCCAGCAGCTTGTCGACGGTGGCTTCATAGCCGATCTTCTCTGCCGCTTCGATCTCTGCCGGCGTCGCCCCGAACCCGGCTCGCCGGTACAGGTGGGCGAGCGCCCTCGTGGTGGAGCTCGTAGTCATTCGGGCACTATAACACTATTGGCGGTCAGTTGACTACTCCCTGTGTTCAGTCCAGCCCACGACTACCAAATTCGGAGTCGATATAAGGCCTGAGCTGGGCAGGAAGCCGTCAGTCGCGCTCGATCACGATCGGCAGGTCCGTCTCGCTCACGTTCGACCACACGTCGTCGATGAGGACGGGCGATGCGCCCCACCCCGACAGCAGGGAAGCAGCCGCGGCCGCCCTGAAGCCCGCACCGCAGTGCACCCACACCGGCACGGTCGTCGGCACGTCACCCCGGTGTGCGACCAGTTCCGGGAGTGCCAGATTACGCGCCCCGAGCAAATGGCCGGCTTGCCACTCGTGACGGTGCCGGACGTCGAACACACGAGGCCTAAGGGTCTCCTTGTCCGACCAGGCCTCCGCAAGATCGGAGAAAGTTGCGACGGGATAGCTATGGAGCCGGCTCCCTCCGGTTTGATCCGGTGCTGAGGCGGCCTTACCCCAAAGTGCTAGGCCCGACAGGTCGTCGCGGCCGATGCGAGCGATCAAACGGCGTGCTTCTGCGATCTCGGCGGCGTCCTTGGCGATCAGCACGAGGTTGCTCTCCCAGGGCACGATCCATCCAAGGTAGGTCGTCAGGTTGTCGCCGAGCTCGAGGTTCACTGTGCCGCTCAGGTGCGCGGCGGCAAATTCCCAGCGTTTACGCAGGTCGACCACCCATTTGGCGCCGCGAATCGCATCGTCGAGCGCGTCCGCGTCGAGCTCGGGTGCAGGTCCGAAGGAGGGAACGGCCGGGCCCTTGCGGTTCAGCGGAGCCATGTAACGGTAGTAGGAAGGGATCGGAAGCGGGTCGACCAGCAAGGACGTGACGAACTCTTCTTCTTCGAGGAGGGCGCCCGGGTTGTGCTCGAGCTCCTGGGCGATGGTGGAAACCCCGGCCGATCCGCCAGCCGCAGGTGTGGCTGAGCAAAAGCTGCCGAACCCGTGCGTCGGAAGGATCTTCGCCTGTCTTGGAAGAGTGGTCAGAAGCCGTCGAACAGAATGCCACTGCGACCGGGCGAGGGTCTCGGCGAGGTCGGGCCCGAGTAGGTCGGTTCGGCCGGTCGCGCCGTGAAGCAGGGAACCGCCGGTGCACACTATGTGCTCTGGCACCCGCTCACCGGCCGTTTCGTCCGTGGGTTTGAACAGGTACGAAAGGTGGTGAGCCGTGTGGCCCGCCGTCGCGATAGCTGTGACCTCGAGCCCGCCCGCGAGGAGGGTGTCGCCGTCGTCGAGGGTGCGCAGTTCGCCGGAGAAGGACACCGACTCACCTGCGGGGATGGCGTACGTCGCGCCGGTCAAGAGGGCAAGGGCAGCGCCACCGCTCACGTAGTCGTTGTGAATGTGCGTCTCGAGCACAGCCACTATCCCGACACCGAGTTGCGCCGCTGCTTGAAGATATGGAGAAGGCTCTCTCTGTGGGTCGACGACGACCCCCACCTTGCCGTCGCTCAAGAGGTAGCTCCGGTCGCCAAGTCCGGGAGCGTCAAAAGAGACGGTCGTGATGGCGG
This sequence comes from Acidimicrobiales bacterium, assembly GCA_050012675.1. Classification (GTDB taxonomy): domain Bacteria; phylum Actinomycetota; class Acidimicrobiia; order Acidimicrobiales; family Bog-793; genus Fen-455. The sequence continues at coordinate 12,813 of JBEKGS010000037.1, forward strand.
AGGCTTGCCGGACTATGTCGCCCATTGGGACACAGTATTACCGAGGCGCGATCTGAAGGTGCCTCCGGATCTAACCTGGCCGACCCGGGTTGGCGATAGGGTTCGGGCTTCATGGACCAGCCACACGCAGTGGAACAGATCGGGCCGGAGGTCGCCGTTCGCCTGCTCGCACAGGGCGCCACAATGATCGACGTCCGTGAGCCCGACGAGTGGAAGCTAGGACGCGCACCCCAGTCGCTCCATATCCCGCTCGGGGACCTTGACGCACGGTTGAGCGAGCTTCCCACCGACCGCAAGCTCATCATGATCTGCCGGTCCGGTGGCCGCTCGAACACCGCAGCAGCGGCCCTGGTCGACAAGGGACTGAACGCCGTGAACCTCGCGGGGGGAATGAAGGCATGGAAGGCCGCGTCGCTCCCTGTGGTCGCGGACGGGGGTGTTGCGGGCGACGTCGCCTGAGCGGCGGGGCCGCGTGGTCATCCACCGAACAGAGCCAGCCACTCCTCGGCTTTGCGCGGTGCGAGAACCGGGTTCCTGCGCTTGGTCTCGGCAAGGGAGGCTGAAGCGTCAGCCGAGTAGAGGTGGCCCGGAAACACGACCGTGTCGTCGGGCAGCGTGGCCAAGCGGTTGACCAGGCTGTCGTACATCGACCGGGGATCGCTGCCGGGCAGGTCCGTGCGCCCGCAGCCCTGAAGAAAGAGCGTGTCTCCTGCGACCAGGCGGCCGTCGACGAGAAAGCACTGGCTCCCCGGAGTGTGGCCGGGAGTGTGCAGGAGATGGATCTCGATCTCACCGACCCTGACGACGTCGCCCCCCTCATGGGACACGAGGCTGCCGCGCCCGACTCCGGTGTTGCGCTCGATCCACGGGATCTCCTGTTCTTGGGCGTGGATCGGGACGTCAAGCTTTTCGAGCAGCTCCGCGATGCCCACCACCTGCCAGCCGAACAGGTCACCTCCCACGTGGTCGGCGTGGTAGTGCGTGGCCAGCACGCCCGTGAGGCGCATCCCATCGGCCGCGAGGATGTCCACGACCTCGCCTGGGGCGTAGGCGGGGTCGACCGCGACTGCTTCCCCACTTTTCCGGTCCCCGATCAGGTAAACGAGATTCACCATTTGGCGGGCCAGGGAGTCGTTGCTCGCGATGTCGCGGCCCGCCAGCAGTTGGCGGAAGTAGAGGCGGTCCCCGGTCACGCTTGGCTGGGTGCCGGCGACCAGTCCGCCAGCTTGGCGAGTCGCAGGTCGTTGGAGAAGACCTCCACTATGGGAAGGCGGAGGCCGATGCGCCGTTGGAGGCGTTCGACTGCCAGCTCCTGGTCCCACAGGACGAGCGTCACGGCGACCCCGCCCTCACCGGCGCGCGCTGTACGACCGGACCGGTGCAGGTAGGCCTTGTGGTCCTCGGGCGGGTCGTAATGGACCACGACGTCGACTCCGTCGATGTCCAGACCCCGGGCGGCGACGTCCGTAGCGACGAGGGCGGGGAGCTTCCCACTGGCGAAGTCCTCGAGCGCCTTTTCTCGCGCTGTTTGCCGGAGGTCACCATGTATGGCAGCGGCGCGCACGCCTTCTCGCCGGAGGTCGTCAACCAGCCGGTCAGCGCCGCGCTTGGTGCGGCAGAAGCACAACGCCTTGGTGGAGCCTGCGACTATGGCGGCGCACACCTTCGCCTTGTCGAGCTGGTGCACTTTGAAGAAGCGGTGCTCCATCTCCTCGACTGTGACCTGGTTGGCCTGCACGTGGTGAAGGACAGGGTCCCGGAGGTGTCGACGGACGACCTGGTCCACCGCTGAGTCGAGCGTTGCCGAGAAGAGCAATGTCTGGCGTTCAGAAGGCATGAGTCTGAGCAGCCATTCGACCTGGGGCAGGAAGCCCATGTCGGCCATGCGGTCCGCCTCGTCGACCACGAGGGTGGAGACACTGTCGAGCCGGACGGCCTTGCGGTCCGCGAGGTCGATGAGCCGGCCGGGAGTCGCCACGACGATGTCGGTGCCCTTGGCGAGCTGGCGGGTCTGACGGTCGAGATCGGTGCCGCCGTACACCGGCAGGACTCGCCGGTCTACGGTCCTTGCGAGAATCCGGAGCACGTCGGCGACCTGGACAGCGAGCTCACGGGTCGGCACCAGCACGAGCGAAGTCGGTGCCCGCGACACGGCACGGGGCGTTCGCATGAGCATCGGCAAGCCGAATGCGAGCGTCTTGCCCGAGCCGGTCTTCGCCTTGCCACATACGTCACGGCCCGCCAGCGCATCTTGGATCGTCAGCTGCTGCACGGGAAATGGGCGCCGGATGCCCTGACGCTCCAATGCCTCGACCAGTTCAGGCGCAACACCGAGACCCGCGAACGTGGTCGCGACTTCTGCTTCCGCTGTCATGTACTTCCTCACTGTTGCCGACAAGGCTACCGGCCCTACAGGCTCGCCAGGTTTATCGGCGGTGATGAGATCATTGTGGGCATGACAAAACTGGTCCAGGGCGACAGCGCCCCTCCGTTTTCCTTGCCCGACCAAGACGGCGCCGTCGTCACGCTCGGAGATTTCGCCGGGCGCCGAGTCGTCGTCTACTTCTATCCCGCTGATGACACGCCCGGTTGCACCAAAGAGGCGTGTCAGTTCAGTGATCTTGTCGATCAGTACGCGGCGCTGGGCGTCGAGGTGATCGGCATCTCCCCGGACGGCGGTTCCAAGCACCAGAAGTTCCGTGCCAAGTACGGGCTCCGGATCAAGTTGTTGAGTGATCCGGATCACGAGGTGATGGCCCTCTACGGCGCCTATGGCCCCAAGACCCTGTACGGGCGCAAGAGCGTAGGTGTCATCCGATCGACGTTCCTCGTTGGAGGCGACGGGCACATCGAGCGCGCCTGGTACAGCGTGCGGGCCGACGGTCACGCGGCCAAGGTGCTGGAGGCGCTCTCAGCCTGACGTTGCTCAGCGCTTAGACAGGCTGATATTGCTCAGCCCTGAGAGTCGTTGCGGGCCCGGGCCCAAAGCAGAAGAACCGTGAGGAGGCCGACCAGCGTTGCAGCCACTGTGCCTGCCGCCAGGGCTGCGGGGCCGCCGCCCGACAACGGCTCCCGAACGGCGATTGCCCCATAGGAGAACGCCGAGGACCCGAGGGCGACACCAAGCACCCACGTCGGGCTCCACACATCGACTCCCCCACGACGTTCGAGACGACGCGTGCGATCAACCGAGCGCGCGGCGATCTCGGCGGCGCAGAACAAGGTGGCACCCGAAATGGCAAGAGTGCCAGTGCGCGCCATGACGGCTTGGCCGGACGTACCGAGGACGGCAGCGATGCCGACTAACAAAAGGGCCGTGGCGATGGCACGGTCGCGCATCGGTGCGAACGGGGATGTCAGCCCGGCGGCGAATATGACGACGCCCGCAATGGCGGCCAACGCGACGCCCGCCGTCACCGCCGCGGTCGCGTGCGCGAGCGCCCAACCCCCGACTGCCGCGATCGCGAGAATCGACAGGGCTGATCCGGCTATTCGCGAACGCCGCTCGGAGCGCGTCATCTCGAGGCCTTTCTGCGCGCCCGGCGCCGCCAGGCCGCGAGGGCGTGGAGGGGTATCTCGAGTGACTCGTCCTCCCGCCAGCTGATGACAGGAACCCCGCGACGCCTGAAGTTCTCTCGCATCCCGACGCGTTCGAGGTTGATCACCCGGGCGGCCAGGTCACCGGCCTTCGTCCTGGGCTTGGCAGGGTCGCCGACCGTCTCGATGACCGCAAGATCGACGCCTCGCGCGCGGATGGTGGCGAGTGCGTTCAGCATCCGGGCGTCCTCGAGCGGGCTGATAGCGACGACTAGCCCGGTCGGCGGCAGGGTACGGGAGGGGATGATCTCCGCGCTCTTCCACGCGTAGGAGTGGTGCCACTGGGTGGCTGTGAGCGCAGCGACGAGGCGTTCGAGCTGGGCTCTTCCCATGGCGGGCTCGATCCAGTGCAGGACGCCCCCGAATGCGACGAGCCCGACCCTGTCGTGGCGGGCGAGATACGCGCCTGCCATTCCTGCCGCTGCACGAACCTGGCGCGGGAGCGCGGCGGCTGAGAACGTGTCCACGAGCAGAATCAGATCAGTACTGCGCTCGGGGTGACGGAGGTTGACGAACGGCTCGCCCCGTCGGGCCGTGACCCGCCAATTGAGCCTCCCCGGTGTGCCAGGCGCGTAGCGCCTCACCTCTGCGAACTCGATGCCGTCGCCCGCGCGCCTTGCGAGGCGGTCCCCTGCGGTGGCGCGGACCTCGTGTGCCCGCACCAGCGTTTGAAGCGTCTCCGCCTTGGGTCGCGCGAACAGCTCCAACCGTTCGCCAGATGATCCGGATCTGGCGAGAACGCCGAACGATCCAGGAACAGCTGTCGTCGCGGGCCCGATCACGAAGCGGCCGTAGGCAGTCGCTGTGACCGGTACGTCGATGACGGTGTCGGAGCCCGGCCTCAGACGAAGCGACCAGCCGGTCGGCCCGTCCGGCCTGAGGCCTGCCGGGAACTTGAGCGTGACGTCGCAACGGGGTGTCGCTTGCCGGGCCGTGATTCGCACGGCAATCGTCGCGCGGTCGCCTTCGACGACCTGCGAAGTATCGATTGAGAGACGAACCTCAGGCAGGCGAGGGACGTCATTCAGAAGTCCGATGGCCAGCGCGAAGCCGAACGGTGCCGCGAGGGCGACGATTGCGACGTTGCCGAACACGACCGCAGCCAGCAGCCCGATGCCCGCCAGCGTCGCGTAGGACACGAGTTTCCGAGTGGGAGCCGGCTTTCTCACTGATCTTCGCCAACGGGCACAGGCACCGAGTCGAGCGCCTGGGCAACTATCTCCTCAGGCCGGTTGCCGCGCAGCCACAGGTCCGGAAGAAGTGTCAGTCGGTGAGCGAGACAAGGCACCGCCAGCGCCTTGACGTCATCGGGCAGGACGAAATCGCGTCCATCCAGGGCAGCGCGGGCCCTTGTGCAGAGAAGTAGGGCCAGAGCGCCACGGGGGCTTGCCCCGATTTCGACGCCGGCGACCGAGCGCGTGGCCCGGACGACATCGACGAGGTAGCGGCCAACGGGCTCGCTCAGTTCAACGCGCTCCACGACTTCGCGCATCGCCAACACGGCGTTGGCGTCTGCGACCGGGGTGAGATCGACATCTTCGTGCCCCCGTTCGGCTCGGCGTCTGATCACGTCCCACTCGGCGTCACGATCCGGATAGCCGACAGGCACACGAAGAAGGAAGCGGTCGAGCTGCGCTTCGGGAAGGGGGTACGTGCCCTCGTACTCGATGGGGTTCTGAGTGGCCACGACAGCGAAGGGAGAGGGGAGCGGGTGCGTCATCCCGTCCACGGTGACTTGATGCTCCTGCATCGCCTCGAGCAACGCCGACTGAGTCTTCGGGGGAGCGCGGTTGATCTCGTCTCCGAGCACGAGATTCGCGAACACCGGACCGGGACGGAAGATCACGTCCCCGCTTCTTTGGTCGAAGATCCCCGAACCGGTGACGTCCGCAGGCATCATGTCAGGAGTGAATTGGATGCGAGAAGTCTTGAGTCCGAGGACTCTCGCCAGCGAGCGAACTATCAGCGTCTTGGCGAGACCGGGCACGTCCTCCAAGAGCACGTGGCCCCCCGCCAGCACGCCGACAAGGACGAGCACGACGGTCTCTCGCTTGCCCACAACCGCGCGCTCGACCTCCGTGACGACCTTGCCGGCGAAGCGGGCGACGTCGCTTACAGTCGCCGGAGTTTCCCAAGCATCGGCTTGAGCTGTCACGGCTGGTCTCCGAGGGTCTCGAGCCGGTCAACAAGCGCGCTCACGCGGTAAAGGGGAACGCCGGCCCCGAAACGGTCCTCCGGAGGCGCCGCCTGCGGGTCCACAAGTGCGTAGGCGTCGGCACCGAGCAGCTCCGCGGCGCGTTGGCGGTCGGACAGGGCAACGCCCTCGCGGGCGAGGCATGACCTCGCGAGCGCAACGAGTCTCGGGCGGACCTGCGCATAGAAGTCACCGGCTGTCGAGGCCCCGAACCGGAGGCGCCGCTCCAGATCGACAAGGCCTGCCGTGCCCGCGTCGCCGGGCTCTACGTCAAGACCTCGAGGGTTCGGACGGGTGGGCATGCCGGCTTCGACAACCGACGAGAGGGCGGTCGTCCCTGCCCCGAGCCCGAGCAGGCCGAAGGCTCCTGCAGCTGTGCGCTCGATCACCCCAGGATGGGGTGCCCCGACGGCTAGCGCGATGGCGAGGGCAATCGCCACGGCCACGCCAGCAGTTAGGAATGTCGCCCAGAGAGCGCGTGTCAACCGACGGCTCCCGTCAAGAGGTCTTTGCGAAGAGCCGCGAGAGCGGTGATCGCGTCCGAGCGCATCGACTCGCCTACCGGCTGTTGGCTGTAGCGCGCCCGCTCGAACAGCCCCGTGAGCGAAGTCGCAGCCACGGTGCCCCTTGCGGTGGCAGCGAGCATGGAAAGCAGGTACTCAGACGGGGTCTGGTTGCTTCGGCGTTCCGGGCCGGTCCTCGCGGCGACCTCGAGCATTTGCAGATAGCACCTGATCACTGCACGTCGCGGGTCCGGTTCGGTGCCCGGGTCGGCCACCGCCACGAAGGCGAGTTCCCTGCCAAGAGGCGAAGGCTCCCGTGGTTGCGTGCCTCCATGTCCTGAGACGGTCTCCGCGCTGTCCGGTCTTAGCAGCCCGGCTCTGTGCAACAGTCGATGCCAGCCCATCGTGCGCACGAGCCTGAGCACGACCACGGCGAGGATGGCGGCGACGACGATGGCGGAGGTTGTGAACGAGGCGACCGTGTTGAAGGGCAAGGGATGTGGCACAGGACCCGTATGGGAGGCCGGCCTGCCGCCCAAGGTGGCGAAGGACTGTGGGCGTCGGCTGTGGGCGGCGAGTGCGAGCAGGGCCGCCAGGCAGGCAAAGACCGCCAACGCCGCTCCGGCGACCAGGACCGGGGAGTGCCGGCGAGGTTCAGAGCCGTCGAGGCTTCTCCGGTTCCTTGTCACGAGCCCCCAGAACAACAGCGCCAGGGAGGCGATGCCGGCGAGCATGGCAAGGGTGAACAGCACGCTCAGCACGACCGAGGCGGGCCCGCGCCGCAGCTCGGCTACGCCCGAGCCGTGTTCGGCGGAGCCGCCGATGACCGCGAGGAGGATGAGAAAAGCCACGACGGCGACCCCTAAGACCGACCTCGCCGGTCGGTCCACTGTCTGGTGCTGCGGGGCGGCACTGGGCGCGCTCGACGACGACTGCATCGCCAACACTCTACGAGCCGGCCCGTGGTTTCGGCAGGGCCGCGGCGGTCGGACCAAGACGCACGATCCGCCCTCTTCAGGTAATTCTCTCGAAGCTGTCGCAGGTCGATATCATCGGGCGTCAGTTCGTCGCGCAGACGGCTCGGTCCCACGCTCGCTCCGCTGGTTCAAAGCAACGGGCGACTAGATTCGTGGCGTCAGTGCGCAGCCGACGGCAACTCCGCACAAAGGAGAAGGGGCTCACGATTACCGAGGAGATACGGCGCGTACTTGGTCTGCACGCACGACTGGTCGTTGACGTCGCTGACCTGAGCGAAAAGGACGACCTCTTCCGATTGGGCATGACGTCTCACGCCAGCGTCAGCGTGATGCTCGCGCTCGAGGACACATTCGAAGTGGAGTTCCCTGAGAGCATGCTGCGGCGGAGCACCTTCGAGTCCATCGGCTCCATCGCGAAGGCAATCACCGAACTGCTCGAGACGGTGCCCGGGGACTGATCTCGTCCTTTCTGGCCGGCAAGAGGGTCCGCGCCTTGGAGTCCCGAGCGGTCTAGCTACTGGGACCGTTCTTTCGGAGCTTTGTCGCGCGATCGCTGAAGTCCGGAACGAGCTTCTCGGCAACCTCGAGAGCAAGCAGTCTCGTGAGCTCGGAGCGCCCGGCTTGGTTGAACAGAGAATGGTCCATCGACTTGATGACCTCGAAATGGCAGCGTCCCGAGCGTTCGAGGCGCCGAACGGCCCACCGCGAACGTCTCGTGAACAGGGAGAACTCGGGCTCGCTGCAGATGACGAGTAGCTCGGTGCCAGTCCGGGCGAGCGTCTCGAGCGCACTGGCAGACGACGGGTACAAGTTCAACTTGTCGAGCAGCCACCACGCCAACGCGGGCGTGGTGGCTGCGCTCAGCAGTGCAATCCGGTCATTTGCCCGCAGCCGGCGAGTCAAGGAGTTGAGTGGACGAACAGCTTGTCGGCGCGCGTCGACGACGCCCCTTTCGACCAGCTCCGGCGGCACGAGAGGCAGTCCCAGGTTGATGAGCCATGTCCGACGGGAGCTCAGCAGCAGGGAGCCTTCGAGCGCGTGGTAACCGCCCGAGCAAAGCCCTACCAACACGACGCCGGCAGGATCCTCGGGTGCTATGAAGCGCGCCGCCTCGACGACATCTTCGATGGCCTCTGGCGGGTAGGCGACATCGGCTTCGCGTCCTGGCCGTGCTGGGCTGTCACCGAGGCCCCCGAGGTCGACTCTTAGCGCTCTTACGCCCAGGGCGGCCCAGCTTCGGGCCATGTCGACCCACAGGCGAGCGGGTCCCGAGTGAGGAAGAAGGCCGGCGTTCACGAACATGACCGTCGGCGCGGGAGACCGGTGGGCATCGTCAGGCTCGGTGATGATCCCGAAGAGGTTTCCGGCACCGATCCGCACCGCCCGTTCGACGATCACGGGACCGTCGGCCGGACGCGCAACAACTGCTGTCGCCGGCCCCGCGCCTTCAGCCTCGGAGCTTGTTGGAACCGCCGCACCCGCGAGCGCAAGCGGGAGCCATGACACAATGTCTTCGATCGCCTGCCTCGGCACGACAGAAGCGCCGGGCTCGACACCGATGAACCCGTCCTGACCGATTGCGTCCCTGAACTCGACGTTGTGCGACGACAGGTGTTCTCGAGTGCTTAGACCAGAGGGCCGGTCCGGCCGCGTGAGGACAAGTAACCGCTGTGCGGACGTGCTGGCCGCGTCGTTCAGGCGAAGGGCGCGGACTGCCTCGGTGAGCTCGTCAGACAGCAACAGGCCGGGGAGCTCGAGCCCCTCCTGTTGGGCTGGGCTTCCGCCGGGGTCGGCGCCTATGGCGACGCCGAGCATCTGTTGCTCACGCAAGAAGCCGCGCCCGTTTTCGCAGGGGTCCCAAAGTACGAGCGCCTCCACGTCGTTGTCTGCGGCAGCATTGGCGGCGAGAGTCGCACCCAGGCGAAGACCGATCAGTCCGATCCGGCGAACACCCGTCCTACGAACGAACTCGATCGCCGTGCCGATGTCTGACAGCCATCTGGCGACATCCCCCACCTCGGCGATATCGCCTGCCGAGTCACCGGTGCCGACATAGTCGAATTGGAGCGTTACGAGGCCTTGGGCCGCCAGTTGCTCGGCAAGGCACCGGTAGGCGCGCCGGGCCGACAGTGCCTCCAAGCCAATCGGCCTACAGAGGACGACCCCGCCGGTCGCCTCCTTCGGCAGACCAAGCCAGCCGAAGAGTGGTCGGTCAGGCGACCCGAACCAGATGGGTGTTGCGATCAATCCCTCACTCTCTCGGACTTCGCGGTCGATGCCGGACCGATGTTCTAGCTGCGTAGGATCCCTTGCGCGTTCGGCATCGCTTACACGCAAACGCCCGAGACTCTCACGTTGATTCATTATGACCCGCGCTCGCGAACCTCTGCACCGATGCCCTTCGGGCGAGGCCCGGCCTCACGGCCAGAGGCAGGACCGTACTCGCGGGGGCCACTTGTCCGGCTCGAGCCCGTGAGTCTTCAGCAGGGCGAGGGCGACACGCTCGACACCGAAACCGACGCACGCGGTGTGCGCCGCATCGCCGTTCGCGGATTCGATGCCGAACGCCATTCCGAAGTGGTCCAGGTGATAGTTGGCCGAGGCTATGGCCGTCGGCTCGGCATCAGGGTGAATGGCGCAGACGATCTCACACTTGAGTGTGTCGGAACGTTGGCTCACAGCGAGCAACCGCCCAGCCCGGCCGAAGAAGGGGTCGTTGGCGACGGCCACCTCGACTGCGAGGCCGATCTCAGATAGCAGGTCGACGGCCCGTTCGAGCCACAGGTCGCGGTGAGCGACGGCGCCGTCGGAGTCACCCACGTAGACAAACTCGTGCATCCGGAAAGCCTGCATCCTGAGCGGATCGAGGCTCGGCTCATGGCGGAAACAGTGCCCGAAGACCTCAAAGCGGTGGCCGCCTTCTGAAAGGCGACCCGAGCACAACGAATAGACCGGATGACACGCCGCGGAGCAAAGAGCCACGTCGGATGGCGAGAGCAGCTCGACCCAGCTCTGTTCCTTCCCGAGTAGCTCGAGGAGCTGGACGTGCAGATCGTCGTCTCCTACGAACACGCTCACCGAGCCCAACAGATCGGGAAACGAGCGCACGTAACCGGTCCGCTCGAGCAGAGCCCGGGGAAGCACGGCGGGGACGTGGAGGACGGAGGCATCCTGATCGGCTCCGGTCGAACTGACAAGGTCGTCGATTCCCCGAACGACTCTCTCGAATTTGCCAGAACGGAGGTAGAGGCCCGCCACCCCGGTATCCACGAGTAGTCCGCTGGTTAGCAGCTCCGACCTGAAGTCCGTGCTCACGGTTCGCTGCACCCGAGAGCCACGACGACGGCGGTGGCAAGGTCGCGCCCGTGGCTGACGCTCACGGCAAAGCCGGTCAGCCCCGCTCGTCTTGCGAGCTCAGCTGCGTGGCCGCCGAGGCGTAGTGTGCACCGCCCGTTGGGCTCCTGACGGACTTCTATCGAGCGCCAGGCAGGCATGTGGTCGCTCGACCCCAGTGCTTTCATCGTGGCTTCTTTCGCGGCATACAAAGCCGCGAGGTTACGCGCGCGCACGCTTCCATCAGCGACGGAGCAGGCGAGCTCGTGCTCTGTGAAGACGCGCCTGAGGTACCGGTCGCCGAAGTGCGCCACGGCCGTTTGCACCTCGTCGACAGGGACGAGATCGATGCCGACGGCAAACCTGGGTTCCAATCCGTGCGGCGTCGCCCCCACCCGGCTCGGGTCTGCATCGGTCATGTGGCAGCGCTCAAAGCTTGATCGATGTCATCGATGAGGTCTTCGATGTGCTCGATGCCGATCGAGAGCCTGATCGTCTCCGGCGCCACGCCCACCACGGCGAGCGCCTCAGGGGACAGTTGCCGGTGCGTCGTCGACGCGGGATGGGCGACGAGCGACTTGGCGTCGCCCATGTTCACTAGCCGTTTGAAAAGCTTGACCGAGTCGAAAAAACGGATGCCGGCGTCGTAGCCCCCGGCCACGCCGAAGGTGATGATCGAGGGACAGTGACCCTTGAGGTAACGCTGGGCGAGCGCGTAGTAAGGGAACGTGGGGTCCCCGAGATAGCTCAGCCACTCGACGCGTGGGTCCGCGGCCAGGTACTGCGCTATTGCTCTCGTGTTCGATTCGTGGCGCTCGAGCCGGACGGCCAGGGTCTCGAGACCCTGGAGGAGGAGGAAGGCGCTGAGGGGGGAGAGCGTCGACCCGCTGTTGCGGAGGTTGACGGTGCGACAGCGGACGGCAAAGGGTGCCTCGGGGAACTGCTCCGCATAGACCACACCGTGGAAAGCCGGCTCGGGCGTGTTGAACAAGGGGAACCTTTTAGGGTGCTCGGCCCACGGGAAACGGCCGGCGTCGATGATGGCGCCGCCAAGGGTCGTACCGTGCCCGCCGACGAATTTTGTCAAGGAGTGAACGACGACATCTGCGCCATGTTCGATCGGCTTCAGGTACATGGGCGTCGCGATCGTGTTGTCGACGACGAGGGGTATGCCATGACGGTGAGCGAGGTCGCTGACCGCCTCGAGATCGACGACGTTGAGAGCCGGATTGCCGACGGACTCGCAGAAGACCGCCTTGGTGTTCCCGTCGATGAGTGGCTCCAGGCACTCCGGCCGGTCATCGGAAGCGAAACGAACCTCGATTCCCTGCCTCGGGAGCACATGGGCGAACAGCGTGTAAGTGGACCCGTAGAGCTGGGGTGTGGTGACGATGTTGTCGTTCACCGAGGCGAGGTTCAGGATCGAGTAGTTGACCGCAGCCGCGCCCGAGCTCAAGACCAGCGCGCCGGCACCACCCTCGAGGGCGGCGAGGCGCCGTTCAAGCACGTCATTGGTGGGGTTGTTCAGCCTGTTGTAATGAAAGCCCGGGATTTCGAGGTCGAATACGGCTCCCGCGTAGGCCGCGTCGTCGAACTCGTGGGCGATCGTCTGGTAGATGGGGACCGCCACCGCGCGTGTGCTCTCGGGTTTGTACGCACCGTGGATCGCCACCGTCTCGTCATGCACCGGACTGCCTCCTGTGCTGGATCAGCCTAAGCCAGTTGGCGTACAGCCTCGTGCCTGACTGCTGCCAGGTGTTGACGAGACGCTGTGCCACGGGCTCGAAGGGGAAGTCCTTCATGAGCTCAGGATCGTTCGGTCGTGCCAGCACTTGAGCCTCGAAGTTCTCCAACAAATGGAAGCTCTCTTCGTCGAAGTAACCGAGGGGCATCGCCGGGACGGCACTGCGCTCGCCTCGCAGGAAGCGCTGCAGATCCCGCCTGTACTCGCGCAAGAGGCTCGTCGTCGAGTACTCCGGATGGCCCTGGACCAGGACGAAAGTGCACGAACCCCGGTCCTTGACGGCGACTGTCCAGTTCATTTCCTGCGACTCGATCAGATTGGAGTAGCCGTCGGCTTGAAGCAGGCTCGACGGCAAGTCGTTGAGACGCGAATGCGGCATGTGCACCAGGGTTCCGAGGCCAGCTGTGAGTGGATGGTCGGTTCTGATCGCCTGGACGAAGACCCCGGAGCACTTGACGGCCAAAGCATGCCGCTCGATGCCGTCGAACAAGAGTGCAGCGGCATGGGCCGCGAGGCAGGAGAGCAGGACCGACGCGGTATTGCCCTCCGCCCAACCGATGAGCTCTGTCAAGGCCTCCCAGTACGACTCGGTCCTTAGGTCGTCGGTGAGGGGCTCGGTTCCCGTGACAATGAGGCCGTCGGGTTGCTCCTCATATATCCGCTGGAGCGGACTGTAATCTCGAGCGATGCGCTCCTTGATCGCCTCGGTTCTTTCGAGCCCTGGAAGCCAGTACCGCCGCGAGCGGACCGCAACGTCACCAAGTTCGCGTGCCGCGCTGTCCAACAGGCCGATGAACTGTCGCTCGGTCTCCTCGAATGCCGAGTCCGGCATGTTGTTGACGAAGGCGATCTCGACGCTTGAATTGGCCGCGCCCCGCCGGAGTTCGTCTGCAGGACCGTCACTTTTCCCCGCGGGAGCGTCAGCGCCGGGTGAGGCGATGGAAAATGAGATCGGATCCCTTCCCACGGTCATGTCTTATGGTCGCCCGCCAAGTCATTTTAGGCGCCCGCTCCATCCCTGGGTGCCCTAGGGCCACGATCCCAGCGACTCCTGTGCGCCCTGACGGTCGGCTGCCGCTCCTTGTCGTCCCCTACGGTTCCCGCGTTCCCCCGCTGCAGCTCGCGGAGGTGGCATCCGGCTTGTGCAGAATCCTATGGCTCTTCGACGAGAGCCTTCCGGAGAACGCCAGCCTGAAGCCGTTGTTGACAAGAGTCGGCACAGTGGTGAACGTTGCAGGGCTGTCGCCAGAAGAGACTGCGTCGGTCTTGAGAGAGCATTCTCCCGACGGTGTGGTCGCCTACGGAGACAAGGACATCGAGGCCCTGTCACGGGTGGCCTTTGAGCTCGGGCTCCATTACCACACGCCTCAAGTGGCCCGGAATCTGCTGGACAAGCTCAGCCAACGGGAAGCACTTCGCAATGGCGGCTTGGCGTCGCCGCTTTGCTGGACGGTGCCGACTGACCGGAGCCCGGCTGGGCTCGCGGCCCTCGCCGAGGCGGTTGATTTCCCGGCGGTGCTCAAACCGCGTACCGGCACTGGCAGCAGGTACGCAATGCTCGTTGCCGACGCCGACGCCCTGGTGAGTCAGGTCGCAAACCTTCCGCCACAGGCGGTCGGCGGGAAGGGGATGTTCGTAGAACAGTATCTTCCCGGTCTCACGACGGGGCGCAGCGGGCGCTTCGCCGATTTTGTTTCCGTGGAGAGTCTGGTGGCACACGGCGGGATCAGTCATCTCGCAGTGAACGGGCGACTTCCTTTCGCCGAGCCTTTTCGGGAGACAGGGACCTTCATCCCAGCGGACCTTTCACCAGCTCAGCAGGCGGCTGTGTTCGAGCTGGCGGGCGAGGCCCTGCGCGCTCTCGGGGTTGAGACCGGTTTTTGTCATACGGAGATCAAGCTCACTCCGGACGGCCCACGCGTGATCGAGGTGAACGGCAGGCTCGGCGGAGGAGTCCACGAGATGCTGTTGCGCGCCAGCAGCGTGTCGCTACTCGAGCTCTCGATTCGCGCCGCCCTCGGCAAGCCCGTGGTGGTGGAAGGTCCGATCCCCTGCGAAGCGGTCGGCTGGCGCCTGATGCGCCAACCTCCGACGTCGGCCAGGCGCATCGCGAAGGTCGAAGGGCTCGGCCGCTTGGCCAAGCTTGCCGGGGTGGACACGGTCTTCTTGAACCGGGCACCGGGGGATGCGATCGACTGGCGCGAGGGAACCGGCGACTTCGTCTTTGACGCAACCGGCGTGTCAGCGGATCACGAAGGACTGCTGGAAGTCAACCGCTTCCTTCATGAGGAGATTTCAGTCGAGTACGACTGAAACTGGTCTGCGCTTGGAGCTATTGCACGCGACAGGCGATTGCCTGAGCCGACAAATGTTCTGGGCGAACATCCGCCGCTTTGTTCGGCTATCCCCGAGAACCTTGCGTCTCCCCGGACCCATCTGATAGAGCCTTCCTGTGATCCCGGTGTCCCCCGGCTGCCGGCAGCCTTTGCTTGCGGTTCCCTACGGTCCTCGCTCCGCGCCCGCATGGCAGATAGCCGAGGCGGCTTCAGGCTTGTGTGACCTGCTCTGGCTGATAGACGAGCGCGACCTTGAGATAGCCTTCACGGCCCGACTGTTGAGGAAGGTCGGAACGGTGGTGAACCTGGGGGGCCTTTCTCCGCGAGAGGCCGCCCAGCTAGTGCGAGAGCATTCCCCCGACGGAGTGGTGGTCTTGAGCGAAGACGACATTCTCCCTCTCGCGCTGATGGCCGAGGAGTTGGGGCTCGAGTATCACACGCCGCAAGTCGCCCGGCGTCTTGTCGACAAGCTCTTGCAGCGCGAAGCATTCCGTGACTGGGGAATGCCGTCGCCGCTCTGCTGGGAGATTCCGATCGACCGCGATCCTGCTGCGATAGAAGCTCTTGCTGCCAAGGTGGAGTTTCCGGTCGTGCTCAAGCCGCGCACGGGCAGCGGTAGCAGCTACACCACCCTCGTTGCCGGCCCTGCCGACCTCGTCCGCGCGGTTGCCGACCTGCCTCCACAGGCGGGCGGCGAGACGGGGATGTGCATCGAACAGTATCTTCCCAGCGTCGAGAAGGGCTGGAACGAGCACTTTGACAGCTACGTATCGGTGGAAAGTCTCGTGGCGGGCGGCCATATCAGCCACTTGGCGGTAACCGGGCGATTCCCAATGGCCGAACCATTCCGAGAGACCGGGTTCTTTGTTCCTTCCGATCTGCCGCAAGCTGAGCTGGCAGGAGTGCTGGGGGTTGCCACGGCCGCGTTGCAGGCGCTCGGGGTGATGACTGGTGGCTGTCATACGGAGATCAAACTGACACCCGACGGTCCGCGAGTGATCGAAGTGAACGGCAGGCTCGGTGGGGGCGTTTCTGAGATGTTGTCCCAGGCGGGTGGCGTGTCGCTTGTCCAGCTCTCGATGCGCGTCGCGCTAGGCGAGCCCTTGGTGGTCGAGAACCTGATCCCGTGCAGCAGAGTCGGTTGGCTGTTCGAGTTCCAGCCTCCAACGACCGCCCGCCGCGTCGTCAGCATCGAAGGACTTGATCGTCTGGCCGAGCTCACCGGGGTGCAGACAGTTTTCGTGAATCGCTCGCCTGGGGACTCGGTCGACTGGCGCGAGGGAGGTGGCCACTTCATCTACTCGGTCGCCGGCGTGTGCGAGAACTACGACGGACTTCTCGAGATCAACGCCTTCCTTCACGAAGAAGTGTCGATCGCCTATGAGTGAGGCGGGCGGGCACCGCGTCGGCCCGCCCTTGCCTACTGGTGACCGCTCGGTACCCGAAACATCAGGGTTGCCATGGAGCGTCGGTCCGGGAACAGCGTGAGCAGGTGCTGGTTATCGGGAGCAGAACACGTGTCGAACCAGTGAGCGTCGGTCTCGTGGACGAAATGCTCCATCGAAGCCAGGAATACCTCGACTCCCGGGCCGAACCTCGCGAAGTCCTCGTCATAAGCAGTGCGATAAGCAAACACGCCCTCGCCAGCGCGAACGCAGCAGACCATTGCGATCGGGCCGCCGTCTGTCTCGAGGGAAAGGAACCACATGCGTCCATCATCGATGTAGCGGCTGCAAACGACCTCGAAGAACTTGGTTGTGGCTGGCCGGCGTCCAAATGCGAGCCCGTCGGGTTGATGGCCCTTCCATCCCGAGGCTTCCAGGCGTAAGAACGCGTCAATGGCGGCGCCGTCGGTCCTTGTGCACACTCGCGGGCATCTTCCGACCGCGGCACTCAATAGTCGATGGTGTTGGCGTATCGTGCGCCGTCGGTTCTTCCCGATAGCCCGCAGCCAGTAACACTCCTCATCTCTGACTCGACGGCGAAGAATGCCTCGTTCCCAAACATCGAACTCGACGATGGGGTTGTTTCTCGCGACGGCGACCTCTTTCAGAAGCCGAGAGATCGGGCCGTCGTAGCCGACCCATTCCATGATGACCAGACTCGTCCCGCGCCGTTCCGCTTCCGCCCGGACTGCCGCCATAACACAAGCCAGGGCCTCGATTCCTCCCTCGGCGGTGACAAGTGGCGTGCCCAGAGTGACAGCGGTTGGAGCCACCCTTGTCTGCAGTGCAGAGTGCTGTCCACCACAGGCGGTGTTGTCCCGGTCGGCCTTGACCGTCACTATCGGCAAGCATGCTTGGACGGTACCGCTGTGCTCGGCAAGCACGAGCATGGTCGTCGGCGACTCATCGAGATATTCGAGGGCTGGCAACAGCCAGGCCGGCTCTAGGAAGGGATTGGGCTCGAGCGAACAAGCGCCGCATTCGGACCACTGAGCCAACTCCACACTCGTGAGCTCGCTCGGCGCGACGATCCGGGCTCGCATAAATCCACTCTAATGCTGCGATGACCCCCGACTTTTCGACACACGACGAGTGATACTCCGTTGCTCTCCTCGTCGAGGCACGTCTGTGTCTGGGTCAGTTTCGCACGAGGAGCCGACGCGTGAGGCAGACCGCGCGATCAGCGTGGCGGCCGTGGTCGTGTCCCCGAATCAGCGGTCGACCCTGGCGAGGCAAGCACGAGGTCCACGCTTGGAGTAGGGCGACCGAGGGCACGCCCCATCCGGTGGACCAGGTTCATCAAGGTCCCAGAGTGCGTCGGTCGTTCGAGGGTAGTCCGTCTCGGAGGACACGTTGTGAGACGCAAACCGTCGAGTAGCTGGCGACGAGCGGCCGCTAATCCGCCGGCAGCGGCGTCGTTCGTTGGTCGGTCGAATGTCCTGCTGCACGTCAACGATCGATGTAATCGAGTCGAGGCGATCACTACCAGTGCTTCCGAGCTGACCGGTGCAAATCCCATCGCTGCGTCCCACGGATTACGGGAACGTCATTGCGCCTCGGGCACGCATCTGGTAGAGCCTTGCTGTGCCACCGGTGACCGCTGACCGCCGGCAACCTCTGCTCGTCGTGGGGCACGGCCACCGCTCCGCGCCGCCGATGCAGATCGTGGAGGCGGCATCTGACCTTTGTGACATCTTGTGGCTCCTCGACGAGAGCACCCCCGACGGCTCCTTCACCGCCCGGTTGCTCAGAAAAGTCGGAACCGTGGTGAACGTGGCAGGCCTCTCGCCCGAAGAGACGGCCTCGTTGCTACGGTCCTATTCTCCCGACGGGATTGTCGCCTACCGAGACGAGGACATCGTGCCCCTCTCGTTGATAGCCGCAGAACTGGGGCTCGAGTACCGCCCGCCCGAGGTCGCCCGGGGCCTCGTTGACAAGCTCTTGCAGCGCGAGGCGCTCCGCAAGGGCGGGCTGGTTTCGCCGGCGTGCTGGGAGGTCCCGGCCGACCGGAGCGCCTCCGCCATAGAGTCTTTCGCCGCACTGGTCGTGTTTCCTGCGGTGCTGAAGCCGCGTGTCGGCAACGGCGGTCAGTACACGATGCCGGTGAAGGACACGGATGATCTCATCCGTTCGGTTTCCCTGCTCCCGCCCGAGGCCGGTGGCGAGACGGGGATGTTCGTCGAAGAGTACCTTCCCGGCCCGGCGACCCGGCCAAGCGACCGATTCGGCAGCTACTTGTCGGTGGAGAGCCTGGTGGCCGGAGGGGAGATCAGCCATGTGGCGGTAACCGGGCGGTTCCCGCTGGCCGAGCCGTTCCGGGAGACGGGATTCTTCATACCCGCCGATCTTTCACACGAAGAGCTGGCGGCCGTGATCGAAGCAACAACCGCTGCGGTGCGCGCGCTCGGTGTGAGGACCGGTGACTGTCACACGGAGCTCAAATTGACCCCGGACGGTCCCCGAGTCCTCGAGGTGAACGGCAGGCTCGGTGGCGGGGTGCCCCAGATGCTCTTGCAGGCGAGCGGTGTCTCGCTTTTCGAGCTGTCGATGCGCGTCGCCCTGGGTGAGGCGGTCGTCGTGCACGGCCCCGTCCCGTGCCCAAGGGTCGGTTGGCGCTTTTTGTTCCAGCCTCCTGTCTCGGCCCACCGCGTCGTCAGCATCGACGGCCTCGACCAGCTGGCCGAACTCCCCGGCGTCGACGAGATCTACGTGAACAGGTCGCCCGGCGACCCTGTCGACTGGCGCGAGGGAACGCGCCATTACATCTACTCGGTCTTCGGTGCGTCGCCGGACTACGACGAGCTCTTGAAGATCAGCCGTTTCCTTCATGAGCAAGTGTCGATCGTCTACGAGTGAGTCGCGGGCGCGATTACGACCCCGCTCTGCTGGCTAGGTCGAGGAAGCGGTTCAGGCCATGATCTTCTCGACGCAGTGCTGCGCGTCGAGGAACGCCCTCAGGCGGCTCTTCGGCGAGGGGACGTAGTGTGTGAAGTACCTCACGCCCTCGGTGAGCGAGCCGAACAGCCAGATTCTTCGCGCGGGCTCGCCGGAGGCGTTGGTCGGGTGGAATTCCTCGTCGAGGGCAACGCTTCCCACCTCCGTCGTGCCGTAGCTAAGAGGCTGCAGCCTCCCGTCGTGCCAGAGGTTTGTCAGGAGGGCCGAAGCAGAGCGCGAGACCGTCGGGTTCTCGAGGTGCCCGTGGATCAGCCAGTCCACCTGCTCGGAGTGCGTGTGCTCCAGGTGGCTCGAGCTCAGCACGAATCCCGCGGTACCGGCCGGCTCCACCGAGGGCGAAGGCCCGAAGGGCATCGCGACTATGTCCGCGTCGATGAGCGCGAGGAGCTGCTTGGAACGTATCGCCGGCGGCCCGGCCACGATGCGGTTGACCCTCGTCTTTATGTGGTCGCGGAAGTCCAGGTAGGAGTCGAGCGTGAGGCCCCTGAACTCGATCACCGTGCGCATGAGGTCCCGCAGGTGGCGGAGCACCTCGTAGGCTGACTTCACCGGGCCGGAGCCCCCACGGAGGGACTCGCACAAGTCCGTTTCGACCAACGAGTAGATCTGCGACTCGTAGTCCTTGGAGGAGACGTAGTCGCTCCGCGGGCCGAAGAAATGCACACGCGGGTCGAACTCGCCGTAGCGGCCCGCCAGACTGTCGACCTCGGTCTCATACGATCCGTCGTGCCACGCCCGGCCGAGATGGGTCGCAACCTCCTCGGAAGCCGCCCGGCCCCTTGTCAACAAGGTCGACTGGGCGAAGTACCTGACCTGCATCTCGGCGAGGATGAGGGGCAGGACCGAAGAGCGAAAATCGATCTGGCGCCTCGGCTGCCCGGTCGCCTGGCCCCCTTGGATCGCCCCGATCGCCTCTTTGGTGCACACGACAGCTCGGAACTCGTCGCTCTCGTCGACGGTCGCCACGGCCTTGGAGCAGTAGGGGAAGCCGCTGCGGGAAAAGAGCCGGAGTGTCGGTTCGTCCCCCGAAGCTGTGTAACGAAGCCGGTCACCGGTCTCGGCGAACGAGCCGCCTCTTCCCACGGTGAGGGCGATCACGACGTCGGTCGCCACAAGCCCCATGCCCTCGACCGCTACCGCGGCACCACCCGGGATCGTTCTTGTGTAGCGATCAACCGGGTACGGCCTCGGTACCAGCGCCATGCCGGCTGGCGGTTCGACGTTGTCTGTGTGACCCGAAGTCAAGATGATGTGGTCGACGTCGAGGCTCTCGCCGTTGGCCAGCAGTACTCGCTCTCGCTCGGCTCCGAGGCTCAAGATGTTCGTCGCCTCGGTGTGATGGTGGACGATCTCCACTTTCGAGGGCGCCGACGCCACGAGCGTCGCATAGAACCACTGCAGGTACTCGCCCATGAGCCGGCGCGGGAGGTAGTCGTCGGGGGTTATCCCGCGACCAGATGAGCCGACGAGACACGAGTCGCCCACCCAGCGGTAGCCGGCCGCGGTGACCCATTCGTACAGGCCGACGGCGTAGGACGGCGATGGGCCGTCGTCGTGCCAGGGATAGAGCGATACCTGCCCGCAAGGCGTGTTGAGGATGAGGTAGTCAGGCTGGTTCACCGCGTAGACGCCCGATCCCGGTGTACCCGGCTCGACGACATGAACGCGCACAGGTCCCCACTGTGAGCGCGAAAGCGTCACAATGCGCTCGAGGAAGCTGAGCCCCCACGAACCCAGCCCGATGACAGCGATCTCCACTAGAACTTCCTGGTCGGGCAAGAAGCCATCTTGCGAGGTTACTACGGCTCCGTAACCGTTCCGAAC
>JBEKGS010000038.1:0-27596 GCA_050012675.1 Acidimicrobiales bacterium
AGCCCCAGGTGGCCCGGCTTGAAGCGGCGATCCACAATCCCGAAATCGAGACGCTACGGCGCGTCGCCGGTGTTCTCGATGTTGAGTTCGACCTGAAGATCCCGCAACGGCAGGAACCGACACTCAGCTCCAGGCCAAGCGCGAAGGCCGCGTCGCGTCGTAGTCCTTCGCGTGCTCCTGAGACGGGCGTCAGGGACAGCGACGATCTTCCAAAGGAATGGATGTTTGACAGTTCCCGTGTTGAAAACGCTCTGGCTGTTTACTACGACAGCCTCATCAAAGAAGGTGAGAACACACCGTATCTTCGCCCGTATCTCACCGGGGAATCTCGTCCGCCAGAAGTGGAGATGCCTGAAGATTGGGATGAATCTGATGAATTCCCGAAGGAAGAGGAGTTGACGAAGGCGGAGTTGCCGCAACAGGTTGACCTGGGATGATGCAATAGCATCTAACTTTCCCTGTTTCGCTCACCCCTGACCTGCAAAACAGCAGGTAAGCACACCGTTAAGGCACTTCTGACTACGGATCAGAAGGTTGGGGATTCGAGTTCCTCCGAGCGCGCTGCAAAGCTCCAGAACCTCGGTCGGGATTGCCTTGCTCTGTGTGCTTGCGCTGCCGGAGCATGCACGTCAGACGCGGCGGCTGCAGGACCCTGACCGCCTACAGGGCGAGATGCAGTCGAAGCGCTTCGTCGAGCAGCGCGAGAAGGTCGGGTGGAACCACACCAACTCGGGTCCCGACGCGCTCGACGGCCACCGACCTCACTTGCTCCGCCTGCGCCTTCGAGTCCCGTTCAAGGCCTGTCTTTGGGGCCGGCAGCAGTACCTGGAAGGGGAAGACGCGTTCGGTGTTCGAGCTCACTGGAACTACGGTGACCACTCCACGGCCGAGACGTTCTGCGGTGCTGTTCGCGCCGTCGTTGCTCACGATCACGGCGGGCCGACGCTTGTTGACTTCGGAACCTCGCACTGGGTCGAGGTCGACGAGACGAATCTCGCCCCGTCGCATCAGCTCAGTCCATCAGCGACGGTGGAATCCCAAAGGTCTGCTTCGTCGCGCGACCACTCCCCAAAGGCATCCTCATAAGCCGCGCCGAGTTCGGCTGCTCGAAGCAACCGAACAGCCTTGTGCACCACAGCCGAGCGCGAAGCGAAGCCTTGGGAGTCGACATAAGCATCCAAGAACTCGATGTCCTCTTCCGGAAGACTAACGCTAACCTTCATACTTTAATACTACTACTGGTACGATGGCTGGAGCAACAGATTCGTTCGGAGCGCGGTCCCTGCCGACGGTGAGCGGGAGCGTCGGCTCAACGACAGCAAGGTCTCTGATTTCTCTTGCTACTGCGTTGCTACTCAACTGGGGACCACGGACAAGACTGGGGATGACGAGGTGGACTGGTCGCCCGACGCGAACTGCCCATACAGACGGTGCCAAACTCTCTGGACGTCCGGGACCCGACTACGGATCAGAAGGTTGGGGATTCGAGTTCCTCCGAGCGCGCTGAACAGGCGGCGCGGGTGGGATTGTGAGCCTGCCATCTTCGACAAGCGCCCATGATTGGGGGGGCAGTTTGACTTCTGACTCGTGGCTACGTCACTCCATGTCGTGCCCGGCAATTCCAACATAGGACGCTGGTGCAGCGAACCCTCAGACTGGGGCGATCGTGACCTCATGGTCCGTGTAGCGGGCGAGTAATCGCAGGTCCCTTGGATCGCTCGAAAACACCGTTGCGCCCCCTGCTCGGTCTGCGACTGCGACGACGACGGCATCAACCGCGGACGGAGCATGCCGGGTGTCGACATGCGCCCGCAGCCACCCCGCGGCCCGGCCCAACATCTCGTCGACGGAAACGATGTTGCAGGTGCGCAGAATCCGGTTCTCGTGGTAGTCGCGACGATTATCTCGGGTCAACGCCTCTGCTAGGACGACTGACGGGACTATCGCTGGCCATTCACCGCGACGTCGCAGCTCCTCAAGCCGGGCACGGTTGGCAGCAATCATCGTCAGACCGTGCGAGTCGAGGACAACGGTCACGCGGAACGGCGCCTGCGCTCGCTCCGGAAGCGCGACGAGCCGGCCCAGGCCCGGGCTTCGGCCCTCTCAGCATCGCTAGTCGGGCCGAGTTCGGTTTCAAGCTCAGCCAGATACGCGTCCAGCTCAGCCAATTTTGCGAGGCGGCTGAGCTCATCGCTGACGGCGCGCTGCGCAATCTTGGAGACGCTCAGGCCAGACTTCTTGGCCTTGTCGTAAAGATCGTCTGGCATCGTGATGTTCACCCTTGCCATGCGCATACCATACGCATCGGCGAAACAGAAGGATCACGGATTCCTCTCACTGGAGTGGCCCGGCATCAGGCAATGGAAACGGGGCCTACCCATTCGGTATCCGGACTCAACTCGATGCTCGGGGTCCAGGTGGCCTGCAGCTCACCGAACTGCGCTGCTGGTCGGTGCGGTCCGACCACCGCCACCACCACCAGCTATCAGTACTCGGCGATGACCCGCGGGCCCCGGAGCATGACAGGGAGAAACCCGAGCGTCCATGCCGAGTGTTTATTCTGCGCCGGCTCAGCAAAGCCGACCGCGAGTTACGCCTTACCCGCTACGAATCAGTGGTCGTTCAGTCGAGATCCTGGCGTGACCGCAAAGGTCTATGGTCAGTTGCTATTCAGCGGCGCGCCGGCGGGCGCCCCATGCGGTGATGGTGGCGGCGCCGGCGACGAACACCAGGGCGGCACAGAGGGCGGCGGCGCTGTCCTGTGATGGTGTAGTCGGCCAGATCCAAGGGGTTCTCCAGGTGTTCAATATTGCGTCCTCGCTCAGGACTAGGTATGCCATCGGTCCGATCCAAGAGAGCCCTCCGCTGATCAGGGCGGCTGAGATGAGGCCGATGCCTGTCATGCCTGCGACGTTGCGCACCACCTCGAGAGTGCCACCTGGCAGGTGTGCCGCTGCGGCTCCGGCACTCAGCAAGCCGATCGCGATTCCGGTGAGGACTCCAGCCGTGCCGAACCGCAGGTACGGAAGCCAGCACCCGGTGGCGCGTTCAGGCTCGCCGAACGGACTGTACGTGGTTACCGCGATGACCGATGCCGTTCCAGCCTCCAACAGCACCGGCAGCTGCTGGGTAAGCGGCCCACTACTGGGTATCCAGTGCCACTCGAGCGCCGCGCGCAGGACCAAGCTGCAGCCAACGAGCGCTCCCAGAGCAACGGGGACGCGCCGGCTGGCGACGTAAAGGCGTACCAGTCGCAGGCCCGCTGTGGCACTGGCCAAACTTGGCACATGGGGGAGGATTCTCGACTCTGCTCCCGCGCGTGTTCGTACATGGCCGGGGGTCACGGGATCCGTGCCAGGGCGATGTGGCCCGATCGAAGGGCCCGCAGGTGAGTAGCAAGCCAGGCACGCTGAACACTGGGTGCGAGGCCCGCAAACCGATTTGCGGCTTGGGCCGCTGGCGACGGAAGCGAACCGGCGTTGTGGAGCAAGGCGGCTTCAATCGCTGCCTGGGCCGGGTCACCGAGGGTGCCTCCGGCGGGGCCGATGAAGGCGTCCACGAAGGCGCCCTGTTCCACCCCGAGGGACTGTGAGCTCGGTGGTTCCGGCTGGCTCGGTACCTCGGTGAGAGCCAGACGTAGCACCGGAGGGTTACCGGTGAGGCTCGCACTGGCACCGACCAAGGTGCCGATCTCGGTCGAGCTCACCGCCACCGAGAGCTCCAGCGTGGTCGAGGAAGAACTCTGCTCGACACGCACCGGCGCCCCGGGGAGCCCCGCGAACTGGTTTATCAGCGGGTTCAAAGCGGCAACGAGGTCGGGCAGGTAGGCCCGGAAGGCGGGATGGACACAGACGGGGATCGCTCCTTGCTGGCAAACAGGCGTGTAGGTGATGGGCCGGTCGCTGGCTGCGTCGTGAACGGCAGGGCTGACCACCCCGTTGGCCTCCACGCGGGCGGTCCCGGCGAGCCCCATGCCCGTGCCTACTGCCGCCAGACCAAGCGCGGTAACGACGGCTGCGGTGCGCGACACGATCCGGCTTCCCGACGCCGTTACAAGTCCGAGTCCGCCGAGGACCACGACGACGATCCCGGCGAAGAACATGATCTGGACGATGTAGAGGTCTGGGAAGTAATGGAAGAACACCCCGGCGTCCCCTGGCGGCACCGAGTTCATCGGCGAGAGGAGCGCGAAGGAGGGGTGCGACTCGTTGAGGACGACCCGGAACGCAACTATGAGCACCAGGAATGTCACAAGCGCAGCCAGTGGGGCGGTGAACCGACTGGGCAACAAGAGCCCAGCAGCGAACCCCAGCGCGCAGAAGGCGCACAGCACAGCCGCTCCAGCAGCCACTGGCCACCAGGGCGGCCCACCCCAGCTGGCTTGGGTCGCCGTGAATCCGTAGAGCACGGCGACGCAGCCGAGGAACGCCGCCAGGGTCCAGATGGTGGTCCCGGCAAACGAGGCGAGCGCGGTGGCCCAGCGCGGCCGGGCCGCCATGGTGACAAGGTCGACCGTTTCGCGCCGGCCCTCGCGCGATCCGCTCCAGGCGGCGACGCCCGCCGCGAACAGCGAGACGTCTGGGACTAACTCGTGAAGGATGACCGAAGAGCGCACGAACCAAAACGGTGGATAGCCCACGGCCTTGTGGAAGGCGTCGAAGTAGAACAAGGCCCCGAGCAGCGGGAGCAGCAAGATCATGATGCTGTGGCGAAGCTCCAAGCGCAGCAACCGCGCGCGACGCATCGGGCGAATCCGCTGTGGCTTCGAACCCAGTGGGAGCGTGACCGAGGTCATGCCCGCCCTCCAGCAAGCACGGCGCTGTAGCCGCGTTCCAAAGGCGAGTCGCCCAAACCGTAGCCAGCTCCTCGCTCCGTCAGTTCGTCGGGGGTGCCCCGAAACGCAATGTTTCCCCGGTCAATGAGCGCCACCTCGGTGCAGGCGGCCCCGACGTCTTCGACCAGGTGCGTGCTCACGACCACCGTTGACCTCTCGCCCAACTCGCGCAGCACCGCCCGGAACTGCACGCGCTGTTCGGGGTCGAGCCCAGCGGTCGGCTCGTCCAACAGCAGCAACTCGGGGTCGTTGACGATGGCCTGGGCGATCCCCACCCGGCGCAACATCCCACCCGAGAGAGTGCGCAGCTTGGACCTTGCCTTTTCCCCGAGCTCGACCCGCTCCACGGCTTCAGCCACCGCAGCGGGTATCCGAGCGGGGGACATCTCCTTTAAGAGCGCGAAGTACTCAACGAACTCGACGACCGTGAACCCCGGGTAATAGCCGAGGTTCTGAGGCAGGTAGCCCAGTCGGCGGCGGATCTCACGACGCTCGCCGTAGTTGTGAGGGTCGCGACCCAAAAGCCGCAGGCTTCCCGAAGACGGCTGCAACACGGTGGCCATCATGCGCAGAAGCGAGGTCTTGCCAGCCCCGTTCGGGCCGAGGAGCCCGAACACCCCGAGACCGACTTGCAGGTCGACTCCGACCACCGCTTGGGTACGGCCGAAGCGTCTCGTCAGATGGTCGATGTCGATGTTCATGACGCTCCCTTTGGAACACGGGTAACAAGAATCACCACAGCGGCACAGCCAGCGGTGAAGATCAGGTAAGGAGGCACCAAGGCCCAGTCGGTGATCGCCGCGCTCCACGGGCCCGAACTTGTTTGGGCCGCTAAGACCGTGATTGCCCAGCCGGCCAATCCCGCCGCCACACCCACGTTCGCCGAGCGGGCGACTGTCGCCGCGGCCAAGGCCAGCGCCGACACCGCGGTCATGGGGACAAGCCAGCCGAAGGTGACCGACGCGGCGAGACCTGACGCGGCAGAGGCCGCCAGCCCCAAAGCGGCATTGACGGCGAAGACGGCCAGTGCCCGCACCAGTAGCACCATCCGGTCGCTGACCGCCATGCTGCACAACAGCTCCCAGGCCGGATCCGTCCCCGGCCCGTACGCGTAGGCGATCCCCGCCCCCGCGACCGCCGGGGCCAAGAGAGCCACGAGCGGGAGGCCCGTCCCCACTGTCGCCGCCGTCCCCGCCGCGAGCACAACCACAGTCGAGATCAGCCACGCCACCAACAACGAAGGAGTTGTCAGCAGTGCCCGTGCCAGACCCGGCGAGCCCAACAACCTGGTAGCACGGCGCTCGAACCAGCTCGGCTGGCGGCGCCACACCTCCGTCGCTACGGTTCTCCACACTCGCCCGAGATCGACGTCCGGCGGCGCCCCGTCCCATTCCTGGCCCGTCGTGTGCACGTCGCTCATCACGAATCTCCTTCCACCGCCAGCCGACCACCGAGCGCCGCCCGCAGCGTTCGCCGGGCCCGATGTGCCCGGCTCTTCACAGTTCCCTCCGGCACGCCCATCAACACAGCCACCTCCGCCACCGACCGGTCCTCGACACACAACAGTTGCCAGGTCTCCCGGTCGGGCCCGCCCGGAGGGCCCAACGCGGCCACCGCGTTCTCCAAGTCCAGTCGCGACAGGACCGCCTCGGTCGGATCCCCGACCCCGGCCATATCCGCTTCCACAACAGCGGGCAATACCAGCTCTCCCGGTCCGCGGCGGCGCAAGAACAGGGCCGCCTGGCGTCGAGCGATGCCCCACAGCCACCCACCCGCCGTCCCATCGGGTCGGTAGCCAACCGCGCCGCGCCACACCCCAAGAAAGGTCTCTTGCAACACGTCCTCCACATCCACGGCTGGCAGCACGACCCGCAGGCGCGCTGCCAGCCAAGGTGCGTGCCGGGAAAACAACTCCCGAAGCGCCCCGTCGTCACCAGCGGCGACCCGGGCAATAAGCCCGTCGTCATCCATCACCTCTCTATTGCACTACGTGCCCAACTGGTTCACGAGAACATTCTGATCGGTCGAATCGGCAGGGTGAGCTCAAGCCGCCCTCCGGACCGCTAGGAGCGCCAGACCACTTGGCCCCCCGCGGAGCGGACTATCGCCCTTTTGCATAACAGGGCGATCGGCGTGCAGTTGAATGCTGCCGTTGACGTTCCGCGCGAGCGCGGAATCAGGGCGATCGGCACTCATGTTCCGGGCTCGAGAACCTCACAGTCGATCGCTACTCCCAGCGTCTGACTGCCGAAGCCGTCAGTGCGGCTACGTGGTTCTCGTCAGGGTCCGGAGCGGCCCAGCGACTTCGTCTTCGTCGCGAGCGAAGTTCTCGACTAGGGGAAGGTTCAGGGTCATCCCTGATTGCCACACGTCACGAGTGCCGTGACAATGGAGCATGCCAGGACCTGCGCCGGGCACCTTTTGCCGGTACGGTGCCGGGACAAACGCAGGCGACTCCACTAGGGTCAGCCCCTCAGCACGGCGATAGCGGAAAGGACAACCGGTGAGCACCGCTACTGTCCCTGACACCTTCGACCGTCAGACCGAGAGTCGCTGGGCCGTGGAGACCCATGGGCTGACCAAGCGCTTCGGCGAGAACGTGGCCGTGAACAACGTCGAGCTTCTCGTCCCTCGGGGATGCGCCTTCGGCTACCTCGGTCCCAACGGCGCCGGCAAGACCACCCTCATCCGAGTGCTCTTGGGACTGACCCACGCCGATGCCGGCACGATGTCTTTGCTCGGGCATCCCGTCCCCAAACGTCGCGACCTCGCCCTCGCCCGAGTCGGCGCCATTGTCGACGAGCCTCGGTTCCACGGCCATCTGACCGGACGCCAGAACCTCCAGATCCTGGCGGCGGCTCGCGAACCAGCCGCCCGCGACCGGATCGGACTGGCTCTAGATCGCGTCGGCATACTCCATCGCGCCGATGACAAGGTGGCGAAGTACTCGATGGGCATGCGCCAACGGCTCGGCGTCGCCGCCTGTCTGATCGGGGACCCCCAACTGCTTATCTTGGATGAGCCCATGAACGGGCTCGACCCGGCGGGCATGGCCGACATGCGAGACATGATCGTCTCGCTCGTGGCCGAGGGCCGCACGGTTGTGCTGTCCTCCCATCTCCTAGACGAGGTCGAGCGGACATGTGACGCCGTGGCCATCGTGGACCGGGGCAAGGTGGTCCGCCAGGGTCCCATCGCAGAGCTTCTAGCTGGAGCAACCCTCGCGCTCCAGGTCGAATGCTCCGAGCCCGATCGAGCCCGCAGTCTCATCGACGCCACCCGCATCGGGGCCCAAATCGAGGTCGGGACCCTGGGACTCGGCATCAGCCTGCCGGCGGGGACCAAGCGCGATGTCATCGCCGAGATCAACCGTGTTCTGGTGCAAGGCGGTATCTCGGTGTACCGGCTTCAGGAGATCCAGGCGTCGCTCGAAACATGGTTCCTGCAGGTCACGAGCCGACTGGGGGCCCCGGAATGAGCGCACCTGCACCTGCGGCCCAAAGTCTGGCAAGTGTGCCGAACCTCGCCACCGGTGACCACCGGGGTTCGCCGATACCGACGATCGCCATGATCGCCACGAGATTCATGGAGCTGCGCAAGCGGCGCGGACTCATGATCGCCCTCATCGTGGTGAACATCGGGATCCCGACCGTCTTCCTCGTGGTGCGGCTGCTCGCACACGCCATCGCTCCCAAGTCCTACGGGCCGGCCGGCGGCTACAGCATCTTCACCACGCTGGTGGCCGGAGTCATGTACATCTTCGGGTTCATAGTCGCCGCCGTCGTCGGCTGCACTGCGGGATCGGTCGACCTCACCGAGGGGATGTTCCGCCACCTGGTCGTGACCGGCCGCTCGCGTCTGGCCCTTTACCTCGCCCGGATCCCCGCCGGGTTGGCCATCGTCGTCGCCATGGTGGCCGTCGGCTACACGATCGTCTGCGCGGTTTGCGTCTTCGCCGCCCCGATCCACCTCAACTACGACGGGGTCAACGTGCCGCAAGGTCTGTCGCGCCCGGCGCTGGACCGCTGGGCGGCGTCGCATGCGGACGAGGTCATCTGCAATTTCAACTACAACGGGGGCCAAGGGCTGAACGTCCCGCCGCCGAGCGTGCCGTGCGGCAACGGTCAGACCAGCGGTCCCCCGCCCGGTGCCATCATCAAGACGCGGCAGGGCACGATCACCGTCCCCGCCAGTGAATCGCCAGCCCAGATTCGGGCGTTCGCGGTCGCAGTTGCCAACCAGGACTATTCGGACTATCGCTCCAACTTCTTGGTCCCACCGATTTCGCTGATGGTCGAAGTCGGACTGTGGATCGCACTCGAGGCGACGATCGGGTTCATCGTCGGCCTCGGACTGGCTTCGTTGATGGGACAGCGGACAGTCCCGGTCGTCCTCCTCATCGTGCTGGAACTGATCCTGACGCCGATCTTCAGCAGCCACATCATCACGCACCTCGTCAACCTCGAGCGTGGCGTCGTGGGCGTCGCCATGGTCCATATCGAGCCGGGCGGGCTGCCGACGCCGTTCGGCGGCGGAGGCCCGGGTGGTGGTGGTGTCGGCGGGCTGATACCCGAGTCCACCTTGGCGGCGTCATTGGTGATCGTGGGCTGGCTCGCGTTCTGGACAGCCATCGGGGCGTGGCGAATGATGACGAGGGACGCTTAGCATACTGAGTCCCGGGCAAAGCTGGTCTGTGGCCACCGCTTCGTGGAAGCGCCGCCACTTCGCGGAAACGTTCTGCGTGAATGCCCGGCTCAGCCTCAGTATGAGCGTTCTTTGTTCGAGGACTGGCCCGGTCCGGCACTTTTGATTTTAACTCTGCTGGTTGCCCTCAATCGGCTGCTTTGAGGAGGCTGAGTGCGTGTTGCACTTGCCAATGTTGATGGCAAGGTGTCGGATCATCAGCTTCTACGTTGTCCGCGTGAGGTTGAGGCCCCAACGAGGAACGATAAATGACGCTAGGAAAATGGGCGAAATTCTGCGTCCGTGACAATTGAAGCTGACGGTTTGCCCGTCGCTCACCTGAAACGAGAATTCTCGGCTAGAGAATCGACCGTCGCGGACCTTTACCGTGTGATTGCCGGGCTCGACTTCCGCCTCGAAGGTGTTGTGCAGTTCATATGACCCTACGAGTCTCCCGTCGACCAAAACATCGAACGTGCCGCGGCGGACCTCCGGGAGATTAAGAGGTGGCTTTCGCGTTAGCACGAGACTTGGCGTCACCGTCCCATTGTCGCGCCGGACACTTGATCCGTCGCCAGGGACCGAGATGTACAGAGTGTCCCGCCGCCTCTGGACCGAGTCCCGACAAGCGCGAAACCTTGTCGACAACGGCGCGGATCCGACGTTCCTATAGGTCGTCAACTCGTTGAGAGCTCGTTCTCGAGAAGTCGAAAGAGCTCGCGAGCGACGTAACGCTTCAGGCAGCGCCGGATCTCCCGCTAGGTCTTGCCTTCGACCGTGCGTCCCTTCACGTAGGCCCTCGTTTTCTCGTCGCAGCGCATCCGGGATAGCACGACTGTGTGGAGCGCCCAGCTGAGCCTGCGATCGCCACAAGAATTGAGTCGGTAGTGCGTCGTTACCTTGCCCGAGTTGGCGGGGTGCGGCGCGGTTGTGCTCTCTGCATGGTCGCATCCGGGGCGGATCCGCTCCGAGGCCGCGTTTGCAAAGCTCAGCGACCTCATCGGAGAGTGGCGGCCAGACCTGCTCGACCAGCGAGGCATTGACAATCCCCACGACGTCTCCCGTTACCTGGCGGTGAAGGAGACCTCAATCTCGGGTGATCGCATAAGTGTCCGTAGAACCACGCAGTATCGCTCTGTCGTTTCGACAAGAGCATTGAGTTCGCCTACCGATGCCGAACTCGTGAGGTCGAACGACAGCCGGATCGCTGTAAATCCGACGGCGACACTTCGATCGACGCCCAATGTTCCGCGAAAGTCGAGGTCTCCTTCCGCACGCACGAGACCGTCGACCTCAAGGCCCCGGTTGGTAGCAACGGACCGAAGCGTCACGCCAGCACAGGCCACCAACGCTTGGAGCAGCATGTCTCCAGAACAGGCGAAGCTGCCGTCGCCCCCCGTTGCCGGGTGAAGTCCGGCCTCGACTATTGCTCGACCTGTCGCCACAGAACAGCTCACCTCTTCCCTCCCGAGACGGCCCTCTGCCTCCAAGGTGATCATCGCCGCCGCGGGGTCCTGGCGATAGCGAGCCTTCAACGGCGACTGAATCTCCTTCAGTTCCTGAGCGTCCACTTGGCCTCCTTTTCTCCGCCAAAGTATCGTCTCGGCCTTCAACCACCCCGCAGCGACGGCGACCGGTGAGTGCTGTGCGCTCAGCCGGTCCTGGTCGATATTGCGAGCTTCGATGGCGGGCGAGGTATCCATATCGCGTCGCCCGACTTGACGTGGAGCGTGCTCCCGACTGCCGGCTCAGGGGCGCATCACCGTCGCTTCACAAGCGGGATTTGACCCGTCTTCTCTGGAACCGACAAGGGGCATCGGCGGCACGTGCCACCTTGCCGACAGCACTGTCAACGCGGGATACCTCGAATCGGTCAGAATGTGAACCTCTGACCGATGAATGAATTCGCGGGACCTGCAACGTCCAACTGCATGAACACTGACGTGCGCTCGCTAGGGCACACGCAGAGTGCAGGCGGAGAGCGACAGAGAGGACTGGCCATGGCAGAGGAAAGCAAGCTGGTCAAAGCGTCACGCCGAATCCAAGCACCGGCGGCCCTCATCTTCAAGATCCTGGCGAGTCCGCAACGTCACATGGATTTCGACGGATCCGGCATGCTCCGGGGAGCCGTACTCGACCGTCCCGTCTCCGACGTGGGCGACACCTTCACCATGAAGATGCATCGGCTTGGAGACGACTACCTCATGCTCAACTATGTGGTGGAGTTCGAGCCAGATAGGCGCATATTTTGGGAACCGGCTCCCGGAGACCCTTCTCGGACTGAGGGTAACGATCCATCCAAAGTCGGCATTCCTGCAGGCTACCGCTGGGGCTACATCCTCACTCCGGACGGAGACGACGCCACCGTCGTCACCGAGGTCTTTGACTACGGCCCCTTGTCGGAGGAGCTCCTACGTGATGGCGGGGCGTGGATCAACGGGACCAATTCGGTGCTCGAGTCCATGATGGCCAGCCTTGAGAGGCTCGAGAAGATCAGTACCGAATAGGGCCGCTGCCGGACTTATTCTTCAGGGGCGTCCCGGTAGGCGGGCCCCTGTCCAATATCGCCGGTTGGAGGTCGCGCACAGATCAGCGCCTGGGGTCAGTCAAGCGCGAGCGTCGAGGCCGCGATCTCGTGCGCATGTCCGAGCTGTGGGTATGAACTCGGAACTATCCTTCCAGGCCAGCGCCGCAGGCGGTCTGCGATCAGCGGGCTGGCCATCCCGCGCCGGCAATGGTGACCGCAGTGCGCAGCACTTGGCCCTCCCAGCCTGTGTGCGAAGCCAAGGCAGCCGCTCCGGGCCATCGGGCGGCAACTATGTACAGGTATGGCGGATCGGTCTGGCTGAGCATGCAGGCGAACCCACCGCGGTCGAGGGGAACAGTACTGAGGACTTGGCCGCCTTCGGCGACGCGTGTGCAGCGCTGATGCGACACGTCGGCGTACCACGCGGCGCCGTCGGCGTCGAGGCAGATACCGTCTGGAGCGTCCTCGCCTAGGTCGGCCCAGACCCTACGGCCCGCAAGTCCGCCGTCGGCGGCGATGTCGAAACCGATGAGGTGATGCCGATAGGAGTCGGCGACCACGAGCGTCCGGTTGTCCGGGGTGATGGCCATGCCATTGGGAAAGGCGATGTCTTCGGCGACCAGTCGTGCCGTGCCGTCGCGGGTGACCAGGGCAACGAATCCGGGCTGTATTTCGGCTTTGGGAGGTCCCACGGCGAAGTCGAAGTTTCCGCCGTTGACGTAGGCGTTTCCTAGGCCGTCGATCACGATGTCGTTGCAACCGAACGGTGACAGCACGGACAGGTCCGCGTACTGTGCCAGG
This sequence comes from Acidimicrobiales bacterium, assembly GCA_050012675.1. GTDB lineage: Bacteria > Actinomycetota > Acidimicrobiia > Acidimicrobiales > Bog-793 > Fen-455. Next base: position 12,846 of record JBEKGS010000038.1, read on the forward strand.
CTGCCATCGGGCTCCAGAGTCAGTAGTGCCCGTGCTTGGTTGGACACCAGCGCGAGCCGCCCGTCGGGCAGAAAGTCGAAGCACAGCGGTAGCGATGCGTGTCGGACCATAACCTCAGAGGCCCCGGTGTCGTCGACCGCGACGATCTCGCCGGCGATCCAGTCACTAAACCACAGCCTTCCCTGGTGCCAGCGCGGCGACTCCACCAAACCCCGATCTGTCAAAAGCACCTCCACGTTGATGACCTGCCTTCCGAAGTGGTCGCCCGCTATCCGAGCAGCTAGCGGTTGTCTCGTGGGTTCAGACGTTCGTGTGTGGCCGCCGCATTCCTCGTTCCAAGGTTGTCCGCGCTGGCTCCGTTTCTCAAGCGGGACTGGACCTACCCGCGGTCGTGGCTGGTCGCGAGCACGGTCCGACACAGCTGTACGGTCGACTCGCTGCGGCACTCTATGGCGCGGGCGTCAGGCTAATGAGGGCCGTGTCGTGCTTTCCCGTACTACGAGGTCGGTGGCAAGCTCGACCCGCCGCTTGAGTTCAGCGTTCTCGGCGCTCTCGAGCAGGATGCGCACAGCGAGCGCAGCCATCTCCGTCAGCGGCTGACGCACGGTGGTGAGTGCCGGGGAGGTCCAACAACTGAGCGGGATGTCGTCGAAGCCGACGACGCTCAGCTCCTCTGGGACGCGAAGGCCCGCCTCGCGGGCCGCACGGAAGACACCGAGCGCCGAGAGGTCGTTGCCGGCGAAGATCGCGGTTGGTCGCCTCGCCAGTCCGAGGAGCACCTTGGCCTGCTGGTAGCCACCGTCTACGCGGAAGTCCGCCCAGCGCACGAGCTGGTCGTCGAACAAGAGCCCCGCCGTTTCGAGCGCGGCACGATATCCGTCGAGACGTGCGCGGCTGCAAAGCAGGTCCGGCGGCCCGGTGACGATTCCGATCCGCGCGTGACCGAGCTCGATGAGGTGCTTGGTCGCAGCCAGTCCACCCGACCAGTTTGTGGCACCAACCGAGCTCACCTCCGGACCCGGCTCAGCCGTCGGATCTATCACGACGATCGGTAAGCGTCGGGCAGCCAGCTCCGAATGCTGGCGCGAGGTCAGTTGGGAGAGCAGGAGAATAATCCCGCGCGTGCCACGTGAGGTGATGTGATCGAACCAAACCCGGCGCTCGCCGGCTTCCGACAGCGCCGTGAGCGCGACCGTGAGACCCTCCGCCTGCGCGGCTGCCGCCGCACCGCGCACGATCTCGACCGCCCAAGGACTGTCGAAGTCGCTGAACACGACGTCGATGACAGGAGGAGCGTCAGCGCTAGCCGCTCGCTTGCGGTAGCCGCGGCTCACAATTAGGTCCTGGACCAGCATGCGGGTGCGTGCCGACACGTCCGGCCGACCGTTCAGAACCTTGGACACCGTCGCCACCGAGAGTCCGCTCTCCTCGGCAATCTGCGCGATCGTGACACGGCCGCTGCCCACTGAACGCGGTCGCCTTACCCCTCGTCGGCTGGGCGCCGAGCCCAGGGGGGCACTGCCGTTTCCGTCGGTCATGGAAGGCAAGCTCGCACTATCCAGGATCATACCGATATCTTTCGGGAACGTCAGTTCTCCTCTTCGACCCACGCCGCGCCGAACGCGGACAGTGTGTCACAGCACCTTGATCCCGCGCGGGGGGAAGTGTATGGTCACACCGTAACACTTAACATCACACTCATGGCTCGAAAGTTTTCGGTACAGGACCGGCTCGAGCCGACGAAGAGAAGGGGGTATTCATGTCCCTTTGTCAACGCGCTGAGGCGTCGCATCGCTTGCGGCGGCCCTGGCGGGTCGTCCTCGCCGCCGTGGCGGTGGCAACCCTCGCCGGGACCATGGTGGCGACCACGGCAGGCGCCGCAACGCACGCCGTCTCGTCCCGGCAGACAGCCAGGGCGTCCGCGCCGACAGCCACCATCAGCGTGGAGGTCCAAAGCCAAGGCACCATCCTCAACGACTACTACATCGCACAGGCCGCGGCCTTCAACAAGGCCAATCCCGGCGACCATGTCAGCATGAATGTCGTCCCCGACAACAACGTCTACAAACAAAAGCTCCTACTCGAACTCCAGGGCAACAACCCTCCGGCGCTGTTCCAAACCTGGGGCGGTGGCATCTTCCAGCAGTACATAGCCGCCAAGGTGGTCCAACCCATCGGCGACCCCGGCCAGAGCGATGCTGGTCACCCCACATGGGAATCCGATTTCCTGTCATCAACCCTCGGCAGCTGCACTTACGGCACGGTCCTCTATTGCATGCCTTTCACCGGTACGCAGCCTGTCTTCTTCTTCTACAACAAGCCCTTGCTGGCCCAGTACCACCTGAGCTTCCCCACCACGACGACCCAGCTCATCGCAGACATCACGCTGCTAGCCCAGCACAATGTCACTGCTATTGCCCTGGGCAATAACGGCGAGTGGGAAGGCCTCATGTACCTGGAGTACTTCACGGACCGAGAGGGCGGGCCGCAAGTGTTCCTGAACATCCAGTCCGGCAAGAAGGGGGCGTGGTCCAACCCTGCCGTCATCAAGGCCCTCACCGACATCCAGACCATGGTCAAGGACAAGGCTTTCGAACAGGGCTACGACGCCATTGACTGGGGAACTGGGTTCACCACAGCGATGATCTACAACGGTGTGGCGGGCATGGAGCTCATGGGGGACTGGGACATCGGCTTCTTCACCTCCGACGCCCCTGCCTGGGTCAACTCGGGCAAGCTCGGCATTGGGGCTTTCCCGGCCGTGCCAGGCGGGAAGGGCAACCCAGCTGACCTCGAGGGCAACACAACGACGTATGCGGGCCTGGCCGCGCACCTCAGCACGGCGCAGACCTATGTCGCTGAACAGTTCGCCAAGTACATCTGGGATACGCCGGCGTACGCGAAGGAACTGATCGCCCAAGGCGCAGTGCCCGCTCTTAAGGTCCCGTCTAGCGATTTCAACGCTGTCCCGAAGTTGAAGCAGTACCTCATCCCCATCTACAACGCCGTCCTGAACGCGCCCTACTTCCAGTACTCCTGGGACCAGGCCCTAGGCGAGCCAAGGGCTCAAACCATGCTCGACAACCTCTCCAAGGTGTTCGACCTCTTGCAGACCCCGAAGCAGTTCGCCGCTGTCATGAACAAGCTCCAGTAAGGGTCCCAGCTAGGAAACTGTTGGACGTGGACGAAATGCCCGGCCTCACCACCCTTCGGTGGGGCCGGGCTTTTCATGAGACGAGGTGAGCCGATGACTGCTGGCACTGAGCTCCTCCGAGAGAACCAAGTACGTCGCCCACGTTCCCGTAACGTCACAGCCCGCCGCCGCAACTTCCTGGGCGACCTGCTCGGGATCTCACCAACCTTGGCCTTGTACGGGGCTTTCGTCGTTATCCCCACGGGCTTGGCCCTGCTCCTCTCCTTCACGAACTGGGACGTGATCGGCCCGCTCACATGGGCGGGGTTCTCAAACTGGCGGCACTTCTTCTCCGACCCGATAGCCCATCATTCCCTCGTCGTGACATTCGAGCTTGCCGGCCTGAGTTGGCTGGCGCAGACCCCGATGGCGATGGCCCTCGGTATCTTCGTCGCCGGGCGACAGCGTTACCGCGCTGTCTACGCCGCCATCTATCTCGTGCCCCTTTTGCTCTCCACTGCGGGGCTGTCCATCATGTGGGAAGACCTTCTCTTTCCTCAGTTCGGCGGACTTGCTTGGCTCGGCAACCACTTCCACATGAACTTCCTCAACCAAAACTGGATCGGGAGCCCTAGCCTTGCCCTCTACACCATCGTGGTCATCATCGCCTGGCAGTTCATCCCATTCCATACGCTGATTTTTCAGGCTGGCAGGCGCGCCATACCGGCGGCGCTTTACGACGCCGCCACGGTCGACGGTGCCAATATGCGCCAAGCATTTTGGCACGTGACCCTGCCTCAACTGCGCTACAGCATCGTAACGTCGTCAACACTGGTCCTAGTCGGTTCCCTGACGTATTTCGACATTATCTACATCTTGACCTTGGGCGGCCCGGGCGACACGACCCGCGTTTTGGCGATGGATATGTACAACGTTGGCTTCACCGAGACAGAGTTCGGTTATGCGAGCGTGATAGCCACTGTCCTGGGCGTCCTCGGGATTCTGGTGGCCATCGCGCTCGTGAGGCTGACGGGGTTTGGTTCAATGGAAGGCGGCCAGGAGGGCATGTGGTGACGACAACTCCACAGCGCGTTGCAAGCGCACCCGCCAGTCGGCCCACGCGCCGGCAGCGGCAGCGATCCCGATCGGAGGCTTTGAGCGGCATCAAGGGCGGCTCGAAAGGTTTTCGCGTCGTCAGCTTCCTCTTGGGCACGATCTGGTTGGTGATCGTGCTTTGCCCGATTTACTACATGATCCTGATGAGTTTCCGAGCCACCAATCAGTATTTTACGGCAAACGCTTGGCTGCCGACGGGCGGTTTGACCTTCTCTTCGTACACTGCCATGTTCCATGGATCCGGAATATGGACGTTGCTGCGTAACAGCGCCGAGCTCGCAGCTGGCGCGATCGCACTGGTGACCGTGCTCTCGCTCGGGGCCGCCTACCGCATCGTCCGGCGCGGGTCCCGATACGCGGCCGTCTCGTTCCGCCTCATCCTGTTCGGTATCGCCGTGCCCATCCAGGCGATCGTAATACCTTTGTTCTTTATAACAACCAAGATCCATATGTACGACAAGCTCTACGGCCTTGTGTTCGTAATCGCGGCGTCGCTCATCCCAGTGGGTGTGCTGCTGATGGTTAACTACGTGCGACTAATACCACGAGAGCTCTACGACGCAATGGCCGTCGACGGGGCGGACCAATGGACTATCTTTGCCCGCCTGGTGTTCCCCATGGCTCGTCCGGTACTGGCTGTTGTCAGCATTTACGCGGGCCTCGGAGCTTGGAATAATTTCCTCCTGCCACTCATCATCACTCAGTCCAATAACGACATGGTGCTCCCCCTGGGGTTGTACCGCTTTGCCACGAACTCGGAATACGGTATGAACGTTCCGATCGTGATGGCGTTCGTCTTCTTCACGATGCTGCCCATATTGTTCCTCTATATCGTCCTGCGCCGCCAGTTCGTGAAAGGGATAGGAGGTTTCGCTCTCCGATGACTCTGAAATGGCCTGCTTTTGGCCGAGCCTCGACAGCGCGGCCGAACTGCCCGAAATCACTACCGAGGTGAACAGTTGACCCTCATCGCCTATCTGAATGCAGATCTCTCAATAGAGGCTCGCGTCAGTGACCTGATCGACCAAATGGAGCTCGACGAGAAGTTGGCGCAACTGGGGGCGGTGGAGTTCCCGAACTTGTTGAAGGGCGATCGCTTTGATGAGGACGCCGCGCTGGCTGTGGTACCCCACGGCATCGGTCAGGTCACACGCATAGGTGCCACCACGGGCCTAGAGCCAGAGCAGAGCGCCGAGCTGTTCAACCGGATCCAGCGGGTCGTGGTAGAGCGCACACGCCTCGGGATCCCCGTGATCGTGCACGAAGAGTCGCTGGCAGGTTATTGCGCCAGGGGCGCCACCGTGTTCCCCCAAGCGCTTGCACTCGCCTGCTCCTGGGATCCGGCCCTGGTCTACGCCGTAGCAGACCGTATCCGGCGCCAGCTGCTGGCGGTGGGGGCCCGGCACAGTCTGGCACCGGTGCTTGACGTGGCCCGGGACCCCCGCTGGGGGCGATTGGAGGAGACCTACGGCGAGGACCCGGTGCTGGCGGGAGTGCTCGGGACCGCCTACGTACGGGGCATGCAGACTGAAGACTTGTCGAGAGGCGTCCTGGCCACCGGGAAGCACTTCCTGGCTCACGGCCTGTCGGAGGGTGGGCGAAACTATGCGCCGGTACAGATCGGGCCTAGGGAGCTACGGGAGGTCTTTGCAGAACCTTTCGCCGCCGCCATGCGTGATGCCGGGTTGGGCTCGGTTATGAGTTCCTACAGTTGCGTAGACGGGCTTCCCGGTAGCGGGTCGGCAGAGATCCTGACGCGACTGCTCCGTGACGAGCTCGGGTTCGACGGCATGGTGGTCGCCGATTACTTCGCGGTCATGCTCTTGATGAGCTACCACCGGGTGGCTGGTGACCGGTCCGAGGCGGCCGTCAAGGCTCTCACGGCAGGACTGGACCTCGAACTTCCCGCGCTGGACTGTTTCGGGGCGCCGCTGAAGGCGGCCATCGGCGAGGGCAAGGTGGCAATGTCTGTAGTCGACACCGCGGTACGCAGAGTCCTGACCGCCAAGATGCGCTTGGGTCTGTTCGAGTCGCCCTACGTCGACTCCACCCAGGTCAAGCCGGTCTTCGCCGACCCGGCCAACGCCCAGCTCGCCAGGCGCGCCGCTCTCCGAGGCATTGTCCTCCTCGCTAACGACGGTGTACTGCCCTTGGCCGCGCACGTCTCCAAGGTGGCCGTCATCGGACCCGCGGCTGACGACCGCCGCCTGCTGCAAGGCGACTACCACTATCCGGCACACCAGGAGTTCGTGCTGTACCCCAGTAGGCAAGCCGACATGGGCGAACCCTCTTCGGCAGACGGCGATCGGGAGGCCGGTGCGACCGTGCAGGCCGAACCGGGGGCGCCGGCCGACGGCCGCGCGGGAGGAAGGATCTCAGACCTCATCTACCTGCCGAGCGGCAAGGGAGCGCTCAAGCCCGGCGAGTATTACACAGAGCACGTCACTCCCCTCGCGGGGCTCAGGGCGGCCCTCGGCGCCCGGGCCGAGGTGACCTACGAGAAGGGTTGCGAGCTGCTGGGCGAGGACCGCACCGGCTTCTCGGCCGCGGTTGCAGCGGCCGCCCGAGCTGATGTAGCCGTGGTAGTGCTCGGGGGACGCTCCGGCTTGCACGAGAGCTCAACGGTAGGCGAGGCCCGAGATGCCACAGACCTCAGGCTGACGGGCGTGCAGGAGGAGCTGGTGAGCGCAGTGGCGGCCACGGGCACACCTACGGTGCTGGTCGTCATGAGCGGGAGGGCCCACGTGTTGAGCGGGGTGGCCAATCTCGTGCAAGCCCTGTTGGTCGCCTGGCCCCTCGGGGAACAGGGCGGCAATGCCTTGGCCGACGTGCTCTTGGGTGAGGCAGAGCCAACCGGCAGGCTGGCTGTCACGCTTCCAAGGTCTACGGGCCAGATACCGCTTTACAGCAGCCATCGTTCCGGGGGCAGCCGTTCGGTGTTCCACGACGACTACACAGATTGTCGTCACACTCCCCTCTTCAGTTTCGGCCACGGCCTCGGGTACACGACCTTCGGTTATTCCGAAATCGCTGTCGAGGCCGGCGACACGTCGTCTCCCGTCCGCGTTGGGGTGACGGTAGCCAACACGGGGAACCGGGACGGCGAGGAGGTCGTGCAGCTTTATGTGTCGGACTTGGTGGCGTCGGTGGCGCGGCCCGAGAGCTACCTCATTGGCTTCACCCGGTTGTGCTTGGCCTCCGGCGAGGCGACGCGCGTCACCTTCGACGTGCACCCGAGCCGGCTCGCCTTTTACGACGAGGCGATGCGGTTCGTCCTTGAACCCGGCCTCTTCCGCTTCGCCGTGGGCGCGTCGTCGTCCGACATCCGCCAGCAGGCTGTGGTTGCTATCACAGGGCCGGTGGCCCCCTACGCGCAACGGTCAATTGTGGCCGTTACCGCACAGGTGGGCAGGCAGCCTGCCGGCGCAAGTGTCCATACGTAAGCCCTTGAGACGCTCGCCTTACACCACCTCTGCCCGCAAGGTGTAGCTTCCCGGAGCCGGCACGTCGAGAGCGGCCAATCCCGGCTCACCGGCCGGCGAGAACCTGGCGCCTTCGGGCTGGCCGCCGTCGAGGCGGAGCTCGCTTTGACAACGCACCTTCACGACACGGGCGCTGGGGACCTCGAGGTGGGCTTCGGTCACACGCCCCTCCTGCCATGTGATGCCTACGGTCAATCCCCCTCTGGCCCGAAGGCCGGCAACCTGACCCTCAGGCCATGCCGGCGGCAACGCGGGCAACAGGTCGATCGTGCCCGTGTGGCTCTGGAGCAACATCTCACCGATGGCGGCTGCAGCCCCGAAGTTGGCATCGATTTGGAACACGCCCGGGTCGTGGGAGCCGAAGAAGTTGTCGGACAACGAGCCCTCGATGAGCCTCTGCAGGCTTTCCCAGGCCAGGTGTCCCTCCAGCAACCTCGCCCAAAGCCCGACGACCCATGCTCGGCTCCAACCCGGCCCACCACCCCCGTTTGCCAGGCGGCGCTCGAGCGAGCGTCGGGTGGCCGCCGCAAGTGCGGGGGTTGACCTCGGCGTTACTTCGTCACCGGGATAAAGGCAGAACAGGTGTGACATGTGACGGTGCCCGGGCTCCGGTTCACCAAGGTCCTCCCACCACTCCTGCAAGTGGCCGTCGGCGGCCACCTGAGGTTCGCGAAGCATCACCAGCGCGCTTTTCAGCCTCGCCCCTAGCTCCTCGTCCACGCCAAGGGTCTCCGAGGCCATGACGCAGTGACGAAAAAGATCCCTCGTCAACCAGATGTCCATCGTCGACGCAGCGCTGATGGCGGCTTCCATGCCGTCGGAGGTGAAGAAGCGGTTTTCCGGAGATGTCGACGGGCAGGTGACCAGTTTGCCGTCCGGCCCTTGTGTCAAATAGTCGAGCAGGAAGAGGGCCGACCCGCGCATAACAGGGTAAGCGCGCTCCAGAACGGAGCGGGACTCCGAGAAGGCGTAGTGCTCCCATAGGTGCTGGCAGAGCCAGGGCCCGCCCATTTGCCAGTTCACCCAGTACGGGTGTGCCGCCTGGTCACCGGTCGGCCAAGTCGAACGCCACAGATCGACGTTGTGGTGGACCGCCCAGCCCTTGCAGCCATAGAAGTCCTTGGCAGTGCTGACGCCTGCGCGTGAGAGGTCCGCTACCAGGTCCACGAGCGGCTCGTGGCACTCTGCCAGGTTGGCGGTCTCGGCGTGCCAGTAGTTCATTTCGGTGTTGATGTTGGTCGTCCAATTGCAGCTCCAGGGCGGCCGTACCTGGTCGTTCCAGATCCCCTGCAGGTTGGCTGGCTCGGTGCCGGGACGCGAGCTCGCCATCAGGAGGTAGCGGCCGTAGTGGAACAACAAAGCGCACAGCCCCTCGTCGCTGTTTCCCTCGCGCACGGCCCGGAGCCGCTCGTCAGTCGCTACCCCGTCCCGCTCGTTGCGCCCGAGCTGCAACCAGCACCGGTCGAAAAGTGCGGCGTGGTCGTGCACATGCCTCGCCCGGATGACGTCGTAGGGATCGGCACGCAAGGGGGCAAGGACCTCCTGGCACTTGCGACGGAGAGCGACCGGATCCTCGACCGGCGGGGCGCCGTAACCCGCGTACCCCGTGGCGGCCGCCACGAACAAGGTCAGGGATCGAGCTCCCTCCACCCGCAAGGACCCCCCCTTTGTGGAGTGCACCACACCGCCGTCAGCCCTGAGCGCCAAGCCGGCGGCAAAGCGCAAGCCGACGCCGGGGTCGTAGACGATGGCAGGCTCTTCGGCCCAATAATGCGGGACGACGTGCGCGGGTGCCCTGCCTTCCAGCCAGGCAATGCCATCGGCCCCCTTGGCCCGCCTGCCCGGGTGGGGGCTGCCGAGCTCAAAGCTCACGTTCAGCTTCCCGGTCCCCAACGCCCGCATGTGCAGCACGAAGGCCCCGTCCGGGGCGGAAACAAGAGCTTCCCGCTCGTAAACAGATCCCCCGACCTCGTAGCGCACCGAGGCAATGCCGTCCCGCATATCCAGAGATCGCTCGTAGCCTTGGATCTCGCCGCTGTCTGCGAAGTCGGCGATCAGGTACCCGAGCGGCTGGTAAGACTCGTTGAACGAGCCCTGCAGGCGAAGGGCGAGCGCATCGGCTTCCACGTAGGCGCGGCGGTCGAGCACGGCGTCTCGCAGCGCTGCCAGCACGGCGGCAGAGCCCTCAGGGCGGGCCGTGTGGGGCTCGCCGGACCACAGGGTGTCGATGTTGAGGTCCACCCTCTCTCGCCGGGGCCCGCCCCACAACATGGCCCCGAGCCTGCCGTTACCGAGGGGAAGCGCCTCCAGCCACTTGTTAGCGGGCTGGCGGTACCAAAGGCGGAACTCCTTGTTGGCGACCAGGTTCATCTCGGGTGCGTCCGTCGTTTGGCTCTCAGGGCTCGACATGACCCTAGTTGTAGCGAACGAGCTACGTGCGGCCAAGAAGGGCTCCGAAGCGCGCTGAGGACGCGCCTAGCTCCCGTCATAGGGTCGTAGCGATCCGTAGTTGCTCAAGACAAGGCAGGCTTCACGGGCACCAGGTGACCCAACAGCGTCGGGGATCATCGAATCTCGCTTTGTTGATCAGGCCCCTTGGCGTTCTGTGACCCTTCCTTCGAGAAAAACAGCGATGCCTAGCCGCGCCCCGTCCCTGAGGAATAGAGGGATCCGTTCCAGCGGGGCATTTGCGGTCACCACCGCACCGCCGGGCTCGTACGCGCCTGTCCAGGCATCGGTCCACCCCGTCCCCGCAGGCAAGTACACCGACCGTTCGCGCGCATGCTGCTCGAGCACGGGAGCCACCAGCAGGTCGGGGCCGAACATGAACTGGTCGTCCACATCCCAGCACTTCTCGTCCTCCGGGAACTCCAGAAGTAACGGTCGCATGACTGGTGTCCCCGTCCTGCTCGCCTCCTTTGCCTGGGCGTGCAGGTAAGGCCTCAGGCGCTCACGGAGGAAGATGTAGCTCGTGAGTATCGAACAAGCCTCCTCACCGAAAGACCAGATCTCGTTCGGCCCGCCCGTCATGTCCGCGCCCATCGAAGCGTTGGGAAGGCGATCCCCATGGAGGCGGAACAGGGGGCAGAAAGCCCCATACTCGAACCAGCGGACGAGAAGCTCCCTGTATTCCGGGTCGTCGGGATCGCCCTTGAAGAATCCACCGATGTCCGCCGTCCACCACGGGATCCCACTCATGGCCATATTCAGTCCCGCTCGTACCTGCACTCGGAACGACTCGAAAGTCGAGGGAGTGTCGCCCGACCAGATCGCCGCGCCATAACGTTGACTGCCAGCCCAGCCGGACCGGCATAGCAGCAGCGCCTCTTCCTCGCCGCAGCCAAGCAGGCCCTCGTGAAAGCCGCGGGCGTGCTCTCGAGGATAAAGGTTCGCAACCTCGAGGCCCGGCCCTGCAGTGAACCTCAAGGTAGCGGGATAGCCAGGTTTCATCTCGGGCTCACAGGCGTCGAGCCAGAAGACGCGGATCCCCGCGTCGTAGTAGTTCCTCTTCACCTGCTCCCAGATGTAATCGCGGGCTGCGGGGTTCGTGGAGTCGTAGAAGGAGATCCCGATCCAGGCGTTCAAGCCTCGCTCCGGCCAGGTCGAATGCACCGGTGCACTCTGCTCGCTTGCAATCAGTAGCCCGCGTTCCAACATCGGCTCGTAATTGGCCGAAAGTGGGCTGACACACGGCCAAACTGACACCATGAGCTCGGTGCCCATGGACTTGAGCTCGTGCACCATTGCCGCCGGGTCGGGCCACTCGCAGGAGTCGAAGCTCCAGTCACCCAGGTGCTCCCAATGAAAAAAGTCGCTCACGATCACCGCCAAAGGCACCCCTCTGCGGTGATACTCGCGGGCGACGGCCAGGAGCTCCTCCTGGGTGCGGTAGCGAAGCTTGCTCTGCCAGAAGCCGCTCGCCCACAAAGGTAGGTCGGGCGCGTGGCCGGTGGCATCGGCGTAGTGCGAAAGGATCTCTGCCGGATTGTCGCCGGCGGTCACCCAGTAGTCGAGTTGACGCGCGCTATCGGAGACCCAGCGAGTCCCGTTGTTGGCGAGCTCAACGCGCCCTACAGCTGGAGAATTCCACAGGAAACCGTAGCCCCTGTTCGAGACCATGAAGGGAATGGAAACCTCTGCATTTCGTTGGACCAGGTCCATGACGAGTCCCTTTTGATTGAACTCACCGTGGAGATGTTGGCCGAGACCGTAAAGCTTCTCACCGTCGTAGGCTTTGAAACGTTGCTCTATGCGGTAGTGCCCATTGCCGTTCGTGAGGAAGAGTCTGGGGCCTGGCCACCAAAAGTGCGCCTTCTGCTCGGAGAGCAATTCCCGACCGTCGTAGGAGCACGAAAAGCTGACCTCCCCGTCGGAGGAGACTTGAGCCCTCAGCTTCCCGTTGACGAGACTGAGCCCATCGCCCGTCGCGCCGGCTGAGGGGGCCGGGCAAGTCGCGGCTAGCGCGCCCGGGAGCTCCTCGGCGATCTGGGCTTGACTGGCACGCACTCGTATCGAGTCTTTCCCCCAGGCCTCCAAGCGCAAGCGCTCATGGCCCGCAGCGTACTCAAGTGCCACTCCGGTGCCATCGATCATTCTCGTACCTTTCTGTACATTGCCGTCTGAGATCGAGGGTTGCGCGCTCCAGCTCTGGGCCCGCCGCGCACTGGGAGCTCAACCGGCGCTTCTTGTCTCGCCAGGTTTCTCAGGAATGGTGGTCATTCCCTTCCTTTTCCTGTCACTTGGGACTGACACTTCGTTCGCTATCAGCTGCGGTCATGCGAACTGGGTCAACCAGCTCCCGTTCGCGGTGAACATGTCGTCGGTCAGCCTCCATATCTCGTCCAGGGAGCAGACCGCGGCCGTGAGCGGATCGAGGGCCATGGCCTGGTAGATGGCCTCGCGGTCGCCTTCCAGGTGCCCCTTGACGACAAGCTCCTGCACGGCGATGTTGCTCCGGTTCAAGGAAGCAAGCTGAGGCGGGAGGTCCCCCACGACACAAGGGTGGACGCCGGTGCGGTCCACGAGGCAGGGGACCTCGACACATGCTCCCGCGGGCAAGTTGGTGATGAGGTCCTCGTTGGGCACGTTGCCGTTGATGCGAAGGGGAGTGGCTGTCTCCGCAGAATGGATGATTCGGGCGCCGTACTCGTCCGACCGCCTGAACACGATCGGCTCCAAGCCGGCAACCTGCCGGTCAACCTCCTGCTCGTAGGCAGGCTCTTTCAGTCGCATGCTGGCGAAGTAGCCACCCGTCTGGCCGTAGCCGAACCACGCCGAGTAGTCGGAGCCCGCCGACTCGAGGGTCTCCACCAACAAAGCGAGAAGGTCGGGCCGCTTGCGGAAGTAGGGCAGGTACTCGGACGCGTGCCCGCTCGACTCGGTCACGAAGTAACCGAAGCGGCGCATGAGCTCGAAACGCACTGGCTCCAAAGCGCGTGTCCCGGGGTTGTCGAGCTGCGAGCGCAAACGGGGGTAGAGGTCTTCGCCGCGGTGCTCGAAGGTCAGGAACCAGGCCTGGTGGTTGATCCCGGCCACCCAGTAGCTGAGCTCCTCGTAGGGAACCTCGCAATACGCCGCGAGAAGCCTCGCCGTCTGTTGGACGGAGTGGCAAAGGCCCACGACCCGAAGCCCCGAGAGCGCCATCCTCCAGGTGAGGATGGCCATCGGGTTGGAGTACTGCAGGACGAGCGCCCTCGGGCACAGCTCCGCCATGTCCTCGATGAGGCCGTCGAGGACCGCCAGGTGTCTGAGACCGCGGAAGATCCCGCCCGGGCCCAAGGTGTCGCCTACGCACTGGCTCACGCCGTAACCCTCCGGGATACCTATGTCTTTCTCCCACTGGTCGTTGCCACCCACCTGGATGGTGACGACCACATAGTCGGCCCCTTTGAGGGCCTGACGACGGTCCGTCGTGGCGAGGATCTGCACCGGCGACGCGGCCGCTTCGGCCATGCGGCTCACAAGCTTCAGGGCACGCGAGAGTCTGTCGGCGTCGATGTCCATGAGCACGATCTCGCTTCGTTGAAGCTCCGGGAACGTGAGCATGTCCCGCGTGAGGTTCCTCGTGAACACCACGCTCCCAGCCCCGATGAAGACGACTCGCATGAAAGCCTCCTACTGCCAAGCCCGTCGACACGAACGCTGCGTGGACGAGTCACCCCTTCGTCGCACCGGCCAGCATCCCGGTGACGAACCCACGTTGGGCAAAGAGGAAGATGCAGACCGGCCCGATCGCCACGAGTGTCGCCATCGCCAGCTCCCGCTGGAGCACCGCGCTTAGGGCGCCACCGAGAAAAGGGTTGGACGCGGCCGTGCTCTCCAGGAGGTTCTGCAGGCCGACCGGAAGTCGGCACTGGTGGTCGCTCTTGAGCATCACAAAGAGGAGAAGAGATGGTCCAGCCGGGCCAACTGTCGCCTCCGGCATCCCTATTCCTTCGTCGATCCGGCGAGCATGCCAGCCACAAGGGTCCGCTGCGCGAACAGGAACACGATCAGTACCGGTGCGATTGCGATGATCGTCGCCATCGCGAGTTCGGGCCGATAGATGACGGCCTGTCCGCCAGTCGCCGCAACCGGGTTGATCGACGGTGAGCTGCCCAAAAGGATCGGCAGGCCCACTTGCAGTGGGTACTGCGAGTTGTCATAGGTCATCACAAACGGAAGGTAGTAGTTGTTCCAGTTCGCGACGAATGAGAAGAATCCGACGAGCGCCACGATCGGCGTGGCGAGCGGCAAGGCGATACGACGGAACACGCCCCACTCGCCAGCGCCGTCAATGCGCGCGGCCCCGATCAGATCCTTGGGAATAGTCGTTGAGAAGTAGATGTAAGCGAGATAGACCCCGAAGGGGAAGAACCCGAACGGCAAGATGAGCGACCAGACCGTGCCGACCAGGTGGACGGTATTGGCCTCGAGAAAAAGCGGCAGGACGAGCGCCGTCGCCGGCACGATCATCACGACGAGCGTGATCGCTAACAGCGCGCGGCGCCCGACGAAGTGCGTCAGCGCGAGACCGTATCC
>JBEKGS010000039.1:0-27530 GCA_050012675.1 Acidimicrobiales bacterium
GTCGAGAGTGCTAACGGAGCCAGACAGGAGGCCCCTGAAATGAAGTTGCAGCCCCTGGACGACCGCATCGTCGTTCGGCCGAGCGAGTCGGAAGAGACGACCGCGTCCGGCCTTGTCATCCCCGACACGGCGAAGGAGAAGCCCCAACAGGGTGAAGTTCTCGCGGTAGGCCCGGGCCGACGCACCGAGAACACCGGTGAGCTCGTCCCGATGAGCGTGGCCGTCGGCGACAAGGTCGTCTACTCGAAGTACGGCGGTACCGAGATCACCCACGACGGCGAGGAGCTACTCATCCTCTCGAGTCGTGACGTGCTGGCGAAGGTCGTTTCCTGATGCCGAAGATGCTTGTTTTCGACGAGCACGCGAGGCGCCGGCTCGAGGCCGGTGTCAACAAGCTCGCCGACACCGTAAAGGTGACGCTCGGCCCGAAGGGCCGCAACGTCGTGCTCGACAAGAAGTTCGGCGCGCCGACGATCACCAACGACGGTGTGACGATCGCCCGTGAAGTCGAGCTCGAGGACCACTTCGAGAACATGGGCGCCCAGCTCGTGAAGGAAGTCGCCACGAAGACCAACGACGTGGCCGGTGACGGGACGACCACCGCCACGGTGCTCGCCCAGGCGCTCGTTCGCGAGGGCCTGCGCAACGTCGCCGCGGGTGCCAACCCGATGTCGCTCAAGCGTGGCATCGAAAAGGCCGTCGCCGCAGCCGTGGCGTCGATCCAGCACCAGGCCAAGGACATCGAGGGCCGTCAGGAGATAGCCCAGGTGGCCGCGATCTCGGCTGCGGACGTCTCCATCGGCGAGGTGCTCGCCGATGCCATCGACAAGGTCGGCAAGGACGGGACCGTCACGGTCGAGGAGTCCAACACCTTCGGGCTCGAGCTCGAGTTCACCGAAGGCATGCAGTTCGACAAGGGCTTCCTCTCCCCGTACTTCGTCACCGACCCCGAGCGTCAGGAGGCGACCTTGGAGGACGCCTACCTGCTCATCGTCAACGGCAAGGTCTCCTCGGTCCACGACCTGGTCCCCGTGCTCGAAAAGGTCATGCAGACGGGAAAGCCCCTTTTGATCATCGCCGAGGACGTCGAGGGCGAGGCCCTCGCCACCCTCGTGGTGAACAAGATCCGCGGCCTGTTCCAGTCGATCGCCGTCAAGGCGCCCGGCTTCGGCGAGCGGCGCAAGGCCATGCTCGGCGACATCGCCGTGCTCACCGGTGCCCAGCTCATCTCCGAGGAGGTCGGTCTCAAGCTCGAGAACACGACGCTCGACCTGTTGGGCAGGGCGCGCCGTGTCGTGGTCACCAAGGACGACACGACCATCGTCGACGGTGCCGGCGCGGAGGACGAGGTGAAGGGCCGGATCTCCCAGATCAAGAGGGAGATCGAGGAGACCGACTCGGACTGGGACCGCGAGAAGCTCCAGGAGCGGCTCGCCAAGCTCGCCGGCGGCGTTGCCGTCGTGAAGGTGGGCGCGGCGACCGAGGTCGAGCTCAAGGAGAAGAAGCACCGCATCGAGGACGCCTTGTCCGCGACCCGTGCCGCCATCGAGGAAGGCATCGTCGCCGGTGGCGGCACCGCCCTCGTGCGCAGCCGGTCGGCGGTCACCAAGGTGGCGGCCAGCCTGAGCGGTGACGAGGCCACCGGTGCGACGATCGTCGCCCGTGCGCTCGCCGAGCCGCTCAAGTGGATCGCCATCAACGCCGGCCTCGAGGGCGCCGTCATGGTGCGCGAGGTCGAGCACGCCAAGGGCACCACGGGCCTCAACGCCCTCACGGGCGAGCTCGAGGACCTCGTCAAGGCCGGCATCATCGACCCGGCCAAGGTGACCCGGTCAGCGCTGCAGAACGCCGCGTCGATCGCGGCCCTGCTGCTCACGACCGAGGCGCTCGTCGCCGACAAGCCCGAGAAGCCGCAGGACCACGCGGCAGCCACCGCGGCGGCAGCCGGCGGCGGCATGGGGATGATGTAGCCCTCGTCGAAAAGCGCGAAGACGTCTCGGCAGCCGGGCCTCGTGCCCGGCTGCCGGCGCGATCGGGCTCCGGCTTACACTTCGCGGGTGATCCGCCAAGTGGTCCCCCGCCCGGCCTGGGCGAGGCGCGTCGACGCCGTGATCGCCGTCACGCAGGTCCCGGACGCCCCGTTCGCGCTCACCATGGGCGCGGCCCGGTCCGCCTTCGACACCCGCGACGCAGCCTTGCGGTCCCTCCCCGCAGAGATCGGGGAAGGCGCGGCGGTGCTCGTCACCCTTGTGGCCACAGACGAGCGTGCCGGCGACTCCCCGGCGTCGGTCGTGCTCATCCGCCGGGCCGCTCACCTGCGCGCCAACCCGGGTGAGATCGCCTTTCCGGGTGGCCGGATAGAAGCCGGTGAGCTGCCCCTCCAGGCGGCCCTCAGGGAGGCCGAAGAGGAGGTCGCCCTCAAGCCCGGCGACATCGACGTGCTCGGGCGGCTCTCGAGCCTGGGCCATCCGCTCCGCTCGGCCCCGATCGTCCCCTTCGTGGCCGCCGCGCGCTCACGCCTTGTCCTCGAGGCCAATCCCGGCGAGGTCGACTGCGTGCTCTCGGTTCCCCTCGCCCAGCTCGTCGCCCCGGGGTGCTACTGGCAGGAGCGCTGGGAGCGGGCGGGCGAGCCCGCCCGCAGCATGCATTTTTTCGACCTGGGCGAGGACGTCATCTGGGGCGCGACCGCAGAGATGCTCCACGCCCTGTTCCTGCGCCTGCTCTAGAGCCCGTGAGCCTCACGGCCGGGTCCTCGGGATCCTTCAACCCCGGGTGCGCCGCACGAACAGATGGGCGGCCAGCGGGGCGAACACGACAAGCAGGCCGATGGACCACAAGAGCGAGGCGGCTATGGCGTGTTGCATGGGCCACGAGCTGACACTCGCCGAAGGGTTCGGGTTGGAGAACAGTTCGCGGCAGGCCGCGGTGACCGCGCTTATCGGGTTCCAGTTGGCCACGACGCGAAGCACCGTCGGCATGCGCTCGGTGGGCACGAGGGCGTTGGAGACGACGGCGAGGGGGAACAGGATGACCAGACCGACGCCCTGGGCGGACTCGGGGCCCTTGGAGATGATACCCAGGCAGGCACAGCCCCACGAGATCGAGTAGCTGAACAGCAGGAAGATGCCGAAGCCGGCGATGGTCGAGGCCACATTTCCCTCGGGGCGCCACCCGACGAGCAGGCCCGTCACGCAGACGAAGAACGAGCAGACGGCCGCGGTGAAAAGGTCCGTCAAGGACCGCCCTACGAGGATGGCCGGTTTCCACATCGGCAGTGACCGGAAGCGGTCGATGATGCCGCCGTTGAGATCGTTGCTGAGCCCGACAGCTGTTCCCATGGCCGAGGTGGTCAAGTTGAGCGCCAGCATGCCGGCGATGGCGAAGCTGGCGTAGGTCCCCCCGTGGGGAAGCACCACGCCGGCGCCGAAGACATAGACGAACAGCGCCGTGAACAGCACGGGCTGGATGGTGACGTCCGACAGCTGCAGCGGCTCGCGGGCGATGTGCACGAGATTGCGCCCCGTGAGCACAGCGACGTTGCCGAGCTGGCGCACGAGCCGTTGCGGGCGCGAGGGCTCGATGCCGGGCGCGATCCGGGCGACGGCGACGGTCATGCCACCTCCATGTCGTCCTCGGACAGCTCTTCGGCGCCCTGGTCGCCGTTGGCACCCGAGATCGGGTGGCCCGTCAGGGCGAAGAACACGTCGTCCAGGGAAGGCTGGTGCAACACCACGTCGTCGACGGTGATGCCCGCCTGGTCGAGGGCGCGCACGATGGTCGTCGCGAGGCCCTCGCCGTTGCGGACCGGAGCCCTGAGCCGCCTGCCGTCGTGGCTCACCCGGATCGCCCCGGCGACGAAGGGCCCGAGCGCCGTTTCGGCGGCCGGATCGGGGGCGCTCAGCGTCACCTCGAGGCGTGCCCCTCCGATCCTGGTCTTGAGCTCCTGGGCCGTGCCGCTCGCGATCAGCCGGCCGTGGTCGACGACCACGATCCGGTCGGCGAGCTCGTCGGCCTCGTCCAGGTACTGGGTGGTGAGCAGGAGCGTGACGCCCTCGGCGACGAGCTCGCGGATGACGCCCCACATGCGCACGCGGCTCGTCGGGTCGAGCCCGGTCGTGGGCTCGTCCAAGAACAGCACCGGGGGGTGGGTGACCAGACCTGCGGCGAGGTCGAGGCGCCTTCGCATCCCCCCGGAGTACGTCTTCAAGATGCGCTCGCCCGCGTCGGCGAGATCGAACTGCTCGAGCAGGCCCACCGCCCGCGACCGCGCCTCGGCCCTGTGCAGTCCGCTGAGGCGCCCGATCATCACCAGGTTCTGGCGACCTGTCAACAGCTCGTCGAGGGTGGCGTCCTGGGCGGTGACACCGATGTTTCGCCTCACCTGGGCGGCCTCGGTCACCACGTCGTAGCCGGCGACGCGCGCCCGGCCCCCGTCGGGCAGGGCGAGCGTCGTGAGGATGCGCACGGCGGTCGTCTTGCCCGCTCCGTTGGGCCCGAGCATCCCCAAGATGGCTCCGGCGGGCACGTCCAGGTCGATGCCGGCCAGGGCGACCGTCTCGCCGTAGCGCTTGCGCAGGCCCTCTGCCTGGATCATCGAGTCGGTTGCCACGAGCCCTCGGGTCCTTGTCGGGAGAATCTACTGACTTGCCGCATGGTAAGTGAACTACTTACCTGCTGTCAAGTAGAATGACGGGGATGATCGGCACCGTGCCCCCGAACCTGCCCGGCCCGGCCGCGCCGGACCCGGGCACGGGACCGGGCGAGGAGGCCAGCACCCGCGACCGCATCTTGGACATCGCCCTCGAGCTGTTCACCGAGCACGGTTACGAGAAGACCTCGCTGCGCCAGATAGCCGAGCGCCTGGGCTTTTCCAAGGCGGCGATCTACTACCACTTCGCCAGCAAGGACGACATCTTGATGGCCCTGCACATGCGCCTGCACGAGTTCGGCCGCGAGGCCCTGAGCAGCATCGGCGGGGCGCAGATGTCGCCCCAGATGCTGGCGCCGCTGCTGGACCAGCTCATCGAGCAGATACTTGGGCACCGCGCCCTTTTCGTGCTCCACGAGCGCAACCGGGCTGCGCTGGAGGAGCTGCACCGCGAGGGCCACGAGGCCTCGCACGAGGACCTGGACGTCCTGTTCCGCCAGGTGCTCGCCAATCCGGAGATCGCCCGGCGCGACCGGGTCCGCATGGCCTGCTCGGTCGGGGCGGTGATGGGAGCGCTTCTGCTCTCCGGAGACGTGTTCGCCGACGTGCCGTCGGCCGAGCTCGCAGTGCTCGTGCGCGACGCCGCCCGCGACTTGCTGATGCCCGGCGGCTAGCGCCCGCGGGCCGCCGGGGCCTGCGGGACCGTCACGCGAAGGCGGTGCTCAAGGTCCTGCCGGCCAGGCGCACGGGCTCGAGGTCCTGGGCGTCGTGCATGTTGAAGATCATCCCGTCGAGCCCGGCCTCGAAGTACTTGGCGAGCTGTTCGCACACCGAGTCCGGGTCGCCGGCGGCCACGTACTCGCGCAGACGCTTCGCGTCCATGCCGCGTGCCTCGGCCATGGCGCGTGCCCTGCGATCCGCCTCGGCGTTGGTCTCGGCGACGATGACGCTGCCGAGACGGGTCTTGGTGATCTCGGCCGGGTCGCGCCCGATCTCGTCGCAGTGGCGCTTCAGCACCTCGAGCTTGTGGCGGACGGTCGCCACGTCGCCGAAGAAGTTGCAGGCGTCGGCGTACTTGGCGACGAGCTTCAGGGTCTTCTGCTCCCCGCCGCCGCCCACGAGGATCGGTATGCCACCCGGGCGGATCGGCCGGGGATAGTTGAGCGCACCGGCGAGGCTGTAGTGCCGGCCGGAAAAGCTGGGGGCCTCCTCGGTGAACATGGCCCTTGTGATCTGGAGGGCCTCCTCGAGGCGCTCCATGCGCTCGGCGACCGGCGGGAAGCCGAACCCGTAGCCTGCGTGCTCGTCGTCGTTCCAGGCCGCGCCGATCCCCAAGATGGCCCGGCCCGAGGAGATCACGTCGAGGGTCGTCACCACCTTGGCCAGGTAGGCGGGGTTGCGGTAGGTGACCCCGGTCACCATCGCGCCGAGGCTGGCGCTCTTGGTACGGGCCGCGATGGCACCGAGAAGGGTGTAGGCCTCGAGCATGGGGTCCGTGCGGGGCCCGACACCGGGGATCTGGTAGAAGTGGTCCATCACCCACAGCGAGTCGAAACCGGACTCCTCGGCCGTGACCGCGATCTCAGCGACACGTTCGAACAGCTCCGCGTCGCGCACGCCGGAGAATGTGAAGTTCGGAATCTGCAGGCCGAATCGGGTGACGCGCATGGCAATCAGCCTCCCGCGGGCGCCGCTCGGCGCGTCGCGCTCGATCTCGATAGTGAAGAACGTGTCGACCCTACATCCCGACTGGCACAATCATGGCGCGCAGTCGCGACGTCAGGAGGCGGGCTTGCCGAGGTTCAGGCCGATGAGGGGCAGGATCTGGCTCCTGGTCGGGATCGCCGTCGGCGTCGCCGTCGGGGTGGGCAAGCTCGCATACTTCGCGGGCGCCGCCACCTCGCTGTCCGACACCGCCCAGCGCATCGTCAACAGCGGCGGGCACACCCTCGTGCGCTCGGCCGCCGGCCACGGTGCGTCGCTGCGTGCCCTGAATGCCGTCACGGCGGTCCTCGCGGTTCTGGTGCCGGGGGTGACGGCGCTTCTTCTCATCTATGCCGCGCGGGCGACCCTGCACCTGCGCGCCCTGGTGGCGCTCATAATGGCCGGCCTCGGCGTCGCGTCGTTCTTCTACCTGCCCCATGGGGTCGCGGCCGGTGTGGCCGTGCTCGCCTTCGCCGCCGCCGGCATCGCCGTCGTGGCGACCGGGCCGCTCGTTGCGGCGCCGCTCGCGGCGTTGGCAGCCCTGATCGCGACCGAGTTCCTGCCGCGGATCCTCGCCAGCCACAGCACGCTTCCCAACGTGCCCGTCGCCGCCTTGAACCAGGCGATCTTCGCCGGCGCCGGGTCGCCCGTGTGGCTCCGCGTGGTCGTGCTCGTCCTTGCTGCGCTTCCTTTCGCCCTTGCCGCCCGCCTCGTCGTGCGCTGACCGGCGACGCCGGGTGTCCGGTGGCGGCACGGCGGTGCCAGGGCGGTCGACGAACTAGCCTCAGGCAGGCGTGGCGAGCCTGCAAGCGACCTGAGACCGGATGGTCGGTAGCGGCGCGCCCGGAGCAAGCGTGAGAGCGGAACGGGAGGGCCGGCGTGGCTGAGGTCGAGATCGGGATCGGGAAGTCCGCGCGGCAGGCCTACGGCCTCGACGACGTCGCCATCGTCCCGTCACGGCGCACGCGGGACCCCGAGGACGTGGACATCTCCTGGGAGATCGACGCCTTCAAGTTCGAGCTGCCCTTGATGGCCTCAGCCATGGACGGCGTCGTCAGCCCCGCCACCGCCGTCGCCATCGGCCGTCTCGGCGGCGTCGGGGTGCTCAACCTGGAAGGGCTGTGGACCCGCTACGAGGACCCGGGACCCTTGCTCGCGGAGATAGCGGACCAGCCCGTGGAGAAGGCGACCGCCCGCATGCAGGAGATCTACTCCGAGCCCTTAAAGGCCGAGCTCGTGAGCCTTCGCATCCGTGAGATCAAAGAGGCGGGTGTCACCGCCTGCGGTTCGGTCACCCCTCAGCGGGCGGCCGCCCTCGCCCCGGTCGTGCTGGGTGCCGAGCTCGACCTGCTCGTGGTCCAGGGCACGGTGGTCTCCGCCGAGCACGTCTCGAAGAACGCCGAGCCGCTCAACTTGAAGACGTTCATCCGCGAGATCGACATCCCGGTCGTGGTGGGGGGATGTGCCTCGTACCAGGCGGCGCTGCACCTCATGCGGACCGGTGCGGCGGGGGTGCTCGTGGGCGTGGGCCCGGGCAACGCCTGCACGACCCGTGGCGTGCTCGGCATCGGCGTGCCGCAGGCGACGGCCATCGCGGACGCCGCCGGCGCGAGGACCCGCCACCTCGAGGAGACGGGCGTGTACGTCCAGGTGATCGGAGACGGCGGCATGAGCCGAGGCGGCGACATCGCCAAGGCCATCGCCTGCGGCGCCGACGCGGTGATGATCGGCTCGCCCCTGGCGGCGGCTGCCGAGGCGCCGGGCCGGGGCTACCACTGGGGCATGGCCGCCTTCCACCCGACACTGCCGAGGGGCGCCCGGGTCAAAGTGGAGCGCCGGGGGACATTGAAGGAGATCCTTCTCGGTCCGGCGCACGAAAACGACGGGCGCATGAACCTTTTCGGGGCCTTGCGGACCTCGATGGCGACCTGCGGCTACGAGACGATCCGGGAGTTCCACAAGGTGGAGGTCATGGTGGCCCCGGCCTTGCAGACCGAGGGCAAGCAGTTGCAGAGGGCCCAGTCGATCGGGATGGGGGCCTGAGCGGGTGACCGGCGCGGCCGGCTACGACACCGTCCTCGTCGTCGACTTCGGGGCCCAGTACGCCCAGCTCATCGCCCGGCGGGTCCGCGAGGAGCACGTCTATTCCGAGATCGTCCCCTGCTCGATGAGCGCGGCCGAGATGCTGGCCCGCAACCCCCGGGGCGTCATACTCTCCGGCGGCCCGAAGTCGGTCAACGAGCCGGCCGCCCCCTTGGTCGACGCCGAGGTGTTCGCGGCGGGCGTCCCCGTGCTCGGCATCTGTTACGGGGCCCAGCTCCTCGCCCAGATGCTGGGCGGCGAGGTGGCGCGCACGGGCACGGGCGAGTTCGGCCGTACGGAGCTGCTGGCCCGGTCCGCCTCGGTGCTGATGGAGGGCTGGGACCGCTCGAGCGAGGTGTGGATGAGCCACGGGGACTCGATCGTGAGCGCCCCCCGGGGCTTCACGGTGACCGGCGCCACGGCGGCCGTGGCCGTCGCGGCCTTCGAGGACCGGGCCCGCCGCCTTTACGGCGTACAGTTCCATCCCGAGGTCGTGCACACAAACGGCGGCCAGGAACTGCTGAGGCGCTTCCTGTTCCAGGTCTGCGGCTGCCGGCCCACCTGGACTCACGCCTCGGTGATCGCCTCGCAGGTCGAGGCCGTCCGGTCCCAGGTCGGCTCGGGTCATGTGCTCTGTGCCCTGTCCGGGGGCGTGGACTCGTCGGTGGCCGCGGCTCTCGTCCACAGGGCCGTCGGCGACCAGCTGACGGCGGTGTTCGTCGACACCGGACTCATGCGCGAGGGCGAGGGTGAACAGGTCACAAAGACCTTCCGCGACCAGTTCGCCATCGACCTCGTGCACGTGAAGGCCGAGGAGCGGTTCTTCCAGGCGCTCGCCGGCGTCACCGAGCCCGAGCACAAGCGCAAGGTCATCGGGGAGCTCTTCATCCGCCTGTTCGAACAGGTGGCCCGCGAGCGCACCGACGCCCGTTACCTCGTGCAGGGCACCTTGTACCCGGACGTGATCGAGTCGGGCACGGCGCAGGCCGCCACCATCAAGTCGCACCACAACGTGGGCGGCCTGCCGGAGGAGATGAGCCTGGACCTCGTCGAGCCGCTGCGGCTGTTGTTCAAGGACGAGGTCCGCGCGATCGGCGAGGAGCTCGGCCTTCCCGCCGAGATGGTGTGGCGCCAGCCCTTCCCCGGGCCGGGCCTGGCCGTGCGGGTGGTCGGCGAGGTGACACCGGAACGTGTCGAGATCGTCCGGGCGGCTGACGCCGTCGTGACCGGGGAGATCCGCCGCGCCGGGCTCGAGGCCGGGTTGTGGCAGTGGTTCGCGGTGCTGGCGGCAGTGCGCACGGTCGGTGTCATGGGCGACGAGCGCACCTACGGCTACCCGATCGTCGTCCGTGCGGTGACGAGCGAGGACGCCATGACCGCCGACTGGGCGCGCCTTTCCCACGACGTGTTGGAACGGATCTCGAGCCGTGTCATAAACGAGGTGCCGGGAGTGAACCGCGTCGTCTACGACGTGACCTCCAAGCCCCCGGGGACCATCGAGTGGGAGTGATCCCGGCCCTTTAGCCAAGCGACCATCCCGAAAGGCGCCCGGGGCGACGGTAGTGTCGGGGATGATGGCGTCCTTCCCCCCCCGGGCCCCCGGCACCTGGGGAGCCGACGAGTGGGACCTGTTGGGGGACCTGCCCCCGCTGGCCGCCCTGTACCGGACGGGCTCTTCGCAGGCCCCGGGCGAGCCCGGGCCGGCGGCGGGCGACGCCGGCGCCGTCGTGGCGGCCATGGCGGACCTCGTCGCCGACTTGAACCCCGCGCAGCGCGAGGCGGTCCTGCACGAGGGCGGCCCCCTCGTCGTCGTCGCCGGCGCCGGCTCGGGAAAGACGCGTGTCCTCACCCGCCGCATAGCCCGGCTCGTCCTCTCGGGCGTGGAACCGTGGCAGATACTGGCCATCACCTTCACGAACAAGGCCGCCGACGAGATGCGCAGGCGCGTCGTCGAGCTCGTCGGCGCCGATGCGGGGAAGATGTGGGTGTCCACCTTCCATGCCGCATGCGTGCGGATACTGCGCCGCAACGCGGAGCAGATCGGCTACCGCCCGACCTTCACGATCTACGACGACGGCGACAGCCGCCGGCTCGTCGACCACGTGCTCGACGACCTCGGCATCGACCAGAAGCGCTTCCCGCCCCGGGCCGTGCTCGGTGTCATCAGCTCGGCCAAGTCCGACATGGTGGGCCCCGAGGCTTTCGAGGCGCGCGCGGGCACGATCTACGAGCGCCGGATCGCCCAGGCCTACGCCGAGTACGAGCGGCGCCTGCTCGCCGCGAACGCCATGGACTTCGACGACCTTTTGGTCCGCACCGTGCGCATGTTCCGCGAGCACCCCGAGGTGCTCGAGCGCTACCAGGAGCGTTTCGAGCACGTCCTCGTCGACGAGTACCAGGACACCAACATCGCCCAGAACGAGCTCGTGATCCAGCTCGGCGCGGCCAAGCGCAACGTGTGCGTCGTGGGCGACACCGACCAGAGCATCTACCGGTTCCGGGGTGCCGAGATGCGCAACCTGCTCGAGTTCGAAAGGGCCTTCCCCGACGCCCGCATGATCGTGCTCGACCAGAATTACCGTTCCAGTCAGACCATCCTCGACGCCGCCAACGCCGTGATCAACAACAACATGTTCCGCCACGAGAAGGACCTGTGGAGCGCTCTCGGCAAGGGCGACCGGATCAGGCGCTACCGCGCCGGGGACGACCGGGACGAGGCCAGCTTCGTGACGGGCGAGATCGCCGCCCTGCACCGCGACGAGGGCATCGGCTACGGCGAGATGGCGGTCTTCTACAGGACCAATGCCCAAAGCCGCGCTCTCGAGACGGCGCTGGCGGATCGTGGCATCGCCTACACGGTGATCGGCGGGACCCGTTTCTTCGATCGACGCGAGGTGCGCGACGTGCTGGCGTACCTGCGCGCGGTCGCCAACCCCGGCGACGAGGTGTCGCTCAGGCGCATCCTCAACACCCCGCGTCGCGGCATCGGCGACACGACCCAGGCACGCCTCAACAACTTCGCCAAGGAGCACGGCATCGGCTTTGCGGCCGCCCTCGAGCGCGCCGAGGAGGCCGGCGCGACCGGAAAGGCCCTGGCGGGCATCCGGGGCTTTCGCGGCCTGCTCGACGAGCTCCGCTCCGGGCCGGCGTCGTCGGGCCCGCCTGACCGGCTGATCGCGGCGGTGCTGGAGCGCACCGGTTACCGCGACCTGCTCGAGGCCGAGATAGCCATAGGCGGTGGCCGTGGCATCGAGGCCGAGGGACGGGTCGAGAACCTGGCCGAGCTCATGAACGTCGCCTGCGAGCACACCGACCTCGAGTCGTTCCTCGAGTCGACGGCGCTCATAGCCGCCACCGACGTCGCCGACGACGGGGAGAGCGTGTCGCTCATGACGCTGCACTCGGCCAAGGGACTCGAGTTCCGCGTCGTGTTCCTCACCGGGATGGAAGAGGGCATCTTCCCGCACTCCCAGAGCCTGTCGGAGCCCGACGAGCTCGAGGAGGAGAGGCGGCTGTGCTACGTCGGGGTGACCCGGGCGCGCGAACGGCTGTACCTGACCCACACCTGGAGCAGGCTCCTGTTCGGGGCCATCCAGCAGAGCTTCCCGAGCCGGTTCTTAAAAGAGATCCCCGAGGAGCTCGTCGAAGACGTCGGCGAGGGGGTCGTCATCGGCGGGGGAAGGGGAGCTGTCGCAGGCGGGGGCTTCGGCGGCAGGCTGACCGGCGGGGGACCAGGCGAGCGCCGGACGGTGCAGGCGCCGGCCGCCACAACCGGTGCCGAGAGCCTGGGCCTGGCGCCCGGTGACGCAGTCGTGCACGCCCGCTTCGGTGTCGGTGTCGTGGTCGAGGTGCAGGGCGACGGCGATGACGCGCGGGCCACCATCCGCTTCTCCGAGCACGGCGAGAAGCGCTTCATCCTGGCTCTCAGCCCGATCGCACGGCCGCCGGCTGGCGAGCCTACCTACCAGTAGGTAGAGTGCCGCCCGTGGCGCAGGCTACCGAGGTGACCAAAGCGGCGACCGAGAGGCCGAAACCCCTGCTCCGCGGTTGGTTCCACGAGGCGGGGGCGCTCGCGATGTTGGTCGTGGGTCCGCTCATCGGCCTCGAGGCGGACGGGGCCAAGGCGGAGGTCTGCGCCGCGGCGGTGTGCTTCGCGGTGACGGCCATGCTCACCACGAGCGCCCTGTACCACCGGGTCAACTGGTCTTCGGGCATGCGCCGCAAGATGCGCCACGCAGACCACTCGATGATCTTCGTGTGCATCGCGGGGACCTACGCGGCCGTCGCGGGCCTGTCGCTTCCCCCCACGGACGCCTGGATCGTGCTCGGCCTTGTGTGGGGAGCCTCGGTGGCCGGCATCGTGATCCGCTTCGCCTGGCTGGACGCGCCGAAGTGGGCCGTGGCCATCCCCTATGTGGCGGCGGGATGGATCGCGGTCGGGGCCATGCCCGAGTTCTTCCATTATCTCGGCGTGCTGGGCTTCTCGCTCATGATGGCGGGCGGGCTGCTCTACACCCTCGGGGCCGTCGTCTACGCAAGGCGCCGGCCCGACCCGTGGCCGGCGGTGTTCGGCTACCACGAGGTCTTCCACGCCTGTGTGGTGCTGGCGGCGGCCCTGCACCTGTGCCTGGTCGCCTTCGTGCTGCTGCCCGCCGCACCGCACTGAAGGCTCGATTAGTCCTGCGCAGGCGTGCCTCCTAGTATCGCCAGGGAATGGAACGTCGCTACCGGATCGTCGTTGCCAAGCCGGGCCTCGACGGTCACGACCGAGGTGCCAAGGTCATAGCCAGGGCGCTTCGGGACGCCGGCTTCGAGGTCATCTACACGGGCCTGCACCAGACGCCGGCGCAGGTGGTGCGCACCGTGCTCGAGGAGGACGCCGACGCGGTGGGGCTCTCGTTGCTGTCCGGGGCGCACCTCACCTTGGTCCCAAAGGTGTTGGACGGGCTACGGTCAGAAGGGCTCGACGACGTGATCGTCGTCGTGGGCGGCATCATCCCCGAGCGCGACGTCGAGGCGCTCAAGGCCATGGGTGTGGGCGCGGTCTTCACGCCCGGCGCCCACCTGCCCGAGATCGCCTCCTTCTTGGAGCAGGCCCTCGACGAGCGCGAACGGGCGGGAAGCGACCAGGACCGAAGCAACTGAGGCGACCTAGAGGAAGGGTGACTGGTGGATCTAGTTGAGTACCAGGGCAAGCAGTACTTCGCGCGCTACGGCATAGCCGTATCGCCCGGAGAGGTCGCGGACACCGTGGCCGAGGCCGGGGCCGCGGCCGAGCGGCTCGGCTACCCCGTCGTGGTCAAGGCCCAGGTGCAAGTGGGCGGGCGGGGCAAGGCGGGCGGTATCAAGCTGGCGGACTCTCCCGCCGAGGTCGCCGAGCACGCCGGGAACATCCTCGGCATGGACATAAAGGGCCACAAGGTCCGGCGTCTTTGGATCGAGAGGGCGACCGACATCGCCAAGGAGTACTACGCCAGCTTCACCCTCGACCGCTCCGCCAAGCTGCACCTCGCCATGGTCTCGTCACGGGGCGGGATCGACATAGAACAGGTCGCTTCCGAGGACCCCGACGCCATCGCGCGGCTGCACGTCAACCCGCTCGACGGCGTGAGCCTCGAGCAGATGCGTGATCTGGTCACCCGGGCCGGGCTCGACCCCGAGGCCCGCGAGGGCGCCGCCGACATCCTCGTCAAGCTCTATGACTGCTACATCCAAGGCGACGCCGACCTCGTGGAGATAAACCCCCTCGTGCTCACGACCGACGGCGTGGTGCGCGCGCTCGACGCCAAGGTGACCCTCGACGACGACGCGGCGTTCCGCCACCCGGAGTGGGCCGAGATAGACAACATGGGCGAGTCGACCGAGCGCGAGCGCCTGGCCAAGTCCAAGGGACTGTCGTACATCCCCCTCGACGGGTCGGTCGGCATCATCGCCAACGGGGCGGGGCTGGCGATGAGCACCGTCGACGTGGTGAGCCAGGTGGGGGGCGCGGCGGCGAACTTCCTCGACGTCGGGGGCGGCGCCGACGAGGACGGCATGGCGGGCGCCCTCGAGGTGATCAACCTCGACCCGAGCGTCCGCTCGATCTTCGTCAACATCTTCGGCGGGATCGTGCGCTGCGACGAGGTCGCCCGCGGCATCGTCAAGGCCCTGGACAAGGTGGACATCACCTCGCAGATCGTGCTCCGCCTCGACGGGACGAACGTGGCCGAGGCGCGGAGGATCATCGAGGAGCGCGCCTCGGAGAAGATCGTGAGCGAGCGGACCATGCTGAGCGCCGCGCGGCGCGCGGTGGAGCTGGCTGCTGCTCGAAACTCGCAAGGAGGTTCGTCGCTGTGAGCATCTTCGTGGACGAGACGACCCGCGTGGTCGTGCAGGGACTCACCGGGAGCCAAGGCCGCTTTCACGGCCTGCGCAACCGTGCCTACGGCACCAAGGTCGTCGCAGGGGTGACGCCCGGCAAAGGTGGCCAGGACGTCGAGGGGATACCGGTCTTCGACTCGGTCGCCGAGGCCGTCGCCGCCACCGGGGCCACCGCGAGCTTCATCGCCGTGCCCCCGCGGGCGGCGCCCGCGGCGATCGTGGACGCCGCCGCGGCGGGCATCCACGTCGTGGTGTGCATCACCGAGCACATCCCGGCCAAGGACGAGGCGCTCGTGAACGCACGGCTCCGCCGTGACTTCCCCGACGTGGTGCTGATCGGGCCGAACTGCCCGGGCATCATCTCGCCGGGCAAGTGCAACATCGGCATCACCGCCGGCGACATCGCCCTGCCGGGGGGCCCGGTCGGGGTCGTCAGCCGGTCCGGCACCTTGACCTACCAGGCTCTCCACGAATTGTCCCAGCAGGGCGTCGGCCAGACGACCTGTGTGGGCATCGGAGGCGACCCGGTTCCGGGCTCGAGCTTCGTCGATGTGCTCACGGCCTTCCAGGCCGATCCGCAGACCCGGGCCGTGCTCATGATCGGCGAGATCGGGGGCGACGGCGAGGAGCGGGCGGCGGACTTCATCGCGTCGTCGATGGACAAGCCCGTCGTCGCGTACATCGCGGGCGTGACGGCACCGCCGGGCCGCAAGATGGGGCACGCCGGGGCCATCATCTCGGGCTCGAAAGGAACGGCCAAGGCGAAGATGGAGGCCCTGACGGCCGCCGGCGTGCTCGTGGCCAAGAACCCCACCGAAGCCGGCGAGCTCATGGTCGAGCTCGTGCGGGCCTTCTAGGGCCCAAGGTGGTGAAGGGGGGGAGCGGACCGGGCGAGGTCAGTCTCGAGGCGATCGAGGCCGCCCGGGCCGCGGTGGGGCGGATCGCGGTGCACACGCCGATCTTCAACTCACGCCTGCTGAGCGAGCTCACGGGCTCCCGGGTGGTGCTGAAGGCGGAGAACCTGCAGCCGACCGGCTCGTTCAAGATCCGCGGCGCCTCCGCCAAGCTCGCGGCCCTGGGCCGGGCGGCCGCTCCCGGCATCGTCGTCGCCTCGGCGGGCAACCACGCACAGGCGGCGGCACTGGCGGCGCGCTCGGCAGGCGTGCGCTGCGAGGTCTACATGCCGGCGGAGGCCTCGGTCTCCAAGGCGGAGGCGACGATCGGCTACGGGGCCTCGGTGCACCTCGAGGGCGACTCGCTCGACGACTGCGTCGTGCTGGCCGAGAAACGGGCCCGGGAGGCGGGTCTCCACTTCGTCCACCCCTTCGACGATCCGGCGATCGTGGCCGGTCAGGGAACCCTCGGGCTCGAGATCGTCGAGGACGTCGACGACCTCGCCATGGTCGTCGTGCCCCTCGGTGGCGGCGGGCTCGCCTCGGGGATCGCCTGCGCAATCGACGCTCTCGCGCCCGAGGTTCGGGTCGTGGCCGTGCAGGCAGCCGTCTGCTCCCCGTTCCTGGCGCGCAGGCAGGGCCAGCGCGCCACCACAGCCAGGGCCGGCTCGACGCTGGCCGACGGCATCGCCGTGAAGCGTCCGAGCGGCATCACCCTCGGGCTCATCGAGCGCCACGTCGACGAGATCGTGGCCGTCGGGGAGAACGAGATCGCGGATTCCATGGTGATGCTCCTCATGCGTTCCAAGCTCGTGGTCGAAGGGGCGGGCGCCGTGGGGGTGGCGGCGTTGATGGCGCGCCGCATCGTGCCCCCGGCCGCCGGCACGACAGTCGTCGTGCTGTCGGGCGGCAACGTGGACCCCGGCCTGTTGTCACCGGTCATCCGCCGCCACGAGACCAACGCCGGGCGCAGGGTCGTGCTCTTCGCCCGCATCCCCGACAGGCCCGGGAGCCTGGCGCGCCTTTTGACGTGCCTCGGCGACAACGGCGCCAACCTCGTGACCGTGGAGCACCTGCGTGAGGGCTACGACCTGCAGGTGCGCGAGACCGCTGTCCACATCGTGTTGGAGACGCGCAACCGTGAACACGCCAAAGCCGTTCTGGACGCGGCGAAGAAGGCCGGCTTCGACGTCCGCTTGGCGGGCCAGGGGGCGACCCGGGAAGGACAGCACAGCGCGAACTGATTAGCAAAGCTAATGAGCTATGCTAACTACATGGTTGCTGCCGTGCTGGACCCCCAGGTGGGACAAGCGGACGTCTCGGGACTCGCGAGCGTCCTTCGCATCGGTGTGACGCGCCTGTCCCGGCGCATGCGCTCCGAGAGGTCGAGCGAAGGGCTCACGGTCAGTCAGCTTTCTGTCCTCGGCATCATCGAGAGGGAGGGGCCGCGTTCGCCCACACAGCTCGCCGCCGCCGAACGCGTACAGCCGCCCTCGATGACAAGGCTGATCACGGCCCTCGAGGAGCTCGGCCTTGTCCGCCGCCAGCCTCACGAGACTGACCGGCGCCAGTGCGTGCTCGCCCTCACGGACCGTGGCCGCGACCTGCTCGCCGAGGACCGCCACCGCAAGCAGGCATGGTTGGCCTACCGACTGAGCGAGCTCTCAGCGGCCGAGCGGGACACGCTTTCCCGGGCGGTGCCGCTAATCGAAAGGCTCGCGGATTCGTGAACCGTACCTTCGCGTCGCTTCGCGTCCGCAACTACCGGCTCTTCGCGAGCGGCCAGCTCGTGTCGCTCACGGGAAGCTGGATGCAACGCGTCGGCCAGGACTGGCTCGTGCTCCGCTTGACCGACAACAGCGGGACCGCTATCGGGGTCACCACGGCGTTGCAGTTCCTCCCGATCCTGTTGTTCGGGCTCCAGGGCGGAGTGATCGCGGACCGCTTCCCCAAGCGCAGGATCATCATGGCCACGCAGGTGACCATGGGCCTGTTGGCGCTCGGTCTAGGGCTCTTGGACCTCCTGGGCGCCGCCAGCCTGTACGACGTGTACCTTTTCGCCTTCCTGCTCGGCCTGGTGACCGCGGTCGACAACCCGACCCGCCAGGCGTTCGTCTCCGAGCTGGTCGGTGGCTCGGAGCTGCCCAACGCCGTCGGGCTCAACAGCGCCACCTTCAATGCCGCCCGTATCGTCGGTCCCGCAGCGGCGGGACTTCTCATCGACGGCGTCGGCACGGCGTGGGTCTTCTTGGGCAACGCCGCCTCTTTCATCGCAGTGATCGTCGGCCTGTGCATGATGCGGTCCTCGGAGCTGTATCCCGCCCCGCGCCTTCAGCGCCAGCACGGGAACCTCCGCGAGGGGCTGTCGTATGTGCGCCGGCGCCGCGAGCTCCTGGTGCCAATCATTCTGATCGGGGTGGTCGGGACCTTCGGGCTCAACTTCCAGATCACGCTCGCTCTCATGGACAAGGTCGTGTTCCACAAAGGGGCGGCCTCGTTCGGGCTCCTCTCCTCGATGCTTGCCGCGGGGGCTCTCGCCGGGGCGCTCCTCGGTGCCCGCAGGAGGCATCCGAGCCTGCGCCTGGTGATCCTGGCGGCGCTCGCTTTCGGCGTGCTCGAGATCGGAGTCGGTCTGATGCCCAGTTTCTACCTGTTCGCCGCCACGCTCCTCCTTGTGGGCTTCGCGAACATCACCTTCTCGACGGCCGCGAACTCGAGCGTGCAATTGGCGTCGGCACCCGAGATGCGCGGCCGTGTGATGGGCATCTACATGCTCGTGTTCGCGGGAGGCACGCCGGTCGGCGCACCGCTGGTCGGATGGATCTCCCAGGAGCTCGGGGCCAGATGGGGCCTGATCGGCGGCGGGCTCTTGAGCGCCGGGGCCGGCGCGGTCGTGCTGGGGCTCTCCTTGAGGCACGCGTCGGCACGACCTGGCGAGCCCTTCGCCCTTGCCGGCTTCGGGAGGGCCGGGCGAGCGGAACAGACCGGGCGATCGGAACGGACCGGGACGCCGACAGGACCGGTCCCGGTGCCCGCCGAGTAGCTTGGCCCAGTGGTGATAGACCGGACCGAGAATCCGTTCGAGGCATCGCTCAGCGACCTCGACCCCGAGGTGAGTGCGGCGATCGGCTCCGAGCTCGAGCGGCAGAGGTCCACGCTCGACCTGGTCGCCTCCGAGAGCGTGCCGCCGAGGGCGGTTCTCGAGGCGCAGGGGTCGGTGCTCACGGCCAAGTACGCCGACGGCTATCCGCAACGGCGCGACTACGACACCTGCGAGTGGATCGACGAGATCGAGAGCCTGGCGGTGGAGAGGGCCAAGGCCCTGTTCAGTGCCGAGCATGCCAATGTCCAGTCCTACTCGGGCGCCAGTGCCAACGCGGCGGTGCTTCACGCCCTGTGCGCACCGGGTGACGTCGTGCTCGGTTTCGACTTCGCCCACGGAGGGCACCCGACTCAGTGCGGGACCGAGACCTTCGCCGGGCGCAATTACCGGGCTTTCGCCTATCACGTGCGGCGCGACGACCGGTTGGTGGACATGGACGAGGTCGAAGCTCTCGCCCGCCGTCACCGGCCCCGGGTCGTGTTCGCCGGGTGGTCGTGCTACAGCCGGCACCTCGACTTCGCGAGGTTCCGCGCCATCGCCGACGAAGTGGGTGCCGCCCTCGTGGTCGACATGGCCCATTTCGCAGGCCTCGTGGCCGCCAAGGTCCATCCCGACCCCGTCCCGTTGGCCGACGCCTGCACGATGACGGTGCACAAGACTCTGGGCGGCGCCCGGGGCGGTGCCATCTTGTGCCGGCGCGAGCTCGCCGAGCGGATCGACGCCGCCGTCTACCCCGGCGAGCAGGGCTGCCCGCTCCCGCACGTGATCGCCGCCAAGGCGGTGACCTTCAAGCTCGCCGGCACCGACGAGTTCCGCGAACGCATGGAGCGCACCGTGGCCGGGGCGCGGACGATCGCGCAGAAGCTGGTCGAGGCCGAGCAGAGGACCAACGCGACTGTCGTCACCGGCGGCACCGACGTCCACCAGCTGCTGGTCGACCTCGCACCTTCTCGCCTGGAGGCCTGGGCGACGCTTCGCAGGCTCAACAGGATCGGGATCTCCGCCAACGCCATCTCGCTCGCTTACGACGCCCTCAGCAAGCCGGCTTGCTCCGGGTTGCGTTTCGGGGCGACGGCCCTCGCGAGCCGGGGCTTCGGCCCCGAGCAATTCGCTCACGTCGGGGCCATCGTCTCCGACGCGCTGGCGAACGGCGGTGAGGACCCCGACGGCTCCCTTGCCGGCCGCGTCGCCGAGCTCACGGGCGCGAGGCCGCTCTATCCATACCTCCCCTGAGCGCCGATTGCCGCCGACGCCGGCTGTGGCTCAGGGCTCAGGGGCTCTGCAGCTCGGCCCGCGTCGCTAGCACCACGAGCAGTGCCTGGTTGAGGCTGAGCGGGAGGGGCACGAGCTTGGAGGTCGACGTGAGGCTCACCTGGATGTGACCGACTTCGAAGGAGGTGACCTCGAAGCGGAAGGGCAGCGTGACGCCGCGGACCGCGGCCGTGCCGCCCATGGACATGGCGAAAGCCGGTGGGCTTCCGGGAAGGGCCGGTAGTGGAGCCGACGCCACGGACAACGAGATGTACGAGCCGGTCGGCAGTCCGGCCAGCAGGGAAGCGGACAAGAACCTGTTGAGGCACGATCTGGCGGCCGGCTCGGTCAAAAGCCGGCGGAGAGCCGCGAAGTCTCTCGTCACCGTGGCGGCGTCGGAGTGGTAGGCGGCCACGTCAGTGGTCTGCCAGGAGCCCCCGAGGGGGTCCGAAGCGGTCGCCTCCGTGGAGGCAACGGCAGCCGCGCCGCCGTTAGTGGCCGTGAGGGTGGTGCCCACGGGAGCGAGGTCACCGGCGCACCCCGGGTTGGCGGCCACGAAGGAATGGACCAGCGAGGGCGTGACGAGGCCTGAGGCCACCCCGAAGGAGGCAGCGGTGGTCGCGGCCTTTGCCACGTGCCAAGGTGGCGGGAAGTCGCCGGCGCGCAGCAGCACGTTGTCCACCGCCGCTCTTGCCTGGGCGACACTGGTCAGCCCGGGCCGGGTCGGGCCCCGGAAGGCGGCGATGCCGGCTGCTGCCCCGGCGGCCGCTGCGAAAACGACGACGATGGCGATCGCCGAGGCGTAACGACGGATGACCCCGGGCCTTTTCGTGGTGACGCCTACTCTGCCGTTCTCGCTCCCGGTCGTGGAGCCCAAAAAGGCCGGCGCCGGGGCCGGAGGCTGTCTCGAGG
The DNA here is from genome assembly GCA_050012675.1 of Acidimicrobiales bacterium. Classification (GTDB taxonomy): domain Bacteria; phylum Actinomycetota; class Acidimicrobiia; order Acidimicrobiales; family Bog-793; genus Fen-455. The sequence goes on from JBEKGS010000039.1 coordinate 20,957, forward strand.
CGACCGGCTCCGACGGCTGCTCGCCAACGTCGCTGTTGGAGATCTCGGAGGCGACCACCGCCTGGAGGGCCGCGGGCAGGGGCTTTCGTGCCGGGCGCGCAGATGACCGCCGTTCGCCGATGGGCCAGACGTCGGGCTCGGGTTCCGAGCCCGGAAAGCGCGGTTCAGGCTCGCTCGTCCGCTCCGACCCAGGCACGGGCGGGGCGTGGACCTCAGGCTCGCTCTCGCCGGCAGGCTCGCGCTCGCCGGTGACCACGAGCTCGGCCTCGAGAAACTCGGGCTCGCTCTCGCCGGCAGGCTCGCTCTCACCGGTCACTACGAGCTCGGGCTCGAGAACCTCGGGCTCGCTCGGGGCAATGCTCGCCACCAGCGAGACATCCGAGCCCGCCGCTCCGGCCACGGTCTCGGCCGGGGCCGGCTCGGCGCCTTCGCCGGAAGGCACCGGCACCGACACGGGTGACGTCTCGGGCGATGAGCTCAGCCGGTTGCTGCGACGCCTCGGGCCTGCGTTGGAAAGGGCATGTTCGCCGGCCAGTCTGGTGAACTCCTCATAAGGGTCGTAGACGCGCATGCCGGGCACCCCGGGCTCAGGCTCGACAGGAGCCTGCGTGCCGTAGGGTGCTTCGTCGCGGGCCAACTTCTCGTAAGCCCTCGCCTCCCCGGCACCGAGCCCAGCGTGATCCTCCGGGCTCCTCGGCATGAGCGGTCCTTGGGCCGCGGCGCGTGCCACCGCTCCAGCCACGGCGTCTCGCAGGTCCGAGGGAGACCTCACCGTCGACGGGCGCCGGCGGGCGCTCGGCGGCGGGCCGATCCTCTCGTGTGTTGTCGTCGTCGTCTCGGCCACGACCGGCGGCGGCCCCGATGCGGGCTCGGTGCCGGCCAGTCCCGCGGCGTCGGGCGCGGGCGGAGGCGCCGGGGCGGTGGCCGTCGGCAGCGCGGGGGCGATGGCGGGCGCTTCGACTGTCATCTGGGCAGGCTCGGGCCCGGCGTCCGGTGGCGGTGGCGGCACAGATGGGGACGCCGTCACCTGTTCGCAGGGCTCTTCGGCCCCGTGGGGCCTCACAGGCTTGAAGCGGGGCAGAGGCTCGGGCGCAAAAGCCGGCCGACGCGATCGCTCGAGAGCCGGCGCGCTCGGAGCGGGCCGCTCAGGCACGGAGCGGGACGGCGGCCGCCTCGTGTCCGCTCTCTGGCGCGTCTCGGGTCTCCAGCGGGTCTCGGGCCTCGAGGTGACGGGCTCAGAGGCGCTGCGCGGCTCGAACGGCCAGCCCGGGCGGTCTGGAGCCCCGAAACGTGGCAGGGGATCGCCGTCGCGTCGCGGGGCGTTCCCCCGGGCTGGGCTCTTCTGCTCGGCGCCGACGACCCGCCCGCCGAAATGCGGGCCGGCGCGCTCGTCTGGAGAGGAGGACGCGCTCCCGGGCGCGGCGTAGACCTTGTCCCGGACCCGGGCCACGCCGATGGCGGCGTCGAAGAGAGCGGCGATGCGGGCCTGTTCCCCCGCTGCGGCGTAAGGGGCGGCCGGATTAAGGTCCGGCGGGTACCACCTGCCGTCAGACGCGAGCCACCATCCGATGCCCTGGAGGTCGTCGCTCAAAGTACTCCTCATCTGTCCCGAACGGCTCGATCGAGCGTAGCGAGTGAAACATCGCAACGGGGGGCTTGCGTCAGAAAGGATACCCGTCCGGCGACATGAATTCGCCACAGACCACTGACCGGGCCGGGCTGCCCACTGGTCCGTCACGGGCTCGGCCCGGGCCACGAAGTCCCAGCTCAGGCTCCGGACGCCGTCCTGATAGGGTCGTCGCGGGTGAGAGCACTCCTCTCTGTTTACGACAAGACCGGCCTCGTGGACTTCGCCGGCGGCCTGAGCGGCCTCGGCGTCGAGCTCGTCGCGAGCGGTGGCACTGCGAAGCTCCTGGAAGCGGCCGGGATCGCGCACAAGAAGGTCGCCGAGGTGACCGGCGTACCGGAGATGCTGGGGGGTCGCGTGAAGACCCTGCACCCGGCGATCCACGCGGGCATCCTCGCCGACCGGTCCGTCCCGTCCCATATGGCCGACCTCGAGTCCCAGCACATCACCGCGGTCGACCTCGTCGTCTGCAATCTCTACCCCTTCGAGGCGGAACCTTCCGTGGAGATGATCGACGTCGGAGGCCCGACGATGATCCGGGCCGCGGCGAAGAACTGCGCCCATGTCACGGTGGTGGTCGATCCGGGGCAGTACGGGACCGTGCTCGAAGAGCTGCGCTCCACCGGGGCGGTCAGCGAGGCCACGCGCCGCAGGCTCGCACGGTCGGCGTTCGCGCACACGGCCGCTTACGACGCGGCGATCGTGCGCTGGCTGGACGAGACCGGGCCCGGAACGGGCGAGGGCGCCGACGAGCTGCCCGGGAGCCTCCACATCGTCCTGGAGCGCGCCAGGTCTCTCCGCTACGGGGAGAACCCCCATCAGGCCGCCTCGCTCTATAGGGCGCGCGGCGGTCCCCCGGGCTGGTGGGAGGCGGCCGTCCAGCACGGCGGGAAGGAGTTGTCCTACCTGAACCTGCTCGACGCCGAGGCGGCCTGGCGGCTCGTGCACGAGCTCGTGGGCACCGGCGGACTCAGCTTCGGGGCGGGTCTTTGCGGGGCGGTGATCGTCAAGCACACGAACCCGTGTGGTGCCGCCGTCGCCGAGGACCTCGCCAGCGCCTATGAACGGGCTCTCGAGGCGGACCCGGTCTCGGCCTTCGGCGGCATCGTGGCCCTGAGCGGACCCGTCGACGAGGCTCTCGCGGACCGGATCGTCGCGGGACCGCTCGCGGACGTGGTGATAGCGCCGGGCTTTGACGCCGGGGCCCTTTCCCGTTTCGCCGCCAAGCGGAAGAACACGCGCGTGATGGCCGCGCCGGCGCCCGGGCGCCCCGGGACCGGGGTCCGCCAGATCGACGGAGGGTTCCTAGTCCAAGAACACGACCGGTTCGGGTCGGCACCGGAGAACTGGCGCGTGGCGACGAGCCTTGCCCCGAGCGCCCAACAGTGGCGCGACCTCGAACTTGCCTGGAGGGTCTGCGCTCTCACTTCGTCAAACGCCATCGTTTTGGCCTACGGTGGGCGGATAGTCGGCATCGGCTGCGGGCAGCAGAACCGCGTGGACGCGGCCGGCATCGCCGCCCGCAAGGCGGCCGGACGAGCGCAGGGAGGAGCAGGGGCAAGTGACGCATTTTTCCCGTTTCGAGATGGGTTGGACGCCATGATCGACGCAGGCGTCACTGCCGTGGTGCAGCCCGGCGGGTCAGTCCGCGATGACGAGGTGATCGCGGCCGCCGAGGAGCGTGGGATCTCGATGGTGCTCACCTTCGAGCGCCACTTCCGCCACTGATGGCCGCCATCCTGCTGGACGGGGAAGCGCTCGCCGCCCGCGAACGGGGCGAGCTCGCCGAGCGCGTCGCCGAGCTGAAGAAGGCCGGCGTCACCCCCGGGCTCGGCACGGTCCTTGTCGGCGACGACGGACCGTCTGCCCGCTATGTGGCCATGAAACATCAGGACTGCGCCGAGATCGGCGTCGAGTCCGTGCACGAGGAGCTGCCCGGGGACATAACCCAGGAGCGCCTCGAGTCGGTCGTGCGGTCGCTCAGCGCCAACCCGCAGGTGGACGCGCTGCTCATCCAGCTGCCCCTGCCGAAGCACTTGAACGAGGAGCGGGCGCTCTTGGCCGTGGACCCGGACAAGGACGTCGACGGCCTGCACCCTGTGAACCTCGGGCGTCTTGTCATGGGAGCGCCGGGACCGCTGCCCTGCACGCCGGCGGGGATCGTCGAGCTGTTGCACGCCTACGACGTGCCCGTGAGCGGCAAGCACGTCGTCGTGGTGGGCCGTGGGCTCACCATCGGCCGGCCGCTGGCGCTGTTGCTCGCGCTCAAGCGCCCCGGACTGAACGCGGCCGTCACGGTCGTGCACACCGGTGTGGCGAACCTCGGCGACTACGTGCGCCAGGGCGACATCGTCGTCGCGGCGGCGGGCTGGGCGAACCTCGTCACCCGCGACATGGTGAGGCCGGGCGCGGCGGTGGTCGGCGCCGGTGTCTCACGAGAAGGAAAGCGCCTCCTTTCTGACGTGGAGGAGTCCGTCGCCGAGGTGGCAGGCTGGATAACCCCGAGGATCGGCGGGGTCGGGCCGATGACAAGGGCGATGCTGTTGCGCAACGCCGTGCTCGCCGCCGAGCGGCGGGCGGCTTTGCTCGCGGCGGGCTAGGCGAACAAGCTCGCCCGGGTCGGCTCCGAAGGCGCCTTCGGCGTCCCCGCGCGGTCCCGGGGCGCCGGCTTGTGCCGACGCGGGCCGTCGTAACTAGGCTCGCTTTTCATGTCAACGAAGATCACGATGTCGCCGACGGGCGCGCTCTTGGTGCCGGATGAACCTGTGGTCCCCTACATCGAAGGCGACGGGATCGGCGTCGACATCTGGCCCGCCGCCCAGCACGTCCTCGACGCCGCGGCGGCCAAGTATGCAAAGCACATCTCCTGGAAAGAGGTTCTCGCGGGCGAGAAGGCCTTCAAGGCGACCGGTGAATGGTTGCCGGAGGAGACCGTCGAGGCGTTCCGGGACCACCTGATCGGCATAAAGGGACCACTCACCACGCCGGTGGGCGGAGGTTTCCGCTCTCTCAACGTGGCCCTGCGCCAGCTGCTCGACTTGTACGTGTGCCTCCGGCCGGTGCGTTGGTTCGCCGGTGTGCCCTCGCCGGTGCTCCATCCCGAGAAGGTCGACATGGTGATCTTCAGGGAGAACACCGAGGACGTCTACGCCGGCCTCGAGCTCAAGGAGGGCACCGACGAGGCCCGCAAGCTCATCTCCTTTGTGCAAGAGCAGTTCGGCTGGACCGTGCGGGCCGACTCGGGGATCGGCCTGAAGCCGATATCCGAGACCGGCTCCAAGCGCCTCGTCCGCGCGGCCCTGCAGTACGCCGTGCGGCGTCACCGCCGCAGCGTCACGTTCATGCACAAGGGCAACATCCAGAAATTCACCGAGGGGGCGTTCCGCAACTGGGGCTACGAGGTCGCCCGCGACGAGTTCTCCGACGTGGCCGTCGCCTGGGAGGACTGCGGCGGCCAACCCGGCGACAAGATCCTCGTGAAGGACGCCATAGCGGACATCACCTTCCAACAGGTTCTCACCCGCCCCGACGAGTTCGACGTGATCGCGGCGACGAACCTGAACGGCGACTACCTGTCCGATGCGCTGGCGGCCCAGGTCGGGGGCATCGGGATCGCTCCCGGAGGCAACATCAATTACGTGACCGGCCACGGCGTCTTCGAGGCGACGCACGGCACAGCACCGAAGTACGCCGGACAGGACAAGGTCAATCCGGGCTCGTTGCTCCTGTCGGGCGTGCTCATGTTCGAGCACTTCGGGTGGCAGCAGGCAGCCGACGACATCATCGCGGCGCTCGAGCGCACCATCGCCGACAAGATCGTGACCTACGACTTCGCCAGGTTGATGCAGGGCGCCCACGAGGTCCGCTGCAGCGAGTTCGCCCAGGCCATCGTCGAGCGCCTCTGAGAGGCGGCGGGGCCTGTCCCCCCGGGCGGTTGTGGCCGTGAGGCCGTTGGAGCAACGCGCCATAAAGGTGAGCGAGGTCCCGGGCATGAGAGGCGGAGGACACGACGTCGGTACGCGTCGTCCGGTCAGGGTCCGCCTGGCGGGGCGCCTCCGAAGCGACTATGCCAGGGTGCGGCGTAGGACGGCGGAGAAGGCCTCGGCATCGCTGGCGAAGCCGACGTGGCCCCCGGGGAACTCGACGAGAGGCCTGCCTAGGCGTTCGGCAAGCGCACCCGCGGTGCGCCGAGGGAACTGGCCCTTGGAAGTGGTCCCCCCGGCGGCCACGACCCGGCCAGGCGCGGCCTTGAGGGCGGAGATGTCCGGCTGGTAGAGCGCGATCGGCAGCAGGCCGTGGGCGAAGAAGCGCTCGCTCGATGCCATCGACTCGGCCGAGGGCGGCTCTGGCGTGGCTTGCCCACTGTGCGGGCGCGGGTTGATCCCGGTGACGGCCGAGAACCTCTGCCACGCCGCGGCGATGCCGCTTTCGCGGTAGGTGTCGTAGATGTCGTGGATCCCGGCACGCGCCTGCTCGGCGTCCGGCAGGAGCAGGGCGAGCGGCGGCTCGTGGGCGACGAGGGTCTGCACGTGAGCGGGGTAGCGGGCGACGAGCGCGAGACCCGTCACCGCGCCACCGCTGCTGCCGAACACGTGCGCGGGCCTGTCGCCGACCGCCTCCAGCACCCGGCGTACGTCGTCGGCCAGCAGGTCCGGCTCGGCGTCCTGGTCGTGGTCGTCGACCGTGCTACGGGCAAAGCCCCGGGGGTCGTAGGTCACGACCGTGTAGTCCTCGGCGAGCAGTTGGGCGATGCCGGCAAATCCCGAAGCGTCCATGGGGTGGCCCACCAACATGAGCACGGGTCCTGAGCCCTGCACCTCGAAGTAGAGGCGCGCGCCGGATACCTCGAGAGAGTGACCCGTCGGCAACGACATTTCCACACCACTCCTCGGTCGAGTCGGGGGAAGAGCTGATGAGTGCATGATGACACCGCTCGAGGACAGATCC
>JBEKGS010000040.1:0-37968 GCA_050012675.1 Acidimicrobiales bacterium
CGCCGCGCTCTGGGCCGCAGCCGTGATGGAGGACGTGATGGGTAGGGAGGCGATTATGTGCGACTCACGCGCCAGCGTCCACGACCTGGCGACCGGGCCGGGACTGAACGGCCACTGCGGCGGTTGCAAGGTCTGCACATGGACCGTCACGGAGTCCGGACCGAGTTGGAGGACTTCCGCGTTGCACGGCGCCCCCATCGACGCGAGGACCTCGGCGGCCACGCCGAGCGCGAGCCGGCTCCATTCGGAGTCCTCGAGATGAATGGGCAGCCGGTCACGCCTCGTGGTCGCGAGCACCGTCGAGGCGGTCCCTTGAACGGGCCCGCACCACACAGTCGTGTTCCCGGCACCGAATCCGTGCGGTCCGCCGTGATCGAGGCCCGCGCCCTCAGAGCAAGTGAGCACGTCAGCGCCGGGTGTAGTCGAGTCTTCGGAGATCGCCCGCCAGCGCCTTTGGACCTTGAGCAGGCCGCTGAGCGCAAGCGCGCTCGTCGGGTTCGTGACCGGCCTCAAGGGCGCGTCGCGAGGATCGCTCTCCGATGTGCTCGGTACCGGCGAACTCATGGCGGGCTCCTACCTCAAGACGCACGAGCTCGGCCGATTGGCCGCGAAGTCGGGCGGGTCAGACTCCGTGCGGGCGAGCACGCCACCTGCACGCGGTACCCGCAATATCCCGTTTCAGCTCCCGCCATGTCAAAGGCCGGCCCGCTAGCAGCACCGGGCCCTTGGGCGAGGTCGCAGTTGTCGCGACGGGCGGCGGTGCCAAGAAGGGGCGGTGGGCTCAACCTACGACAACCGTGGCCGCGGCAGATGCCGACACCTGGAGCTGATCGATCCCGATCATGGCTAGGAGAGGAGTAGCGAGCGCGTAGGCCCGGACTGTGACGATCACAGCAGAGCCGGCGACGACCACAGAGCCGGGATGCCCGCACGCCGACATGTACCTTTCGGCTGCCGCGGTCGCGCCGGCGATCTGGAAGGCCGTCAGCCCTTCATGCAACGAGGCGGCCGACAGCTGCGTCGCTCCGACCCGAGCGGCTTGCTCTGCCTCGAGGTAGGCGGTGTCGCGCGCGCCAAGGGCGCGACCTCCGTCGACGATCAGGGCAAGCACCGCCATGAGAGCGACGCACAGCAGCATCACGAACGGCGTGAAGGACCCTTGCTCGGGTTCGGCTCTGCGGTCGCGCCGCGACGTTACGGGGATCTGGCCTCCTCCTCGCGCACGCATTCGTGTCATCCCATCTCTCGGTAGGGCTCTATCGCGCCGGAGGCCTGGCCCGACAGCATGACCGAACGGGGGAGCACCAGCGGCCCGAGCGCGGGCAGCACGGCGTCGCACCGGATCTGGACCGAGACCGCACCGCCGGGTGCGAACCCGGCCACATCGGTCGTGACCGAGTACGGGTTGCACTCGAGCCCGTCGTTTGCGACCTCGTATGTGGCCGCGGCCGCCGCTTGTGCCTCGGCGGCAGCTGGCGTGGAGGCGATCACAGCGGACTCGACTGAAGCGCGTGCCACGTCGCCGGTCTCCTGTAGGTCGTTGGCGAGGACGCCCGCGACCACAAACAAGATGGTCACCAAGATGAGAAAGGGGGTGAGGATCACGAGCTCCGCAGATGCCGAGCCGGCCTCACAACGCCCGCCAGGCGGCCAGGAGGCCGGGTGGCGTGCTCGCGTGGCGGTCATGGCGCTCATCCGCTTGCCCGGAACTGCTGTTTCGGGCCGGTTGACTGGGCGGAAACGGTCAGGTGCTCGCCCGGCAGGAGCGGGACGACCGTGCCCGACTCGGAAAGAGAGTCGAAGCTCTCCCCAGGAGCCCCGACTGAGACCTCCGGAGCCACGACGAGGCCGTTCGCGAGTACCCCGAGACCCAGCAACGCCGCGCTGCGTCCCGCGACGGCTGTCCCGCCGTAGCTTCGTAACGCCGCACCTCCTTGGGCAGCGGACTCCGACAGGGCGCTCGAAGCCAGCGCCCAGAGTGCGAACTGCAGGGCGACGGTGATCACGAGCATGAGGACGGGCAGGACGACGACGACCTCGGCGGTGCTGGAACCGCGGTCGTTCCGTCGGTGCGCTCTGCCGGCGCGAGCGGAGGTCTTGAGCAGGACAGAGATCATTTGGTGGTGTTGCCGATCAGGTTCGAGATGTGGTTCGCGTCGCCCGTGACCGCTTTGGTGATGATCACCCCGACGGTGATGGCCAGCCCCACGAAGACGGCGACGATGATGAGCTTCTCGGCGACGTCGCCGCGCTCGGGTTCAAGACGTGCCTCCGCCAACCGGCAACGTAGGGTCCTGATGAGAAACGAGACGACCTGGATTTCGGACATGGCTGGATGCTCCTTTCGACGGCCCGGTTCGCGGGCCTTTTGACTCGAGCCGGTGCTACCGGTCGACTGGGTAGGTCCTCTCCTTATCGCTGGGCGTGCGTCTCAAAGGCGTCTCGTCTCACAAGAGCCGTGACAGCGTCACTGCGGCGGGGTAGAGGAGAAAGACGACGAACCCGATCATGAGCACGATTGCGGGCAGGAAGAGGTGTTCGGTGGTGGCGTTCGCCCGCCCTTGGGCATCGGCCATCTGACGGCGCCGCAGGGATGCGGACTTGGCGCTGAGGCTCGAGCGGATACGCGCACCCTCGGTCCCCGCGAGTCGCACGCTGGCGGCGAGCTCCTCGAGCTCGTTGACGCCGAGCTCGTCGCCGAGCCTGCTGAGACCGTCCCAAGGTGACCGCCCGGCGTGACGAGCGCGATCGAGCGCGCGCCGGATGCGGAGAAACGACGCCTCTGCGGTTATCGAGCTCGCTGTTTCCAAGGCGCTCTCGATTCCCATACCGCCTGCTTGTGCGAGGGCGACGAGCTCCAGCCAACATGCCAGGGCGCGGACCAGATCTCTTCGGGAGGCGCCGGCCGCGCGCCGCAGCAGCAGAGAAGGCACGCAGGCCCCGGCCAGCCCGGCCGTCAGGCACACGAGCGGAACAAGCGCCGAAGGCACGTTCAAGCCCAGATAGCCCGAGGCGACCGAGACGACGACGGCGCCCGAGGCGCCGGCGAGCGCCGCCACAGTGGTCGCGACGGCAAGCGATTCGTCCGAACGACCGAGGATGTTGAGGTCCTGGCGCAGAGGTCGTCTCGCCGAGGCCCTGAGCCCGAGCACCTTGGTGAGCCCGCGGCCGATGCGGACCGGCCACGACGATGTTGGAGGTGACTCCGGGGCGGCCTTCGCAGCGGGCGGGCGCCGCAGCATGCCGGCCACAAACGCCGCCGCGCCCGCGCCCATGCCGAGGCCGAGCACTGCGAACGACTTCACGCGTCTTGTCCCGCGAGGAGCAGACGAGACTGCGGACGTGCTCGGACCATGATTCCCATCAGCCAGAGCCCGAGTCCGAACACAGCGGCGACGACCACGAGCATCGCTTGGCCCACGGGCGTTCGGTACGGCTCAAGGTACGGGCGGGCGAAGACCACCATGAAGGCGACAAAGCCGAGCGAGAAGCCCGTCACGGTCCGCACGGCACTTCTCGCCGAGGCGCGGGACGCCTCTACAGCCTGACGCATGGCGACGTCCTGGCGGGTCGACTCTGCGAGCGCGCCGAGCAGATCGCCAAGTCGGTGGGCTCTTTCGGTGGCAGCCATCAACAGCGTGGCCACCACGACGTCCGCTGCGGGATCGGCGAGCTCGTCGGCAAAGCTCCGCAACGCCGTCGCGACGAGCGCGCCGGCGGAAAGCCTGCTCGCGAGCGCGCCTACCTGCTCGCGGATGGCTCGGGGACTGACCTGTGCTGTGGCGATCAGCGCCTGGGTGAGGCCCGCCGCTCCCGCGAGGGTGTCCCGGAGCATCTCTGTCCACGAGGCGATCGCCTCGAGTTTCTCGATGGCTCCGTCCCCAGGCCCTCCAACAAGACCCCGAAGCCCGAGAACAGCCCCTGCTCCGAGCGGGATCGCCACCGGCCAGCGTGTCACCGCGAACGCGAGCAGCCCCGCAGTGAGCGCGATCGCCCCCTGTCGGAGTTGTCCACGCGTCGGTCCGCGGTGTTGGCCTGTGACCGCGATCACGTCCACCGGTTTGCGGCACAGGCCGGCGATGAAGAGGCACACGCCGCCACCTCCCAATGAGGCGACGAGGATCAGCACTGCTGTGTTCACCACGCTCCGATCGATTCCCTGTGCGGAGTCCGGTAACCGTGGACGGCCAAGAGGGCGGCCGTGGCGTCACGCAGCGGTGCCGCCGGGACCGCACGGCCGTCAGGGCCCGGTTGCCAGATCTCGTTTGTGATGACAAGCGGCCCGTCCACCCCGACGACCTCCCGGACCGAGGCGACATGGCGCGACGGACGGCGGGATTCGAGCCCCTCGCGACCACCGGTCGCCGGGGGCCCGCCCTGAGTCGGGCGATCGCTTGTGTCGAGGTGGACGACAAGGTGAACAGCGCCCGCAATGAGGAGGTTGGTGGCTTCCAGGGCAAGGCGTTCCGGCGCCTGCACGGCGTAAGCGGCCAGGCGGCGGAAGACCCCGGCGGAGTCATCGGCGTGGATGGTCGCCATGGAACCCGACCGGCCCTGGCTCATCGCGTTCAGCATCGGGACGACCTCGTCTCCGAGCACCTCGCCGACGATGACACGCGAGGCGTTCATGCGCAGCGACCGGCGTACCAGCTGTGCCATGCCGATCGCCCCCACTCCCTCGGTGTTCGCGAGTCTGGCCTCCATCGCTACGCAGTCGGGGTGCCGTTCGACCTGGCGATCGAGCCCGAGCTCGAGTGCCTGCTCGATGGTCACGATGCGCTCGAAAGGGCTGATCTCGGCTGCCAGTGCGCGCAACAGCGTGGTCTTGCCCGAGTTCATTGCGCCGGAGATGACGATGTTGCGCTTGGCACGGACCGCCGCCGCCAGCATCCGGGCGAGATCGTCGTCGAGTGTGCCTAGGTTGACGAGGTCCTCGAGGCTGTGGTCGGAGAGACGATGGCGCCGTATGTCGACCACAGGACGCGCCGTGACAGCCATGACCGCGGAGAGACGGCTGCCGTCGGGGAGCCTGAGGTCGAGCTCGGGCTGGGCCGAGTCGAACCGCCGCTCCGACAGCCCGAAGCGCACCGCCGCCGACCGGACCATCGCCACGAGCTCGTCGTCGTTCTCGGCAATTGGCCCGAAACAGAGCTTGTCTCCGTTGGCGAAGGTCACGAACGCCGTCTCTGCGCCGTTCACGTCGATGTTCTCGACCATCTCGTCGTCGATGAAAACCTGTAGCAGGCCGAGGCCGAAGAGCATGGCGAGCACGAGCTCGACAAGTGTCGTCTCGTCGTACTCCGGTGCGGGATCCTGCCCGCTCGCCAACAAAGCAGCCGCCTCCCCCTCGAGCAGGTCGATTACGAGGTCGCGTACCGCCGCGCGGCTTATTTGCGTGCTCTGCGGGCTGGCCCGGTCGAGACCGTCTGGGAGCTGTGGAGCCGTCGCCAGCTTCTCGGCGACGATCCTGCGCAGCGAGCGCGCCTTGTCGACGAGCGCCCTGTCGGGCCGGGCCCTCCGAACTACATGGGAGGCCGGCAGCACAGAGCCTGTCATCGGGCTCCCGCGAGGTCGACCCCCGAAGCTCATGGTGCCGACGCTCCGGCTCGGGATCCGGCGACCTCGGCCAGGCTGACGTTCCCGGAGGCGCTCGCCGCCGTAACTGCGCCCGCAGCGGCTTCAGGCACCTCGAGCGTTGCCGACTGGGTTCCGGCCTGCCCGGACGAGCTGCCCGGGGCCGAGACCGAGATCACCGTGGCCCGGCACAGGATTGCGCCCGGCGGGCCGGTCGCGGAAAGTACCGAGGCGCCGCTCGCCTCAGTACCGGTGGCGTTGGTCGTGGCCAAGGCAACGCCGCCCCCCGTGGCGGCGGTCCCCGAGAGCACCACGAGCACTAGCTCGCCAGCGGCGAGACCGGCGGGCATCTGGTCGACGGCCAGACTGGTCCCTACGAGCGCGACGCCGGCCGGGAGCCCGCTCTGTGGGACCAGTTCGGAGGGCACGAGCAGCGAACCTGGTTCGAGATCCTCGCCGGCTCGGTGGCCGACGACCCGCGCCGCATCCTGCAGCGGCATGGCGTTCAACCCGGCGACCGGAGCGAGCGAGACGATCCCCAGGTCCGAGGCCGTGACCGTCACCCCTGCGGGGACGACATGCGCGACCGCGAGGAACTCGACGGGCCGGGGTACCCGGCCGGCGACCATCGCGCCGAGAGCTCCGCAGGAAAGGACGATCACCGCTCCTCCGGCGGCGAGAACCGGGCGCCGACGACCGCGCCCGTCCTCGGGGCGTTTCGGGCGTCGCGGCCGCGCCAGTTGAGGCCGAGGGAAAAAACTGTGGCCTACGCGCGCTCTCGGGAAGGTGTGACCTGGCGCCGAGCGGTCAGGGGAAGCCGATGCGAGTGGCATGGCGCGATCGTCGGACGAGCTTGTACCGGTCCACCTACCGTTGTCCCGGCGCGCTAACGCAAAGGCGTGGTCTCGCCCCGCGGCTTGCCGGCGGTGGCCGCACAGACATCTGGCATACGCGAATCGGCAGGTCCGGCGCTTTGCAGCATTGGACCCTCATGGGGAGGGTCGACCACTCACCCAAGGAGAGTCGGACGTGAACGAAGACCGAGTCAACGGCCTTGAGCCCGGAGTCCTTTCCGGACAGGGCGACCCGGCGCAGGCATCGCTGAGCGCCGGCCCCGAGCAGACAGTTTCCGGCGCGAGCACCTCGAGCCTGTCAAGCCCGGTCGGCGTCCACGAGCGGCGCCCGGGCTTCACGGCCCGAGCCGCCGGCATAGTCGGTGTCGCGGCACTGGTGGTGGTGGGGTCAATCGTCGGCGCCGCGGCGCTGAGCAGCGCCAGCTCATCGCCTCGCTCAACCAACCTGAAGGCGGTTCTGACCACGTCACACGACGCCTCGACGGCCTCGCCTCCGACCATCACAGTCACAGGCAGCGGCGTGGTCGAGGGCACGCCCGACACCGCCACGTTCGACGTCGGCGTGGTCACGACCTCTCCAACCGCTGTCGAGGCCCTCGAACAGAACAACGCCCAGGTGGCGACACTCGAGCAGTCGCTGGAGCAAAGCGGGGTCCAGCTGAAAGACATGCAGACGAGCTACCTGAACCTGTCCGCCAACACCAACTCGAAAGGCAAAGTCCGCAACTTCACTGCGGAGGACGACCTGTCGGTGACGATGAACGACCTCTCGAACCTCGGCCAGGCGCTGGACGCCGCAGTGACGGCGACCGGCAACGGTGTCACCTTGAGCGGCATCTCGTTCTCCATCTCCAACCAGTCGGCACTGCTCGCCTCGGCGCGGGCACAAGCAATGCAGGCGGCGAACACCGAGGCGACACAGGTCGCCGCGGGAGGGGGGCTGACGCTCGGCCCGATCGTCTCGATCACCGATCAGGAGAACGCGGGCCAGTACGTGTACTACAACCTCAACGCAGCCGCCCCGGTGGCCACCGGCGTACCTGTGCAGGCCGGCCAGCAGCAGATCTCGGTCCAGGTCACAGTCGTCTATCAACTGGTCGCCTCGTCCTGAGCACGCTCTGTTTCGACGCTCGCGTGTCGTCCTCGCCGGCTGTCTCGACGAGGGGCTCGCGTGTCGCCTTCGCCGGCTGTCACGACGCCGCTTTTGGTGTCGCGGCAGCCGGCGATTGAGCCGTCCGGATTCGTGACGATCACCGCAGCGCCCTATGAACCTTGGGAGAGCCAAGAACGTCTCGAAACTGCAACTGCGCGAAACTGCCTCCTCGTCGCTTTGAAAGGACGTAATGGACGGCCCTGATCTCTCCTATCTCCTCGACGAAGCGAACCCCGGCAAACCCCCGCGAGAGGTCCTCGACGGCATCGTCCGCCGCCACCGCCGCCAAAGGGCCCGCCGTGCCCGCGCCGCGGCAACTCTCGGCATCGTCGTCGCGCTGGTCGGTGCGGGCGTGGGCATCGGTCTCAGCCGTCGGGGCGGGACCACAGTGACGGCACTGCCCAAGCTCGGAAGCGGGCCGCCGACAATGGGCCGCAACGTCACCAAGCTTCCCTCTGCCATGAGCCCGCGTAGCGTTCCTCTCGGACTCGGCTGGGTCAGCGCCGGATCCCAGGCGGCCTCCGCGGCGCCGCTCGTCCCGTTCGCGAACGAGGCCGCCCAGAGTGCTTCGGGCCGGCTGCAGGTGACGGGAAGTGCCACCGCTTCGGGAACGACGTTGTGCGGCGTCTGGAATTGCTCGCTCTACTCGCCCTACGGTTCGGTCGGCGGCGCTGTGCTCCGTCATCTGTTCACCCGCACGAGCCACGCCGTGACCGTGCGGGCCTTCAGCGCTGTCTGGGCGACCGCGCCCCTCGAGCTCGTCGCAACGGCCTCGGGGTCTGCTCCCACTCCCGTGGCCAGCGGAAGCGAACCGACTTCGTCAGCTCCCACAACGAGCGCGAGAGCGGTGCCGCTGAGCTGTGCCCTCAAGGAGGCCCTCGTGGTCGAGGTGTCCGATCCGGCGGCCGTCGGGGTCGTGACGGTGCCGCTCGGGCCCTTCCTCGCGAGACCCATCGATGTGATCTCGGACCAGGTGGTGGGCGTTTCGGAAGGATCACCGATCGCTGTCGTCGTTGCACATACGACTGGGCGGACAGCGGCCGTGCGCGCCGCTTTCGCGGGCGGAGGCACAGATGTCATGACCGTCGTCGGCAACTGGGCTGTGCTGGTCCATGAACAGGCGGCGGCAAGGGTCGGCGGGACCGGAAGCCAGGGCAGCGCGACACCGGGACAGGCCACGGTGTACGCGCTGTCCGGCACCGGCTCAACTCTCGAGCAGGCCGATCTGCCGGGACCGGGGTCGTTGGCCATGGCGGTGGGAGCCTGCACGGGCACGAGCGGCGGATCGCAGAAGGCGGCCGGTTCCTCCGCGGCAGGGTCTTCTGGTGCGGCGAGCTCGGGCGCCTCGGGATCCTCGAGCTCCAGGGAGCCGGCCGCGTCCGCCGAGCCAACCGGCGGTTAGCACCTCCGGCGACGGGAGCCCGCCCTGTTGGGACAGACTGTCGTCATCGAAGACGACCGCAAGAGCGAGGTAGCAGAGGACTTCGTGACTGTCTACGAAGACCACTACCCGCGTCTCGTGCGCGCCCTGGAGATCGGCGGCCTGGACCGGCCAACTGCTGAGGACGTGGCACAGGAGGCCTTCGCCCGGACCCTCGGCCACTGGCGGCGCGTCCGCCTCGGGACCAATCCCCCGGGGTACGTCTACCGCACGGCCTTCCGCCTTTCGCGTAGTCACTGGAAGCACGAGTACCTGCTGGAGGCCGAGCAGGTCTCTCACCACGACACCGCCGCCGAGGCGGTCTCCAATCTGGGCCTGGAGGAGGCGCTCGGGCGAATGCCGCCGCGGCGGCGGGCCTGCGCGACGCTGTGTTTCGTGGTCGGTCTCACGCCGAAAGAGGCGGCCCGCTCGCTCGGGATCGCCGAGGGCACCGTGCGCAAGCAGCTGGGTCTCGCGAGAGACGACCTCAGACACCTGGTCGAGGAGCCGCGAATGCCCACCTAGACGGCCTGCCGGGCGTTTTGGGTGTCCGGCACGATGAGATTGGGTGGTGCCGGCGGGTCGGCGGAATGCTAAAGTCTGGCGAACCGTTCGATTGATATGCAGAAGGCGTGGACGTGGGCGGCCGCCCACGTTTTGTCATTTCTGGAGCAGGTGGTTACGAAGGAGGAAGCGGCGATGGGTACGTCAGACGACGTAGAGCGCCTCGCCGCGCCGTTGCTCCAGTCAGCAGGCCTCGAACTCGTGGACGTCGAGATCCGCTCCGGAAACATCGTCGTGACGGTGGACCGCGAGGGCGGAGTCGACCTGGACACCCTGGCGTCTGTCAGCAAGATGATCTCCGCCGCCATGGACCGGGAGGGTGTCGGACCGTCGAGCCGGTACGAGCTCGAGGTCTCGAGCCCGGGCCTGGAGAGGCGGTTGCGCCGGCCCGAGCACTTCCGCCGGTTCGTCGGGCAGCTGATCTCGCTCCGGACGCTGCCCGGAGTCGACGGCGAGCGCAGGCTCGAAGGCGAGCTCTCCTCCGCCGACGACGACGGCATCGTCGTGAGGGCGCCCGGGCCGGCCGACGGTTGCCGGCGCCTTTCGTACTCCGAGATCGAAAGAGCCCACACAGTCTTCGACTGGAAGGCAGCGCTTGCGAGCACCGGCTCGCAGAGCGCCCACAGCGAGCGCCGCCGGGCCTCGAAGGCTTCGCCGGCGGCCAAAGAACAAGACAACGCCCAAAGAGAGATGGCGGACACCCTATGAGCTCGACGAATTTCGACCTCCTGGAGGCGCTCCAGCAGATCGCCGTGGAGAAGGGCATTGCCGTCGACACGTTGTTCGACGCGCTCGCCAACGCCCTCGTGGCCGCCTACAAGCGCCTCCCGCAGGCCGCTGAGGAGGCCGTCGTGACCATCGACCCCGACTCGGGGGAGATCCGCGTCTACGGCCAGGAGCTGGACGAGGAAGGAAACGTAACGCGGGAATGGGACGACACGCCTGAGGACTTCGGTCGCATCGCCGCTCAGGCGGCGCGCCAAGTGATCCTCCAGCGCATCCGAGAAGCAGAGCGCGACCGCAAGTACGAGGAGTACGCAGGGCGCGAGGGCGACATCGTGACGGGGATCATCCAGCAGAGCGACAACCGCTACACCCTCCTCGACCTGGGCAAAGTCGAAGCCCTGCTGCCCCAGGCCGAGCAGGTCCCCTATGAGCGTTACGACCACGGCGCTCGCCTCAAGGCATACATCGTCGAGGTTCGCAAGACGAGCAAGGGGCCTCAGATTGTCGTCTCGCGTAGCCATCCCGGCCTGATCAAGCGTCTGTTCGAGCTCGAGGTGCCCGAGATCTCCAACGGGGTCGTCGAGATCAAGGCCTGTGCCCGCGAGCCTGGCCACAGGACCAAGATCGCCGTCTGGTCGAACGACAGCAACGTGGACCCGGTCGGTGCCTGCGTAGGCGCCCGGGGGGCGCGGGTGCGCATGGTCACCACGGAGCTGCGCGGCGAGAAGGTCGACATCGTGCCCTTCTCGGACGACCCGGCCGAGTTCGTGTCCCGGGCGCTTCAGCCGGCCAAGGTGAAAGAGGTCATCCTCGACGAGGAACGCGGACGTGCGACGGTGATCGTCCACGACTACCAGCTTTCGCTCGCGATCGGCAAGGAGGGCCAGAACGCCCGACTCGCCGCGCGCCTGACGGGCTGGCACATCGACATCAAGAGCGAGTCCGAGGCTGCGGCTGACGAGGCCCATTACGCCGAGGGCGAGTGGGCCGAGGGCGAGTGGGTCGAGCAGTCCGGCGAGATGGTCTGGAAGCCGGCTGAAGGCGGTGAGACCTTGTCGGCGGAGGCGTGGGCCGCAGGCGAGAAGGCGGAGGCCGAGAGGGACGTCGGGACGGCGGGCTACGCCACCGCCGCGGCTGGCGGGGACCTTGTCGCCGGCGGCGTCGGGGAGACCTCAGAGGCCGTCACCGGCTCTCGTAGCCGCACCGCTTCGTACCTGCATCGGATGCCGTCGCGTGGCGACGGCGTGTGAGCTCGTGCGCGTCGTGCACGTCGGTGAAGGTTGCCTCGCCGTCGGTACCGGCCTCAAGGGCCGGGGGGCATGGCTCTGCCGTGACGCCCCCGGATGTCTCGAGCTTGCCGACCGGCGCGGCGCCTTCTCGAGGGCGCTGCGCCGCCCGATCCCACAGGCTGCCGTCGCCGGGTTGCGAGCCGAGCTTTATGCCGGGTCGGCCAACCGGCCGAGGGAGCCCGAAAAGGCGCCCGGGCCGACGCGCGGGCGGCGGTCCTGAACCTCGCTCACGCGGGGCCCGCGGACCCGGGGTGATCCCGTCGTCCGCGTCCGAACAGGCGGTCCAGGAAGGGATGGGCCGGCGATCCGCTCAAGACCGGGCCGGGCGGTTCGGGGGCCTCCTCCCCGGCCTCTTTGGGCGGGACGGCCGGCACCCGCTGGGACCTCATGACGATGCCTGGTGCTCCGAGACCGAGGATGGACGAGTAAGGCTCCTCGAACACGGGGGTGCCGGCGCCACCCTCGGTCTGTTCGATGCTGTCCCCGTCGGAAAGGGCCTGTCGGACGTCCAGCTCGGTCGGCGCGACAAGGGGCTCGTCGGGCTCGTAATCCTCGTAGTCGAACTCGGCGAGCAGTTCGGTGACGAGCGCCACGTGGCGGGGGTCGTTGGGCATGCCGGAGCGTCGCAGCAACTTGCGTCCCTCAGGGGTCAGGCCGAGCTGATTGTCGAGGTACTCCACGGCGCCGAGCTCGATCAGCAACCTCGCCGAGGCGGCGAACTCGGCCGGGCTCGGCCTTAGGTGAGGTGGCGTGAAGCTTTGCATGGTCCAAAGCACCTGTAGGAGCGGAGCGAGCTCCCCGCCGTTGGCCCGCTCGACGGCGACCAGTGCCGCTCCCTCCGCCAGGCCGAACGACAGTGGCATCGCTCGCAATGTAGTTCGCACCGCCGCCGACGAGGCGGCCTCGGCCCTTCTTGCCACAGAGCGTGCCGGCAAACCGGCCCCTCAGGCGCTCGTGGCATGCCGTCGAGCGGACCCGCGGGCGGCTCGGGGACCACGGGCCTGGTCCTAAGATGTGGCCACGGGTGTACGAGTCCCCGGCGTTGTGTGAGAATGTAAGGCCGCGCCAGGCTCGGGACCCCGAACGCTGCGCTGCCCCTCGATCGGAGAGGACCGAACCACCAGTTGCCCAAGAAAATCCGCGTCTACGAGCTTGCCCGTGAGTTGGGGCTGACCAACAAGGAAGCCCTCGACATGTGCATCGATCTCGGGATCGGTGTGAAGAGCCACTCGTCGTCGATCGAAGACGCGCAAGCCGACCGCGCCCGGCGCAAGGCCGACCGTGAAGGGCTGCGCCGCGCCGTTCAACCAGAAGAGCCGGCTGCGCCGGCCGCGCCCGCAACCTCGAGACCGAGAGGTGCGACCGGGTCACAGCGCGGCGCCGCCCCGCCAGCCGAGCGCCCTGGCGCGCCTGCTCCCGCGCCGGTAGCCGAGCCCGTGCCGGCCGGCCTGAGCGACGCAGCGCCCTTAAGGCCCGAAGGAGAAGCCGCCGCCTCCTCGATCCACGAGCCCCGCCCGGGTCAGCGCCTGGTGGTGAGCAAGTCGACGAGCGAGACCGTCGAGGCACCCCGGCCCGCTCAGGCACGGCCGGCGGTGGCGTCCGCGCCGAGCGCACCGAGGCCGGCGGCCGCCCCGGGTCCTGGGAG
Source organism: Acidimicrobiales bacterium (assembly GCA_050012675.1). GTDB lineage: Bacteria > Actinomycetota > Acidimicrobiia > Acidimicrobiales > Bog-793 > Fen-455. The sequence continues at coordinate 13,226 of JBEKGS010000040.1, forward strand.
GCCCGCAGGCACCCCCGTGGGCCAGCGCCCGGTGACCGCACCGTCCCCCCTCGCGCCCCGTCCCTCGGCGCCGCCTTCTGTCCCGTCACCATCGCCGCTGACCTCTCCTGTCGCGGCATCTCCAGGCGCAGCCGCCGCAGCCGCCACAGCTGCCGGCGCGGTGCAGGCAGGCACGATGCCCGCCTCCCCGGTGCCGACGGTGGCGCCCGGTGGGGATCACAAGGCGGGAGCGCCCCGGCCGGTAAGCCCGTCGGGCAAGCCGATCCCGCCGCCGCCGGGGCCGCGGTCCATCACGGGTCGCCCGATCCCGCCGCCGCCCGGATCGCGGCGTCCACTGCCGCCGGGCGGCACCGGCTCACGCCCGCCGGTGTCGGGCGCGCGGCCAGGGGCCCCGTCTTCGCGCCCGGGTATGAGTCCGTCACGTCCCGGCGGTGTCGGCCCTCGGCCGCCCGTCGGCCGCCCGGTGAGCGCGCGGCCCGGATCGGGCACCGGATTCAACCGCGCTCCCGGTCATTTCCCTCCCCGGGAGGGCGGACGCCCGGCCGGTGGAGGCTATGCCGGTGGAGGCGCCCCCGGCGCGCGCGGTGGTGGCTACACCCCCGGTGGCCCGACGGGTGCTGCACGAGGTGGCCCCGTCGGCAGGGGACGCCCGCCCCAGAGAAAGCCACGCCGCCGCCGTCGTAACATGGAAGAGCTGGAGCCGATCCAGATAACGGCCTACATGGCCTCGAGCGCTCCGGTCCCCGACCACGAGGTGATCGTGGAGAGAGGTTCCACGCCTCAACAGCTCGGCCCGCGGCTCAACCGCTCGGCCGGCGACGTCGTGCGTTTCCTCCTGCTCCAAGGCGAGATGGTCACGGCCACCCAGCCGCTCACCGACGAGATGATCGGCCTTTTCGCCGCCGAGATCGGTGCCCAGATCCGCCTTGTCGACCCCGGCGAGGAGCAGGAGGCGGCCCTGCGGGCCAAATTCTTCGGGGGCGAGGACATCGAGGACGAGGACGAGGACCTGCAGCTACGGCCGCCCGTCATCACCGTGATGGGCCACGTCGACCACGGCAAGACCCTTCTTTTGGACCGGATCCGTCATTCGAACGTGATCGCCGGCGAGGCCGGTGGGATCACCCAGCACATCGGCGCCTACCAGGTGGACTGGCGGGGCCAGCTGCTCACCTTCATCGACACCCCCGGACACGAGGCCTTCACCGCGATGCGCGCGAGGGGGGCCAGCGTCACCGACATCGTGGTGCTGGTGGTCGCTGCCGACGACGGCGTGATGCCCCAGACGGTTGAGGCTATCAACCACGCCAAGGCCGCCAAGGTCCCGATCGTGACCGCGATCAACAAGATCGACAAGCCGGACGCGGACCCCAATCGCGTGCTGCAGCAGCTCTCCGAGCACGGGCTCGTCCCCGAGGCCTGGGGCGGCGACACGATCACCGTGGAGATCTCGGCGCTTCAGTCCTTCGGCATCGACGAGCTGCTCGAGCAGCTGGTCGTGCTGGCGGAGGTGCTGGAGCTCGGTGCCGATACAGAAGTCGATGCGCGGGGCGTCGTGCTCGAGTCCAACCTCGACATCGGCCGAGGGCCGGTCGCGACGATCATCGTGCAGCGGGGGACGTTGCGTGTCGGCGAGCCCATCGTGGCCGGCGCGGCCTGGGGCCGAGTGAAAGCCCTGATCAACGACCACGGCGACCAGATCAAAGAAGCCTTCCCCTCCATGCCCGTGCAGGTGCTGGGGCTGTCCGAACCTCCGATCGCCGGCGACGAGCTCCGTGTCACCTCGGACCTGTCGATCGCGAGGACCGTCGGCGACGCCCGTGAACAAAGGCTTCGCTTCACGACCCTCGCGCAAGCGTCGACCCAGTCGGCGAGCCCGGGGGCCAAGCTCGAGGACCTCTTCGAGGCGATCCGCAAGGGCGAGACCGCGACGCTCACGCTGGTGTTGAAGGCGGACGTGCAAGGTTCGCTCGAGGCGGTGACCCAGAGCCTCTTGAAGCTCGAGAGAGACGACGTGAAGGTGTCCTTCGTGCATCGTGCCGTGGGTGGGATCACCGAGAGCGACGTGACCATCGCGGCGGCGTCGGGCGCCACGATCATCGGCTTCAACGTCCGTCCCGATCGCAGGGCCCGCGAGCTCGCCGAGAGCCACAAGGTGGAGATTCGCACCTACGAGATCATCTACAAGCTCATCGAGGACGTGCAGGCGGCCATGGTCGGGATGCTGGCCCCCGAGATCGAGGAGATCGTCACCGGTGACGCCGAGGTGCGCGCCGTCTTCCGGGTCCCGAGAGTGGGTGCGGTAGCCGGCTGCTATGTCACCAACGGTGTCATCACGAGGGGCTCCAAGGTCCGTTTCCTCCGCGAGGGAGTGGTCATCTGGAAAGGAGCGATCTCCTCGCTGCGCCGGTTCAAGGACGACGCCAAAGAGGTTCAGGCGGGCTTCGAATGCGGCATAGGTCTCACCGACTTCCAGGACCTGAAGGAAGGCGACGTGATCGAGACCTACGACGAGCGGGAGATCCCCCGTAGCTAGGCGACACGATCGGCGATCGTCGGCCGGCTATCCGCGGGCCGCGCGTGTCAACGCCGTCCTCTTGCAGGTGCTGGGCGACGCTCTCGAGAGGCTTCGCGACGACGACGAACGATTGGCTCTCCTCACGGTCACGGGTGTGGCCGTGGAACCCGACCTGCGCCACGCCACCGTCTTCATGGCTTCCCTGCCCGAAGGTGCGCTCGGCGCTCTCGAGGCGCGGCGCACCGAGCTCCAGGCTGCCATCGCTCGCGAGGTGAGGCTCAAGCGCACGCCGACGTTGAGCTTTGTCGCGGACCCCGCTGTCGCGGCCGGTGCCCGCGTGGAAGAGGCGCTGCGTCGTGTCCGACACGATGGGAACTGACGAGCCCGGCCAGCCCGACGGGGCCGGCCGGACACCGCGGCGGGGAGTCGACGACCCCGGGGGCTTCGTGGTCGTCGACAAGCAGGCGGGCTGGACGTCCCATGACGTCGTCGCCCGATGCCGGCGCCTGCTCGGCACGCGCAAAGTGGGCCATGCGGGCACGCTGGACCCGGATGCCACGGGGGTGCTCATAGTGGGGGTGGGACGGGGAACGCGCCTGTTGCGTTTCGCGACGGCGCTTCGGAAGACCTACGTCGGCGAGATCGTGCTCGGGATGACCACCTCGACGCTGGACGCCTCGGGAGAGGTGACTGGGCACTTCGAGATGGGCGGCGTGACCCTCGCCGAGGTGCGAGAGGCCGCGCGCTCGCTGACGGGCCGTATCGAGCAGGTCCCGCCCATGGTCTCGGCGGTGAAGGTGGGAGGGCGCCGCTTGCACGAGCTCGCCCGCGAGGGCATCGAGGTGGCCAGGGCGCCACGGGTCGTCGAGGTCTTCCGCTTCGAGGTCTTCGAGACCGGCGAGTCCGACTGCTACCGGGTCCTCGTGGAGTGCTCCTCGGGCACCTACGTGCGCGTGCTCGCGGCCGACCTCGGCTCGAGACTCGGGGGTGGCGCCCACCTGAGGGCTCTGCGCAGGGTCTCGATCGGGTCCTTCAGCGACGCCGAGGCCCTCGCCCTCGAGGCGGTCGCGCCGGAGCGAGTGCGCCCGCTCGAAGAGCTGGTACGTGACCTGCCGGGTGCGGTCGCGGGCCCCGGGCTCGCGGAGGCGCTGGGCCACGGCCGTAGCGTCGAACGGCTCGCCCTAGGTGTGGTGGGCGACGGACCCTGGGCCGTGCTCGACGAGTCGGCCAGGCTCGTGGCCATCTGCGGGCCGGTCGGGCTCGAACGCGCGAGGCCAGTTGTGGTGGTCCGCACCAGTGACGGTGCAGGCGCTGGCATCGGGTCGGCCGCGGGCGACGACTAGCCTGCCTCGGCGGTGGGACACGACAACGGCAGCGCTGTGACGATCGGGGCCTATGACGGGGTCCACATCGGCCACCGCCAGGTGATCGGCAAGGTGCGCCGGAGGGCGGCAAGTGGAGGGCTGCGCAGCGTCGTGGTGACCTTCGACAAGAACCCGGCCGCCGTCGTAAACCCGGCCTCGGCCCCGCTCAGGCTCACTGACATCGAGCTCAAGCTCGAGCTGCTCGCCGGGACCGGTGTCGACCAGATCCTCGTCATCGAGTTCGACGCCGAGCGCGCCAGGGAGGAGGCGGAGGACTTCGTGGCCGAGGTGCTCGTGGCCGAGCTCTCGGCCCGGGTTGTCGTCGTCGGCGACGACTTCCATTTCGGCCACCAACGACGGGGCAACGTCGCCCTTTTGCAGGAGCTGGGGGAACAGGCCGGGTTCTCGGTGGAACCCGTGCACCTCGTCTCCGACGATCGCGCCAACGAGGTCGTGTCGTCGACGCGGATCAGAGGGCTCATCGCCAGGGGCGAGCTCAGCGAGGCGGCCGTGCTGTTGGGCAGACCCCACGAGGTGCGGGCACTTGTGGTGTCGGAGGGAAAGGACCCGGGCGATCCCTCACGTCTCAGTGTCGAGGTGCCCGGCGAGATCCTCCTGCCGCCGCCGGGCGACTACCCCGGCTTCGCTGTCAGCGACACGGGAGAGAGCGTCGCGGCTCAACTGGCCCTGCCCGCACGGGAGGGCGGGGGTCCCCGACGGATCGAGGTCACCCCCATAGCAGTGTCGCCGGCACGCCCGGCTTTGGACGCTGGGACCGGTGAGATCGTCCGCGTCCGTTTCGGATGAGGCGGTGGGGCTCGAGGCGCGGGCGCCGTCACGGTGCCGAGACGCAGCTCGGTAGTCGCGCGCAGGTAAAGTTGGTCGGTGCCCATCTTTCCCATACGGGTATTCGGCGACCCCGTGCTGCGCCAGCGCGCCGCGGAGGTCAAAGAGATCGACGCCAAGGTCGCGCGCCTGTCCTCTGAGATGATCGAGACGATGTATGCGGCGCCGGGCGTGGGGCTGGCCGCACCTCAGGTCGGGATTGAGCGCCGGCTCTTCGTCTACGACGTCGGAGAGGGCCCGGTGACCGTGATCAACCCGGAGATAGTCGAGTCGAGCGGCGAATGGGAGTACGAGGAGGGCTGCCTGTCGGTCCCCGACCTGCACTGGCCGATCATCCGGCCCAAGCAGGTCCACCTCGTGGGTCTCGACCTGCAAGGAAAGGAGCTCTCGATCGAAGGCGACGAGCTTCTGGGCAGGGTCCTCCAGCACGAGGTCGACCACCTCGACGGCATATTGCTGCTCGAGCGTCTCGACAAGGACCAGCGCAAGCAGGCCATGCGCGTGCTCAGGGCCCGCGCCTTGTCAGAATCCGCCGGAGCCGGCCGCGACGCCTGACCCCGCGCTTATCGGTCCGGGCCGGTGACAAGGCTCGCCTTCTTGGGCACGCCGGACATCGCCGTCGGGCCGCTGCGGGCCCTGCATGATGCCGGCCACGTCGTGGCGCTCGTGGTGACAGCTCCCGACGCTCGCCGCGGTCGCGGCGGCGCGCTGGCGCCGACGCCGGTCAAAAAGTGCGCCCTCGAGCTCAAGATCCCGGTCTCGAGCCGAGTGAACGACGTCCTCGACGCGGGCGTCGAGCTCGGGGTCGTCGTGGCCTTCGGGTCGCTCATACGCGCCGATGTGCTCGAGCAGGTGCCCATGGTGAACCTGCATTTCTCGCTCCTGCCACGATGGCGCGGTGCCGCGCCGGTGCAACGGGCCATCCTCGCCGGCGACGAGAGAACAGGCGTCTGCCTCATGGCCCTCGACGAAGGACTGGACACAGGCCCCGTCTACGCCCGTGTGGAGACTCCGATACTGGCCCATGAGACCGCCGACGAGCTGCGGTCACGGCTTGGCGAGCTCGGCACACACCTTGTCCTCGAGCGTTTGGCGGGCGGGCTCACGACCTTGGGGACACCCCTGCCCCAGGTCGGCGAGAGCGTCTACGCGGCCAAGATCGACCCCGGAGAGCTCCGTATCGACTGGGAACGATCGGCCGTCGAGCTCGACCGGCTCGTGCGGATAGGGCGCGCCTGGACGAGGTTCCGTGGCAAGCGCCTGATCATCGAGCGAGCCCGCGTCGGTGTCGCCGGGTTTCCCGCCGGCCAAGGCGCGGGACCGGTTCACCAGCTCGAAGACACGGGAGCAGAAGGCCTCGCCCGCCTCGGGCCGGGCAGTTTGCTCGGCAACGAGGTGATCTGCGGTCAAGGTCGTCTCGAGTTGCTCGAGGTGAGGCCCGAGGGGCGCTCACCGGTGCCGTTCGAGGCGTGGCGTCGCGGTGCGAGACCGAAGGTGGGCGAGTGTCTCGGCGAGTAGCTGCCCGGGACCAGGAGGTTGGCTACCGTGGAGCCGTGGTCAAAGCCACGAAACGGCGGCACGCGCCCGGGCTTCCTTTGCTGGCGCACGGCGAGGTGAAGGTCGCCCCCTCTATCTTGTCGGCCGACTTCGGCTCGCTTGCGACAGAGATCGCCAAGGTCGCCGCGGTGACCGACTGGTTGCACCTCGACGTGATGGACGGCCATTTCGTCCCCAACATCACGATCGGGCCCCCGGTCGTCGCATCGATCAGGCGGCGCACGGCCATGTTCTTCGACTGCCACCTCATGATGAGCGATCCCGGGCAGTACCTGGAGGCGTTCCGCGACGCGGGGGCGGACTCCTGCTCGGTGCACGTCGAGGTCGGTGGGACCGAGGCCCTGTGCGCCGAGATGCGCCGCCTGGGACTTGGGGTGGGGCTCGTCGTGAACCCCGAGACCCCCTACGAGGCGGTCGCGCCCTATCTACGCCTGGTCGACCTGTTGCTGATCATGACGGTGCACCCCGGTTTCGGCAGCCAGTCGTTCATCGCGGACGTCATGTCCAAGCTCGAACAGGCGCGGGCGCAGGCCGAGCGCGAGCAACTTCAGGTGACGCTCCAGGTGGACGGCGGCATCGACGACCGGACGGCGCCGGTCGCCGCCCTGGCGGGGGCAAGGTGCTTCGTGTCAGGCTCGGCCGTGTTCCACTCGCCCGACCCGGCCGAGACGGTGCGCCGGATACACGAGGCGGCGTCCGGCGCCGTCGCGCCTGGCACATGAGCGTGTCGCCGACCGGGCCGCCGAGGTCTCCTGGCTCCTTGCAGGCGAAGGTCTGCACGGTGTCGGACGGAGTCGTCGCCGGTACCCGAGAGGATCTCTCCGGTGCCGCCGTGGCGCAGCGCCTGTCAGCCGAGGGCTACGAGGTGGTCGATCGGCGGGTTGTCGCCGACGGTGTCGAGTCGGTGGCCGGGGCGATCGCCGAGCTCGCCGGTGGCTTCTCCGGGCTGATCGTGACAACGGGCGGGACCGGCTTCGGGCCCCGGGACCTGACCCCCGAGGGCACCTCACGGGTGCTCGACCGGGCGGCGCCCGGTCTTGCCGAGGCCATGCGGCTGGCGAGCCCTCTCGGGCGGCTGTCGCGCGCCACGGCGGGAACCCTCGGGACCTCGCTCGTGGTCAATCTGCCCGGATCGACCAAAGGTGCCCTCGAATGTCTGGAGGCGGTTGTGGACGTGCTGCCGCACGCGCTCTCGCTGCTGAGAGGTGAAAGGCCGCATTGAGCCGGGGGGACACGGGCCGCGCAGCCGAACTCCACATGGCTCGAGCCATGGAGCTCGGACAGGCCGTGCGCACCGCGACCTCCCCCAATCCCTGGGTGGGCTGCGTCATCGTCGACCGGGACGGCGAGGTGGTCGGCGAGGGGGCGACGGCACCGCCGGGCGGGTCGCACGCCGAGGTCGCCGCGCTCGATCTGGCAGGCAGCCGTGCCCGAGGCGCCACGGTCTATGTGACGCTCGAGCCCTGCGCCCACGAGGGCAGGACGCCCCCGTGCACCGACGCGCTCATCCGCGCCGGCGTCGCGAAGGTCGTCGCCGCCATCGGCGACCCGGACGAGCGCGTGGCCGGCTCGGGGTTCTCGGCCCTGTCCGCGGCCGGCATCACCGTCTCAGAGGGCGTGCTCGCCCAAGCCGTGGGCGAACAGCTCCGCCCGTACCTCGTGCACCGCTTGACCGGCCGGCCCTTCGTCGTGTTGAAGCTGGCCCTCACCCTCGACGGGCGGACCGCCGCACCCGACGGATCGAGCCGTTGGATCACCGGTGCCGAGGCGAGACGCGACGTCCATCGACTGCGCGCCGAGTCCGACGCGGTGCTCGTCGGGGCGGGGACGGTGCGCCGGGACGATCCGGCTCTCACCGTGCGCGACGACGGGCCTCTGTCCCGCCAGCCCCTCCGTGTCGTGCTCGGCCACGTACCTAAAGGCGCCCGTGTCCTGCCCGCGCTGGAGCTCGGCGGGGACCTCGGTGCCGTGCTCGACGAGCTCGGCCGGCGCGGTGTCCTGCAGCTGCTCGTCGAAGGCGGTGCCCAGGTCGCGCATGATTTCCATCGCGAGGGCCTGGTGGACCGCTACGTGTGGTACCTGGCGCCGGCGCTTCTCGGAGGCGACGACGGTAGGCCCGTGTTCTCCGGTCCCGGTGCCACGACGATGGCGCAGGCCTGGCGCGGGCGGCTCGTCTCGGTCTGCCGTCTTGGCGACGACCTGCGGGTAGAGGTTGAGCCGGACCGCGTTGGCTTGCCGGCGGCTCCCGCCTCCGGTGGCTGAGAGCCACGGTGACCTGCGAGTTCGCGCTCGTCCCGGGGCCAGTAGGCTCGAGAGCGGAGAAGGAGGCGCAATCGACGTGGCGATGGCCGGCATCGAGGAAGCGATAGCGGCCATCGGGCGCGGCGAGATGGTCGTCGTGATGGACGACGAGGACCGGGAGAACGAAGGCGACCTGGTCATGGCGGCCGAGTTCGCGACGCCCGAGAAAGTGGCCTTCTTCCTCGCGCACACCTCGGGGCTGATCTGCGTGCCGCTCATGCCGGACCGCCTCGACGAGCTCGAGCTGCCCTTGATGGTCTCCCACAACACCGAGTCGCAGCGCACGGCGTTCACCGTGACCGTCGACTACCGCCACGGGACCACGACCGGGATCTCGGCGGGGGACAGGGCCTCGACGATCCGGGCGCTGATCAGCCCGGACACCAAACCTGACGACCTCGCCCGCCCGGGTCACGTGCTGCCGTTGAGATACCGCCCGGGCGGTGTCCTGAAACGCGCCGGTCACACCGAGGCCACTGTCGATCTGGCCCGCTTCGCAGGTTGCTACCCGGCCGGGCTCCTGTGCGAGATCGTGACCAAGGACAAGCAACGAATGGCCCGCCGTCCCGAGCTCGAGAGGTTCGCCGCCGACCACGGCCTTCCCATCATCTCTATCGCGGACCTCGTCCGGTACCGGCACCACCGCGAGAGGCTCGTGGAACGGGTCGCACAGGCGCGCATCCCCACCGAGTACGGCGAGTTCACCGCCTACGGCTTCCGATCGCTGCTCGACGGCGAGGAGCACCTCGCTTTCGTGGCGGGCGACGTCCACAGCAAAGACAGCGTGCTCGTCCGGGTGCACAGCGAGTGCCTCACCGGCGACGTGTTCGGGTCGCTGCGCTGCGACTGCGGGCCACAGCTCGAAGCGGCCATGCGTCGGATCGGCGAGGAGGGAGTCGGTGCCATCGTCTACCTCCGCGGCCATGAAGGCCGTGGCATCGGCCTCACCCACAAGCTGCGCGCCTACAACCTGCAGGACAAGGGCAGGGACACAGTCGACGCCAACGTCGAGCTCGGCCTCCCCGTCGACAGCCGCGAGTACGGCATAGGAGCCCAGATCCTCGTGGAGCTCGGGGTGACCAAGATGCGCCTCATGACCAACAACCCGGCGAAGTACGGTGGCCTCGAAGGTTACGGCCTGGACATCGTCGAGCGAGTGGCGCTCGAACCGGCATCGAACCCTGAGAACGTCAAGTACCTGCGCACCAAGCGAGAGCGACTGGGTCATCTGCTTCACGGCCTCGACCCTGTCCAGCCCGAGCCCCCGGCGGCCGGGACGACCGTCGAAGAGGCTGCTGTTGGCGGTGCCGGTGACCTCGACGGCGTCGGCTGAGGAGCCGCCGAGCGTGGTGAGCGGTGAGCGGGCCGAGAGCCACGAGCCCGGGCAGCCGGTTCATCGCCTTCCGGCGATCGGCGAGGTCGAAGGCGGGGCGGTCGCGGGCTGCGGGGACGGGAGCGGGCTTCGCATAGCCGTCGCCTGCAGCCGCTTCAACGGGCAGGTGACGCGGCTCCTCCTCGCCGGGGCGCTGGCCGAGCTCGATCGCTGCGGCGTCGCCGAGGCCGACCGGACCGTCGTGTTCGTGCCCGGGGCCTTCGAGCTGCCGCTGGCGGCGATGACGATGGCCGGTACCCACGGATTCGACGCCGTCGTCTGCCTCGGGGCGGTGATCCGCGGTGAGACATCCCACTACGACTTCGTGGCCGGCCAGTGCGCGGCAGGCCTGCAGCGTGTCCAGCTCGACATGAACCTGCCCGTCGTCTTTGGCGTGCTCACGACCGAGAACCTGGAACAGGCCCTGGCGCGTGCCGGGGGAGCGCTCGGGAACAAGGGGACCGAGGCGGCCGCAACTGCCATCGAGATGGCGACCTTGCTCCGGCGGCTCGCGAACGCGCCGGACGCCCCGCCCGAAGCGGGTCTTGCGGCACACCCGAGGGCAGCGGCGGGCTAGCGGTGCTGCGCCTGGTTCTCCCCAAAGGCTCGCTGGAGCTCGCCACCTTCGAGCTCTTCGCCGCGGCCGACCTGACGGTCCGCAGGGCTTCCGAGGTCGCCTACCGGGCAACGATCGACGACCCTCGCGTGGACGAGGTCCACATCCTTAGGCCCCAGGAGATACCCACCTATGTGTCCGAAGGCCTGTTCGATCTCGGCGTGACCGGTCGTGACTGGGTGGAGGAGACCGGAGCCGACGTCGTCAGCCTCGGTGAGCTGCGCTATTCGAAGGCGACGGCCGAGCCCATCAAGGTCGTGTTAGCGGTGAGCGAGGACTCGCCGGTGCGAAAGGTGGAAGATCTCGCGCCGGGCTGCAGGATCTCGACCGAGTACCCGGGCCTGACCAGGCGCTTCTTGGCCGAGCGCGGGATCCAGGCCGACGTCCGCTTCTCGTTCGGGGCCACAGAGGCCAAGATTCCCGACGTCGCAGATGCCGTCGTCGAGATCACAGAGACGGGCCGGGCACTCAGGGCAGCCGGGCTGCGGGTGATCGACACGCTCATGTTGTCCTACACCGAGCTGATCGCGAACCCCGCCTCAGTCGCAGATCCGGACAAGCAGCGCGCCATGGGTCAGCTGCTCGTGCTCTTGCAGGGAGCTCTGGAGGCCCGGGGCAAGGTCCTCGTGAAACTGAACGTCGCGCCTTCCTATCTCGACGCCATCATCGCCGTGCTCCCCTCGATGAGAGCCCCGACGGTCTCAAAGCTGTTCGGCGAGGCCGGCTACGCCGTCGAGACGGTGGTCCCGAAGTCCCAGATCAACGTGCTCATCCCCGCGCTCAAGGAACGGGGCGCAACCGACATCGTCGAGCTCGCCATCGCCAAGATCGTCCACTGAGCCACCGCACGGCGGCGGTGCGATCTCGGTTGGACCGCGCTTTGTCAGACCTGCCTCATGCCCCGCAGGGCCGGGAGTCCGTCGAGGCTCACGGAGTTGGCGGACTCCCAGTTCCGCCTGATGCCCTCCTCACCTTTGCGGGCGGCCCACTCGGCCATCTGGGTCCGGTGCCCGCGGAAGTCCATCAGAGGGACCCCGTAGCCGCAGGAGTCTGAGACGCGCTGGACGGACACGGTGATTATGGAGCGGGCCCCCTCGATCCGTTCTGTCTCGAACCGGCACGAGAGCTCCCCGAAACTGCTGTCGTCGCGGTGAACGACCCCGCCACGGCCGTGGACCCGGACAATCCGGGGAGGGCCGTCGAAGGCGCAGAACATGAGCACGATCCGGCCGTTCTCGCGGACGTGGGCGATCGTCTCGGCACCGCTGCCGGTCCGGTCGAAGTAGGCGAGGTTGTGCGGGTCCAGCACCGTGAGCTCGCCGTTGTTGCTCTTAGGCGAGCAGTTCACGAGCCCGTCAGGAGACAACGGCGCCGAGGCCACGAAGAAGACCGGTTGTGACAACAGGAAGCTGGCCAGCCGCTCGTCGATGGCCTCGTATGTCCGACCCATGTCCAGAGCCTAGGAACTGTGCTGAGAGCGCCCGCCGCCGTGGCAGGCTAGGGGGATGGGCAGCCTGCACGTGAGGGCCACGACTGACGCGGCCGCGGTTGTCGAGCAGGCAGGCAGTTATCTGGCCGGTGACCCTGTCGGCCTCAATTTGATCTGGAGCATCGTGAAGCAAAGGGCCGGTTCGACTACGCCGGGACGGTACTGGCTGGTCGAGGACGCCGGTGACCTCGCCGGCCTCGCCATCGAGTCCCCGCCGCGACACGCGGCCGCGCTCTCGCCGATGAGACGGGAGCACGCGGCCGGCCTGGCCGCTGCCATCTCCGGCGAGGGCCACCGCCTGAGCGGTGTCACCGGCGAGGCGCCCACGGCGTCGGCCTTCGCGGGATTCTGGACCGAGCACGAGACGGTGGCGGCCGTCGTCGAGGACGCCCAGCGCCTGTACGCGCTCGGCCGGCTCTTCGTGCCTGAGGGAGTGCCGGGACGTCTGCGACGCGCCGAGGTTTCCGAGCGGGACCTGATGGTCCAGTGGTGGTCCGCCTTCCAGGCCGAGACCGGCTCGCCTGAAAGCGACGCGGCCTCGGCCGTCGAGGCCTCGATGGCGGGCGGGCGCTTGTTCGTCTGGGACGACGGTGGGACCCGTTGCATGGCGCGAGCCACCGAACAACTGGGCGGCATCTCGAGGATCGGCGCTGTCTTCACACCGCCCAACTGGCGCCGGCGGGGGTACGCCGGGGCCTTGGTCGCGGCGCTCAGCGACTGGCTGCGCGACCAGGAGGGCGCCAATTCGGTGCTGTACGCCCAGCTCGCCAACCCGGGCTCGAACGCCATCTACCGGCGCCTCGGCTTCGAGGCGGTCTCGGAGGTGCTCGTGTACCGCTTCGAGTACCCCGTGGGTGCCCGATGACCGGCCCGTCCGGCCCCGGAGGCGCCGCGACGGCGTCACCCCTGTCCCGGGCGACGGCCGAATTGGCCGTCCCGCGCGACATCGACCTCGTGGTGACCGACCTCGACGGCACCTTGTGGGACGGGAAGGGGCTGATCCATCCCCGCACCCACAGGGCTCTGCGGGTCCTGGCCGACGCCCTGGTGCCGGTCCTCGTCGCCACCGGCCGGGGGGCGCGTAGCGCCTGGTCGGTGATGGAGGCCAACGAGATTGCCCTGCCGGGCGTCTTCCTTGACGGGGCCGTCGGCTTCGAGTTCGGCGCCACGACGGCGTTCCACACCCACGCCTTCTCCCCGGCGGTCGCCGCCCAGGTGCTGGAGATCCTCGACGAGCTCGATGTCAGCCCTTGCATCCACGTGGACGCTCCCGGACGGGACATCGTGCTGGGGGAGCACCCCTTCACTCATCCCGACTACGTCCGTCGCATCAGTTCTTTGGTGCGGGAGGAAGATCCGTGGACCGCCGTGCGGACACTTCGCGTGCTCGCCTTCACCATGCTCGGGGGCGAGCACTCCATGGTCCGGGACCTGGCCGCTCAGGTGACGGCGCGGGCACCGGTGGCGGCGGCAACCTCGACGGACCGCACCTACGGCGGCCTGCACCTGAGCTTTCGGCCGTTCGGGGTGACCAAGTGGTCCGGGGTGCTTGCCTACTGCATCGCGCGAGGCTTGCGATCAGATCGCGTGCTCGCGATCGGGGATGCGGACAACGACGTGGAGCTGTTGCAGGAGGCCCGCATCGCTCTCGCGGTTGCCGACGGCACCGAAGCAGCGCTCGCCCACGCTGACCATGTGCTGGCGCCGGCCAGCGAGGGCGGCTGGGCCGAGATAGCCGGCTTGCTCGGCCTGGCTGTCGACTAGTCAGTCCCGGGTTCCGCGCCGGCCTGCCCGTCGGACGCGGGGACAGCGGCGGCTATGCGGACAAAGGCGAGGCGGAGTTGGGTGAGGCCCTCTGCGAGCGGCCCGGCATGCTGGCCGAGACGGTCGCCGAGACCGTCGACCAGAAGGCCGAGCGAGTCGATGGCCAGTCTCGCCTTGTCGAGCTGCGGCGGCTGTTGGGACAGGTGCAAGGCGGCGAGCTCGAAAAGCCCGTAGCAGTGGTTCGCGACGACGTCCTCCGCCGGGGCGGCGGCAAGATGCTTGGCCACCTCCTCCAGCTCCTCCTCGGCGGCCAGCTCCTCTTCGCTCAACGCGCCCGTCTCAAGACCGCCGGCGGGAGGCGTTCCGGGCGAGCGCCCCGCTCCGCCCGGCGCCCCCGAGCCGGAAGATGGTCCCGTTGCGGGGGGAGCCTCGCCCGGCCGCGGCACGCGATGTTCCCCTTCTGGTGTCCACAGGCTGCTCATGCTGCTAGCGTACGTGGTGACAACTGAGGGAAGCGGGGCTGCGCCGAATGGCGTGACTCCCACCCGGCCACTGTCGGCGCGGCCGACGAGTGCGTCGGGTCTTGAGAGTGACGGGTCGGCATTGCCGGCTTCCCTTTCGTACGGTCGAGCACAGTCTCGGCCCTAGCGAGAGGACGACGCCCAATCACCACCGTTCCCAGCTCCAATGAGCCACGGATCAACGACCGCATCCGTGCTCGTGAGGTCCGGCTAGTCGACGCTGAAGGTCGCCAGCTCGGGATCACGCCTCTTGCGCAGGCGCTCGCCATTGCCCAGCAGCAGGATCTCGACCTGGTGGAGGTGGCGCCTCTGGCGAATCCGCCGGTGTGCCGGATCATGGACTATGGGAAGTTCAAGTTCGATGCGGCGCAACGGGCCAAAGAGTCGCGACGCAAGACGAGCAACGTCGGCATAAAGGAGATGAAGTACCGGCCCAAGATCGGCCCGGGAGACTTCGACACCAAGACACGCCAGGTCCTCAGGTTCTTGAGCGAGGGTCACAAGGTCAAGGTGACGGTCATGTTCAGGGGACGGGAGGTCATCCATCCCGACCTCGGCAGGCGCATCCTCGAGCGGATCACAGAACAGATCGACGGAGTGGCCAAGATCGAGACGGAGGGTCGCCTGGACGGACGGAACATGGTCATGGTGCTCGCTCCGGACAAGCGGGCGAAGCAGTCGTCGGAAGCGAAGCAGTTGATCGAGGAGCGCAACCGCGTCGCCTCGAACGGAAATGCGCCGGCCGGGGTCTCCCCGGCTGCCGGCACCGAGCCGAGTGTGCCGGTGCAGGACGACGGCGAGACGCTTTTGGAGATGCGCGTGCAGGCGGAGACGCAGCTTTAGGAGACAACCTCCGGCGTCTTGGCGCTGAGTGAGTTGGAGTTGGCGGAGACACTTGCAGCCCGAGCCCGGCGCGACAGCATCGGCGCAGGGGCAGGGTGAAGTACGAGACGGACACCGGAACGAAGACAAGGGGTAGCGAAATGCCGAAGCAGAAGACGGACCGGGGTGCGGTGGCCCGTTTCAAGATCACCGGGACCGGCAAGATAAGGCGCCGGCAGCAAAACCGCGGCCACCTGCTCGAGAAGAAGTCGTCGGTCCGCACTCGCCGCCTAGCCCGCGAAGTCGGGCTGTCCTCGGCCGACCGCAAGAGCGTCCGCCGGCTGCTCGGGATCTGAGGTCGCCGCCTCATCGGTGTCAAGCGGCATCGCCGCCCAAGGCACCGGAGGCTCTCACGTTCCTGCAGCACTACCACCACAGATCGCACTCGTAGAGAAGATGAAGGGAGCCCCGAAATGGCCAGGGTCAAGCGCGCAGTCCACGGCAAGAAGCGCCGGAGGACCGTTCTCGAACGCGCGCAGGGCTTCTACGGCAACAAGTCGCGCTCGTACCGGGCGGCGAACGAGCAAGTCATGCACTCGCTGCAGTACGCCTATCGCGACCGCAGGGCCCGCAAGGGCGAGTTCCGCAAGCTCTGGATCCAGCGGATCAACGCCGCGGCACGGCTCAACGGCACGACCTACAGCCGTTTCATCGCCGGGCTGCACAAGGCGGAGGTAGACGTCGACCGCAAGATGCTCGCGGACCTCGCGGTTCGCGATCCGCAGGCGTTCTCGGCGTTGGTGCAGCTCTCCGTCGAGGCGCTCGGTGACGATGCCGAGCACGAACTCGAAACGGACAGCGTCGACGAGGCTGTCTCTTAGACCTGCACGGCAACTCGAGCATCACCTCGGAACTCGACATGAACAGGCTCGGCGCGCGCGACCACAGGGTCCAGCGCCTGCGGCGCCTGCTGCGGCGCTCGAGTGTCCGTGACAGCGAGCGCGCCTTCGTTGCCGAGGGGGTCAGGATCGTCGAGGCGGCGCTGGAGGCGGGTGCGCCTTTGGAGTCCCTGTTCGTGGCCGCCGACTGGCGCTCGTCGGCGTCGGTCACCGCCGTCGTGGAGCGGGCGGGTCGCCAGGGACTTCCGGTCTACGAGCTCGGGCCCGGGATCATGGAGCGCGTGGCGGACACGGTGAGCCCGCAGGCGGTCTGTGGCGTCGTCGGGGCTTTGGACCTCCGCCTCGACGAGCTGTTGTCGCGTTCGGGCCCGAGCAGCAGACGGGGCCTTGTTCTCGTGTGCGTGGACGTGCGCGATCCGGGCAACCTGGGGGCGGTGATGAGGATCGCGGGCGCGACCGGGGTTCTCGGTGTGATCTGTTGTGAGGGGACCGTAGACCCGTTCAACCCGAAGGTCGTGCGTTCGAGCGCGGGCGCGGTGTTCAACGTGCCGCTCGTGAAAGATGTCATGCCCGCTGACGCGCTGGCTGATCTCTCCGCCAACGGCTATCGCTGCTGGGCGACGGTCCCGAGAGGGGGCACGAACTACGAGGCCGCGGATCTCGACGGCCCGACCGCGCTCGTGCTCGGCAACGAGGGGGCGGGCCTGCCCGAGGATGTCGTGGGTGCCCTCGACGGTTCGATGACGATCCCCATGGCGGACGGGACCGAGTCTTTGAACGTGGCGATGACCGCGGCCGTGCTCTGCTTCGACGTGGCTCGGCGCCGCCGGAGTGCGGGCTGAGGCTGCCCTAGCATGTCGCCATCGCATCGAAGAACGAGGTGTCCGAAGGTGGCGTCGTGACCACCGACCAGGCCGAGGAGATCGCTCTGCTCGAGGCCGAGGCCACGGCCGCGCTCGAAGGGGCTCTCGATCTCGCGGCGCTCGAGGAATCTGAGCGGGCGGCGTTCCGGTCCAAGAGGTCGCGCTTCGCGGAGATGTACCAAGCCTTGGGGTCCAAAGAGCCCGAGGAGCGCCGTGTAGTTGGCAGGCTCTTGAACGAGCTGCGCGGCCGGCTCGAGGCGGTGGCCGAGGCCAGGCGCGCCGAGCTCACGGCTGCCGCCCGGGCTGAACGGCTTGGCGCGGACCGCCTGGACCTCACAGAAGTGCTGCCGGGGCGCCTGGCCGGCCACCTGCACCTTGTGACCCAGGTGCGAGAGGCGCTCGAGGACGTCTTCATCGGCATGGGCTACGAGATCGCGGAGGGACCCGAAGTCGAGACGGGATGGCGCAACTTCGAGGCTCTCAACATCCCTGAGGACCATCCGGCCCGCAGCCCTCTCGACACCTTCTACGTCGATTTCGGCAAGCCCTGGAGCGTGCTGTTGCGCCCGCACACCTCGCCGGTCCAGATCCGGCTGCTCGAGCGGGGCACACTGCCTATCTACGCCGTCGTCCCGGGCCGCACCTACCGCAAGGACACGCCGGACTCGACGCATCTTCCCGTGTTCCACCAGATCGAGGCACTCGTCGTCGACCGGGGGGTCACCTTTGCAGACCTGAAGGGGACCATCGACACCTTCGTGCGGGCCATCTTCGGCGAGGGGACCCGCACGAGGCTCCGGCCCGCCTACTTCCCCTTCACCGAGCCGTCGGCGGAGTTCGAGATGTCGTGTGTGATCTGTGGCGGCGAGGGGTGTCGGACCTGCTCTGGTGTCGGATGGATCGAGCTCGGAGGTTGCGGGATGGTGCATCCAGCCGTCTTCGAGGCGACCGGCGTGGATCCCGAGCAGTGGTCGGGCTTCGCTTTCGGCTTCGGGATCGACAGGATCGCCATCATGCGTCACGGCATCGCGGACCTGAGGGTGATGATCGAGAACGACGTGAGGTTCCTCGGGCAGTTCTGAGCCCTTCCTTCGCGCGGCTCCCGACCGACAAGGCGTCGCAAGAGCACAACAGACGAGTTTTGAGGAGACGAGGAAGTGCGCGTTCCACTGTCGTGGTTGGCGGAGCTGACCCCGCTCGATACGCGGCCGGGCGACCGCGTGGAGGTTGCCGCGCTCGCGTCTGACCTCGACGCACTCGGCCTGGTCGTGGAGGGGGTCGAAAGAGTCGGCGAAGGCCTGCGCGACGTGGTGCTGGCGCGGGTCGTCGAGATCGCCGCCATCGCCAACGCGGACAAGATCCGCCGGGTGGTGGTTGACGCGGGCGGTCCGGAACCGGTCGAGGTGGTGTGCGGCGCATGGAACTTCGAAGTCGGAGACGTCGTCGTCTTGGCGCCGGTCGGGGCCGTGCTGCCGGGGGAGTTCCGGATCGAACAGCGGCGCATGCGTGGTGTCGTCTCCAACGGCATGCTGTGCTCGGGCCGCGAACTGCGTTTGTCGGAGGACAAGGCGGGGATCCTCGTTCTCGGCAGTGACCGCGGACCGGCCGGGACCAGAGGGCCGGAAGGTCAACAGCTGTTCGCGGGAGCCGACAAGGGTTTCGAGCTCGGGCTTCCCCTGGCCGAGTACCTCGGAGCCGCCTTCGAGCCCGATGTGGTCTTCGACCTCGCCATCGAGGGGAACCGGCCCGACTGCTTGTGCGTGGCGGGCGTCGCCCGCGACATCGCCGCCCGCCGGGGCCTGCCGCTTCACCTCCCCGAGCCCGCCGTCGCCCACGGCACAGAGCCGGCCTCCTCGTACGCGAGCGTCGAGGTGCTGGCGCCGCAGCTGTGTCATCGCCTGATGGCAAAGGTGCTCACAGGTGTGAGCCACGTGCCTTCACCGGCTGTCGTCGCCCGCAGGCTGACGCTGGCGGGGATGAGGCCCATCGACGCGATCGTCGACGCCTCGAACTACGTCATGTTGGAGCTCGGTCAGCCGACCCACCCCTACGACCTGGACCGGCTCGGGGGCAACGGCCTGAGGGTTCGCGCGGCCCGACCCGGTGAGGAGCTCGTCACCCTCGACGGCGTGACGCGGGTGCTCGGCTCCGAGCCGGCCGGTGCTGACGCGTCGCTGGCGGGCAACGACTGTGTGATCTGCGACGCCGAGGATCGTCCCGTCGGTATCGGGGGCATCATGGGCGGCCAGTCGAGCGAGATCACGCCGGAGGCTTCGCGGGTCCTGCTCGAGGTCGGTTACTTCGTCCCGCTCGCCATCGCCCGCACGGCCCGGCGCGTCGGGCTGCGCAGCGAGGCCTCCGTGCGCTTTGAGCGCGGGGTGGACCGCCTGGGCATGGAGCGGGCGGCGCTGCGTTTCTGCGAGCTCGTCGTCGCGGCGGCCCGAGCGGCCGGGGTGGCTCCGCCTGTCATCGCATCGGGCCTGCTCGACGCGGAGCCCGTCGGGTACCGGCCACGCCGCATAGCGGTCCGGACCGCGCGGGTCGGGGCCCTGCTCGGGACCGGTGTCGAAGACGCAGAGATCGCGAGCCTCCTCGCCCCGTTGGGCTTTGTGACCAGGTTGCCCGTCGGCACTCAGGAACAAGGCGTCCTCGAGGTCGAGGTGCCGTCGTTCCGCCCCGATGTCCGCCGGGAGGTGGACGTGACAGAGGAGGTGGCGCGGCGCATCGGTTATCAGGAGCTGCCGACGTCGCAGCGGCGATCTCCCTACGTGGGCAGACTCACCGAGCTGCAGTCCCTCCGGCGCCGGCTGAAGCGGATTCTGACCGGGCTCGGGGCGCACGAGGCATGGACGATGTCCATCGTCGACGCACGTGACCAGGTGCGCGGGGGAGTGACGAGCTCTCTCGTGCCCCTGGCGAACCCCATGGTGGCCGAGGAGTCCGTCTTGAGAGGTGGTCTCCTGCCGGGTCTTTTGGGAGCGGTCCGCCACAATGTCGGCCACCGCCATCCGTGGCTGCGGCTTTTCGAGATCGGTGACGTGTTCGCGTTGCCGGACCCTACCGGGCCGCAGACGGCCCCGGGGGGACCTGGCGGTGGCAACGGCCCGGAGCTGCCAGACGAGTGGGAGCTCGTGGGGCTTGTCCTCGCGGACCTCGACGACGACGCCGGTGCCGCCGTGAACGCCTGGCGCGTGATCGCGGACGCCCTCAGACTGGAAGGCGCCGAACTGCGCCCCACCGTGAGAGCTGGCCTGCATCCGGCCCGGACGGCCGAGATCGTGGCCGCAGGCACGGTGCTCGGCGTCGTGGGCGAGGTGGACCCCGACACGCTCCAGGCCTATGAGCTCGCACGAGCGCGGGCAGGCTGGCTCGAGCTCGACCTATTGAAGCTGGTGGCCGCCCCGCGCCGAGCGCTCACCGCGCGTGCGGTGAGCCGCTTCCCCTCGAGTGACGTCGACCTTGCCTTCGTCGTGGCGGACTCTGTTCCCGCCGCCGCCGTCGAGACCGAGCTGCGTAACACCGCCGGCGAACTGTGCGAGTCGGTGGAGCTCTTCGACGTCTATCGGGGACCTGCTGTGAGCCAGGGCTCCCGGTCCTTGGCCTACCGGCTGCGCTTTTGCGCCCCGGACAGGACCTTGACCGATGCCGAGGTGGCCAGGTTGCGCTCCGAGTGCGTCGCTTCAGTGGAGAGCCGCTACGAGGCAACGCTGCGCAGTTAGCTGCCGTAGCGAAGGACTTTGCCCTGCCGGTTCGCCCGGACGCCCGGGCCGGACCAAGGCTGTGCCGGCCTGTCAGCGGGCCGGGGGGCCCAGGTTTCTCAGCGTGGCCTCTGCGGAGTCCACACGAGCGGGATTCTCGAGCGGTCCAGTGTCGATGGATGCAGAGGGTTGCCCGCCTCGGTGACCCCGAAGCAGAGCATGGCCGTGTTGGCGCGGCGCAGGCGGATGACCTCGTCGAGGGTCTCGGGACGCGCGAGGGCGTGGCGGACGCCATCACCCCAGCCCACGACCACGAGCTCGGCGCTGGTGACCGCCTGACGCAGGAACGGCAGGTTCTTCGGTCCGACGGGGTCCTCGACTGCCGAGAGCTCTTCTGGACCGGCCGCCCGCAGGGCGAACAGGTTGACGATCTCCATACGGTCGTAACCCCAGCGACGGGAGAATTCACCGACTTTCAGTGTCGTGGGGTCGTCGACCATCTCCTCGACCATCGAAGGGTTCAAAAGGACCCAGGTGATGAGCCGTTCCCCCTGCCCCCACCTCTGGGTGAGCGAGTAGCGGTAACGGGTGCAATCGGAGATGGACCAGGAGCGGGTCTGTCTGTCGTCGACGATGGTCATCGTCGCCCGCAGTCGCTTCCCGAGGTCCTCGTTGGCAACGCGAAGGGGCCGATGTCGAGGCCCAGGAGCCGGCAGGCCAGCTCGACGACACCGTCGAACATGTTCCTCTTCCTCCTTGCTCTTTACCTGTTCACTGAGGGTGTTTACTACGGCTTTCCTGCTGGTTACCAAACGGCGCTCAGCCGGTGTGCAGGTGGAAGGGGAGTATGACGACGGGCTGCCTGCTCAGCTGGCGAGTGCCTCCTCCATGGCGTTTCGGCTCGGTCCGAGGATCGACCGCAACTTACGAAGCGCGGCGCCATGGATCTTGCACACCTGCGGCCCGCCCACCCCGATGATGAGGCCGATCTGTTCCTGGGTGAGGCCCGCGAAGAAGGAGAGGTACAAGACGGTGTGCTCGCGCGGGCCCAAGGTGGCCATCGCCTCTTGCAGCGCCTCGACCTCGGCCGAAGCCAGCACCTCGGCCTCGGGCTCGGCGCTCTGGTCGGAGATGACCTCCACGAAGGAACCATCGTTCTGGGACTGCGAAGCGGCGCGGCCTTCGAGGTGGAGCAGCTGGGACGAGTTCAGTTCGCTCATGAGCTCTGTCGCCTGGCGCCCCGTGAGCCCCATGGCTGCGCAGACCTGTTCGGGCTTCGGGTTGCAGCCGAGCTCGCCGACGAGCGAGTCATAGGTGGTCCTGTAGGAGATGACGCGTTGGCGGGCCGATCTCGGCATCCAGTCGAGCCGCCGCAGCTCGTCGAAGATCGCGCCCCTGATGCAGCGGCGGGCGTACTGATCGAATTTCGAGTTGTCGGGGTCGCGCCACCGCGAGATCGCCCGGAGCAGGCCGTCCTGGCCGAAGCTGCGCAGGTCGCCGGGCTCCCAGTAGGAAAGGATGTAGGAGGGCAGGCGCTGAACGGTCTCGTTGACGAGCGGCTGATAGGCCACGACGAGCTCGTTCCGGTGGACGAGGTCCCTCTCGCTCGCGTACGCCGACCAGATCTGGTCCAGCGTCTCGTGTCGGGGATGCACCGACCTGGTGCGAGCGCCCACCCGGAACACCTCCTTCGCGTCCGTGCCAGTGACGAGACGAAGGAGCCCAGCTGCTCCACAAGGAGCTGACGGGCTCCAGCCGTCAGGCCCAGCGGTTGTGACTAGAGAAGAATATCACGAGGCTCGCGCGATTAGTAGGGGTTCAGTCACTCAGAGTGACGAAAACTTAGGAAATTTTCCCCGGGGGCTCGCTGTCGTCGTGGCGCTCGTGGCGGTGCCGGGTCTCGGGCTAGCGGACGGCTCCGGCCCGAGGTCTCGGAACCTCGAGCGAGCCGGCAAGAGGCTCGTCGAGGCGTCTTTGAAGTGCGCGGGCGGCAGCCTTCGGGCCGCAAAGGCGCGTGACGGTGATACGTCCCTGCCACGCCCGGCGCCGCGCCTCGGCGATGTCGTCGTGTACGAGGCGCAGCATCCCGGCGGCGGCGTCCAAGTCGGGTTCCGCCCATTCGGTCCCGGCCGGGAAGGGGTACGAGGCGGCGGTGCTCGTCGTGAGCCTGCAGGGCACAAGCTCGGCGTACTCCTCGGTGAGGTAGTCCATCGGTCCGCCGTGGGCTGTCGCCACGACGGGGCAGCCCACCGAGATGGCCCGGGCGATGTCGGGCCCGAAGGCGCTCGAGCGGTGCAGCGAGACAAGGCAGTCCGCCTTCACGCTCGCGGCGTCGGCAACCGCCGGGTCGTCGGTCTCGATGACGAGGATGTCCGGACGCCCTTTGGCTAGCAGTCTGCAGTGCTCGGCGGTCGCCCGGGTCTTTCGACCCAGCAGGACCACGCAGAGCACGGGCCCGGACCCGGGCTGAAAGGCGCTCGAGAAGGCTTCGATCGTGTCTTGGGGGTTTGCCAGCGTCTCGTCGCCGGGCCGGCAACGCCCGAGGCGGGCGACCGCCGCGAAGACGAAGCCTTCTGGCAGGCCGCCGTCTCGCCTCGAGGCGTTGTGAGGCACCACCACCGGAGGCGGGACACGAAAGACCGGCCGCGGGCTCACGGATTTGAGGGCCTTCTCGGAGAACGAGCTCGGCACCCAGACCTCGCCGACCATGGAAGCCTCCGCCACGCAGCTCGCAAGGGGTCGGGCGAGCGGCCACTCCCAGGCGATGATCGTCCGCCGGTTGCGCAGGGAGTCGAGACCCACCTCGCCGATGTAGTCGACGAGCTGATCGCCGTCGAGAGCAAGCAGCGTGGTCGCGTAGACGAAGGCGGTGTCGTGCGCGAGCGGTTCTGGGACCCCGCCCGCCCATTGCAGCCGGGACGTGCGCGCGCCCGTCCGTGACAGGGCGGCCGCGTACGAGAGAACGCGGGAGTCGCCGAAGTCGCCGACGAGGTTGACCCCGCCGGTGCGAGGCACGGCCGGTACCTCCATCACCGTCGAGACTCGCTCGATGAGCGTCGAGGACGGCATGAGGCTCGAGGCCGAGACGCGCCGGGCTTGCGGGGCCCTGAGAGTCGTACGCCCGGCCCAGTACCAGGCCAGTCGCTCGCGGCTCGAGGCGTCCTCGTCTTCAGGCTCAGCGGTCACTGCGGAGCCTGCCGCCACGACGCAGCGCAGGCCCGATGAGCGCGCCCGCAGGCACAAGTCGATCACGGAGTCGCTTTCCGACCAGCCCGGGGCCAGGCCGCCGAGCTTGTCCCAAAGCTCACGTCTCATGGCGAAGGCCTCCGCGCCCAGGGCGTCGACGTCCGCGTCGCCGCCGAGGGCGGTCTCGGCACGCAGGTACGAAGAGCGCGGCACCGGGTCAAGAGACGGCGTCGCGCAGTTTCCTACGACGTCGAAGCCCGCGTGGACGATCAGCCCGCCCTCGTCGATGACCGCCGCTCCGCTGAGCGCGATCGTCGGATCTTCCAGGGGCGAGACGAGACGCGCGAGCCAACCGTCTTCGGGCCGGGCGCGCGGGGAAAGGGCCACGACGGTATCGGCCCGGGCAAGTCGAGCCGCTTGGTCGAAGGCGGCCGCCGGGTCGAGCACCACGGGACTGGACGCCACTGTCACATCGCCCTCTAAGGCTTGAAGCAGGGCGAGGCAAGCGTCGTCGGGGCCGTTGACGAGCACGACCGTCTCGAAGTCGACACCGGCGTCGGTCCCACAAAGCGACCGCAGCCGGGCGAGCAGGACGTCGGCACCGCCTTCTGCGGTGACGAGCACGCAGACCGGTGGCGATTGACCCACTGCCTGACGGGCCACGACCGCGGCACGCCTGGCGGAAACGGTGATCATTTCACCGGCGTCGATCTCCTCGACAACGAAGCCGACTCCGCTGAGGGCACGCTCGAGCTCTTCGACAGACCAGGCGTCCGCATTGGCTTCGTCAGCGCCCTGCTCGCCGAAGCGGCGCCCGCCGTAGAGGAGCCGGCGGAGCTCGGCCGAATGACCATCAGCGAAGAGCTTGGCGACCGCTTCGAGGTTGGGCACAGTGAGCCTGAGACGGCCACCGTCGCAGACGACGCG
>JBEKGS010000041.1:0-38916 GCA_050012675.1 Acidimicrobiales bacterium
GGCCCGACCTGGGCGGCCGTCGCGTAACGCCAGGGGCACCCACAGGTTAAGCGAGCAGAGCCCACAATCGGGGGTGGATCCCCGGCCCTCAGGATTGGGGACGCGAGCGCCGCTTGGGCGTGCGGGGGTCCGTCTCGGTGATGGAGAGGCTCAGCTCCTCGAGCGCGTGGACGAGCTCGCGCAATCGCTTCTCGTTCTCGAACCACGACCCGTACTCCTCGACCTGCTCGGCGCTGAACGAGCGGGTCACGGTCTTGGCCCTCACCTTTCGCGTCCAGTACCAGTAAGGGCCATGCAGGCTGGGCGGGTCGCCATGGCACTTGCAGCCCTGGTGGGTGCAGGTGAGGTAGCGCTTGGTGACGGTGCCCGGCAGCACGAAGCCAACCTTGGAGATCTCTTTAGCGATGCGGCGGGCCTCGGCCCGCTGTTCAGGGGTCACCGACACCTTTGACAGCGTGGCACGTCGGGATCCACCCCTTCGTTCATCGCACACAGTATATATGTTGTGTGAATGATGGCGCCGAGGTGATAGAGGCCTGGAGGCCGACGACGTACCCGATCGAGGCGGTGGCCTTCGCCCGCGCGGCAGTGTCTTGTTGTCGGCCTTTGAGCGCCTCCCGGGCCCGCTCGCTTTTGTGGAGCTGTGCGAGCCTGGCGCGCTTTTCCATCCCGGTCGGCCTCGAGGTGGCCCCAGAAGTGCTGTTTCGCTCGTCAGTGATCGAGCGCTTCGTGATCGTCGGCATGGCGGCCGCCAGCCCGAGCCGGCGCCGGGACATCCGCACCAACCTTCGATTCGTCGCCCGCCGTGTCGTGCCCGAGCTGTGCCAACCACTTCCTTTAGCCCTCCCCCGGTCGCGGGCCAAGGTCCCGTACTCGCCGGGCGAGATCGATGCCTATCTGGCCCTGGCGGACACCCAGCCGAGCCTTCCCCGGCGGATGCGCCTGCAGGCGCTGGTCTGCTTAGGCGCCGGGGCCGGGCTTACAGGGGCCGACCTTCGCGACTTGAGAGGCGACGACGTGATGTTCTCGAACGGCGGCCTCGTCGTCGCCGTGCGGGGCCGCAGCCCGCGGACGGTCCCGGTTCTGCGCCCATACCATGAGCGGCTCAGAGATGCGGCCGCCTTCGCCGGCGGCGGCTTTGTTCTCGGCGGGGTGTCGCTCGATCGCCACAACGTGACCAACCGGCTCGTCGCATCGCTGTCGGGTGGTCACGACCTAGAGCGCCTCGATCTGTCCCGGCTGCGGGCGACCTGGCTCGCCACGGTGGCCGCGCGCCTCGGCCTGCCGGGTCTGTTCAAGGCGGCCGGGTTCAGCTTCTCCCAGCAATTGTGCGACCTCGTCGCCAACATGACCGTGCCGGACGACGACGACCTCGTCGATCTCCTCGGCTGAGATCGTGGGCGCTGCCTCCCTCCTTCGCGTGATCGAGGAGGTGGTCGACGCCGCGGGGGTGGCCGCGCCCGTCGAGGCCCGCATCGTCGGCGGTGGGCGGCCCTGCCAGCTGAGCGCCCGCACGCTTCTGGTCGGGATCTGCCTGGCGCTGTCCGACCACCGGCCGGCGCACTTGACGAGGATCCACGAAGCCCTCGTCAAGCTCAGCGATGACGACCGGCTCCGCCTCGGAGTTGTCGTCACCTGGCGGTGCGGGCCTCACCTGCTCACCTACCGGCAGGTGGAAAGGACGTGCCGGCTCGTGACCACTGCCCTTTCCAAGGACGTCCCCGACGGGAGGCCGTCCGCGCAGCTGCGCGAGGTCGCCGACTCGTTAGTCGAGGCGAGCATCCCCGAACGATGGAAGGACGCCTCGGGTGCGCTTGCCGTCGACTGGAGCGACATCGAGAGCCACTTCCGCCCGCCGGAGAAGAGGGGTGGCGTGGGCGCGGATAGCGAGGCGTCGTGGGGGCGGCGCAAGTCCGATCAGCCGGGCGTTAAGGACGAGTTGTTCTTCGGCTACGAGCTGCAGGCCGCCACGATGGTGAAGGAGGAATGCGGCGAGCCCGTGCCAGAGCTCGTCCGGCGAATGCTCCTCACGACCTGCTCGGTTGACCCGCCCAAGGCGTTCGTCCCCGTCTTGGAAGACATGGTGTCATCGGGGACAAAGGTGACCGACGTGTGCTCGGACTCCGGTTATGCCCACCGCAGAGCCGAGAACTGGTCGCTCCCGCTGCGGGCCTTGGGGGCCGAGATCGTCACCGACCTGCACCCCGATGACCGGGGGCCGCGGGGGACCTTCATGGGGGCGGTCGCATCTAACGGCAACCTGTACTGCCCGGCGGCTCCCCGCTCGCTGTTGGAGCTCGGTCCGCTCGGCCGGCAGGTCTCGGTCGACGAGGTTGCCGCCCACGACGCCAAGACCACAGAGCTGTCGCACTACAAGCTCGGGCGGCTGAGCCGCGACGACGCCGACGGCTACCACCGGGTGATGTGCCCGGCCGTGATGGGCAAGCTCCGCTGCCCGTTACGAGAAGAGTCGATGTCGCTCTCCAACGAGCGGCCCGAGGTGCTCTCGCCCCCGGACAGCCCGCCGCCGTGCTGTTGTCACAAGACCATCACCGTCGGGCTGCAAGTTCACGCCAAGACCGCCCAGAAGCACGACTATCCCTCCAAAGAGCACCGGCGCTCATACGCGAGGCGCACGGCGGTCGAACGGACCTTCTCGACGGTGAAGGACCCGGCCAGCAACGACGTCAGCCGCGGCTGGTGCCGCCTGACTGGGATCGCCCCAGTCATGTTGATGCTCGCCTGCGTCCTTGTCGTGCGCAACGACCGGGCGATCCGGGCATTCGAGGAGCGCCAGGCCGACGACGCCCGCAGGATCGCGAACGGGCTCCCGCCAAAGACACGCAAGCGCCGGAGAAAGACCTTTGGCGACCTGCTGGCCTCGGCGGCGAACGCCCCACCCGCCGCCTGCTAGATCGACACGAGCGGGAGACCCTGAGGCTCGAACGCGCCTGATTGCGCCGTCAGCACCCTCAATCCAGCAGCCAGGCCGAAAACCACGACTTCGTTACACCCATATGTGAACATGGTGCTGGGTCTTCGGTGAAGACCTCCGTGTGGGCGAGGGGGGACTTGAACCCCCACGTCCTTGCGGACACAGGAACCTGAATCCTGCGCGTCTGCCAATTCCGCCACTCGCCCGTTGCCGAGACGATAGCCGCCAGCGGGGCTCCGGTTCACGACAGCACTTTGGGAGTCGGACCGATGTCGTCGCGCCATCGGGCCAGTTCACCCCACAAGTAGTCTTGTTGCACCATGGGACTGCAGCAGTTCGAGCGTCGCCTCGAGCGTCTGGTCGAAGGTGCCTTTGCCAAGGCGTTCCGCGGCCAGCTCCAGCCGATCGAGCTTGGACGGAGGCTCACGCGTGAGATGGACCTTCGTCGTGCTGTCGGTATTCACGGCTTCATCGTGCCCAACGAGTTCAGCATCTTCCTCGCCTCTGAGGATTTCGACCGGTTCAAGAATTTCGGCGATTCCCTGGAGCGTGAGCTGACCGCCGCCGTGCGCGAGCACGCCGGCCGTGAGGGCTACCAGTTCGTCGGCCCGGTGAAACTCGAACTACATGCCGACCCCGAGCTGTCGGCAAGCACCTTTGCAATCGAGAGCGAGCTCGTAGAAGGCGAGGACCGGCCAAGCGACTGGCTCGTATTCCCCGACGGGCGCCGTGTCGGTATCGGCTCCCAAGTGGTCACGATCGGACGTTTGCCCGAGTGCGCCGTAGTCCTCGACGACCCGAACGTCTCGCGGCGCCATGCCCAGGTGCGTCGGGAAGGCGACGCAGTCTTCGTGGTCGACCTCGGTTCCACGAACGGGACCAGGGTCAACGGCGTCCCGGTTCGCGAGCACCGCCTCGCCCCAGGAGATGTGATCTCGGTGGGGACGACGGCACTCAGGTTCGAGCCCGCCTAGGTAGTCGCAGCGTTATGCCCCACTCCCTGCTAGAGCTCCTCCGTTACTCCCTGCTTGCAGCCATCTGGCTGTTCTTTGTCTATGCCGCTCGCATGGTGTGGGTGGAGGTGCGGCGCTCGCGTGCCGAACAGCCGCAAGCTCCTGCGTCGGCTCCGGTGGCGGTCGACAGGTCTTTGGTGCTGCGCCTGCGCGTCGTCGACCCTCCCCACAGACGCGGGCGCGTCTTCGAGCTGGGCGACGAGGTCACCGTTGGCCGTTCGCCCGGTTGTGCGGTACCGCTCGACGACGACACCTTCGCCTCCTCGATCCACGCCCGCGTCTTCAGACGCAGCGGCGAGCTGTGGATCGAGGATCTCGGCTCGACGAACGGCACCTTTTTGAACGACGAACGACTTGAAGTTCCCGCCCGGCTGCGGCGGGGCGACCGGGTGAAGGTCGGAAGCACGATCCTCGAGGTCGCCCGATGAGCCGGCTGCGGACGGCGGCTGCGACCGACACCGGTTACCTGAGGGTCACCAACCAGGACGTCGCCTTGGCGACGAGCGACCTGGCCGCTGTCGCCGACGGCATGGGGGGACATCTCGGCGGGGAGGTCGCCGCCCGGATCGCTGTCTACGAGCTGCTCGAGACATACCGGCGGGACCGCACCACCGACGGTCTGCTCGCGGCCGTGAACGAAGCCAACGCGGCGGTGTACCGCCGCAGCAAGGCCGACCGCAACGTTCGGGGGATGGGCACGACGCTGACGGCCGCCGCCTTCATCGGAGACGAGCCTGACGGCAAGCTGCAGCTCGCTCTTGTCAACGTCGGTGACTCGAGGGCTTATCTCCTCGACCCGAAGGCGCGCGCCGTCCACAGACTGACCGAGGACCACAGCGTCGTCGAGGAGATGGTCCGAAGTGGTGAGCTGACCCCTGAAGAGGCGGCCGTGCACCCGCACCGGCACATCTTGACGCGCGTCATCGGCGTCGAGCCCAGTATCGAACCGGACTGCTGGGAGCTCGATCTCGAGCCCGGCAGCCGTCTTTTGCTTTGCAGCGACGGCCTCACGAACGAGCTCGACGAGCAGGATATTGCCAACGTGCTGGCCGACGAGGCTGACGCCGACAAGGCGGCGAAGGAGCTCGTGAGGTTGGCCCTTCTCCGGGGCGGGATCGACAACGTGACCGTCGTCGTGCTCGACGTCCTCGCGGGCGAGTCGTCGGCGGTTAGCGACGACGTCATCGTGATCCCCGAGGTCGTTCCCGGTTCCTCGCGCCCGGTCCCCGAGGCTGAGGCGGCGCCTATCACCGAGGTGGTCGCGCTCACGCCGGCCTTCGGCGAAAAGGTCCCTTCGGCACCGGCGCCGGACCCGGTACCGGCGACTCCACGGCCGGCGGGGGAACAGGTTGCACCCGTCGACAGCCAAGGGTCGTCGGCGGTTCCCAAGACGACGGCAGTACCCCACAAGGCGGCGGCCGCTGCGGCACCGAAGGGGCCGCATGGCCGGCCGATGGTTCTCGTGCCGAGCACCAAGCGCCGCAAGGAGCAGCGGGACCGCCTCTTCACGATCCGGGTCGCGTTGTTCGTGCTCGTCTTCGTCGGGGTATTGGGAAGTACTGCGGGCGTCGTCGTCTGGTTCGACAAGGCGTCGTTCTTCGTCGGGCTCGACCATGGCTACGTGACGATCTTCCAGGGGCGTCCAGGGGGCCTTTTGTGGATCCAGCCTTCGGTGGTGGAGAGGACGACGATCACACCGGCCGACCTGCTCGCCTCGAATGTCGTCTACCTGCAGCAAGGGATGGAAGAGAGCTCGTACCAGGCGGCCCGTAACCTCGTCCGCAGCCTCTCGCTCGAGCACTTGGTGATCGTCCCTAGCGGATCGACCACCACGACCACGGTCCGCACGAGATCGACGACGGTCCAGAACAAGTGAGGACCGCATGATGAACCGACGCATACGCTGGCTTGGTTTCGTGCTGTTGGCCTGCTTTGTCCTGCTGTTCGTGCAGTTGAACAACTTCCAGGTCCGCCAGGCCCAGTCGCTAGTGAACAACCCGCACAACCAGACGCTGCTTCCTGACCCGTACACGCTTGCGCGAGGTGACATCTACAGTTCGGACGGCCTGGTGCTTGCCTGGTCCAAGCCCACCAACGACGGTTACGGCGAGCTCAGGATCTATCCGCCCGCCACGGCCACGCTGTTCGCGGGGATAACTGGCTACGAGTCGGTCGCAGTGGGGAACGCGACGGGGCTCGAGCTCGAGTACAACCAATTCCTGACCCAGCACAACACGCCTTCGTCGACGCTCGGCCAGCTGCTCACACAGCACAAGACGACCGACGACATAACCCTGACGGTCTCAGTCGCGCTCCAGGAGGTTGCCGCCCAGGCCCTCGCCGGCCGTGCCGGTGCGGTGGTCGCCATCGACCCACGGACAGGCGCCATCCTCGCCATGTACGGCAACCCGACCTTCGACCCCAACGTCTTCGCGGTTCACAGCGGCCCCAAGGGCGAGTCCGCCTACGACGCGGTCATCAACAGTTACAACAAGCTTCTCGCGTCGCCCGGCGACCCGCTGATCAACTACGCGACAGGCCGTGCGGAGGCACCCGGATCGACCTTCAAGGTTGTCGACACGTCGGCCATCTACGACCTCGCCCCGCATGTGGCGAACCAGGTCTTCCCTTCGGTGCCCTACATCACGCTGCCTGAGACCAACGGCCAGACGCTGTCCAATTTCCAGGACGAGTACTGCGGCGGGCCCCTCGCCGAGATCCTCGCGCGCTCGTGCGACACCGCCTTCGCGCTCGTCGGCGAGGAGCTCGGCCCCGAGAAGCTCTTCAAGCAGGCAACCGCCTTCGGCTTTGACGCCGTCCCGCCCATAGACCTGCCGGAAGGTGAGGCAGCTGCCTCGAACTTCCCGGTGCCGCAGGACTTCGCCGGTGACACGCCCGGCCTCATGAAGTCCGCCATCGGACAGGAGAACGTGACAGCGACGGCGTTGCAGATGGCACTTGTGGCAGCCGGGATCGCGGACAACGGCGTCATCATGGCCCCGCACCTGTTGGACAAGATCATCGACGACGAGGGCAACCTGGTGGAGTCCTACCACCCTCATGCCTGGCGGCGTGCCACCTCGGCGGCGACCGCGCAGTCCGTGCGCCAGCTCATGTTGGGCGTGACCGAAGATTCCTACGGGACCGCAGCAGGGCTGTTCCCCCCGTACCTGTTCCCACCCGTTGCCGCCAAGACCGGCACGGCCCAGATCAATTCGACTGGTTGCGGAACCTACAACTGGTTGATCGCGACTGCGCCCGCGGGTCCAGGTGAGACGCCGAGCGTGGCGGTGGCGGCGATAGTCCCGGTGCCGCCCGGTTCGGCATGTGTGGACGTGACCGGTGCCCTCGAAGCCGGACCGGTAGTCAGAGCCGTGATGCAAAAGGCATTGGAGATGCAGCAATGAGCGGTACCTTGCCCCCAGAGCGTGCGCCCGGCCAGACCGGGTGGACGAATAGGCTGTCCCCGACGATGCCCGAGACCCCACCCCCTGTGTACAACGGTCGCTACGAGCTGAGCCGCCAGATCGCACGCGGGGGGACGGCCCAGGTCTATCTTGCCCATGACCTGCTCTTGGACCGCCCAATCGCCTTGAAGATGCTCTTCCCCGAGCTGTCTTCGGACCACTCGTTCGTGGAGCGTTTCCGCCGGGAGGCCCAGGCTGCGGCGAACCTGTCGCATCCGAACATCGTGCCCGTCTTCGACTGGGGCGAAGCCGACCGCACCTACTACATAGTCATGGAGTACGTGGACGGCGAGCCGCTGTCTTCGATCATCCGCACCCAGGCCCCGCTGCTGCCGACGCGGGCGGCTGCAATCGCCGCCGACATCGCCAAGGCCCTCAGCTACGCGCATCGCCACGGCGTGGTCCACCGCGACGTGAAGCCGGGGAACGTCCTCATAACCTCCGACGGCCAGGTGAAGGTCGCCGACTTCGGCATCGCGCGGGCAATCGGGGCGAGCGAGAGCGTCACCCAGACCGGCCTCGTGATGGGAACGGCCACCTACTTCTCGCCCGAGCAGGCCCAGGGGCTCGGCGTGGACGGACGTAGCGACGTGTACGCCCTCGGCGTCGTGCTCTACGAGATGGTGACAGGACGTCCCCCCTTCACCGCCGACACCCCGGTGGCCATCGCCTACAAGCACGTGTCGGAGACGGCCCCTCTTCCAAGTGCCATCGAGCCGCGGGTGCCGCGTGACCTCGAGGCGATCATCATGCACGCCATGGCCAAGTTGCCGCAGGCCCGCTATGCGACTGCACAGGACTTTCACGACGACCTCGAGCGTTTCATGCGCGGGCTGCCAGTTCTCGCGCCGCCGCCCTCCCAGCCGGAGGCCGCGTCGCAGACGATCGCCATCCCGGTCAACCCGACGCTCGTTTTGACCGCCGCCGGCAGAGCGGTGGCGCCGACCGAGGTGCAAGAAAGGGTGCCGTCCCCCGGCCCGGGCCCCGGCCAGCCCGTGTACCCGAAACGCAGGTTCGTGCCCTGGCTCGTTGCCGCCGTATTGCTCTGCGTCGCGCTCGTGGCGATCGTCTATTACGGCGGTCGTTCCCTCGGTTATTTCGGAGGGGCTGTCGCGTTCCACCCCATCGACGAGATCAACAAGCCCTACCACCTGGCAGTGTCGCAGCTCAAGGGCCAGGGTCTCGATCCTGTAGTGAAGTTCCAGACCGGCTCGGTGGCGAACGACGGGCTCGTGACCGGCCAAGTGCCTGCCGCGGGCACCCTGGTGAAGAAACACCAGGTCGTGCATCTGACCGTCTCGAGGGGCCCGAGCCCGGTTTTCCTGGGCTATTACGTCGGCGACAGCCTCGACTCGATCAAGTACAAGCTCAAGGCCGACGGCTTCCGTCTGCAGGTCGTCTACAAGGTGTCGCCAAGTGCAGCCGTCCCGGCGGGCACCGTCGTCTCCCAGAGCCTGACGGGTGGCTACTACCCGTACGGGACGACGGTGACCCTCACGGTCGCTCACGGCCCGAAGCTGGTCAAACTGCCACTCCCGAGGGCAATAGACGGCCAGGCGATCCAGCCCGTCCGTACCCTGCTCACCGCCGACGGCTTCATCATCAACGCCGTCAACGAGTTCTCGAACACGGTGCCGGTCGGCAACGTCATCACGACCCAACCCGCTCCCGGGACCAAGCAGGCGTTTGGCGACACGATCACTCTCGAGATCTCGCAAGGCCCTGCGGCCGTCGTGCCCAACGTGACTCACAGGACAGAGGGGGCGGCGATGACCGTTCTCCAGAACGACCACCTCAACGGTACCGTCAGCTTGGTCAACATCGCGGGTACCGAGCCGGGCTGGGTGCAGAGCCAGTCCGTGGCTCCCGGAACCCCGGAGAAGTGGGGCACCACTGTCGTGCTCTACGTCCAGCAGCCCAACGCGACGTCGCCCCCGACGACTCTCGCTCCGGTATCGGGGATATCGGGGGTCACCCCCTAGGCGCGACCCGTACGGCGGGAAGAGGTGTCAGTCCGTCACTTCTTCGCCAGTTCACCCGCCGCGGCGAGCTCGAGGAAGTTCGAGATGAGGTGGTGCCCGGCCGCGCCGGTGAGTATCGACTCGGGGTGGAACTGCACGCCCTCTATCGGCAGCGACCTGTGGCGTAGCCCCATCACGAGACCGGCAGTCGTCCAGGCGCTCACCTCGAGGCAGTCGGGGACCGAGTCGCTGTCGACGACGAGGGAGTGGTACCTGGTCGCTTCGAACACCTCTGGGAGGCCTGTGAACACGCCGCGGCCGTCGTGGTGGATCGGCGAGGCCTTGCCGTGCACGATCTCGGGCGCGCGCACGACGCTCGCGCCGAAGACCTGGCCGATGCACTGATGACCGAGGCAGACACCGAGGACAGGGAATCCCTCCCCGCCGAGCTCCGCGATGGCGGCCGAGCTGACGCCTGCGTGCTCCGGTCGCCCTGGGCCCGGAGAAACCACCAGTGCGGCGGCTGCGAGCGCCCGCAGGCCACCTATGTCAACCGCATCGTTGCGGACCACGACGGGATCGGCCCCTAGCTCGCCGAGGTACTGGACGAGGTTGTAGACGAAGCTGTCGTAGTTGTCGACGACGGCCACCTTGATGCCCACGAGTGCCGAGACTACCGGCCACGCGAATCATGGCTATCCTCGAAGGTCGTGGCCAGGACGCGTGCAGGATCAGACGACGGCACATCATCGAAGAAGAGGACCGCGACGGGTGGCCGGGCCACGCCGCCCGGCGGGAGGGCGACGCCACCGGGCAGTCGGGACATCAACAAGCGCTATACGGCGCCGATCCCGAAGAGCGTCCGGCACAGCCCGCGCTGGTTCGGTCCTGTGCTTCTAACTCTTCTCGTCGTCGGGCTGCTCTTGATCGTCGGCAACTACGTGGGCATCATGCCCGGCGGCACGAGCAACTGGTACCTCATCGGCGGCCTGATCGGGATCGTGATAGGCGCCATGATGGCCACGCAGTACCACTGAGCGTTCCTGGACTCCGGGCAGAACTGAGTCCTGCCGGCGGGCGGCCGCGCCCGGAGGCATGCGTCTCGATTGGGCGCCATCGGCGCCGTTCCAAGGTCCATGACTGGCGGCAGGAGCCGCGCTCGGTCGCTACCGTGCAAGCGGGTCCGCGCCGCGTCCATCGCGGCGCCATTGGCGCCGCGGTCCGGGCTGGCCGCCGCGACTACCGTGAGGACCGTGCCGAATCAAACCGAAGGCCACCCAGCACGCGAAGACCCGCCTGCCAAGAAGGACATGAGCCGGTGGCTCGGGGACGCAGGCATGCCGATTCTCGCCGCGCTCGGCGTCGCTTTTGACGACTATGGGATCGAGGACGACGACCGGGCGGGCTGGGCGACAGCGTCCTGGGAGCCGACCGCAGTGGCGTGCAACCCGCAAGGCATAGTCCAAGCAGGCGTGCACGCCGTGGTGCTCGATGCGGCCATGAGCTTTGCAGTCAATGCAGGCCTGTCGGGAAAGGACCGCACCGGGGCGGCCCTCGAGTTGAAGACCGAGACGATGCGACCTGCCAATGCCGGCGAGCGGCTGGCGGTACGCGGGGCGGTGATGCGCCAGGCAAAGCAGGTCGCCTTCGCCGAAGCGCGCATTGAGGACGCCAAGGGGCGTCTGGTCAGCCGTTCCACGGGCACGTTCCTCGTGCAGCGCGGCTGAATCCGACCGCCCCACGCGGACCAACCGGATCAATCCGCGACAGGAATCGGCCCGTGGTGCGTCGCCATTCGAGAGCCGATCGCCTTCGCCTGGTGGCCACATGGCCGCCTCCACAGGGCCGCTTTCCAAGGTGTACACGGCTGGGTGGCCCACAGGCTATGCCGGCTCCGAATCACGGGAAACCTCGCAAGTTTCAAGCGGTTCCGGCTGTTTGCGTCCCGTGCTGACGGTCTTCCCGTAGCCTCACAAGACCAATCGAGGCAGCCGCGAAGTGCTCCGCCGCAAGCTGGTGTCGTGGTCGTGATAAGGCTACGTGACAGTCTTCGCTAAGCAGTATTGGATTAACTCGGCGTTATCGGCAATACTGGTTGTATGCCACCAAGAAAAAAGCCAACCAAGCCGGGTCTCTCCCCGTCGCACAAAGACGCGCTCGCCGAAGGTCGACGCCAGGGCAATGCAGTGCGTCGGTACCTGGTCGCGCTCGAGAGGTCGAAGCCGCGTCGCGGGCGCTCGACTAGCGCGGATGCCTTGAAAGCGCGTCTCGCAGACCTCGAGCAGAGGCTCGTCGCGGCAGACCCGCTTCAGCGGATTCATCTGATCCAAGAGCGGCGCAACCTCGAGCGGCGGATCGAAGGCGCAAGCGCCGAGGCCGAGGACGACCTTCCCGAGCTCGAGAAGGCATTTATTACCGTTGCCGCAGATTACGGGTCACGCAAGGGGATCGACTACGCCACCTGGCGTGAGGCGGGAGTGACGGCCGAGGTGCTCCAGAAGGCGGGAATCCACTGGAGTCGCCGGTCCTAGTCGCAAGCCGGTCGGAGGCGTGAGCGCCTTGGGCCGGCCCGAGGAGAGTCGTCACGTCGGTGCTCGTGGTCGGCGGTCCGAGCAACGGAGCGCATGACGTGGACAGCCGCCCTTGAGAGGCGGGACGGTTGCATGCTCACCGGGTGGCAGCCGCGCTGACGACTTATCCAGGGACTTTCTCCAGAGCGGCGAAAGTACGCTGGATGTTGGCAAGTGATCGCGTCAGGTCGAATGCCTCGTTCAGCGTTCTCGTCGCCTCCTCGTCGCCCCCGAGAGCCTCGGTGACCTCCCGGTCCTCTCCGAGTATGTCCCTGAAGGAACGTCGCTCCTCCTGGGCGGCGCAGGCGTCTCGCTGCACGATGCGGTACGCGGTGTCACGGGTCATGCCCGAAGAGATGAGGGCGAGGAGCACGGGCTGGGAGAACACGAGCCCGTGCGAGCCCTCGAGCAGGTTCTCACGCATCCGCTCGACATGGATCACCAGGCCTTC
Organism: Acidimicrobiales bacterium; assembly: GCA_050012675.1. GTDB lineage: Bacteria > Actinomycetota > Acidimicrobiia > Acidimicrobiales > Bog-793 > Fen-455. The sequence goes on from JBEKGS010000041.1 coordinate 12,398, forward strand.
GATCAGGCCGGTCATCTTCGTGGCTGCGTAGTAGGCGACAAGGCTCGCGTCGGGGAGCACGATGCGCTCTACAGAGCTGTGGGAAATGTCACGCTCGTGCCAAAGGGCGACGTCCTCGAGGCCGGTCACGAGATAACCGCGCAGGACCCGGGCGAGACCGGCCAGGCGCTCGGCGGTGATCGGGTTTCGCTTGTGGGGCATTGCCGAAGAGCCCTTCTGGCCCGGCCTGAAAGGCTCTTCTACTTCGCCGACCTCTGTCCGCTGCAGATGCCTTATCTCGGTGGCGAGGGACTCGATGGTGGTTCCGAGGGCGGCGCAGGCGTACAGGTACTCGGCGTGCCGGTCCCGCGCGATGACCTGTGTGGCCGGCACAGGCTGCAAGCCGAGGGCATCGCACACGTACTGTTCGACCGAAGGGTGGATGTTCGAGTAGGTCCCGACTGCGCCCGAGAGCTTTCCCACGGCGATGGCCTGTCTCGCACGCAGCAGCCTTGTCCGGTCACGGTCGGCTTGCAGGCACGCCAGAGCGAGCTTTGTTCCGAAGGTCGTCGGCTCTGCGTGCATGCCGTGGGTCCGCCCCACCGTGGGCACAGTGGCGAGCTCGTAGGCTCGGCGCTTTGTGACCGACACCAGGTTTGCGACGGCGGCGACAAGGAGGTCCGCGGCACGCGCGAGCGTGGCTGACAAAGCGGTGTCGACCACGTCCGACGAGGTGAGGCCGTAATGGATCCAGGACCCCTCGGGCTCTCCGATCGTCTCCTGCACGACATCGACAAAGGCCGCAACGTCGTGGTCGGTGACAGCTTCGCGTTCGGCGACATTTTTCACGAAGTCGGCGTCGATCTCGGGGGCACGGGCGCGGCAAGCCGCCGCGTGTGCGATTGGGACAACACCGAGCTTCGACCATGCCTCCACAGCGAGAAGCTCGATCTCGAGCCATAGGCGAAGGCGCGCCTCTTCATCGAAGACCGCCGCCATCTCCGGCATTGTGTAGCGGGGGATCATGGCGTCCCGTCTTCCTTCCCTGTCGCGGCCGCGAAGCGGGGCTGCATTGCCACGTTCACACGGCCAAGCGTACGTATTGCTCCCGGCCGGGTCCTACGCCGGCATAGGTCACCGGCACCCCGGTGTACTCGGCGACGACGTCGAGGTAAGCACGCGCCGCTTCGGGGAGATCCGATACGGTCCTAGCCCCGGACAGGTCCGCTCGCCATCCGGGCAGTTCCCGGTAGACGGGCTGGGCCCGGTGGAGCACGGACTGATGGTAAGGGATGTGCTCGTACAGCTCGTCACCGTCCCGGTAGGCGACGCAGACTTTGACCGTGCCGAAGGCGGACAGGACGTCCAGCTTGGTGATGGCGATTTCCGAAAGTGAGTTGAGTCGTGCAGCGTGGCGGAGAAGGACGAGGTCCAGCCATCCGGGACGGCGCCGGCGGCCGGTGTTCGTCCCGTACTCGTGGCCGAGATCGACGAGCATGTCCCCCTCTTCGCCGTTCACCTCGGTGGGCATGGGGCCTGAGCCAACCCGGGTCACGTAAGCCTTGGCGATGCCGACGACCCGGTCGATGTCACGGGGGCCGATCCCCGTTCCGACACAGGCTCCGCCGGCGGTCGGATTGGATGACGTGACGAAGGGATAGGTCCCGTGGTCGAGGTCCAAGAAGGTTGCCTGGGCGCCTTCCAACATGATCTGGCGGCCCGCCTCGAGGGCCTCGTGCACGAGCCTGACGGAATCGCCGATCATCGGTGCAAGGGCGGGTGCGACCTCGTCGAGGTACTGAGCGGCGATCTGGTCGGCGTCGAGCGGGAGGCGGTTGTACACCTTGGCGAGGATGGCGTTCTTCTCCCTCAGCACGACGTCGAGCTTCTGTCGGAAGATCTTGGCGTCCAAGAGGTCCTGCACCCTGAGGCCGATGCGGGCGGCCTTGTCCGCGTAGGCGGGGCCGATCCCGCGTTTGGTGGTACCGAGCTTGGCCTTGCCCAGGTAGCGCTCGGTCACCCTGTCTAGCTCGACGTGATAGGGCATCACGAGATGGGCGTTGCCCGACACGACAAGGCGGCTCGTGTCGATGCCCCTCGCCGAGAGCGCGGCGCACTCGGCGAGAAGCACCGTCGGCTCTACTACGACGCCGTTGCCTATCACGGGCACGACGTGGTCGTAGAAGACGCCGCTCGGGATGAGCTGAAGGGCGAAGGTCTCGCCGCCGACCACGATCGTGTGTCCGGCGTTGTGGCCGCCCTGGTAGCGCACGACCATGCTCATGTCGCTTGCGAGGAGGTCGGTGAGCTTGCCTTTTCCTTCGTCGCCCCATTGGGTTCCGACCACCACGGTCGCGGGCACGTCACGCCTCCGGACTCTGAGAGAATCTGCCCGCTGCCATGGCGAATTGCGCCCCAGGCGCGGGCCGCAAAGTTTAGCGGTACTGCTCCTGGTCGAGGCGTTTTCCCGGGAGGGCCGTTCCGCGGCGCCGAGCCGAGCAAATATTTCGAAACGATGACATACTGATCCGCGGTGGGTACTGCCGGGTGGCAATTCAGCCTTACTCGCCAGCGACCCAACCTGTAACGTGATGGCAATTAATCAGCATCCATCTTGGGAGGCGCAAAAAAATGAAGCGATTGCTCTGGTTGTCGGTTCTGGTTCTGGCCGTGGGCACGATGGTGGCTCCGCTCGCGGCCAGCTCGTCAGGCGCAGCGACGTCGAGGACGGCTGTCGTGCATTCCGTGACGAGCAAGGCACCGCATGCCGCGAAGTTCCTCGCCTGCATGGTGACCGACACCGGCGGTATCGATGACCGGTCGTTCAACGCGTCCTCATGGCAAGGCGTCAAGGAGGCCGAGTCGGCCACAATTACAGGCAAGTACCTCCAGTCGACGACCGAGAGCGACTACATCCCCAACATCAACGCCTTTATTGCAGAAAAGTGCGGCATCATCGTCACGGTCGGCTTCCTCATGGGTGACGACACCCAGACTGCCGCCCAGAAGAACCCGAGCCAGAAGTTCGCCATCGTCGACTACACCTACTCGCCGGCGATCAAGAACATCGACGCCCTCGTGTTCGACACCGTCCAGGACGGGTTCCTCGGCGGTTACCTCGCGGCGGGCATGTCCAAGACGCACGTGGTCGCGACCTTCGGTGGAGAGAAGCTGCCAACGGTCACCATCTACATGGACGGCTTCTGGGACGGCGTGCAGTACTACAACAAATTGCACCCCAAGCTCACACCGACCAAGGTCCTCGGATGGGACGAGCAGACTCAGAACGGCTCGTTCACCGGAGACTTCACGAACCAGGCCAACGGCGAGCACTTGACCGAGACCTTCATCGCCGAGGATGCGGACATCGTCTTCCCGGTGGCCGGTAACGTCGGCCTCGGTGCTGCCGCAGCGGTGAAGGCCGCTGACCAAGCTGGTGGCGACGTCAACATGGAGTGGGTCGACACCGACGGCTGCATCAGCGCCCCCGACTACTGCAAGTACTTCATCACGAGCGTGACCAAGGGCATTCAAGCTGCCGTGAAGAACGCCATCGTCACGACGTCAGAAGGCAAGTTCAAGGGCGGCAACTACATCGGCACTCTCAAGAACGGTGGAGTCACCCTGTCCCCGTACCACGACTTCGCCAGCAAGGTCCCGGCAGCTCTGCAGAAGGAGCTCGCCACGATCAAGGCTGGAATCGAGAACGGCACGATCGCGACACCGACCAAGAGCCCGGTGTAACAAGGGCCTCAACCAGGGCGGTGTCGTTGTGGCGTCGCCCTGGTCGTGGCACCTAGGGTAAGCAGACCAAGATCCGTTCCAGGGCATTGCCCGCGTGGCAAGGCCCTGGAACGTGGCATGTCCGGTTGGGAGGTCGCGCTGCAGCTCGAGTTGCGTGGGATCACGAAACGATTCGGCAGCCTCGTCGCCAACGACGGCATCGACCTCACCGTTGAGCCGGGCGAGATCCACGCCTTGCTCGGCGAGAACGGAGCCGGCAAGTCGACGCTTATGAACGTCCTGTACGGGCTCTTGAAGCCCGACCAGGGCCAGATACTCCTCGACGGGAAAGTCGTCACTTTTCACAACCCCGGCGACGCCCTTGCTGCCGGGATAGGCATGGTCCACCAGCATTTCATGCTGGTACCGGTCTTCACCGTCGCCGAGAACGTCATGCTCGGCGTGGAGCGGACAAGCGTCCTCGGCCTGTTGAACCGCAGACGCGCCCGCAAGGACGTGCTCGAGCTGTCGAGCCGTTACGGCCTCGCCATCGACCCCGACGCCCTCGTCGAGAACCTGCCGGTCGGGATCCAGCAGCGAGTCGAGATCGTAAAAGCCCTGCACAGAGAGGCGAGCGTGGTCATTTTGGACGAGCCGACGGCGGTTTTGACGCCCGGTGAGACCAAGGAGCTCTTCCGCATCATGCGCGACCTCCAGGCGGCGGGGAAGTCGATCATCTTCATCAGCCACAAGCTGAAAGAGGTGCAGGAGATCGCCGACCGGATCACGGTTCTCCGCCGGGGCAAAGTTGTCGGCTCGCCACCACCGAGCGCGACCGACGAAGAGCTCGCCTCTTTGATGGTGGGACGTGCGGTCGAACTGACGGTGCACAAGGAGCCTGCTCATCCCGGCGACGTCGTCCTCAAGGTGGAGGCCATGCGCGTCGAGAACGCGGCCGGCCGCGCAGTTGTAGACGGAGTCTCGTTCGAGGTCCGAAGCGGCGAGATAGTCGGTGTCGCCGGGGTGCAGGGTAACGGCCAGACCGAGCTCTGCGAAGGGATCATGGGCCTGTTGCCGGTACTGGGAGGTTCAGTCCATGTCAACGACCGCGATCTGACAGGCGCGAGGACACGGGTCGTGCTCGAGTCCGGCGTGAGCTACATCCCCGAGGACCGCCTCGAGGACGGCATCGTCGAGCGCTTCTCGCTTGCCGACAATCTCGTGCTCGACGTCTACAACCGGCCGCCCTACGCGTCGGGTCTCGCTCTCCATCTCGGCGCCATCAGGGAGAGCGCTGCCAAGCACATGGAGGAGTACGACATCCGGGCGACCTCGATCGACATGACGGCGGGGACGCTCTCGGGCGGCAATCAACAAAAGGTCATCGTCGCCCGTGAGCTCGGCCGAGAGGTGCGGCTGCTCATTGCGAACCAGCCCACGCGTGGTCTTGACGTCGGTTCGATCGAGTTCGTGCACCACCAAATCGTCGCGGCACGAGACCAGGGCACCGCCGTGCTGATCTGTTCGACCGAGCTCGACGAGATCTACGCGCTCGCGGACCGGATCGTCGTCATGTACGAAGGGCGCATCGCCGGCGAACGGCCGCCCACAGTCTCGATCGAGGAGCTCGGGCTTTTGATGGCCGGTGCCGGGGCATCCGACCGCGTCGCGGAGGCACAGACGGTATGACCCAGCAGGACACCGGCCCCGGCGGCACAGTGGCGTCCGATCCGCCCGGAACGCCCGAACCCGCCGAGGGCGCGTCCAGCGGCACGGCGGAGGACGCGCGAAAGGCTGGCCTCAAGGGGACCGAGGTGGCCATCTCGCTCTTGAACGCCGTGCTGGAGGGAAGCTCGGCGGTCGTGACGTTCCTCGCCATCGTCACGGCCGTCATTATCGGAGGGCTGCTGATCGCTTTCACCAGCCCGACAGTGCTGCACGCCTGGAGCCACTTGTTCTCGGCTCCCGGCTCGGCGTTCTCCCAGGCCTGGGACGTGGCTGCCTCGGCTTACTCGGCGATGTTCGAAGGCGCCATCGTGAACCCGCACACGGTGTCGGCCGCCTTCCACGGAGGCTCGATCGCGCAGATCTTCAATCCTTTGTCCGAGACGGCGGTGAACGCCACGCCCCTCATCTTGGCGGGGCTTGCCGTCGCCCTGGCCTTCCGGGCGGGCATGTTCAACATCGGTGCCACGGGCCAGTTCATCGGCGGGGCGATGATCGCAGGCTGGATCGGCTTCGCTGTCCACCTGCCGATGATCATCCACGTCGTGGTCGCCGTGATCGGGGGCGTCGTCGGGGGATCCATCGTGGGGGGCTTCGTCGGCGGTCTAAAGGCGCGCACGGGCGCACACGAAGTGATCGTCACCATCATGCTCAACTACGTGATGGAGTACCTGATCCTGTTCCTCCTCGGCCTGGCCGTCTTCCGGGCCCCCGGCCTGCCGAACCCTGTCAGCCCTCCTGTCGCCACCAACGCAACTCTGCCCCACCTCGCGGGAGCGACGTTACGGATCAACGCCGGCTTCCTGGTCGCGCTCGCGGCTGCGTTCGCAGTTGCCTGGCTCCTCAACCGGACGACCATCGGATTCGAGCTTCGTACGGTCGGGGCGAACCCGAATGCGGCCCGGGCGGCGGGAATGAGCCCGGAGCGCACCTGGGTGACCGTGATGCTCATCTGCGGAGGCCTCGCTGGCCTGGCGGGCGCGAGCGTGATCCTCGGGACAGACTTCGCCCTTACCCCACAGATATACGGGACCTACGGCATAGACGCGATCACCGTCGCCTTGTTGGGGCGTGCTTCGCCGGGTGGCGTCGTGCTGGCAGCGCTCCTCTACGGCTCACTCGACGCCGGCAGCGTGACCATGCAGGCCCAGACGCAGATCCCGGTCGACATCGCGACGGTCATCCAGGCTCTGATCGTGCTGTTCGTGGCTGCGCCACCGTTCATCAGGGAGATCTACCACCTCCGTGGTCGACGTGGCGGTGAAAGCGGCCAACTGCTTGCGAAGGGGTGGAGCTCATGACGGCCATCACCGCGGTCGGTCCCAAGCGCGTGACAATCGACAGGCAACGCGCCATCGCCGGCATCTTCGTCATGCTCGGCGTCGTCGACTTCTTCGTCTTCGGCCTTTTCGCCAGCAATGGCGATGCCGTGTTCACCTTCACGCTCACCGGCGCCGCAGTGAGCGTGCCCAACCTCAGTCTCCCGGCCGGTCCCGTGTCGGAGGGTATCGGCGCCCTCACAGTCATCCTCGGCCTTCTTTATGCAGGGGTCCGTCTCTCGAAGATCCCTCAGCGCCTCGTGGGAGTCGCTGTCGTGCTCGGGTTCGTCGTGTCGTTCCTGTGCTGGTCCGACGCCGGGCGGATCCCGCTCCCGTTCGTGTCGCTCATGCAGTCGACGATGCTGGCCGCGATACCGCTCGTCCTCGGTGCTCTCTCGGGCTGTCTCTGCGAACGTTCCGGCGTCATCAACATCGCCATCGAGGGCCAGCTGCTCCTCGGCGCCTTTGCCGGGGCTGTCATCGCGAGCTCGTTCGGCTCGCTCTGGCTGGGCCTTTTCTCCGGGTCGATCGCTGGCGGCCTGCTGGCGATATTGCTGGCGGTGTTCGCCATCCGCTACATGGTCGACCAGATCATCCTCGGCGTCGTTCTGAACGTCTTCGCCTCAGGACTCACGGGGTACCTCTACGACCAGGCACTCGTCCCGTACCAGAACAGGCTGAACTCCCCGAACACCTTCGTCCCGATCAAGGTCCCCGTGCTGGGTGACATCCCCATCATCGGGCCGATCCTGTTCGACTCGACGATCTTCCTGTACATCACCTATGCGGCCGTCGCCCTCGTGCACATAGGCCTTTTCAAGACGCGCTGGGGACTTCGCGTGAGGGCTGTCGGCGAGCACCCGACGGCGGCTGACACCGTCGGGATCAAGGTTCTGTTCACGAGGTACCGCAACGTTGTCCTGGGTGGTCTCGTCGCCGGCATAGGGGGCGCCTCGCTCACGATCGGCTCCGTCGGGTCCTTCGGCAAGGACATCTCCTCCGGCCAGGGCTACATTGCCTTGGCGGCAATGATCTTCGGCCGCTGGACCCCGCTCGGTGCCACCGGCGCGGCCCTCCTGTTCGGCTTCTCGGTCGCCTGCGCCAACGTGCTCGGCACGATCGGGGCGCCCATTCCCTCCGACTTCCTCTTGATGCTGCCTTACGTGGCGACGATCATCGCCGTCGCCGGCTTCGTGGGCCGCAGTCGTGCGCCAAAGGCCGACGGCCAGCCCTACATCAAGTCCTGACGCCCGGCTCGGCCCGGCTCGGCCCGAGGTCCACGTGCCGGCGTCCGAGGGCGACGTCTTGGGTCCTAAGGCAGGGGAGGTACCTGGCCGACCTCGGCGTCGGTGCCGATCTCGATGACCGGATGATCGCCTGGCTCGAGCCAGCGCAGCACTTTCAAGAGCTCTGGAACCGGCAAGGCGATGCAACCCTCGGTCGGGGCGTCCATCCAGGCGTGCAGGAAGATGCCCGAACCCGGCGCGTCCGGCCCGGAGATGGTCGGGTCTAGGTTGTAGTCGATCACGGCCAAGTACGGGTAGCCCCTCGTGCCCTGTGTCTCGGTCCAGAGAGGCTCGGACCAGGCTGCGAAAGGCGGTGTGGTGCCGCAGGCCACGTGCACGAGCCGGTTGTACTGTCTCGAGTACGGGTCCTCGTCCCACCAGTCGCCGCAGACGAGCTGGTGGTAGGGCTCGTGCAGCCCGCCCGGATTGGGTCTTGTCCCGTACATCGTGAGACCGAAGCCGTACACGCCTGTCGGGGTCGCGTGGTCCCCTTCGTGACGGACGTCGACGATGTGGCCCGAGCCGGTCTCGGCCTGCCAGGTGGGGAAGACGGGCTTCCACGGAGAAGTGGCGGACACTCGCTGGAAGCTCTGGAACTGGGCCAGATAGTCGGCCGGGTCGTAGGTCGGGCTCGAGACGACGACGAGCTGGCGAGCCGAAGCGGGGATCTCAAAGCGTGCCTGGGCTCTGGGGACGGCGGCCCCGGCGGCCGGGCGGCCCGCAAGGGCCAGCGCCACCGCCGCGAGCATTCCTGCGGCCAGGGCCGCACCTTGGCGGGCGCACCTCGTTCGGCGTTTGCGAGCCGGGAAACAGGGCGTCACCCCACAAGTCTGCACCTCCGTCAGGTGGGGACGAGACCGAGGTCGGACGCTTTCCACATCTCGGCGTAGCGTCCGCCGGCGGCGAGGAGCCCGTCGTGGGTGCCCTGCTCCGCGATGACACCGTCCGCCATCACGATGATGCGATCGGCCATGCGGGCGGTCTGGAGGCGGTGGGCTATGACCACGGTCGTGCGGCCACGGGCGACACGGTCGGTCGCCGCGGTCACGTGCGCCTCGGCGACAAGGTCGAGGTTCGAGGTCGCCTCGTCCAACAGCAGGATGGCCGGATCGATCAGCTCGGCGCGGGCGAGCGCGATCAGCTGGCGCTGGCCGGCGGAGAGAGAGCGGCCCCGTTCGGAGACGGCGGTCTCGTAGCCGTTCGCCAGCTCGGAGATGAACTGGTGGGCGCCGACCGAAGCGGCCGCGGCCTCTACCTCGTCGTGGCTCGCGTCGGGGCGGCCGTAGGCGATGTTGTCCCGGATCGTGCCCGTGAACAAGAAGCCCTCCTGGGGCACGTAGCCGAGCTGGCGGCGGTAGGCGGAAAGGTCGTAGTCGCGAAGGTCGACGCCGTCGACGAGAACGGCTCCCGTCGTCGGGTCGTAGAAGCGGGCCAGCAGCTTTACGACCGTCGACTTGCCAGCGCCCGTCTCGCCTACGAGGGCCACGAACTCGCCCGGGGCGATCTCGAGATCGATACCGCCGAGCGCCTCGATCACATGGGCGCCGGGGGTCCCGGGCCTGCCCGTCGGGTACGAGAAGTGCACGTTCTGGAGCTTGACGCCGCCCTTGAGCCTGGGGGGAGTGACCGGATCGTTTGCCTCGGGGGTGAGCGTCTCGAGCGCCATCAGCTCACCGACGCGCCCGACCGACACGCGGGTCTGCTGCCAGGAGTCGAACACCTGGGAGAGCTGCTGTATTGGCGAGAAGAACAGGTCGAGGTACAAGACGAAGGCGATGAGGGCGCCGGTGCTGAGATGGCCGCTGGCTACGAGCCCCGCTCCGACGCCGAGGACGATGGCGTCCCCGGCGTCGCCGAGGAACTGCACGAAGGGGAAGTACGTGGCCACCATCCTCTGTGCGCGGACGCGCGCCTCCAAGTAGGAGAGCCCGAGGCGCCGGAACCGGGCGATGCTTGCCTCCTCGTGGACGAACGCCTGCGTCTCACGGATGCCGGACAGGCTTTCCTGGAAATTGGCGTTCACCGCGGCGATGCGGTCCCGCGCCTGCTCGTAGGTCCGGGCGGCTTTGCGCCGGAACACCACGGTCGCCACTGCCAAGGGCCCCATCACCCCGAGGGTGGCGAGAGCCAGGTCGTAGTTGAGGAAGAACAGCGCGATCCCGACACCGGTGAAGGTGCAGAAGCTCACCACCGCCGATAGCAGCCCGGTTTCCAGAAGGGTCTCGAACGAGTCGACGTCGGTGGTCATCCGGGTCATGATCCGGCCGGCCATCTCCCGTTCGTAGTAGTCGAGAGACTGGCGTTGGAGCTTCGCCCAGATCCTGATGCGCAGCGCCAGCATGAGGCGTTCGGCCGTTCGGCCGGTCACGAAGGTCTCCGCGATCGAGTCCACGAGATCGGCGAACGCCACCGCGAGGAATATGGCGGAGGCCCAGAAGAGCGCAGAACGCGAGCCCGCGACGACGCCGTTGTTGATGCCGGAGCGCACGAGGTAAGGACCGGCCAGCGAGGCGAGCGAGTCGAGCAGGACGAGCACGAGCCCGAGGCCGAGAGCGCCGCGATAGCGGCCGAGGAAGCGCCACAACGAGAACTCCCCGTCGGTGGCGGTCTCTTCTGTGAGGTCCAGCCTCGGGACATCGCGGATCGGCCTTAGAGCTGCCACTTTCGCTAACAGCTCCGGCGTGGGGGCAAGGCTCGCGCGCCAGCCGTTGCGGCCGCCTCCGCTGCGGCCGCCGAGGCCCGGCCCGAGCGAGGCCGGACCGAAGGAAACCCGGGCCGGAGCCACGGCCACCCCGGCCGTCCTCGCGCCTTTCACCATGGCTGCGCTCACTGCGCCCACCTGCGCGGCGAGGACCTCGACGGGCGTCTCGTCCTTGCCCGACGACATCGAACGGTAGAGCGCGCAACGCTCGAGCAGCTCCGCGTCGCTGCCCTGGTCGACGACGCGTCCGGCGTCAACCACGACGATGCGGTCGGCAAGGTGCAAGGTCGAACGGCGGTGGGCTACGAGCAGCGTGGTGCGGCCGCGCATTATGTCGCGCAGCGCCGCGTGGATCTCGTGCTCGACCTTGGCGTCGACGGCACTGGTGGCGTCGTCCAAAAGGAGGATCCGCGGGTCGCCCAACAGTGCCCTGGCAAGGGCGATGCGCTGGCGCTGGCCTCCCGACAAGGTGAGGCCGCGTTCGCCGACCACTGTCTCGTAACCCTCGGGCAGCTGCTCGATGAACTCATGGGCACCTGCCGCCCGTGCCGCAGACTCGACCTCCTCGGCGGACGCCTCGGGACGGCCGAACGCGATGTTCGAGCGCACCGACGCCGAGAAGAGGAAGCTGTCGTCGAAGACGACACCGACCTGACGTCGTAGCGATGCCTTGGTGACGTCGCGCACATCGTGACCGTCGAGGCGCACCGCGCCCGCGCTCACGTCGAAGTAGCGGGCCACGAGCGACAGCACCGTCGACTTCCCCGATCCGGAGGGCCCGACGAGGGCGACCGTCTCACCCGGGGCGATGTGCAGGTCGAAGTCGCGCAGCGCCTCGCCGCCGTCGGGGTAGGTGAAGCCGACGTGGTCGAAGTCGATCTCGCCCACAAGCGGCGCCAGTTCCGACGCTGTTTGTTGGTCGGTGATCGCCGGCCGCAGGTCCAAGAGCTCGAAGATCCGCTCGACGCCCGCTCTCGCCTGTTGGGCTGTGGTGAGGATGCCGGCGAACATCCGGGCCGGGGAAACGAGCTGGGCGAGGTACGTGGAAAAGGCGAGGAAGGTGCCGATCGTGATCCGGTGGTCGAGGGCGAGCCAGCCCCCGAGCGCCAGCACCGCGACCTGGCCGAGCGTCGGGATGGCCTGCAGGAGCGGCTGGTAGCGCGCCTGCAGGCGTACAGCCCGCATGTGTGAGCCGTAGAGGGTCTTGGTCGCCGAGACCATCCGGTCGAGCTCGCGCTGTTCCTGGCCAAAGGCCTTCACGACACGGACGCCGCTCACGTCCTCGTCGACGATCTGGGCGATGTCGCCCTCCTTCTGCTGGCCGTCCCAGGTCGCCGGGAACACCTGTGTGCGCATCCGGCAGGCGACGACTAGCAGCGTGGGCGTCACGACGAGGCTCACGAGGGCAAGGAGCGGGGAGAGCACCAGCATGATGGCGAGGGACGCCAGCAGGAGCAGGATGTTGCCGCTCATGATGGGGAAGAAGCTCAACAGGCCCTGCACAAGGGTCGAGTCGGAGTTCGCCCTGCCGACGAGCTGACCGGTCGGCATCTGGTCGTGCTGGGCGAAGTCGAGCTCGTGCAGGTGCTCGTACATGGCGTTGCGCAGGTCGTACTGGACGTCCAGCGCCACCCGGCCACCCTGGTAGCGGCGGAGGTAGGCGGCCGCGAAGGTCACGACCCCGAGGCCGACGAGCAGCGCCAGCCAGGGACCGAGCGACGAGCGGTGATGCAAGATGACGTTGTCGACGATCTGGCGCTCGATAAGGGGGACTACGGCTTGGGCGCCGCTGCCGACGAGAGCGCCTCCGAGGGCGATCTTGAGGTTGCGCCGGTGCGCCATGAGATAAGGCCACAGGCGCCGCACCCAGCCCGGCTGGTGCTCTCCGGTCTGGGCCGGCGCCTCGCGGGGGGCGGTGCTCACCGACTGTCCCGGGCGGCGCGGCGCGCAGCCAGGTCACGGTCGATCGCCTCGCCGAGAGCGACGAGGGACCTCGTTGTCGTTCTCGGGTCGTCGGTACCCTCTACCAGCTCGTCAAGGCGTGCGGCCATGGCGGCTTGTGTCGCAGCGAGGACCGCCCGCCCTTTGTCGGTCAGCTGCAGCCGGACAGCTCTTTGATCGCCCGCGACGTCGTCACGGATCAAAAGGCCCTGTGCGACCAGCGCTGTTACCGCGGCACTGGCGGCGGGCTTGCCAAGAGCGAGGCGTTCGGCCAGCCGCGACGCCCGCTCGTCGCCTCCGGCTACAAGCGAGAGGAAGCGATAGTGGGCGAGGCCGAGATCGCCGGCCGCTTTGTCGAGTACCCGTGCGAGCCGCGCGGCGGCCAGCAGCGCCATCTCGGTGCTCGGATCTTCTTCGGGTTGCCTGCGGGAGGCCACCCCTCAAGACTAGCGGGATGGTTCGACAATCGAACCATCCCCTGCTTCAGCCGGTTGCGATCCGATCGGCAGCTCGGCGACTCTGCCACTTCGCGAGGGTCTGTCCGTCCCGCCGTGGCAACGTGTGACTGAAGGCGACTTCGATCCAGACCTTGAGCACATAGACGCCCTCGGCATAGACGTCGTGTTCGGTCGCGCCCGTCACGGCAGTCGAGCCCCAGTTGGCCACAGAGTCGCCGGACAAGTCGTGGGCGACGGTGCTGGGACTATCCAGCTCCGCAACCTGTTTCCAACGCCGTACCGGTGAACACTTACGACCGGCCGGCTCGGTCGGTGAGGTCTTCGGCATCGTCACCCGGCACGGCAATTGTTTGCCTGGAGTTCGCGACGAACTTCCCGCTCATGTAGAAGCTGTCCCGCCCGGAACCTGCAAGTGGGCGGCAGACGCGCAGGGAGCCGCCCATAGGGACGGCTCCAAGCGCCCAGTCGCATTACGACTGGAGGGCTGACGAAAATTGTAGTCCCCGCCGTCACGAAGTGCCACAATTCAACCTTTCATTCGGCCCGCGGCCGCCGGTCGGTGGTCCCTCCCTCTATCGCAGGACGAGGTTGTCCCCTTCGACCTCCACGGTGACCGTTTCACCTTCTTTGTAGCGGCCTTCGAGGAGGGCGACCGCCAACGGGTCACTGATCTCGCGTTGGATGACCCGGCGCAACGGGCGAGCCCCGAAATCCGCGTCGTAGCCGTGGTCGCCGAGCCACATCTCGGCTTCGGGAGTGACCACGATCTCGATGCGCCGGCTTTCGAGGCGTCTTCTGAGCTGGGCGAGCTGGATCCCGACGATTGCGAACAGGTCCTCGCGCCCTAGCGGCCGGAAGCGGACGATCTCGTCGATGCGGTTGATGAACTCCGGTTTGAAGGTGTTGATGGGCTCCCCGCGCAAGTTCGAGGTCATGATCAGCACGGTGTTGGTGAAGTTGACCGTGCGCCCCTGGCCGTCGGTCAGGCGCCCGTCGTCGAGCACCTGCAGGAGGATATAGGGGCGCCGGCGGACCGACTCGGTCAGCTGGCCGCCCTCCTCGTAGCCGACGTAGCCGGGCGGGGCACCGACGAGGCGGGAAACGCTGTGCTTTTCCTGGTACTCGCCCATGTCGATGCGGATCATCGCCCGCTCGTCGTCGAACAGCACCTCGGCGAGGGTCTTGGCGAGCTCGGTCTTGCCGACGCCGGTCGGGCCGAGGAACAGGAACGAGCCGATAGGGCGGTTGGGGTCTGACAGCCCCGCGCGGCTTCGCCTTATGGCATTGGAGACGGCCCTCACCGCCTCGTCCTGGCCGACTACGCGCTGGTGAAGCGAGTCTTCGAGCTGGACGAGCTTTCGGACCTCGCCTTCCATGAGCCGCGAGACCGGGACTCCCGTCGCGCGGCTCACGACTTCGGCGACGTCCTCGGCGTCGACCTCCTCCTTCAGCATCTTCTGCTCGGACTGGAGCGCGGCGAGCTTGTCGGTGGCGGCCTGGATGCGCCTTTCGAGGTCGGGGACTCGTCCGTAGCGGATCTCAGAGGCGCGGCCTAGCTCCCCTGCGCGCTCGTCGCGCTCTGCCTCGGAGCGGGCAGCCTCGAGCTCGCCCTTGAGCTGGCGGATGGCGGCGATGGCGTCCTTTTCGGACTGCCAGTGCGAGGTCATCGCCGTCTGCTCCTCGCGCAGGTCACCGAGCTCGGCCTCGAGCCTCGCGAGCCGGCCGGCCGAGGCGGTGTCGGTTTCTTTCTGCAGTGCGACGCGCTCTATCTCGAGCTGGCGGATCCTTCGCGTGACGACATCTATCTCGGTAGGCATGGAGTCGATCTCGATGCGGAGCCGGCTCGCCGCCTCGTCGACGAGGTCTATGGCCTTGTCCGGGAGGAAGCGGCCCGTTACATACCGATCCGATAGCACGGCTGCCGCCACGAGCGCGGCGTCCTGGATGCGCACGCCGTGGTGGACCTCGTAGCGCTCCTTCAGCCCGCGCAGGATGGCGATCGTGTCGGCTACTGAGGGCGGCTCGACCACGACGGGCTGGAAACGGCGCTCGAGAGCGGCGTCCTTCTCGACGTACTTGCGGTACTCGTCGAGCGTCGTGGCGCCGATGAGGCGCAGCTCGCCTCGCGCCAGCATCGGTTTGATCATGTTGCCGGCGTCCATGGCGCCCTCGGCCGCGCCTGCGCCGACGATCGTGTGCAGCTCGTCGATGAAGGTGACTATCTCGCCTTCTGAGTCCGAGATCTCCTTCAGCACCGCCTTCAGGCGCTCCTCGAATTCGCCCCGGTACTTGGCGCCGGCGACCATCGAGCCCATGTCGAGCCCGATGATCCGCTTGTTCTTGAGCGACTCGGGGACGTCACCTTCAATGATGCGGGTGGCGAGACCCTCGACGATGGCGGTCTTGCCCACACCGGGCTCGCCGATCAGCACGGGGTTGTTCTTGGTACGGCGCGAGAGGACCTGTATCACGCGGCGGATCTCGTCGTCGCGCCCGATGACCGGGTCGAGCTTGCCCCGCTTGGCGAGGTCGGTCAGGTCACGCCCGTAGCGCTCGAGCGACTGGTACTGCTCCTCGGGGCTCTGAGAGGTGACACGGTGACTGCCACGGATCGCCTGCAAGGCGCGGAGAAGGTCGTCACGGCCGACCCCGAGGCGGTCGGTGAGGGCTAACAGCAGGTGCTCGACGGAGAGGTACTCGTCCCCCATCTCCTGGCGCGCGACATCCGCACGATCGAAGGCCTGGGACAGGTCCCGGCTGAGCGACGGCTCGGAGATGCCATAAGCCTTCGGGACCTTGGCGAGCGACTCGGCGATGCGGTTGCGTACCGACAAAGGAGCGATCCCGAGCCCGTCGAGGAGGGGGATCGCCACCCCCCCGTCCTGGGACAGTGCCGCTGACAGGAGATGATCCGGAGTGACCTCCGCGTTGTGCAGCTCCTTCGCAAGTGCGATCGCGTCCCGCACCGCCTCCTGGGTCTTCAAGGTCCAACGGTTCGGGTCAAGCGCCATTTGTTCGGTAGTCCTCGTGTTTCATCGGTGCCTGTCGTGTGTGTGTGACCGGGTTACCTCCGGCCTTTTACCTGCCGGTCGTCCGCCGCGCGGGGAGGCGCGTCGTCGAGACCGGCACGAGATCGCGCCGGTACTGGCGGTGGGTCTGCTCGATCGCCTCGCGTGCGGCCGCGCGGGTGAGCTCCAGCTCGGCGCGCAGGCGCGCGATCTCTATCTCGAGGGTCAGCACGCGCCGGACGCCCTCGAGGTTCAGCCCGGCGGCTGTGAGTTCCTGGATGCGCCGCAGGTGGGCGATGTCGGCCTCGCTGTAGCGGCGGTTGCCCCCTCCGGTGCGCGCCGGGTCCAAGAGCCCCTTGCGCTCGTAGATCCTGAGCGTCTGAGGATGGACGCCGGCGAGCTCTGCCGCGACCGAGATCACGTAGACGGCGCGCGTGGAACGTTCGCCGAAGTCTTCTGGCGACTGTCTGGCCATGTTCATACCCCCAGGTGGTGCCGAGGCGAGCCGCCGAGGGTCTTCGCGAGCGCCTCTACGGCGTGGCGCTGGTCATCGGTCAAATGGGACGGGACGACGACGTCGACTGTCACGAGAAGGTCGCCGGTCGACGAACCGCTCGTTATCCCTCTGCCCTTGACCCGGAACGTGCGGCCCTGGCGCGTGCCGGGGGGGATCTTCAAGGTGACGGGCTCGCCAAGGGACGGCACCTTGATGGCGGCACCGAGAGCGGCTTCGGGGTAGGTGACGGGAAGCGTCAGAGTGAGGTTGCGGCCCTTGCGCCCGAACAGCGGATGGGGCGCGACGTGTACCACGACATAGAGGTCTCCCGCGGGTCCGTTGTTGGCGCCCGGCTCGCCGCGTCCTTTGACGCGGATGCGCTGGCCGTCCTCGACACCCGCGGGGATCCTGACCTTGACCTGGCGTTGGCGCTGCTCGAGGCCGGTGCCGTTGCAGGCCGGGCACGGATCAACGACGCGGGTACCCCGGCCCTGGCAGTCGGGGCAGGGCGAGGACAAAGAGAACATGCCCTGGTTGTCGTTGAGCACGCCCATCCCGTTGCAGCGCGAGCAGGTGACTGGAGCTGAGCCCGGGCGCGAGCCCGATCCGCCGCAGGTCGAGCACCGTGTCCCGCTCGCGACGTTGACCGTCGTGACGACGCCTTCGACCGCCTCCTGGAACGAGAGGTGGAGCTCTGCCTCGAGGTCGTGGCCGCGACGGGGGCCGCTTCCGGTCGTGGTGCGCCCGCCTCGGCCGGCCCTGCCGAACAGGCCTCCGAAGATGTCAGAAAGGTCGTCGATCCTGAAGTTGAAATTGCCGCCGCCGCCACTGCTGGACCCGCCGAAGCCGCCCAGGTTGCTCAAGGGACCGAGGCGGCGGACCTCGTCGTACTCTTTGCGCTTTTCGGGGTCGCCGAGGACGTCGTAAGCCGCCGAGACCGCCTTGAAGCGCTCCTCCGAACCGGGGTGCGAGTCCGGGTGGTATTCCTTGGCGAGCTTGCGGTAGGCGCGGCGGAGCTCCTTGTCGGTCGCCTTGTCCGAGACGCCTAGGACCTTGTAGTAGTCGGTCGTGTACCAATCCCGCTGCGGTGCCATGGCGGTGCGCCTCAGCCTCCGACAAAGACCATGGCCGGCCGGAGCACCTTCGACTTCAGCTTGTAGCCGGCTCTCATGACTTGGACGACGGTCGGCCCGTCGTGATGGGCCTCCGCTTTGGCCGACCTGGCTGCCCTGGCCTTGTCGCCTTGGCCGGCCGCCTCTTCGCCCGCGGCGGGGCTAGCGCCCTTGGCGCTTCTCACATGCCTGGCGGCCTCGGCCTGACCGGGCGCGTGCGCGCTCGGGGGAGCCTGCTCGGGCTCGACGGGGAGCGTGCCGACGGCGTCGTGGATCGTGGGGTCGAAGGCCACGCCTACGGCGTCGATCCGCTCGATGCCTTCGCGGGCGAGGATGTCGCGTACCAAGGCGTCGATCTGCTCGAGCGCTTTGTCCGAGTCGCTCGGCTCGGCCTGACTGCGGACATGGGCGATGGCGAGGTCGAGCGCGTCCAGCACCGGGAGCAGTCGCATGCACAGTCCCTCGGTGGCGTGCTCCAGAAGCTCTGTCTGCTGGCGCATCGAGCGCTTGCGGAAGTTGTCGAAGTCGGCCTGAAGGCGCTTCAGGGCGTCGAGGTACTCGTCGCGCTCCGCGGCCACGAGGGCTTCGGCGGTCTGTGCTTCCAGCTCGGACTCGGCCTTTTCAGGATCGGTTCCCCAGTCGAGCATCGCCTCGAGGGGCAGGTCCAGCTGCCCGGCCAGCCCCTCGTCCTCGCTGCCGGCGGCGTTCTCACCGTCGCGGGTCTTTCCCGAGACGTCATGAGGCTCCGCCAGACCGGTCGCATCTGTCACAGGGTCTGGCCCCTGGTCGTCTGCTTCGCTTGTCACGAAGCCGCCGTGCCCGAGTCGTCGACGATCTCGGCGTCGACGACCTCATCGTCGGACGGCCCGCTAGAGCTGGCCGACGAGCCGTCGCCGCCGGAGCCACCGGCGGCCTGCTGCTGGGACGCCTGCTCGTAGAGGCGCTGGCCGAAGGCCTGCGAGGCGGTGCGCAGCGTCTCTGTGTCACGGCGAATCCGCTCGTAGTCGGTCCCGGCGGAGGACTCCCGGAGTGCCTTGAGGGCGCTCTCGACCCGTTCCCGGTCCTCGGCGGGGACTTTGTCGCCCTGGTCCTTGAGCAACTTGTCGGTCTGGTAGACGAGGGCGTCGGCGTTGTTGCGCGTCTCGGCCTCCTCCTTGCGCTGGCGGTCCTCAGCCGCGTGCTGCTCGGCGTCGCGCACCATGCGTTCGATGTCGTCTTTCGGAAGCGATGTCTGACCGGTGATCGTGATGGACTGCTCCCTGCCGGTCGCCATGTCCTTGGCGGACACGTGGACGATCCCATTGGCGTCGATGTCGAAGGCGACCTCGATCTGGGGCACGCCACGGGGAGCCGGCGGCAGGTCGACGAGCTGGAACTTGCCGAGCGTCTTGTTGTACATGGCCATGTCGCGCTCGCCCTGCAGCACGTGGATCTCGACCGAAGGCTGATTGTCGTCGGCGGTCGTGAACATCTCCGAGCGCTTGGTGGGGATGGTCGTGTTGCGCTCGATTAGCCGGTGGGTGATCCCGCCCTTGGTCTCGATGCCGAGGCTGAGCGGAGTGACGTCCAGCAACAGGATGTCCTTAACCTCGCCCTTCAAGACGCCCGCCTGGATGGCGGCGCCGACGGCGACGACCTCGTCGGGGTTGACGCCCTTGTGGGGCTCCTTTCCGGCGAGCTCCACGACCAGGTCGTAGATGGCCGGCATACGCGTCGAGCCTCCTACCAAAACGACGTGGTCGATGTCGCTGGCGCTCAGGCCGGAGTCCTGGATGGCCTGGTGGAAGGGCCCCTTGCAGGCATCCACGAGATCGGCCGTGAGCTCCTGGAACTTCGCCCGGCTGAGCTTCAGGTCGAGGTGCTTCGGGCCCTCGTTGGTGGCGGTGATGAAGGGAAGGTTGATCGTCGTCTCCTGGACGGCCGAGAGTTCGATCTTGGCCTTCTCGGCCGCTTCCTTGAGGCGCTGCAGGGCCATCTTGTCGTTGGACAGGTCGACACCCTCGGTGTCCTTGAACGTCTTTGTGAGCCAGTCCATGACGCGCTGGTCCCAATCGTCTCCGCCTAAGTGGGTGTTGCCTGAAGTCGACTTCACCTCGAAGACGCCTTCACCGATCTCGAGGACCGAGACGTCGAAGGTGCCACCACCGAGGTCGAACACGAGCACGGTCTGGTCGGTGCGCTCCTTGTCGAGGCCGTAGGCGAGGGCGGCCGCCGTCGGCTCGTTGATGATGCGGAGCACCTCGAGGCCGGCGATTTGGCCCGCTTCCTTGGTGGCGGTTCGCTGGGCGTCGTCGAAGTAGGCGGGGACCGTGATCACTGCCTGGTTGACGGTGTCGCCGAGGAAGGCCTCGGCGTCACGACGCAGCTTCTGCAGGATCCTCGCGGAGATCTCCTGGGCCTTGTAAGGCTTGCCGTCGATGTCGATCGACCAGCTCGTGCCCATCTGCCGCTTGACCGAGCGGACCGTCCGGTCCGGGTTCGTGATCGCCTGCCGTTTTGCGACCTCGCCGACAAGCACCTCGCCCGACTTGGCGAAGCCCACTATCGAGGGGGTGGTCCGTCCGCCTTCTGCGTTCGGTATAACGGTGGGCTCGCCCGCCTCGAGGAACGCGACCACCGAGTTAGTCGTGCCGAGGTCGATTCCGACGGCCTTGGACATTCTGAAAGCCTCCACTTCTAGGGATGCCACGCTCGTCGGCACCCGCACGTCCTTCGTACAGGGAAGAGTATAGCAAACTTGAGTGTGCAATTGTCAAGCTCGTTCTGTATCTGTCGCTACTGGTGCAATTGGAAAGAACCGCAGGTGAGAGTGGGCAGCGGCTGACCACAGGGTTCGCCAAGGCCAGGATTCGTGTCCCGAAACGGGTCGGGATAGCCTCGGGCCATGCCCACGATGATCGTTTTACGCCATGGCGAGAGCACCTGGAACGCCGAGAACCGCTTCACGGGCTGGACCGACGTCGACCTGAGTGAGAAGGGCGAGGCCGAGGCACGCTCGGCAGGCCAGCTTCTGGCCGAGGAGACCGAGCTACGTATCGACACCGTCCACACCTCTGTGCTGACACGGGCCGTGCGCACGGCGAACATCGCCCTCGACGAGATGGGGCTCTCGTTTCTCCCTGTGCGCCGGCATTGGCGCCTCAACGAACGCCACTACGGCGCCTTGCAGGGCGGAAACAAGAAGGAGGCCGCGGACAAGTTCGGGCCTGAGCAGGTGAAGCTCTGGCGCCGGAGCTACGCCACGCCGCCGCCGTCACTGGAGATCACCGATCCGCGCCACCCTGTGCACGATCCCCGCTACCACGACATCCCGCCTAGCGCGCTGCCCGCGGCCGAGTGCCTGGCCGACGTCGTGGTCCGTATGGTGCCCTACTGGGAGGACGTCCTCGGTCCCGAGCTGCTGGCAGGGCTCACGCCCTTCGTGGTCGCCCACGGCAACAGCATCCGGGCCATGACGAAGTTCCTCGAGCACATCTCGGACGACGACATCGTCGACCTCGACATCCCGACCGGGTGGCCTCGGATCGTCACGCTGGACGACCGGCTCAATTTCGTCGAGGGCCGCTACTTAGGCGACCCCGAGGCGGTCGCGGCGGCCGCAGCCGCCGTTGCCGCCCAGGCTGGACCGGTTACGCCGCGCTGACTGCTCACGACGTCGTGGCACTGACGTCGCACGCCGACGACCTCGAGGGGTTTGCCGCGTCATTCGTGAGACAGAACCGTCTGCCCGGTGCCGCTGTGGGAGTGGTAGAGGGCGGTGAGCTGGTCTTTTCGGCGGGCTTGGGTTTCGCTGACCTGGCGACCCAGTGCCATCCCGACACCGCGACCCTGTACCGCATCGCCTCTGTCACCAAGACCTTCACTGGCACCGCAATCATGCAGCTGCGCGCCGCCGGCCAGTTGCAGCTCGACGACCCCGCAGTTTGGTTCCTGCCGGAGCTGAAGGGCGCCGCGGCTCGTTTCGGGCCGATCGAGGCCATCACGATCCGCCGCCTGCTCTCGCACGAGTCCGGCCTGCGTAGCGAGCCGCCCGGGACGGACTGGACCATCCCCCGCTTCGAGGGGGACCCCGCGCGCACGCTTGCTCACGTCGACGAGATCGCGACGGTGATCCCGCCCAACCGCCAGTTGAAGTACTCGAACCTCGGATACCAGCTCCTCGGCGAGATCATCGCCCGGCTCGGCGGCACGTCCTACACCGACTACGTCAGCGAGAAGATCCTGCAGCCGCTCGGCATGGTTTCAACCGGCTTCGAGCCCTTACCCAGGCACCTCGCCGCCCGGGCTGCGACCGGCTATCTCGGCCGCCGCTTCTCCGACGAGCTCGAAGTGGCGCCGGTGATGCCTCCCATCTTCGCGGAGGGAGGCCTGTGGTCGTGCGTCGAGGACCTGTCGCGCTGGATCTGCTTGCAGCTCGACGCTCATCGCAACGCTGTCGGCGACTCGCCCGGGACCGAAGGCCCGGTGCTACGCGCCGAGGACTTAAGGGAGATGCACAGGCCTCGGTACCTGGCCGACGACGAGTGGACGTCAGCTTGGGGGATCTCATGGCGCGCCGTACGCAGGAACGAGGTCATCTGGATCCAGCACTCGGGCTCTTTGCCGGGCTATCGGACCAATGTCTGCTTCGAGCCGAGGAGCGGCATCGGCGCGATCGCCCTCATCAACGGCGTTGGCGACTCCGCCGAGCTGGCCATGGGGCTCGCGAGTATCGCCCGGGACGCCGCCCGCGCCCCGGAGCTCAAGCCTCCGCTGGCGATGCCGCCCCGGTACCGGCCGCTTCTCGGCGTGTATCGCGGGCTGGACATCGTTGTCGCCCTCGAATGGCGCGATGGCAAGCTCACCTTCGTGAACCAGGAAGATCCGACTTGGAGGCCCACGCTCGTCGCCACCGACGACGAAGACACATTTGTGGTCGATCTGGGTTGTCGGGAGTCCGGCGAGCCTGTGACATTCGAGCGCCTGGCGGATGATCGCGTCGCCTCGGTTCACCTCACCGCTTATACGCTGCGCCGTCAGGACGACGTCACCGCCGGGGGCTGAACTCGTCCGAGCTCTGTCCTCACCTGCACGTGGCGCCGGTCGGCCAGCCAGGCGGCACGGCAAAGAGGGACACGGGAGGTCAGCCCATCGGTAGAAGGTGTTTGTTGGGTCATACCGGGAACGAGGGCGCCCACGGCTGCGGTTTCGGTGAGACATCTTCGAGCTGCGCTACTGCCCCAGGAGGTCGACGCACAGGTGCCGCCCGGACGACCCTGCGGTCCCGGTCGGCCCCGGCGCGGGAATGCCCGAGGAGGCCGGCTTGAAGACGTGCGCGAGCGCTGCTGCGCTGCTGGCTATCGCCAGTGCGAGCGTCTTGGCGGATGCACGAGGCTTGCTTCCGGGAGTTCAGACCCCTCGGTCGCGGAAGTTCTCGAAATAGCGGCTGGGGGTCGGGCCACGTTGATGCTGGTACTTGGAGCCGAGACCGGCGGACCCATAGGGGATGGCGGCGGGAGTCGTCATCCGGAGGAAGCTGATCTGCCCGATCTTCATGCCCGGGTACAAGGTGATCGGGAGATTCGCGACATTGGAGAGCTCTAGCGTCAGGTGACCGTCCCAGCCTGCGTCCACGAAACCGGCCGTGGAGTGGATCAGCAGCCCCAAGCGCCCGAGACTCGACTTGCCCTCGAGACGTCCGACGAGGTCATTGGGGAGGCGGACTAGTTCGACCGTCGAGCCGAGGACGAACTCACCGGGGTGCAGCATCAAGACGTCGTCCTCGGAGATGGTGACCAGTTCGGTGAGCTCTTCCTGGTCCTGCTTGACGTCGATGGCACGCAGGTTGTGGTTGCGAAAGACCCGGAAGAAGCGGTCCACATGCAGGTCGACCGAGGAAGGCTGGATGCAGCCCTCCCCGAGCGGTTCGATGCCGATCCGGCCGTTGGCGAGCTCTTCACGGATCGTCTGGTCAGAGAGGATCATGGCCTTGAGCAGGTTAGTCGCCCGCAGGACAGAATTCCCCATCGCAACCTTGCCATAGCCATGGTAGGGTTTGCCCTATGTCTCCCGGGGGGCTGACCATCCACGAGGCGGCGGCCACGACCGGTTGGTCGGCACGGATGCTGCGCTACATCGAGGAGGCCGGTCTCGTGGCCCCGCGGCGTTCGCCTTCGGGCTACCGCCTCTACGGTCCCGCCGAGCTGCAGCGCCTCCGGACGTTGCGCGAACTTCTCGAAGCCTTCGGAATCGAGCTGAGTGACGTGGGCTTTGCTCTTCGCCTGCGCGACGACGCGCACCTCCGCGAAGGCCTCGACGCCTGGTTCAGCACCAAGGCAGTCCGGCCGGCCGAGGTGGACCCGGGCGAGTGGCTCGCCTTCGAGCAGGAGAAGCACACGCAATTGCTGGCCGCCAATACGGCCTGCTGGGGTAACGAGCCGGTCGCGGACGCGGCCGAGCGGAGCAAGGAGATCGCATGAGCTTCGAATTCAAAGTGGCCGACCTCGCCCTGGCCGAGTTCGGCCGTAAGGAGATCGAGCTTGCCGAGCACGAGATGCCCGGCTTGATGGCGATCCGGCGCGAACAGGCGGCGGCCCAGCCGCTCAAGGGCGCCCGGATCTCGGGCTCTTTGCACATGACGGTGCAGACCGCCGTGCTGATCGAGTCGCTCGTCGCTCTCGGCGCCGAGGTTCGCTGGGCCTCCTGCAACATCTTCTCCACCCAGGACCACGCGGCCGCCGCGGTTGTGGTGGGCCCTAACGGCTCGCCGACCGACCCGCGCGGTGTGCCCGTGTTCGCCTGGAAGGGCGAGACACTGGAGGAGTACTGGCACTGCACCGAGCAGATGCTGCGCTGGCCCGACGGCGGCGGCCCGAACATGATCCTCGACGACGGCGGGGATGCGACCCTGCTCGTGCACAAGGGAGTCGAGTTCGAGAAGTCGGGCGCAGTGCCCGCCCCGGCCAAAGCGGAGAGCGAAGAGCTCGCCGTCATCCTCCGCCTCCTCGAGCGCTCGCTCACCGAGGACCCGCGGCGGTGGACCGACATCGCCAACCACATAAAGGGGGTGACCGAGGAGACGACCACGGGCGTCCACCGGCTCTACCAGATGCAGGAGAGCGGCGAGCTGCTGTTCCCGGCCATCAACGTGAACGACTCGGTCACCAAGTCGAAGTTCGACAACAAGTACGGCTGCCGCCACTCGCTAATCGACGGCATCAACCGTGCGACGGACGTGCTCATCGGAGGCAAGGTGGCACTCGTCTGCGGCTACGGCGACGTCGGCAAGGGCTGTGCCGAGTCGCTGAGAGGCCAGGGCGCCAGAGTGGTCGTCTCCGAGATCGACCCGATCTGCGCTCTCCAGGCGGCGATGGACGGCTACCAGGTCGTGACCGTCGAGGAGGTCGTCGAGTCGGCGGACATCTTCGTGAGCGCGACGGGCAACAAGGCGGTCATCACCGCCGAGCACATGGGCCGGATGAAGCACCAGGCGATCGTCGGCAACATCGGCCACTTCGACAACGAGATCGACATGGCGGGGCTGGCGAAGGTGCCCGGCGTCGAGCGGGTGAACATCAAGCCACAGGTCGACAAGTGGGTGTTCCCCGACGGCCACGCCGTGATCATCCTGGCCGAGGGCAGGCTCTTGAACCTCGGATGTGCCACGGGGCACCCGAGCTTTGTGATGTCCAACTCGTTCACGAACCAGGTCATGGCACAGATCGAGCTGTTCACCAAGCCGCAGGACTACGAGCCCAAGGTCTACGTCCTGCCCAAGCACCTCGACGAAAAAGTCGCGCGTCTGCACCTGGAGGCTCTCGGGGTGCACCTCACGACGCTGACCCAAGAGCAGGCCGAGTACATCGGCGTGCCGGTCGAGGGCCCGTACAAGTCGGACGCCTACCGTTACTGAGCGGATCCCGCGATGGCGGGAGGCGTCTGCGGTCGCTCACTTGCCCTGAAGGATCTGTGCGAAACGATCTGCCGCGATGTTGCGGCCGGTGACCACGACCACGAGCCGCCCGGCGACGTCGATCTTGCCGTTCAGCACCGCGGCGACGCCGGCTGCGCCCGAGCCCTCGCTGACAAGGCCGTGATTGGCGAACAGCCAGCGCATCGCCGCACGCAGCTCGTCATCGTCGACGGCAACAAGCTGTGCCCCGGAGACGAGGCCCACAGTTACCGAGCCACTTTCGAGGTTTCCCGCCAGCCCGTCCGCGATCGTGTCGCCGACCGGCACATGAACTATGTGACCGGCAGCGACCGCGGCGGAGATCCCGCGGGACTCGGAAGACTCGACGCCGGCGAGACGGACGCCCGGGCGCGACCGCGCCCATAGCGCGAGCCCAGCAAGAAGACCGCCCCCGCCGACAGGGACGACCACGGTCAGTTCGCCGGGCGCCTGGGTGTCGAGCTCGCGCCCGATCGTCGCCTGTCCGGCGATGACGCTCGGGTCGTTGTACGCAGAAACGAACGAGACCGTCTCCATGGCTGCGAGCTCCAGCGCGTACTTCTCGGCTGCCTCGTAGTCCGCGCCGTGCTCGACGAGCTCGATCGGGTAGGTGCGAAGCGCGGCCAGCTTCGCGGCTGAGGAATGCTCCGGAACGACGATGGTCGCCTGACGGCCGAGACGGGCCGATGCCCAGGCGACGCCGAGACCGTGGTTCCCGGCGCTCGCGGTCACAGCCCTCTGACCCCGTTGCAAGGCGGAAACGCCGGCGAGCCCGCCGCGCACCTTGAACGCGCCCGTGGGCTGGAAGGTCTCGAGCTTGAGCGAGCCACCGGTAGCGAGC
>JBEKGS010000042.1:0-26068 GCA_050012675.1 Acidimicrobiales bacterium
TCCGCCAAGGAGGGAACCAGTCAATGGCCGTTGCAGGAGAGCGCCTCGGAATCGGCATCCAGCGGTACTTCACCACAGAGTCGCGTCATCCCTACGACGAGGTTGCCTGGGAGCACCGCGACTCCCGTATCAGCGACTACCGCACCGGGGTTGTCGCATTCGAGCAGCTCGGCGTGGAAGTGCCCTCGACTTGGAGTCTGAACGCGACGAACATCCTTGCTCAGAAGTACTTCCGTGGCACAGTCGGCATGCCGGGACGGGAGTCCTCGCTGCGACAGGTGGTCGACCGCGTGGTGGACACGATCACGGCATGGGGCCTCAAGGACGGATACTTCGTCGACGCGGCCGAGGCGGAGGTGTTCAGCGACGAGCTCAAGCACCTCGTGGTGCAGCAAAAGGCGGCCTTCAACTCACCGGTCTGGTTCAACATCGGCGTCGAAGGTGTGCCTCAGCAGGCTGCCGCGTGCTTCATCCTCGGTGTCGAGGACTCGATGGCCTCCATTCTCAACTGGTACGTCGAGGAGGGCACGATCTTCAAGGGTGGTTCGGGAGCAGGCGTCAACCTGTCGAACATCCGGTCCTCCAAGGAGCTTCTGAACGGGGGCGGGACTGCTTCGGGGCCGGTGAGCTTCATGCGCGGGGCGGACGCCTCGGCAGGGACGATCAAGTCCGGAGGCAAGACCCGTCGTGCCGCGAAGATGGTGATCCTGGACGCCGATCATCCGGACATCCAGGAGTTCATCTGGTGCAAGGCCCGTGAGGAACGCAAGGCGCGTGTGCTGGCACAGGCCGGTTTCGACATGGACCTAGATGGCAGGGACAGTCAGTCTGTTCAGTACCAGAACGCCAACAACTCGGTACGGGTGAGCGACGAGTTCATGCAGGCGGTGTTGGACGACGCCGACTGGCACCTGCTCAGCCGCACGACGAGCGCGGTGGTACAGACCGTCAGGGCACGAGACCTTTTCCGTCAGATCGCCGAGGCCGCCTGGGAGTGTGCCGATCCCGGTCTGCAGTTCGACACGACGATCAACAAGTGGCACACGGCGCCGAACACCGGCCGGATCTCGGCGAGCAACCCATGCTCGGAATACGTTCACCTGGACAACAGCAGCTGCAATCTCGCCAGCCTCAATCTCATGCGATTCCTGAACGACGACGACACCTTCGACGCCAAGGCGTTCGAGGCCGCTGTCACCGTCGTGTTCACTGCTCAGGAGATCCTCGTCGGCAACGCCGACTACCCGACGGCCAAGATCGCCGACACCACCCGCCGGTTCAGAGAGCTGGGCCTCGGCTACGCCAACCTGGGGGCGCTTCTCATGGCCCAGGGCGTGCCCTACGACTCGGACGAGGGCCGGGCCACCGCCGCGGCGATCACGGCTCTCATGACAGGCGCGGCTTACGTGACCTCGGCGCGGACGGCCGCGAGGATGGGACCGTTCGCCGGGTTCCACGAGAACGCCGGTCCCATGCTGGACGTGCTGCGGATGCATCGGCGCGAGGTGGCCAAGATCGACGAGGAGTTGGTGCCGACGGAGCTTCTCTGCACTGCGCAGGAGGCCTGGGACGCCGCAGTGGAGCTCGCCGAGGCCTACGGCGTGCGCAACTCGCAAGCGACGGTGCTGGCTCCCACGGGGACGATCTCGTTCCTCATGGACTGCGATACGACCGGCATCGAACCCGACCTCGGGCTCGTGAAGACGAAGAAGCTCGTCGGCGGCGGCACGATGTCCATCGTCAACCAGACCGTTCCCCGAGCGCTCGGGCGCCTCGGCTACAGCTCCGAGGAGATCGACGAGATCGTCGCCTACATAGACGAGCACAAGACGATCGTGGGGGCGCCGAAGCTCAAGGCGAGCCACCTGCCGGTCTTCGCGTGCTCGATGGGTGACAACACGATCCACTACCTCGGACACGTGAAGATGATGGCCGCGGCACAGCCCTTCATCTCCGGTGCCATTTCCAAGACGGTGAACCTTCCCGAGCAGGCCACGGTCGAAGAAGTCGAGCAGCTGCACATCGACGCCTGGCGGATGGGCCTCAAAGCGGTCGCCATCTATCGCGACAACTGCAAGGTGGCCCAGCCACTGGCGACGACCAAGTCGGCAGACGCTGAGGCATCCCTTCGCACCGAGGACGATGGCTCGCCGCAGGCCGTGCCGGATGCGCATGTGCGCGAGGGCGCCCTGCTCGAGCGGATCGCAGAGCTCGAGGGCGCACTGCAGCAAAAGCACGTGGTCGCTCCGGCCACGACCACACGGACAAGGCTGCCCCGCAAGCGCCGTTCGAACACCTTTGCCTTCCGGGTGGCCGACTGTGAGGGCTACGTCACCGTTGGTGAGTACGAGGATGGTCGCCCCGGCGAGGTCTTCATGAAGGTCTCCAAGCAGGGATCGACCTTGTCGGGAGTCATGGACGCCTTCTCGATCGCCGTCAGCCTCGGGCTCCAGCATGGCGTGCCGATGTCGACGTTCGTCCGCAAGTACACGAACCTCCGCTTCGAGCCGGCAGGGATCACCGACGACCCGGAGCTGCGGCTGGCTTCGAGCCTCGTCGACTACATATTCAGGCGTCTGGCGCTTGACTATTTGAGCTTTGACGAGCGACTCGAGCTCGGAGTGCTCTCGACGGGGGAACGGACCCAACCGACACTGCCCGGTCTCGAGGACGTCGACGAGGGAGACGCTGAGCGGACCGATCGCGAACGGTTCGGTGCCGGGGGGGACGCCGCGGCCGCTCGTCGCCCGTCCGGGACAGAACAGCTCAGGCAGCCGGGCCAGATAGAGAGCAAGGACGCCCCCTTCTGCTACGCCTGCGGCAACGTCATGCAGCGCGCCGGCTCCTGTTATGCCTGCCCGAGCTGCGGCTCCACGAGCGGTTGCTCATAGAGGGAAATCGCCGACTCAGCGGTTCGGTGTCGGAAGCCTCCGTGCGTTCCTGGCCCGCGTGGCCGACAGCAAAGCGGCGAGTGCCATGAAGGCCATCGAGGCGTAGAAGGCCGCGTGCAGGCCCGTGGTGAAGGCGGCGGCAAGGTGGCCGTGCAGGGTCGTCGTGCCGACGAAGATGGCAAAGGCCAGGTGCTTGGAGATCGAGCGGGAGGCGACGAGGATCGCCACCGAGAACGAGAAGACCATGCCGATGTTGGCGAAGGTCCGAAGCATCCCAGAGGAGATACCGAACACCTCCGGCGGTGAGGCCTTCATCACCGCCGAGTTGTTGGCGGGGAAGAAGGAGCTCGCCCCGATCCCGTTTACGACGCTAGCGAGTACCACCAGCCACAGCCCGCTCCCGGTCGAGAGCTGCGCGTACAGCAGGAGGGCGATCACCTGGATGGCGAGCCCGACGGTCGCGGGAATGACAGGTCCCAACCGGTCGGCCATGCGGCCCGCGTAAGGTCCGACGCCCGAGCCGACCACGTAACCGGGTACCAACAACAACGAGGCGTGGATCGGGGAAAGCCCTCGGGGGCCTTGGAGGTACATGATGACCAGGAAAAGCACGGCGAAGTTGGCGAGTCCCTGGAACAAGGCGGCGAGCAACGAGGGTGCGAGCGTCGGGATCTTGAACAGGGACAAGTGGAGCATGGGCTCGGCCTGCCGCAGCTCGACGACGACAAAGACGCAGATGAGAACGGCCCCGCCGATCAGGTAGCCGGCAACCGATGCGTCGAAACTGGACGTGGCCAGGGTGGTCATGGCCCAGAGCACACCGAAAAGCCCGAGGCCGAGGGTGACCATGCCCGCGAAGTCGAAATGGCGCCGGGCCCGTTTGCCGTGATCGTGAAGCACCCTCGTGGCCAGTACGAGCGCGGCCGTGCCGATCGGCACGTTGATCCAGAAGATCCAGCGCCACGAGATGTACGTGACGATGAGGCCCCCGACCACGATCCCGAGGACTGCCCCGAGGCTCCAGCCGATCGAGTTGTAGCCGTAGGCACGGCCGCGGCGCTCAGGCGGGTAGAGATCGGCGATCACAGCACCGCTGTTCGCGGTGACGAAAGCTCCACCGATGCCCTGAAGGATCCGAAAGCCGATTATGGCCGACTCGTTCCAGGCGAGCGCGCAGGCGAGCGAGCCGAGGATGAACACGAGAAAGCCCATCTCGTACATGCGCACCCGGCCGAACATGTCCCCGAGCCGGCCGACCTGGGTTGCGAGCAGGGTTATGACCAGCAGGTAGCCGATGACGACCCAGATGACTGACGAGAGAGCCACGTGCAGCCCGCGTTCGATCTCCGGCAGGGCGAGCACGACGATTGTCGTGTCGACGGCCGTGATGAGCACACCGGTCATGACCACGACCATGGCCAGGCCAGTGTGGGACGTGATCCCGGGCTGGGCTGCAAGGTTCCGTGGCACCGCCGTCGGTTCCTTGTTCATGACGAGGATCTCGGTCTCCGCAAACCGGCGGCGGTTGGTCGCTCGCCTCGGCGCGAAGGCCGCCGCGCCCGTGTTCGGCTCTCAGTCACGTTGCTGTGGCGAACCGGGCGTCGCCTGGACGGAGGCTTAGGGCCTTCGTCAGATCTCGGTTTGCGAGCCTGCCGGGGACAAGCGGACGTGGCAGGCTCACATGACCACTCTCGCGAGATCAGACAGGAGCGTCAAGCCGGCCCCCTGCGGTCGGTGTCCGTGCCGAGCCGACGGGGGAGCAGCCCTACTGCTGGTAACCCTCGACAATCTCAGGCGGCCGGGGGCTCGCAGCCGTGATGTCCTGGTTGAACTCTCGGCGAGCACGCCGTTGCCGCAGGAGGTCCCAAGTCTGATCGAGAGCCTCCCGGAGCTCGCGCAGGCGCTGGTCCTGCTCGGGGGTCGCGCGGGTCCCGATGTGGCCTTCCTCGAGCTCGCGTTCTTCCGCGACGAGATCGGCGATGCGCTTGTGGAGCTCTCGGTCGTTCATCGGTCTCTCCCTGGTCGGTTTCTGGTCACGATGTCGAACATTGCCCGAGCTGCACCCTGCGACTTCTAGGGCTTGCCTGCTTCGCCGAGGAGGGGTGCAACTTCCTCGGCGATGAAGCGAAGATGGTCGAGATCGGAAAGGTCCAGGATCTGGAGATAGATCGTCGTTGCTCCAGTCGCGCCGTAAAGCCGGAGTCGCTCGGCCACTTCCGCCGCGGTGCCGGTGGCTCCGTTGCGGCGAAGCTCGTCGACCTCGCGCCCGATGGCGGCCGCCCGAGCAGCGATCGCGTTGTCGTTGCGACCCGCACACACCACTACTGCCGCGGATCTGCGGATCGTCGAAGGGTCACGGCCTATGCGGACGCACGCATCGTCCAGTGCAGCAAACAGGCTGGCGCAGTGCTCTGTGGGGGCGAACGAGACGTTGCACTCGTCGGCGAAACGAGCCGCGATGGCCGGGGTACGTCGCAGGCCTTTGCCTCCGACGATGATGGGCGGTCGCGGTCTTTGGGCCGGCTTGGGAAGGCCAGCATTGTCCACGATCTGGTAGTGCGCGCCCGAGAACGAGTAGTGACCCTGTTCGGCCGCCCACATACCCGACACGATCTCGAGCTGCTCCTCGAGCCGATCGAACCGCTCGCCGACCGCGGCGGGGAACGGAATGCCAAAGGCGCGGTGCTCCTCCTCGAACCACCCTGCGCCGAGCCCGAGCTCGACCCGGCCGCCGCTCATCGCGTCCACCTGAGCGACGATGACGGCGAGCTGCGCAGGGAGCCGGAAAGTCGCCGCGCTCAAAAGAGTCCCGAGGCGGATCCTCTCGGTATCTCGAGCCAGGCCGGCGAGGGTTATCCACGCGTCGGTCGGACCGGGTCGCCCGTCTACCTCACCCATCTTGAGGTAATGGTCCGAGCGGAAGAACGCGTCGAACCCGCACTCCTCGGCGCAACGGGCGACGGCGAGCAGCTGTTCATAGCTCGCGCCCTGCTGGGGCTCAGTGAAGATACGCAGTTTCAATGTTGCCTCCTGCAAACGGGGGAGCCTGACTCAGTTGTCGACCCACCGGGTCGGAACGGGATCTGTACAAGCGCGAGGCAGCGGGGGACAGGCGCTCACGTCACTCGAGGACGCGCACGCACAAGATAGGGGGCAGGTAGGACGTGACGAGCCGCCAGGACTCACCGGAGTCCACCGAGGCGAAGACGTGCCCGGACTTGGACCCGAACACGAGCGGGCAGGGCTGGCCGGCGCCGACGGTGAACGCATCGCCCAAGACGGTGACGTGCGCGTTGCTACGCGGAAGGCCTTCCGACAACGCCTCCCAGCTGAGGCCGCCGTTCGTCGTTCGGTAGACGCGGCACCGGCCTTCGGGCGTAAAGGGGTAGACGTCTGACTCGAGAGGTACTACGTAGGCGGTGTCAGGCTCTTCGGGGTGGGAGACGATGGGGAAGCCGAAGTCTGAAGGAAGGCCGTCGGGCTCGCCGACATGGCCGACGGACTCCCAGTGGTCACCGGCATCGACGGATCTGTAGATACCCGAGTGGGTCTGTGCCCATAGGACGTCGGGGTCCAATGCGTCCACAGCAAGCTTGTGCACGCACTGGCCGGACTTGGGCAGCGCCCCGGGCCCGAGCCGGGCCTCGATGCCTTGGTTGCGGGCCTGCCACGTAGTCCCGTTGTCGTCCGAGCGATATACGCCAGCGGTGGAGACCGCGACGATGACGCGGTCGGGCCGCTCCGGGTGGGTGACCACCGAGTGCAGGGCGAGCCCTTCCGAGCCAGGCTCCCAATCTGGCCGGTCAGGGTGCTCCCAAAGGCCGGGGACGAGCTCGAAACTGTCACCGCCGTCGTCGGAGCGGAACAGTGCCGCCGGCTCGACTCCCGCCCAGACGGTCTCGCTCGCGGCGGGCCTCCGATCGGCATGGAGGTGCCACAGCGAGGCGATGGCGGTTTCCGCGTCAGCCGGGAACGCCACCTGTCGCGCCCCCGGTTCGTCCCAGGCGAGCCCCCCGTCGTCGCTCACACGAACGCATGGGCCTAAGCGGGGGTCCGTGGTGGCCGCGAGAAGGCGGCCGCTGGGGAGCTGCGCAAATGCCAGCACGGCATTTGCGGGCAGCAAGGGCCCGTCCACGGTGCTGTCGCTCACGAAGAAGAGTCCCTTGGTGGTGCCGATCGCCACGGCGAGGTGGTCGACGGCTCTGGCGCGGAACCTCGAGTTGGTCACAAAAGTCACGCGCAGAGTATGTACCTGATGCGGGTGTCTCCGCTCGCCTGTTTCAACATCGTGCCCTGTCGGCGACGTTAGGTTCTGGGAGGTGGATTCTTCTGTCGAGGGGATCGTGGCCGTGGGCGACCATCGGGGCCGCAGGCTCGGCTTCCCGACGGCCAACGTCAGGCTCGGTGCGGACGTGAATCTGGCCGACGGTGTCTATGCGGGCGTGGTCGAGCTCGAGGACGGCACCAGGCATCTCGCCGCCGTCTCGGTCGGTCGCCGTCCCCATTACTACGCGGCAGGCGAGAGGCTTCTCGAGGCGTACCTTCTCGACTTCGACGCAAACCTCTACGGCGAGAAGGTCCGTGTGGAGCTCGGGACGCGTCTGCGAGACCAGCTCGGCTTTCGCACCGAGGACGAGCTCGTCGCACAGATAACGAGCGATGTCGAAGCCGTCCGGTCCTTGCAAGGTTGAGCGACTGACAACGCGGTTTCGTCCGTCTGGCGGGGTGAGGCCAGGGGAAGCGGGCTACGTTCGGCGCAATTGAGGCACTTGCAGCTGGTATTTCAAATATGCGGCGGGGTACGTACCTGCGCCATATGAGTCGGTGCCGCATGATGATGGGACATCATAGGAACAGGATAGACGGGTACCAACGGGGCGGATATCTCAAGACCTTGGTGGGTGCTGAGGGGCGGCGTCCTTAGTAGTCAAGACCTCGGGAGCGTGCTTCCATCAGGCCCGAGGGTCTGACGCCGGGCGACAAGTACGCTTGCCTGGTATCGATCGGAAGAGTCGTCTCAAGCCTGTTAGTTGGACGCGGTATGCAGGTCCCCGCATCACCAGGAGGAGCAGTCGAGGAGATGGACGTGGACGTCGGTGGGCCGAACGAGGACGCCGTTGGGAGGATGGGTCGTGTCTCAGTGCCTATCTCCCAGGGCGTCCCGGGCGAGGTAATAATCCAAATCCGAGGAGGATCGGAGGCATACACGGCGTACACTGAAAGTGAAGAGCCGCTCGCGGTGAACACTCGTATTGTCGTCGTCGAGCAGCTGTCGTCGCGGACACTGCTTGTGACGAGCTGCTGATCCGCCGGGAGAAAGAAGCCGGAATGTTCTTCTACAGGATCCCATCGCCGAACGAGGCGATGGTGGTGTCGGGATCCAGGCACGGCACCGATGGCGGCCAGTTCCGCATCGTGACGGGCAAAGGGGCTTTCGTCCTACCTTGGAAGAACAAGGCTCGTTGGCTCTCTTTGGACTTGCGGGAAGCGCTCATCTCCGAGAGTTGTGTCACCAAGCTCCGCATTCCGCTGACTGTCGAGGCTGTGGCGGTGTTCAAGGTCGGCGACGACAGCTCCTCGATCGCCAACGCGGCGCGCCGCTTCCTCGACCAACAGCAGGGCATGGAACGGCTGACCGCGCAGGTCCTTGCCGGGCACCTGCGCTCGATCGTTGGCGGTCTCACGGTCGAAGAGATCATCGGCGACCGCAACCGCGTCGCTCAAGAGGTCAAGGCGGCATCGACCGACGAGATGGAGAAACTCGGTCTCGTGATCGATGCCTTCCAGATCCAAGAGATCAAGGACGCGACGGGATACATCAACAACCTCGCTGCTCCGCACGCGGCAGCCGTCGCTCGCGACGCTCGCATCGCCGCAGCACAGGCTGACCAAGCGGCCACAGAAAAGGAGCAGGAGGCGAACGCCCTGAAGGCGGGATTCGTGCGCGAAGCCGAGATCAAGCAGGCGGGTTACCGGGCCGAGATCGAACAGGCCCAGGCGGCCGCGAGCCAGGCCGGTCCGTTGGCCCAGGCCAAAGCGGCCCAGCAGGTGACAGAGGAGCAGACGCGGCTGGCTGCCCTGCAGGCGCAAAAGCGAGAGAAGGACCTCATCGCCGAGGTCGAGAAGCCGGCCGACGCCGACGCCTACCGCACGATCCGCCTCGCCGAGGCCGACCGGGACGCCATAAAGGCGAGAGCGGAGGCGCTGGCGGGAGGCAATCAGGCGCTGATCGCAGCCAACAGGATCGTCGAGCAGCTGCCGGCTCTGGTGGAGGCAGCGGCCAAGGGCCTGAGCGGGGCGAACATAGTCCTCGTAAACGGCACTGAAGGCGTGACAGATCTGATCACGAACCTTGTCACCCAGGGCTACTCGATCTACGAGGCGGTAAGAGGAGGCGTCCCGGAGGCCCTGACCAAGCGGCTCCAAGGGCCATCAGGCGATGGAGCTGCGCTGGTGGCGACCGGCGACCAGAACAACCCTGTGTAGATAGCGCTGGGGGCGAATGTTCGAGCGATTCACTGATCGGGCACGCAGGGTATTGGTCCTGGCTCAAGAGGAAGCACGCCTCTTGAACCACAACTTCATCGGTACCGAGCACATCCTGCTCGGCCTGATCCACGAGGGCGAGGGCGTCGCTGCCCAGACGCTCGAGTCCCTCGGCATCTCGCTCGATGCCGCGCGCGAGAAGG
Organism: Acidimicrobiales bacterium; assembly: GCA_050012675.1. Lineage (GTDB taxonomy): Bacteria > Actinomycetota > Acidimicrobiia > Acidimicrobiales > Bog-793 > Fen-455. The sequence continues at coordinate 9,581 of JBEKGS010000042.1, forward strand.
TCGAGGAGGCCATCGGACCCGCGGGCTCGGTCCCGACGGACGCGCCACCGTTCACGCCCCGTGCGAAGAAGGTTCTCGAGCTGTCGCTGCGCGAGGCGCTGCAACTCGGCCACAACTACATCGGCACCGAGCACATCCTGTTGGGCCTGGTTCGCGAGGGCGACGGCATGGCGGCTCGGGTCCTCGTGAGCCTGGGTGCCGACTTGTCGCGGGTGCGTCCCCAGGTCCTCCAGTTGCTTTCCGGCCAAACCAGGCGTGAAGGCAGGCTGATCACACCGACCGGTGGCACAGCCGGGTCATGGCGAAAAAGGCCGGGCTTGTCCGTGCTGCCGGTCGGCAAGCAGTGGTCGGCCCAGGTGGTGCGCAAGGGACTACGGCCCGATGACTACGAGGGCGGCTACGGCGAGCTGGCGGAGCTCGTCAAGGCGTTCGGGCTCGACCTCGACGAAATGGATCCCGCGGAGCTCACCCTGAGCTCGGTCGACACAAGCGAGGGTCCGGGCTACATGATCGTCGTGACGCATCGGGTAGATGACCAAGTGCCGGGGGAAAGGCCTGCTTCTCTGTGATCAGGGGCCCGGCCGGGTGTCCAGCACGTGGGACGAGATCTCGACCGGGGCGCCGAAGGCGGCACGGTGACTGGCTCGACGCAGCGCCGCCAGCACGGGGCGTCCCGCGACCAGGATCAGCCCGGCGTTCAGCGCGGCGCGGGGCAGATCGAACCCTAACGAGGTCGAAGCATCGAACAAGAGAAACCGGACCAGGTTGTGAGCCACGGAGGATCCGGGTTGGAAGGAGAGGCTCGTGGCCGTGCCGGCACCGAAGGGCCAGAACCACAAGTTCATCAGCAATCCGTAGGCAAGGCATGCAAAGGCCGCGTACGCCGCCAGCACGACCAGCTCACGACGGCCCCGCAGGTGCGGCAGGCAGCCAGCGCCGTAACCCATCCAGGCGGCCGCCATCATCTGGAACGGCAACCATGGGCCGACGCCGCCGGTGACAAGGGCGGAGGCGAACAGGGTAAGAGCACCAAGCAGGAAGCCGAAATGGCGTCCGAGCACGTAGCCCGCCGGGAACAAGAGGAAGAAGACGGGTTCGAACCCGGCCGCCCCGCCGGAGGGGAGCCGCAGTGCGGCGCCGCAGGCTCCGAGCACCCCGAGCATGGCGACGCCCTTTGCGTCCATGCCGCCAGAGTTGAACTCGCCGAGCACCGCGACGAGCAGCAGGGGAAGCAGTGCGGCGACGATCCAGGGCGCATCGCCGGCGTGAGCCTGGTTCAGCGACGCTCGTGCCGGGATGAAAAGGGGCCAGAGGAACGCGACCGCCCCGATGGCCGACGCGATGACGATGGCAAGAGAGCCGAAGTGGTCGAGACCGACGGGTCTGCGTGCGTGGGAGACTCTCACGACCCCGTCCCGTCTCGCAAGCCTCGCTCGGTGAGCGCAGCGGCGACCTCCTCCACGGTGAGCCACTCAGCCGGGGCGAGGATCCGGGCCACCTGGGAGGCGAGGCCGGCCGAATGGCAGACCACCGAGCGGGTTGGGCCGTCCGTGATCACCTCACCGTCCGCCAGGACGACGACCCTGTCGGCGACCTCCGCCACAAGTTCGACGTCATGAGTCGCCACGACCACGCAGTGGCCACGGGCCGCGAGCAGGCGGAGCTGGCGGGACAGGCGCTCCTTGGCGCCGTAGTCGAGTCCCCGGGTGGGCTCGTCGAGCAAGAGGAGCGGTGGCTCGGGTGCCAGCACTATCGCCAGCGCGAGGGCGAGGCGCTGACCTTCCGAGAGGTCCTTCGGGTGCCTGTCGTCAGGGATGCCTGTGACTATCGACTCGAGAACAGCACGTGTCGCCCCCTCAAACAGGCCGCCGTCGCGATCGGCGTCCCTGCATTCGCCCGCCACGGTCTCGGCGCACAGGAGCGCTCCGGGGTCTTGGGGCACGAGGCCGACCAGGCGTATCGCCTCGGAGGCGGCGAGCGTCGCCGGAGCGCGCCCGAGGACCTCCACCGAGCCTCGTTGGGCGCGGCGGAGCCCGACGAGGTGGTGGAGAAGGGTGGACTTCCCGGCCCCGTTTCTTCCCATGATCGCCATCACCTCGCCCTCGTGGAACTCGAGGCTGACGTCGGCCAGCGCCGGGATCGGCCCGTAGGCTGCGGTGAGGTTCTTGACCTGGGCCACGCGGTCGCCCCGAGGCGCCGGCTCTCGCTCCTGGCGGCGTTGTTCGAGGCGGTGACGCATTCCCGGCGCGTGTCGGCGGGCGTCCCGCACCGAGAGCGGGACAGGCGACCATCCGGCCACACGGGAGAGGCGGACGACAGGTGGCGCCAGCTCAGCGGTGGCGAAGATGGAAGCGGGTGAGCCGCTGCGCACGCCACCAGGGCGGGTACCGATCTCGACGACGACATCCGCGAACTGGACGATGCGCTCCAGGCGGTGTTCGGCGACGAGGATGGTCGTGCCCTGGTCATGGACCAGGCGCGCCAGAGACGCAAGCACCTCCTCGGCCGAGACCGGATCGAGGGAGGAAGTCGGCTCGTCGAGCACAAGGGCGCGGGGCGCGGCGGTGAAGGCGGCGCCGATGGCGACCCGCTGGCGTTGGCCGCCTGACAGCGTCGTGATGGCCCGTTGGCGCAGCGCATGCAGGTTCAAGGCGTCCAGTACGTCCTCCACGCGTCGGCGCATCGTCGCCGGCTCCACGCCGAGGTTCTCCATGGCATAGGCGAGCTCGTCCTCGACGGTGTCAGCGACAAAGCTCGCATCCGGGTCCTGGCCGACATAGCCGACGGCGTCGGCGAGGTCGCGGGGACGGTAATGCTCGGTGCTGCGCCCGTCGACTGTCACTGTCCCGCTGAGGCTGCCCCCGGAGAAATGTGGCACAAGGCCGTTCACGCAGCGGAGGAGAGTCGACTTGCCTGACCCCGTAGGCCCGATGACGAGGGCGAGATGGCCTTCCTCGATCGTGAGGCTCACGTCTTCTAGGGCGGGTACCGCGACGCCCGGATAGGTGACCGTGACGCGGTCGAAGGCGATCACGCCAGCGCCTCGGTGAGCTTGGGGCGTGCCGGCACCGGCACCGGGGCGATGGCCGAGGGCACGGCGGCGAGCAGGATGCCGGCGAGGGCGGCGACCGGGCCCGCCGGCAGGGCGAGGGGATAGAGCGGCTGCACAAGTGAATTCGGGTCGTTGCTTCCTGTGGCCACCACCCCGGCGACGGCCGCGAGCCCCGCCAGGACGACAAGCCATTCGGCGGCGAGCCAGCGGTCGGGCCGGTAACGGCTCCTCGAGCCGTGCGACGATGCGACGAGGCCCCCGATGACGAGGCCGCCTCCGACGAGGACCACAGCGAGACCGATCCCCGAGGCCGAGCCGGAGTCGAGAACCTGGAACAGGCCGATCCCGAGCCCGACGAGGCCTGCGAGCGTGGCCGCGGCGGTGGCCCGACGGCGGCCGGGAGAAGTGGAACGTCGCCCGAAACCGCGGGCGTCCATCGAAGCGGCAAGCGCCATTGAACGCTCGAGAGCTCCGTCGAGAACGGGCACGGCCAGGCCGCGCCAGCCCCTGAGGCCGCTCGTGGCTCGGCCCCTCAGGCGCCGGGCGTCCCGGACGCGGGCGATCGACAACACGACCTGTGGGGTGAAGGTGATCGCCACCGTCACCGCCACGGCTACCTCGTAGAGGCCCGCCGGCACGCACCGCAAGAGCCGGAAGGAGCTTGCCAGGGAGTTCGCCGCGCCGAAACACGCCAGGATCACGGCGATCTGGAGGCCCTGGCAGAAGGCGCCGATCACTGCCTGAGCGGTCACGGGCCCACCGATCGTGACGCCTGCGGCCCATGACGGTAGCGGGACCGAGGGAAGGCTGAACCACGTTGCACCGGGCACACGGTCACCGAACAGGACCTGGACGGTGACACGGATGGCGATGACGAACAGGCCGAGTCGCAGGAGGGCACCGAACGAGCGGGCCCACGGGCTGTTGTTGCGCCGCGTGGTGACGACCCAGGCGACCACTGCCAGGACGAGTCCGAGAAGTACCGGGTTGGTCGTCCGACTGGCGGCGGCGGCCAGCGTCCCCGCCCAGCACCACCACGCGATCGGGTGCAACGGCTGGAGGCGGGTTCTCAGCATCTAGTTGCCGCGACGGTTCGCGCGCCGGGAGCGGAGCATTGCCGCGGCGCCGATGATGAGGATGAAGACGACGCTTATGACAAAGGGGACCGCGGTCGTCGCCCTCCGTTCGCCGCTCACCGGACCGGCCGCGTCGCCGCCCGACGGTGAGGACGTGGTTGTAGCCGACGCGGCGGCCCTGGCCGGCACCTCGAGCGCCGCCGCGCTGGATGCCGCCCGCGGTGGCGGGTCGGAAGGGGTGGCGCTCCCGTCGGGCTCGAATCTCCACCCCTCGACGTCACCTTTGATGACCCTCGATTCCCCTGGTCCTCCGTTCGCGTACAGCCATCGCTTCCCGCCGTGCCAGTAGGCCCAGTAGGCGTAGTGGGCCCCAGTCTCGGTCCCACAACCGCTCGTCGGGTACCCGTCGATGGCGCACAAGAGGCCGGACTCCGCATAGCGGGGAGAGGGGTACCCAAGTAAGGCAGCCTGAGCCTGCAGGACCTGCGCGCCGCTGACCCCGGGCTTGACGAGAACGCAGGTGACGATGACCTTGCCGTTCTCCCCACCGAAGTCAGCGACGACAGCGACGACGATTTGGCCCTTGGCGATGTGAGCAGGCACCGTGCAGGTCGGCGAGGCCTTTTCTGGGGATTGGGCCTTACGCGCCATTACGCGCTGCGACAGCGCGGGAGCTGTGGTCGCGATGACTATTGCTACGGTGGCGGCGGTCGCGACGACAAGGGCGGCCGCCGACCTCAGGACTAGCCGAGTGACGCGCTGGACCGGGGCACGCCTCGGTACCAGGCGCGGGCCCCTCGCTTGGTCCGGTCGGTCTCCGGTCATGCGACCACGCGAGCCGCGGCGCATTCAGGTCGTCTCAGCCCGCGCTGCAGCTGATACTGGGCTCGGCGGCGGACAGGCTGCGGGGAGCGATGGGGAGCGCCTCAGCGGCGACGGCCGGCACCGCCTGCAATGTCGCGTACTGGCTCGGGGCTCCGTCGTAGGCGAACTCGCCGCGCTCGTTCGCCGGGGCGCCACATCCGTACTGGAAGTTCTCGAGAGCCCGCTCAGGGGTGATGGCGTTGCGCACGAGCTGGTTGTCGTTGATCGCTCGCAGAGCGATCAACGCCTGGACAACCTCGGCCGTCGAGTCGGGGTCACCGTGCTGACCGTCGCCCGACACGCCGTAGTAGCCGAAAGACCCGTCAGTTTCCTGTGAGCTAGCAAAGAAACCCAGAGGAGCATGGGGGAATTGTCCGCCCGCCCCTACGATCGCCATGACGGCAAGAGCAGTCGAGTTCGTGTCAGGCCCGGCATAGGTCTTCGGATCTGGCTTGGCACAGGGCGTCGTGAGCGAGTACTGCCAACCACCGTCGGTGCACTGACGGCCGGCGAGATAAGCCTCTCCGAGGCCAATCGCCGTGGTCGGGCCCTTCGCCGCGACCAGCGCCAAGACAGCGAGGGACTGGCTGAATGCGTTCGCAGAGCTCGTCTTGCCGAAAACCCCTGCGGACGGGCCGTGCATCTGCTCGGTCGCCATAAGCCTGGCGATGAGGTCATTGCCGCCCTTCTGCCCGCCGAAGCGGGTGGCGTCCGCCCCGGCTGCAACCGCGGCGAGAACTACGAGTCCGAGCGCACCTGGACTGTCGACGCCCTTTACAGCTACATACGAGCTGAAGTTGTGCTCGAGCCATTGCGTGGCTGCCTTTACCTGAGCAGATCCGTCGCCGGCTGCGACGAGGGCCAATATGGCATCAGCCGTGTCGCCCGCGCTCGGTTTGTGCGAGATGGCGTCGACGATCGCCCCACCGGAGCTGAGGTCGCGGGCGATCCATCCAGCGCCGGCAGCGGCTGCGGTCACGGGCTGGGCTCGGTGTGAAACGGACGCGTGCGTCCCGGCTTCAGTTGCGTTGGCAGACGCTGCCGGCACGGCTGTAGCACCGAGGGCCAGCAACGTCGCGACAAGGCAGGCTCGCCCGGTCCGACGGACGAAGGTTGGCATGTGGGTCCTCTCCCGGATACTGGATCCCGGAGAAGCGCTGAGAATCCGCTGCCGAACCGGTTCCCAGTCCCCGCTTTCCTCGACGGTTAGTAGGACTCACCACCGACAGGGTTCCCGGCTTGCGAGGACGAGCCTCGCCTACGGTTGCGGGCCAGCGCCGGAGTTTGACCGGACTTCCCCTGCAGGCAGCGGGACGACCGAAGCCGTCGAATCGAAGGGTAGCAGAGCCGGCTCCCACGCCTTGTGACGGGCCGTGCCAAACACCGTCGCAGTCCGGGATGACCTACTGGCGTGAGGTGTCCGGGAAAGACGGCGCGCGGCGAGCGCGCCCGCTCCGCGTGGGTCACAATCACTCTGGCTCGGACGGTCCGTTTCGCCTTCACCGTCGAGCACCCGCGAACGCCGTGTAAGAGGACTGTGATCATCCCTTGAGACCGGCAGTGGCAATCCCGCCCTTGATTCCCTGTTGGACGAGTATGAGCAGGATGGCCGAGGGGATGGCCGCGAAGACAGCCGCGGCCATGAGGTCGGGCCACTGTGAGGTGTACTGACCCATGTACGAGTAGATGCTCAGCGTCATCGGCACGACGGTGTTGGAGGTGCTGAGCGTCAGGGCAAAGAGGAAGTCCCCCCAGGCGAACAGGAACGAGAAGAGGGCAGCTGTCAGGATCGCGGGCCTGCTGAGGGGGATCACAATCCTAAGCAGCGAACCGAGAAGTGTCGCGCCGTCGACACGCGCGGCCTCCAAGAGCTCGTGTGGCAAACCGATCATGAAGGCCCGTATGACCAGGATCGAGAAGGGCACGCAATAGGTGGAGTCGGCGATGATCAATCCGAGGTAGCTGTTGAGCAAGTGAAGCCCGGCGAAGATCTTGAACAACGAGGTCCCGAGCACGATTCCGGGGATCGTCTGGGCCACGAGCAGTGCCAACGTGACGAGCCAGGTGACCCGAAAGCGGAAGTTGGCCAGGGCATACGCGGACGGCACCGAGATCAGCAGCGAAAGCGTGGTGGCGCCAATTGCGATGATGAAGCTCGTGAGCAGGGAGCCTCCCTGGGTGTGCAGGACCTGTGAGTAGGCAGCGAATGTGGGTGACGGCGGGAACAGGGCGGTCGGTGTGGCATAGGACTGCGGCAGTGTCTTGAGCGAGGTGACCACGGCCCAGTAAAGGGGCAGGAGCATGACTGCGACGATCACCAGTGCCAGCGCAACATTGAAAGCGGAGATCACTGTCTTCCGGCGCCGGTATCTCATGACCGAAGCTCCCGCCTGTAGGTGCGCACGTACGCGAACGCACAAATGAGGGAGATCACCATCATGAGCGTGCCGACCGCGGCACCCTGCCCGAAGTCAAGGTTGTAGAACGACAGCGTGTAAGCCCATGTGGACAGCAACTGGGTGGCGTTCATGGGGCCGCCGCCGGTCATGATCATGACAATGTCGAAGGCCTTCAGCGTGTATATGAAGCCGAGGACGAGCACCACGGCGATCACCGGACGCATGACAGGCAACGTGATCGAGCGGAATGTGCGCAGCCGCCCGGCGCCGTCGACTCGGGCCGCCTCGTAGAGCTCATTGGGGATGTCTTGGAGCCCGCCGTGCAAAAGCAACATGTTAAAGGGGATCCCTATCCAGATGTTGGCCAGCACGATGACCAGAAGTGCCAGGTGAGTATTGGCGAACCACTCGATCGGTGAGTGGATGAGCCCCAGGTTGGAGAGCACCTGATTGACCATGCCGATGTTCGGGTCGAACATCAAGCGAAGGATGATTCCTGTCACAACACCGGGTAGGAGCCACGGGACGAGTATGAGCGAGCGCAGGAATCCGCTCAGGGGAAAGCGGCGGGTGAAGAACAGCGCGATCAGGAATCCGATACTGAACTGCACGACGATCGAGCCGACCATGAAGATTGCCGTGTTCCATACGACGCCCGGAAGGACCGGGTTTGTCACCGCCAGCCGGTAGTTGGTGAGGCCGACAAAACCACCGGTGTTGTGCACGAAGGTGATGACGCTTGACTGGCGAATGCTCAAGAGGATGTCGTAGACGATTGGATAGCCGAAGAGCGCCAGGAGGTACACGACAGCAGGCAACAGGAACAACACGCGACCGGGGAAGAGTTTTCGGCCGCGGCGCCCTCGATCGCCGCGTCGATGTCCTGCGGCAGAAGCGGCTCCTCCTGTCTGCGTGGCTGTTATCTCAGGCGCCCCTGGCATCGCCAGCCGCTCCCGTCCAAGCAAGGCTCATTTCAGGGGTAGTCGTGCGCCGTCGCGAAGGTAAACGGGGATGCGCTCCAAGGGCGCGGCCGCGTCGAGCCACACGCCGCCCTTGCTGGTCTGGCCGCTCCACGGGTCGGTCCAGGTCGCACCGGCAGGCAGGTAGACGCGGCGCGAGCGGGCACCGAGCTCGGTGACCGGTGCGACGAGCACCGAAGGGCCGAAGCAGTACTCGTCTTCGATCGCCCAAGCGTTCTTGTCCTCGGGGAAGTCGAACCAAAGCGGACGCATGGGCGGGATGCCCTTGTCGGCCGCCACGGCCATCTGCTCGAGCACGTACGGCTTGATGCGCTCGCGAAGGCGGAGAACGGCCGACAGGATCTCGTACACGTCCTCGCCGTAGGACCAGACCTCGTTCGGGCCGCCCGACATCGCCTGGGAGAGCGGGATACGGGGCTCACGGTCGCCGTGAAGCCGGAACAGGGGACACCACACGCCGTACTCGAACCAGCGCACGATCACCTCGCGGTAGACGGGGTCCTCGGTATTGCCTCCGTGGAAGCCGCCGATGTCGGTCGTCCACCAGGGGATACCAGAGAGGGCGACGTTGAGCCCGGCCCGGACCTGGGCGGCGAGGGACGCGAAGGTGGCGGGGATGTCTCCCGACCACAAGGCAGCGCCCCAGCGTTGGCTACCCGCCCACGCGGAGCGGATCAAGCTGACGACCTCGGTCTCTCCCGCTTCGGTCATGCCCTCGTAGACGCCGCGGGCATGGTCGGCCGGGTAACGGTTGAGCACCTCTGGGCCCGGTCCTGCGGCAAGGCGCAGGTTGTCGACGTGGCCTGGCCTGATCTCGGGCTCGCAGGCGTCGAGCCAGAAGACCTTGATCCCGGTCTCGAAGTAGTTGGCGCGCAGCTGGTCCCATAGGTACCGGCGTGCAGCTGGGTTGGTGGCGTCGTAAAAGGCGACCGGGAGGCTCACCGGAGCGTGCCGGTCAGGCCAGTCAGAGTGAACTGGGGCCCCCCGCTCAGTGGCGATGAAGTAGCCGGCCTGGAGCATCGGCTGGTAGTTGGACGACATCACGCTCACAGACGGCCACACTGACACCATTAGCCGCGTGCCCATGGCTTTGAGCTCTTCGGCCATGGCTTTGGGGTCGGGCCATTCGCTCGGCTCGAAGCGCCAGTCGCCGAGCTGGGTCCAGTGGAAGAAGTCCACGACTATCACAGACAGTGGGAACCCACGGCGGTGGTACTCCCTTGCCACTTCTAGAAGTTCTTCCTGGGTGCGGTAGCGGAGCTTGGACTGCCAGAACCCGGCCGCCCACTCCGGGAGCATGGGGGCACGCCCGGTCACCCCTGCATAGCGGGAGGCGATCTCAGCCGGCGTGCCGGTCGTGATCCAGTAGTCGATCTGGCGGGCGCTGTTCGCGACCCATCGGGTGGCCGTGACCCCGAGCTCGACCCGGCCAACGGCCGGGTTGTTCCACAACAGGCCGTAGCCGCGGCTCGACACAACAAAGGGGATGCTCACCTCGGCGTTTCGCTGCACAAGGTCGACAACCATGCCCTTTTGGTTGAGCCGGCCATGAGTGTGCTGGCCCAGACCGAAGAGCTGCTCGCCCTCATAAGCGGCGAAGTTCTGCTCGATGTAGTGATAGCCGTTACCGGTGGCCGTGTAGTTGCGGGGGCCGGGCCACCAGAAATGGATCGGCTGCTCACAGAGAAGCTCTTCACCAGTGTCGGCCCGGACGAAGCGGAGGTTGCCCGTGAGGTCTGCCTCCGCAGTCAAGGTGCCGACGGTGATGCTCGCGCCCTCACCGTCGATCTTGAGGGTCGCTTCGGCTAGGGGTCGCTCGCTCAAGGCGCCGTGGCCTTCGGTGACACCGTCGAGGCCCGCTCGCACCCGCAATGCGTCGGGGCCCCATGCCTCGATGCGGACCACCTCGTGACCGGAACGCCACGTGAGTGCGTCCGAGTCCTCGGTGAAATGCGCAACGCTGACCTCGTTTCTGGGTTGCGGGAAAAGAGAGGGCACGGAATTCCTTTCCGGTAAGCGGCCGTTCTTCTCGCGGTCGGCGATGACGGCCGCGCGCGATGACAATAACTGGGCCACGCCTCCGCTTCCGAAGGCGTGGCCCGAATGACTCGAAAAGTCAGGAACTAGCCTTCGCCGTACTGCTCCAGCGCGTACTGCACTTGAACCTCCGCGGAATCAAGAGCCGCCTTTGGCGTCTGCTTGCCGAGGATCACCGCCTGGATTGCTGTGCCCAGGTCGGTGTCGATCGCCGGGTAGGCGAGGCCCACCTCAGAGGTTCTGGACTGTGCGTGCTCGATCTCATAGGCGAATATCCGGTCCGAGGGATCGTTGGCGATGAGCTTTGCGGAGACAGACTTCTGGCTGGCTATCTCACCGTTCTGCGAAGCCCAGCTGTACGTGCTGGCCGGAGAGGTGAGGAAACGCAGGAGCTTGAGGCCCAACGCCTCTTGAGCAGGCGTCGTCTTCGGGATGACCCATACCTCTCCCCCGAGCGGCCCAACCGGCGCCATTCCCGCCTTCGGAACCGGGATCGAGGTGACTCCCCAGCTGAGGCCCTTGGTCGAGTTGAAGTCCGCGAACTCCCACGGCCCGATCACGATCATTGCTGCCTTTTGGTCCTCGAACTGCTCGGCGATGTCGTTCTGCTGGTAGTCCACCACCGAAGCCGGCATGCTGCCGTCCTTGGCTAGTTCGGAGTAGAGCGTGAGTGCCGCGACGCCACCGGCGTCGTTGACGTGCTCGAGGTCACCTCCGGCGGTCCAGAAGAAGGGGAGGAACTGCCAGGTCGCGTTGCCGCCCGAGTTGTAACCGGCTACCTCGAGGCCGTAAACACCGGTCTTCTTGTTGGTGAGCGCCTTGGCGGCAGTCACTAGTTGTGCCCAAGTCGTCGGAGGCGTCACACCGGCAGCCTTGAGCAGCTTCTTGTTGTAGAACAGACCGAGCGAGTTGTTCCCGAAACCGATGCCGAACTGGGTCCCGTGGAAGCTTCCCGCCTCTATGGCGCCTTCAGTCAGGCCGCTTGTGTTGACACCGAGTTCGTTGAGCGGGACCAAGTCGCCTGCAGCAGCCAGCCCTCCAACCCAGGGGTTGTCCATCATAAGCAGGTCGGGGAGCTGGCCTGCGGCTGCCTCCACGAGTTCCTGCGATTCCATCGTGGCCACGGGCAGCACGTCACGCCTCACCGTAAAGCCCGGGTTCTGTGCCTCGAACTGCTTGACGAAAGCCACCATCTCACTGTTGTCGCCAGCGGTGTAATAGTCCTGCTCGGTGATCACGCCTCCCGTCGCCGCCCTTGGCGTGCTCGAGACGGACGCAACAGGCCGGGTGGACGCGAAAGCTGTCGAGCAGAGTCCGGCAACCACCAGCATCGCGGCCAGCACTCCTAGAGCAGGAGTGACACCTCCACGGCGACGTTTGGAAGCTGATCCCTCTCTTCGCCGAATCGTCATCATACTTATCGCTCCTCCCTTCTCATTGGTGCACCTTCATGGGGCTTGTCAAATACCTGCGTCAGAAACTCTTCTCTTAGGGATCCGCACCCTCGCACTACAGCTGAACATGGTTTCCCCCATCTGGTCATATCAACCCAGCTTTGCCGGTACCAGTGAGGGCTGAGTGGGCGTGCTGAATATCTCGCCCAATACGACACATGCCGCGCCACGGGCCCATCTCGCGTCGTCCAATGGCTCGGTCGCGAAGATGATCTCTGCATTCAGGTCCGGGAACACGGTCGACTCGATCGCCTGCCTCATCGGGTCGAAGCGCCAGTGCCCCGCCCGCACGCCTTCCCCGCTTATGATCACCAAGCGAGGATTGAGAACCGTCATGAGCGTTGCCAGGCCACGACCGAGGTAGTGGCCGGCCCGCGCGAGAACCTGGCGGCTGAGCTCGTCACCGTTATCGGCGGCAGCAGCCACGTCGGCGATGGTGAGCTCGGACGTTTGTCCGGTACGGCCAAGATCGCTCGGTGATCCTTGCGCGACCGCGGCGCGGATGTCGCGCAATATCGCCCTGTCCGAAGCCCAAGCCTCGACGCACCCGACCTTGCCGCACGAGCACAACGGGCCGGTGTCGCTGAGCTGGACGTGCCCGAACTCGCCAGCCGCACCGTCAGTGCCACGATAGAGCTGGCCGTTGAGCACGACGCCCGAACCGATACCGGCACCTACGGCAACAGCGATGAAAGAGTCGATGCCGGCGCCGCGGCCGAACCATTGTTCTGCGGCGGCCAGGGTATTGGCGTCGTTTTCGAGGACTACCGGGTATCCCAATTTCTCTGAGATGGGCCGCGCCAGGGGCACGTTCTTCCAGTTGAAGGTCGGCGATGAGCGACAGACGCCATTGGCCGCGTCGACCGGTCCGTTGATACCCACTCCCACGCCGATTATGCGGCTGACGTCAACTTCAGAAGCGGAGAGGGCACTTTCGACCGCAGCACAGATTGCGTCGACGATGGAGCGCGGGTCGCGATGCGGTGCAGGTCGCGTCGTCTGGTCGGGTTCTGCCGCGGCCGGCCCTACGAGCTCGGTGACCTGTGCATAAGTGACCGTTGCACTCAGGTCAGTTATTACAAGCGATATGGCATGGCCCATGAGCTTGAGGCCGATGACGTAGTTCGCCTTGTCATTGAGCCGGACGAGAAATGGGGGTCTACCTCCGCTCGAGACGCCCTGGCCGAGGTCCTCAACGAGTCCCCGGCTCGTGAGATCAGCGACGATTGACGAGACTGTCGGTCCGCTCAGCCCAGTTGCCCTCGACAGGTCGGCCCGCGACATGACGGGGCATGTACGCAGCACGTTGACGATCAAGTTGCGGTTGATGTCGGCCATCAACTGCCAGTTGCCCCGCCGGGGGTGCGGATGAACGGGACTATCTTGGGAAGGATTCATAAGAAAGTAACCCTAAGAAAAACTAAGAGAGACTTCCGAACAAAGGAAGGTTAACTGTGGGCAGCCAAGGTGTCAAGGAGCCATCGAAAGCGCCCGTGAGGCCTGGCGGCCAGCGGAAATGGTCTTTCCAGCAAGAGACGGTGCCATCGGGTCGTGGTCGCCTTCCGGAATTTGACTGGTGAGCACTCGGCGGTCCGAAGGCGAGAGTTACTAACGTGGCCGATGCGCGTGCACGCAAGCAGAAGCTGAAGTCGCCGCCGGGGGGACATGGAGGCCGTGCGCTTCTAGGAAGAAGGACAGGGTCATGGAAGACGTGACACAGTTCACGATCGGAGCCGAGGTCATTTGCGGCGATGGGATTTGCGGCGAAGTAAGCCGCGTGGTCGTAGATCCTGTCGCTAGAACGGTGACCCATCTCGTCGTCGAGCCGAAGCCCCGGCAAGGACCGAGCCGGCTCGTTCCCCTCGAGCTGGTCGATGTCACGGGCGACGGCATCGAGATCCGTTGCACTCGGGCAGAGTTCGCCAAGCTCGACCCGGCGGAAGAGACGCAGTTCCTGGCGGGGGACAGTGGTTATGGCGGCTACGGCACAGGAGAGGTGCTGTTCCGGCCTTACTACGGCCTAGGCACGTTCCGGGGCCTGGGGATGGGCTCGCAGCCCGTGACCTATGACACCGTTCCCGTTGGGGAGGTTGCCGTGCGACGGGGGGAGCACGTGCACGCGACCGATGGCGACATCGGAAGGGTGCAGGGACTCGTCATTCACCCAGGCACGCACGAGGTCACCCACGTGCTCCTCGAGGAGGGGCATCTCTGGGGTCACCGGGAACTGGCCATCCCGATCAGCGCAGTGGCCAGCGTCGAGGACGGCATCCGGCTCAAGATCTCGAAGCAGGACGTGCAGAACCTGCCGGCTGTGGACATCGAGCACCCGAACCTGTAGAAGTCGCAAGAGGTATCTTCGTCCATTTAGCGGAGTCGAGACGGAGGCCGTGTTACATGACCAAGCATGCGAGTGCCCCGCCGACGAGAGACAAGGGTGCTCCCACGGCGCCCCCACCGCCACCCGCGTGGCGCCACTACCTCTGGGTCGCCGCGATAGGGATATTCATCTTCTTGTACCTGTTCATGCCGGCGACGAGAGGCGAGAAGCAGGTCACGCTCAACTATTCGCAGTTCCTGCATGACGTGTCGGCGCACAAGGTGAAGACCGTCACCCTCGCAACGAGCGGGAGCGCGAGCGGGACGTTGTCAAATGGCAGCCAGTACACGACGGCGATCCCGCCTCAGGCCGGCCAGAGCTTCCTCGACCAGCTGCAGTCCTCTGGTGTCCAGATAACTGCACAGACCGCAGGCACTTCCTTCAGTACCGAGGTCTTGTCCTGGCTCATCCTGCTTCTGCCTTTCGTCCTCTTCGGCTACTTCTGGTGGCGCCTGTCCAAGGGGGCCGGTGGCCGCATGCAGGGACTGCTCGGAGTGGGCCGATCAAACGCGAAGGTGTTCGACGCGGAGCGCCCGAAGACGACCTTTGCGGACGTCGCCGGTTACGAAGGAGCCAAGCTCGAGGTCCGAGAAGTCGTCGACTTCCTGCAGCGTCCCGAGCGGTACGCACGGGCTGGCGCCATGGCACCCCGGGGCGTCTTGATGGTTGGGCCGCCCGGGACCGGCAAGACGCTGCTGGCGCGAGCCGTCGCCGGGGAAGCCAACGTGCCTTTCTTCTCCGTGACCGGTTCGAGCTTTGTCGAGATGTTCGTCGGTGTCGGAGCAGCTCGGGTCCGTGACCTGTTCGAGGAGGCACGAAAGCGGGCTCCGGCGATCATCTTCGTAGACGAGATCGACGCCATCGGCCAGCGACGCGGTGGGGCCGGCGTGGTGGCCAACGACGAGCGAGAGCAGACGCTCAACCAGCTGCTCTCCGAGATGGACGGCTTCAACCCCGCCACCGGGATCGTCGTGCTGGCCGCCACCAACAGGCCTGAAGTCCTTGACCCTGCGCTGCTGCGGCCGGGCCGCTTCGACAGGCAGGTCACGATCCCCCTTCCGACCCTTCCGGAACGTCTCGCGATCCTGCAGGTCCATTCGCGGGACAAACGGCTTGAGGAGAAGGCAGATCTGGAGGTTGTGGCGAGGGGCACGCCTGGGTTCTCCGGGGCGGATCTCGCGAACCTGGTGAATGAAGCGGCCATTGTCGCGGTTAGGGCCAATCGTGAAGTGATCTCGGCGGCGGATTTCGACGCGGCCCGCGACCGGATCATCCTCGGGCTGCGAGAAGGCTCGAATGTGCTGATTCCGGACGAGAAGCACGCTGTCGCTGTGCACGAAGCCGGACATGCGCTGGTGGCCGCCTACGCCGACAAGGCGGACCCGATCGCCAAGGTCACCATCCTGCCTGCCGGGCAGGCGCTCGGCGTTACCGAACAGCTACCGCTCGTGGAGCGCCATCTCTACGGCGAGGACTACCTGTACGACACGCTCGCAGTGTTCCTTGGAGGCCGGGCTGGCGAGCTCGTTGTGCTCGGCCAAGGCTCCACAGGCGCGGCGAACGACCTCGCTAAGGCGACTGAGCTTGCGACGAAGATGGTGCGTGAGTTCGGCCTGTCGTCGGCTCTAGGGCCGATCGGCTACCCATCCGGAGGCTCGGTCTTTCTCGGGTCTGGAGGCGGTGGCCTCTCGAGCAGGCCCTTTGCGGAGCAGACTCAGGCTGCTATTGACGATGAGATCTCGCGGATGCTCCGCGAAGCAGAGGACAGAGCCGTGGCAGTCTTGAAGGAGCATCGTGAGGTTCTCGACAAGCTGGTGGACCTCCTGGTCTTGAACGAGACAGTTGACGGCCCGCAGGTCTACGCGCTCGCCGGGCGACCCGAGCCGGCAATTGCGACCCCTGGGACGACGATGGCACCGGACCGTGCAGTCGCCGTTGGCGGAAGTGTTGCCCCTGGCGTGCCCGCGGCTCGCGCGAAGGACGCCGAGCAGATCAGGTGAGCTGCGTGGCCGAGGACGGCGTTGGCGGAAGGATCAGCCGAGGGGCCACGCTGTGGCAGGCGCACAAGGCCAAGAAGTTCGATTCCCCATCTTTGGAACTGGCTCGATCGGTGATCTCTAGTGGCTACTGATGACTTGAGCCTTGGCTCGGACGTCATCGGCGAGCGCTCGCAGGGCACCGGTTACAGAGGCGACGGGGACGCTTGGCGACGCGAGAAGAAGTGCTCGCTCGGGGATGTCACTTAG
>JBEKGS010000043.1:0-25286 GCA_050012675.1 Acidimicrobiales bacterium
TACGATCGCGGGCGAATGGACGCATCCGAAAAGGCGCCTCCGACGAGTTCCTATGCGGTCGTCCTGACCACGGTCGCATCTCGCCAGGACGCTCGCGAGATGGCCGAAAGGCTCCTCGCCAGACGACTGGCCGCTTGCGTTCAGATGCTTGCGATAGACAGCCTTTACACCTGGAAGGGGGAGGTGGCCGCCGAGGACGAGGTGCTCTTGCTGGTCAAGACTCGCGGCGAGCTGTACCCCGAGCTCGAAAAGGCCATCGTCTCGGCCCATAAGTACGAGACACCCGAGATCCTGCTGCTTCCTGTGGCCAAGGGCCTGCCCGCTTACCTCCGTTGGATAGACGAGGTCACCTGAGCAGACGAGGAGACTCCCCTGAGCGAGATCTGGGGGTCCAGGGATCACAGTGACCGTTCGAGGCCAAGACGGCGTGCCCGTCCTGATAGCGGGACCGGTTGGGCCGACCGCTAGCGGGATGCGGTGAAGTGCTCGATGACCATGCGGCTCCCGGAGCCGGTGTGGTTCAGGCCCTCGCCGACCGCCCAGCATGCCTTCGCCGAGGGACAAGCGACGCCACTCAGCTCTTGAAAGCCGTACAGGGGACTTGGGCTCGTTTCGTTCGTCCAGCTCGATCCGTTCCACCCCTCGGTGAGCACGCGCGCCTCGTCCTCGCCCGCGCCGCGTGACCCGACCGCCTGGCACGCACTCACAGCCGCGCAAGCGATCGCTTTGAGCTCGGGGTAGTCGCCGGCGCTTCCCGGTGGGCTCTTCACAGATACGAACGAGCTCCCGTCCCAACGATCGACGAGGGGATGGATGGCGATCAGGCCCAGACCTTTCGCCGTGGTCTGGCCGACGGCCCAGCAAGTGCTGGAAGAGCCTGCTGGCAGACAGCCCACGCCCGCCAGGGAACCTCCTCCCGCGAGCTCTCCCGGGACCGTGACCCGTGACCACTCACGGCCGTTCCACCGCTCGGCCAATGCTTGGCCGACTCCATGGTTCGGCGTCTCGTACCCCACGAGCAGGCAATCGTCGCCGGTGGCACACGCCACGGCGCTCACCTGGACGAACAACGCCGCGAGCGGCGCGGCCCTCACGTACCGCCAGGAGCCTTTCACGAGCCGGAACGTGGCGGCGCGACTCGAGTTGCTGGACGATCCGACGGCCCAGCACTCGCCGCTGGCGGGTTCGCACGCCACTGCGGACAACTGCCCCTGCGGCGTCGGCGTACTGACCGCAGTCCAGTCCCCGTTGAAATAGTGCTCGAGCAGGTTTCCCGGATGCGAGCCGCTGCGCATGCCCACGGCCCAGCAGTCCGAGGCAGACAAGCAGCTGACCCCCGAGAGCTCGTCTAGCGTGCCCGCTTGCGCCCGGGCCGCGGCTGTCGTCGTCCAGCCGCCGTTGAGGTAATGCTCGATGAGGCCAGGCCCGGCGTCGGACGAGGACGACTCGAACCGGTCGCCGACAGCCCAGCAGTCCGCCGCGCTGACACAGGTCACCCCGACCAGTGAGGTGATCGGAGCCCCGGGCACATTGGGTGTGGCGGCGGACCAGGTCTGGCCGGCCAGAGGGCTGCCCGGACCGGCGGCGGCCGGCGGCGGGGCGAGGAGCCCTCCGCCGAAAACCACGACGATCAAGCAAAATAGACGGACGCGGGAGGCTGGGCGCATCTTCCAAACATAACGGCATGATTGTTCCGGTCGTCGTGCGCTTGCGCCGGGAACCCGAAACAGCCCGCGACGTCCTCGCTCGGCGCTCACCACTGCTAAGGCCTAACGCCTAGGGCCTGGCGGCAGTCTCCTCGAACAGGACGAAGGGATCACGGCTCACCGCCCGGCGCACGATCTCCTCCTCGAGGTAGTCCGATGCGTCGAGAAGCCCGGGCAACAAATTGGGTTCCAATGTGAGCGCCCGGAAAGCCATGCCCACCGTCACGCTGTGACCCGGTCGGGACTCCACAGCGATGCGATCGCCGGCCTGCACCTCCCCGCCGGCCAGAACGCTCAGATAGGCGCCGGGGTGTGCGCGACGAGTGAAGTCCTTGAGCCATCCCTTCCGGTTCATCCACACGGCGAAGGTGGCGCAAGGAACACGAGGGGCGGTCACCTGCAAGACGGCACTGTCGCCAACACGCCAAATCTCGCCGATGCGGGCCTGGGTCACCTCGAGGCCAGCTGTCGTCAGGTTCTCGCCGAACATGCCGGAGCGGAGCGGTTCTCCGATCTCGGCCTCCCACCAGTCCAGGTCCTCACGGGCATAAGCGTAAACGGCCTTGGAATGGCCACCGTGGTTCTCGGCGTCGCAGATCACGTCACCGGCAAGTCCACTGGTTCCCGATCCCTTGGGCCCTCCGGCAGACACCAGGACGGGCCCTGACGTGGGCACCTTGTCGATGCCGGTGGAGCCCGACTTCGCCCCGACCGTCCTCAGAACCCCTACGTTCACCGATTCGACAAGAGTCATCTTCTGCATGTTATGGACCCATGTTCGGCCGCCCGGCGTCCCGAGGCCAACCCGCTCAGCGGCTCTTGTCGGCGGGGCCCTTCAGCTCGCCCCAGGCCGACCGGTGCAAGAACCCCGCTCAGCCCGTGTTTCGGAGCCCGGCCGCGATGGCGTTGACCGTGATGAGAAGCGCTCTTCTAAGGTCGGGCTCTTCGGAACCGGACCGATGCCTTCCCAGCAGTTCCACCTGCAGGTGGTGGACGGGCCGAAGATAATCGGCACGAACCGCCAGAGTCCGCCTCAAAAGCGGCCTCGCCTCGATCAGACTGGATTCGCCTGTCAGATTGAGGATCTCGGCGACCGAGCGGGTGTGCTCGGCGGCGATCTCCTCGTAGATGGCGTGCAGTCCCGGCTCGACGAGCGACTTGACGTACAACCAGGCTATGTCCATGTCCGTCTTGGCAAGGGTCATCTCGACGTTGCCCACGAAAGTACGGAAAAACGGCCATTTCTCGTACATGTCGCCGAGAGCCTGTCCCGCGCCCGCGCCACGAGCGGAGGCGAGCCCAGACCCGACGCCGTACCATCCGGGGATTATCTGACGTGACTGCGTCCATCCGAACACCCAGGGGATCGCCCGTAGAGCGGAGAGGTCGGATCCCGATTCCGGCCGGTATGCGGGACGTGAGCCGAGATTCAAGTCGTTGAGCTCGGCAACCGGCGTCGAGGACATGAAGTACTCGGCCAGGCCCGGGTTCCCGAGCAGTCCGCGATAGGCGCGCTCGGCGACCGAAGACACGGCTTCCATCACCTCGTGCCAGCTGTCGGACGTGGTCGTCGAGCCGAGCGACGAGCTGTGGAGGAGACTTGACTCGATCACCGCGGCCAGGCTTGCCTCGAGGTTCTCTCTGGCAAGTTCGGCGAGGTTGTACTTGTCGGAGATCACCTCGCCCTGCTCGGTGACCTTCAAGAACGCGTCCACGGTCCGCCCCGGCTGAGCGAGGATGGCCTCGGCTGACGGCCCACCGCCTCTTCCGACCGTACCTCCGCGACCGTGGAAGAGCCTCAGTGCGACGCCGTGACGCTGGGCGACGTCGCGCAGCTCGCCCTGCGCCTTGTAGATCTCCCACTGGGAAGTCGTTATGCCGGCGTCCTTGTTGGAATCGGAGTAACCGACCATGACCTCTTGGACGTCCCCGCGCGCCGCCACGACTGCCCGGTAGTACTGATTCGAGAGAAGCTCGTCTATAAGGGCGGCCGAGCCGCGGAGCTCCGCCACCCGCTCAAACAGCGGTACGACACCTATGCGGGCCCAGCGACAACGCCAATCGATCAGGCCCGCTTCTCGTGCAAGAACGACCACGGCAAGGACGTCGTCGACTCCTTCGGTCATCGATATGACGTAGCTCTCGATCACCCCGTCACCGAAACGGTCCAGGGCGGCCGCGACCGACTCGAAGGTCCCATAGGTGGTCGCCGCGCGAGGCGAGAGCGCGAAGCGCGACACCCCGAGGGGCCGGGCGCTGCTCAACTCTGCCCAAAGCACCTCGCTACGTTCAAAGCGCTCAAGATCCCCGTACGGCCGTTCGAGCTCGCCCAGATGATCGAAGAGCTCGGCCAGCATCTTGTGGTGCGCCTCCGCGTTCTCGCGCACGTCGAGGGTCGCCACGTGGAACCCGAAGGTCCGCACGAGTCGACCTATTCGGCGAAGAAGCCCTTCGGCGATCGCCTCTCCGCGATTGGCCGCCAGCGAGTCGCGCACGAGCCGGAGCTCGTCGATGAATTCCTCCACGCCCTCATAGTCCTCGCCCGGTATGTGCGAGGCGCCTGCTGCCAGCCGTGCGCGGGTGTTTACGAGACGTTGGCGGATGTAGGAGCACTTCAGCCGATAAGGCTCCTCCGCGTCGAGGCCTTTGTAGCGGTCGTAGACGTCCGGGAACGAGAGCCGGTCCGCCTCCAGGCTCTCGGTCAGGGCCCGTGAGATGTCGACTATCGCCGTCGAGTTGGACAGTGCCCGCGTCAGCTGGTCGACGAGCTCGATGAGCTTGCGGAACCCGAGCTCGTGCTGAATCAGCAGCACGTCGGTCGTGACGGCTGGGGTCACTGACGGATTGCCGTCCCTGTCCCCGCCCACCCAGGAACCGAAGCGGAGGTTGGAAGTGGAGAACCCGAGGACGACTCCGTGCCGCTCGAGCTCGTCATCGAGATCCTCCAAAAGCGTGGGAACGGCGCTGTCGTAGAGCTGGGACAGGTAATAGAGAATGTTCTGGGCCTCGTCCTCGGGGCGCAGACGACCGACTCGCAGCTCGCTCGTCTGCCACAAGAGCAGGATCGTCTCGCGGAGCCGAGCAAGAAGGCGCCTTTCGGCCGCAGGTGTCGGGTCAGCACCAAGCCCCTGCACGATGTGGGCCACATCGAGGAGCTTGGAGAGGACCGAACGGCGCGCCGACTCTGTCGGATGTGCCGTGAACACGGGGCGGAACTCAAGGCGTGCAAGGGTCGTGGCGACGCGCTCGCGGTCTATGCGGTGCTCCGCGATGCGCTCAAGGGTGTCGCGGAGGAAGGTGCGCTCCGCTCGCCGGGCCTGGCCGAGCTCGGCTGCGCGGTGGACCTGCTCTGTGACATTGGCGAGCTGGAAGTAAGCGGCAAAGGCGCGCGCCAGGAGGAGAGCGGTGCGTGTCGGGATGCCCGGAAGCTGTTCGGCCAGCCCCCCTGCGCCGGCCGGGCGTTCGCCTTCTGACCAGTCGAGCTTCGCCGTGCCCCGTATCTGTTCGACGAGATCCAAGAATTCCTGACCCTCGACGCGCGCCAGCTCCTCTCCGAGCAGCGAGACAACGAGGCGGATGTCTCTGCGCAGGGCCGCGTGGCGCTCCTCTGTCGGGACGGCGTCGTAGGACGTGATGGGGTCGCGCACGTGATTGCGAGCAGGGGACGGCTCGCCCGGGGTTTGGCGCACGGACGGATCGTACCGACTGGGCGAACTGCTTCTTCCCAAAACAGGTCGACCCCTGAGCTGCCGCGCCGGTCACCAACCCGGCGGGGGGCGCGGCCGGGCGGGTTTCAGTCGCTCATCGGCTCCCGTGGGCCGGCAACGTCCACGACTCGGGCCGAGGTGATCCGGACGAGGTCGGCGGGTTTCACGGAGAAGACGGCTCTCGGCGTGCCGGCGGCCGCCCACACGAGGTCATGATGGAGCAGCTGCTCGTCGAGGTAGGTAGTCAGGGGCTTGGTGAGGCAGACAGGCGGGACGCCACCGATGGCATAGCCCGTGCGGTCGCGTACGAACCGACCGGAGGCTCGTTCCACGTCCTCGCCGAGGACTCGCGCGAGGCGCGTCTCGTCTACGCGGTCTGCGCCCGAGATCATTACCAGCAGCGCCTCGTCGCCGACTACAGACCTGAATATCAGCGACTTAACGATCTGCGCGACGTCGCAGCCCAATGCAGCTGCAGCCTCAGCCGCTGATCTGGTGCTCTCGGGCATCTCTCTCACGGTGTTCGAGACGCCGAGGCGGACGAGTTCCTGAGCGACCCGGGCCGGGCCGCGGCTCAGTTCTTCCATGCGGCCTTCTTAGTCCACAATCACCACGGTCACCGGCGCGAAGACAGCTCAACCTTGCAGTGCGGGGCCGATCGGTTGGCCGGCGCGGCACCGGACCGGGGCCGGTCCCTTGAGGACGGGGCGCCTACGGTGCTCTGGTCACCGTTGGGCTAGAAAGGGGGACAGTAGTCCTACGAGCCAAGGAGGCAACGTGGACGTACGCCAATGGGTCTGTGTCGACGGTAACGAGGCAGCTGCCCGCGTCGCCTACGCCCTGTCGGAGGTGATCGCGATCTACCCGATCACACCGGCGTCGCCGATGGGCGAGTACTCCGACGACTGGGCCACAGCAGGCAAGGAGAACCTGTGGGGCCAGGTCCCCGACGTCATCGAGATGCAGTCCGAAGCCGGAGCGGCCGGGACCCTGCACGGCGCTTTGCAAAAGGGGGCTCTGGCCACGAGTTTCACAGCCTCACAGGGCCTTTTGCTGATGGTGCCGAACATGTTCAAGATCGCCGGAGAGCTCACTCCGGCAGTGATCCATGTCGCCGCCCGCACGATCGCGACTCATGCCCTGTCGATCTTCGGCGACCACTCTGATGTGATGCACGCCCGGACCACGGGCTGGGCGATGTTGGCGGCCAGCTCCGTCCAGGAGGCCCAAGACTTCGCTCTCATCGCCCACGCTGCCACCTTGAAGTCGCGCGTGCCCTTCCTCCACTTCTTCGACGGATTCCGGACCTCACACGAGCTGGCGAAGATCGCCCTGCTCTCGGCTGATGACATAGCCGCGCTGATAGACAACGAGGCCCTGGTCCAGTTCCGTCTCCGGGGCATGAACCCCGACACTCCGGACGTGCGGGGAACGGCCCAGAACCCGGACGTGTTCTTCCAAGCTCGCGAGGCGTCCAACCCCTATCACCTCGCCGTCCCCGGCATCGTGCAGGAGACGATGGACTCATTTGCCGAGAGGACCAACCGCGAGTACCGCCTCGTCGAGTACCGGGGTGCCCCCGACGCCGAACGCGTCATCGTGCTCATGGGCTCTGGGGTCGGCGCCGCCCGTGAGGCGGTCGACACCCTCGTCGATGCCGGCGAGCGGGTGGGCATGGTGACAATTCGCCTGTATCGGCCCTTCCCTGCAACGGAATTCGTCTCCGCCCTGCCCCCGGGCGTCCGCTCGGTGGCCGTTCTCGACCGCACGAAGGAGCCCGGTGCCGTCGGCGAACCTCTTTACCTCGACGTACGTGCGGCCGTCGACGAGGCCATGGACAGCCCCGAGCCTGGCTTCGGTCAATCGCCCCGGATCATCGGGGGCCGCTACGGCCTGTCTTCGAAGGAGTTCACGCCGGCCATGGCCAAGGCGGTCCTCGACGAGATGAAGGCGGAGCGGCCCAAGCGGCACTTCACGGTAGGCATCTTCGATGACGTGACTTCTCTCAGCCTTCCCTGGGACCGGGACTTCCGCCCACAGCGACCGGCCAAAGAGGTACAGGCGGTCTTCTTCGGGCTCGGGTCCGACGGCACCGTCGGCGCCAACAAGAACAGTGCCAAGATCATTGTCGACGCCACCGATGACTTCGTGCAGGGCTACTTCGTCTACGACTCCAAGAAGTCCGGCGCCATGACCGCCTCGCACCTGCGGTTCGGGCCCGAGCCCATCAACTCGACCTATCTCATAAGCGACGCCGACTTCGTCGCCTGCCATCAGTTCGGGCTCCTCAACCGCGTCGACATCCTCGAAGTGGCGAGGGACGGGGCGACCTTCCTTCTCAACAGCCCGTACGGGCCGTCTGAGGTTTGGGACCACCTGCCGGGCAAGGTGCAGAGCCAGTTGCAGGAAAAGCACATCCAGTTCTGGATCGTCGACGCCAACAAGGTTGCGGCAGAGGCGCAGCTCGGCAGCCGGATCAACACTGTGATGCAGCCCTGCTTCTTCGCCCTTTCGGGGATCCTGCCGGTCGACAAAGCCGTGGCCGAGATCAAAAGCGCCGTCACGAAGGCCTACGGCAAGCGGGGCCACACCATCGTGGACCGTAACTTCGCCGCCATAGACGCCGCACTCGCCAACCTGATCCGCGTGGAGGTCCCCACCGAACAGGCCGCCACTGGCTCGATCGGCGTCGCGGTCCCCGAATCGGCGCCGGATTTCGTCAGACACGTGACCTCGATGCTCATGGACGGCAAGGGCGACCTGTTGCCCGTGTCCGCCCTGCCGGCGGACGGGCGGTTCCCCTCAGGGACGACTCGCTACGAAAAGCGGGCCATCGCGCTCGAGATGCCGATCTGGGACCCGGACATCTGCATCGACTGCGGCAAGTGCACGATCGTGTGCCCGCATGCGGTCATCCGTATGAAGGTCTTCACGCCCGACGCCCTCGCCGGGGCCCCGGAAGGTTTCTTGTCCAAGACGTTCCGTTCCAAGGACCTCCCCGGTCACGAGATGGCCATCGCTGTTGCCGTCGACGACTGCACAGGCTGCGGCGTCTGCGTCGACGTGTGCCCGGCGAAGTCCAAGACTGAGGTCAAGCACAAGTCCATCAACATGGAGCCCGCGCTCGCCAACAGGGACCGGCTGCGGGACCACTGGGAGTTCTTCCTGTCCATCCCGGAGCTGGACCGCTCCCTCCTGCCGCATGACTCGGTCAAGGGTTCCCAGGCTCTCCAACCGCTCTTCGAGTTCTCCGGAGCCTGTGACGGCTGCGGAGAGACGCCGTACCTGAAGCTCGCCAGCCAGCTGTTCGGTGACCGCATGCTCGTGGCCAACGCCACCGGCTGCTCGTCGATCTACGGCGGCAACCTGCCGACCACGCCCTGGGCGACCAATGCCGAAGGGCGCGGGCCGGCCTGGGGCAACTCGTTGTTCGAGGACAACGCCGAGTTCGGCCTCGGCATCCGGCTCGGCCTCGAAGCCCAGCAGGTACGAGCACGCGCCCTGGTCAGCTCGCTCGCCGACGAGGTGGGCCGGGAACTGGCCACTTCTATCCTCGACGCGGACCAGGACGAGGAGGAGGCGGTGTTCGCCCAGCGCCACCGTGTCGCCCAGCTCGACGAGGTGCTCGGCCGGCTGGTCGCTTCACCTGACGCGGGCGTCGCCCTGCGCGCGCGCCATCTGCTCGCGTTGACGAGCGCGCTTGTCCGAAAGAGCGTGTGGATCTTCGGCGGTGACGGCTGGGCCTATGACATCGGCTTCGGCGGTTTGGACCACGTCCTTTCCTCCGGACGCGACGTCAACATCCTCGTGCTCGACACCGAGGTCTACTCGAACACCGGTGGCCAGGCGTCAAAGGCAACCCAGCGGGGCGCCATGGCCAAGTTCGCGGCCGCGGGAAAGGAGTCGGCCAAAAAGGACCTCGGTGCGGTGGCCCGCTCTTACGGCAATGTGTACGTGGCCCAGATCGCCGTGGGGGCCAACGACCTTCAGGCGACCAAAGCCCTGCTCGAAGCGGACGCCTACCCGGGCCCATCGTTGGTCATCGCCTACTCGACCTGCATCGCCCACGGAATTGACATGGCCAAGTCGATGAGCCATCAGAAGGACGCCGTCCGGTCCGGCTACTGGCCCCTGTACCGGTTCCACCCGTCGCAGGCCGAGGAGGGACAGCCCTTCCAGCTCGACTCCAAGCCGCCGTCGATACCGTTGTCGGAGTTCGTCTCGACGGAGGCCCGCTATGCCACCTTGGCCCGGACCTACCCCCGCCAGGCGGCCCGTCTGGCCGCCCTGGCGCAGGCAGACGTGACCGAGAGATGGCGGTACTACGAACAGCTCGCCGCGGTGCAGCGCACGGTTCCCCGGGTCGGGCCCGACGTGGAACCGGAACCGGGACCAGAGTCTGACAACAGCGATGACGAGGAGGTCGAGTGATGGCCGGGCCAGACTCAGTGGACCTGAGGACCACCTATCTGGGACTCCAGCTGTCCTCGCCTATCGTCGCATCGGCGGGACCACTCACCCGCGACCTCGACGGCGCCAAGGCGCTCGCCGACGCGGGAGTCGGGGCCCTCGTGCTTCCCTCGCTGTTCGAGGAGGAGATCGTCGCCGAGGAGGTCGGGCTCTCCTTTGCCCTCGAGGCCGGCAGCGAGCGCTTCGCGGAGGCGCTCGACTACTTCCCCGCCGTCACCAACTTCACGAGCGCCGCGGACCGCTACCTCGAGCTGCTCGCCGAGACCAAGAAGGCGGTCGAAGTACCTGTCATCGCCAGCCTCAACGCTTCGTCGAGCGGCGGTTGGGTGCGTTACGCCAAGATCCTCGCCGAAGCCGGTGCGGACGCCCTCGAGCTGAACGTGTACCGGGTGCCCACCGATCCGCAGCTGACCGCGGCGCAGGTGGAAGACGCAGACCTGGCGCTCGTGAGCCAGGTCTGCGCGAGCGTCTCACTTCCGGTCGCCGTGAAGCTGTCCCCGTACTACACGGCCATGGCTGGCTTCGCCGCCCGGGTCGTTGCGGCGGGCGCCTCGGGACTCGTCTTGTTCAACCGCTTCTACCAACCCGATCTTGACCTCGAGACGATGGACGTCGTCTCCCGGGTGGAGCTGTCGCGGACCTGGGAGATGCGCCTTCCCCTGCGTTGGATCGCCATATTGCGGCCCCAGCTTGGAACCGGTGTCTCGCTGGCGGCGACCTCCGGGGTCCACTCAGGCTCCGACGTCGTCAAGGTTCTCGCGGTGGGCTCCGACGTGGCCATGATGACCTCGGCCATCCTGCATTCAGGCCCCGGACATGTCAGGCTCGTCGAGTCCGAGCTGCGCTCGTGGCTGGCAGAACACGAGTACACATCGGTGACCCAGCTTCGCGGCTCTGTCTCCCAGGCGACTTCGGTCGACGCGAGCGCATTCGAACGAGCCAACTACCTGAAGACCTTGCACTCCTGGACGACACCTGACCAGAGTCCCGTCCCCGGCCTGGATTGAGGCGATCTACCCCGGAGACCCGCTTTGAGCTCTGCAAGCCACGACCTGGTCGTCCGGCCCCTCGCCGAGGCTGATCTCGACCGGGCCGACCGTGTATTCCGCACGGCGTTCGGGACCTTCCTCGAGGACCCCGAACCGGAGAAGTTCTTCGGCGACGTCGACTTCGTGCGAACACGCTTCCGGGCGGACCCGTCAGCAGCCCTCGGGGCCGAGCTGGACGGCGATCTGGTCGGCTCGAACTTCCTCACCAATTGGGGAAGCGTGGGGTTCTTCGGGCCATTGACTGTACGGCCCGACCACTGGGACCGCGGCGTGGCCCGCCGGCTGATGGAGCCGACGATGGTCATGTTCGACTCGTGGGGGACGCGACACGTCGGGCTTTTGACCTTCGCCGAGAGCCCGAAACACGTCGGGCTCTACCAGAGCTTCGGGTTCTGGCCGAGATACCTGATCGCCTCCATGGCCGCGCCGGTTCTGACGCCAGGACGCGATGTCTCCTACACCAGGTTCTCCGAGGTCGCCGACCACGACCGCGCCGGTACCACAGGTGAGGTTCGCGAGCTCACGTCCGCCGTCTTCGACGGCCTCGATGTCACTCGCGAACTAGACGCCGTTCTCGACCAAGGGCTCGGTGAAACCGTGCTGGTCCATGACAACTCCGGGCTGCAGGCTGTGGCCGTGTGCCACATCGGCCCCGGTACCGAGGCCGGGAGCGACACCTGCTACGTCAAGTTCGGGGCGGCGAGGCCCGGGCGCAAGGCGCACCGTAGCTTCAGCCTTTTGATCCGGGCTTGCTTTGACCTCGCCTCCAAAGCACATGCCTCGACACTGTCGGCCGGGGTGAACTTCGGGCGTGAGCACGCCTACGCCGCCCTCAGGGAGCAAGGGTTCCGGACCAGATTCCAGGGCATCGCGATGCACCGCCCGAACGAGTCTTCCTACGACAGGCGCAACTCCTATGTGATCGACGACTGGCGGTGACGCCGTGCACACCCGGTTTGGAGCACTCTCCATGGCGCCACACTTCGACAGACGGTGTCGCGCCCCGCACAGCTGCCCAAAACTGCTGCAGGCGTGCGCTGCACGCCTCAAGGATGAGATGTGACTGACCTCCCGCCACAACCGGTCCCGACGGCCCCTTTTCAAGCGGCCACCGACGACTGGACCTTCCGCGTCGAGGAGCTCACCAAGCGCTTCGGTGCCGTGGTCGCCAACGACACGATCACACTGCGCGTCGAGCCGGGCGAGGTCTATGGGCTGCTCGGGCCGAACGGGGCGGGCAAGTCAACGCTCGTCAAACAGACCATCGGCCTCTTAAAGCCGACATCCGGTCGCATCACCCTCGGTCCCTTCGACCTCGTCGCCGACCCGGACGCGGCGCGGCAGCTGTGCTCGTACCTGCCCCAGGTGCCAATGCCGATCGAGTCGTTCCACGTCACCGAAGCGATCGAGCTCGCCGGCCGTATACGCGGCGGGAGCGCCAAGGACGTCAGTGCCCGTGCGGCATCGCTCATCGACGCGCTAGATCTCGGAGAGTGGAGGAACGCCCTAGGCCAGGGCCTGTCCGGCGGCGTAAGGCGACTGGTCGGCTTCTGCATGGCCATAGTCCGCCCCGGGCGCGTCGTGATCCTCGACGAGCCCACGAATGACGTCGATCCCCTGCGAAGGCGCCTTTTGTGGGAAGAGGTCCGCGCCCTTGGCGCGCACGGGTGCGCCGTTCTGCTCGTCACCCACAACGTTCTGGAGGCCGAGAAGTCCGTCGATCGCCTGGCCGTGATCCACAAGGGCCGGCTCGTCGCCGAGGGAACGCCCTCCTCCATGAAAGCGGCCGACCGTTCGCAGCTGCGCCTGCAGTTGATGCTCACCCCTGGGATGCCCACACCGGAACTGCCCCGGTGGGCGGGCCCGCCCGTGCGCGTCGGGAACAACCTCGTCGCCACGATCGCGGAGACCGACGCCGCCACCGCCATCGCATGGGCGGCGGAGCAGACCAGCGTCGGCGTCGCCGAGGAGTACGCGCTCGCCGCGATGACGCTGGAGGACGCGTACATCAGGCTCACCTCGCACATGTCGAACGACGAGGACGACGAGGGTGACTGAGACCAGAGCCGCGACCCTCGTAGCGCCCGGCACCGTCGAGCGCGGGGCGGTGCACTGGTGGCACGAGTACAGGGTGATGGTCCGGTGGCATCTTGCCAGCCTGCGCATGTGGCTCGTGACACTCACGATCGTGCAACTAATGGCGGGAGTGGGATTCGTGCTCGGGATCTCGCTGTTCTTCGCCCACATCCCGACCACGGCTGCCCTGTTCGTTTCGACCGGTGTGCCCGTCATCAACCTGCTCACAGTAGGGATGATCCTCGGACCTCAGCTCGTGGCCGACCAGCGCTCCAACGGCAGTTACGAGTACTTGCGGTCGATGCCGGTCAGCCGCTCTGTGGCCGGCGCCGCTTGGTACACGGTCTGCCTCCTGGGCGGCGTCCCGGCGGCGGTCGTCGCCCTCGGCGTGGCGCAGCTGCGTTACGGCCTTGCCCTGCATGTCTCGCCGATGATCGTTCCCGCAGTCCTGCTCACGTCCTTCACCGGCACGATGCTCGGCTACGCACTCGGGCACGCCATCGCAAGCCCAATGGCGACGCGAATGGTCACCCAGCTCCTGGTCTTTGTCGTGTTCGGCTTTGCTCCCGTGCTCTACCCCATCTCACAGATGCCACGCTGGCTCGGCGCGCTCAACTGGTGGCTCCCGTTTCGTCATATGGCCGTGGTCACAAGGGCAGCTCTCACCTCGGGAGGACACGCCGGGGTGCTTTCCGCGTATGTCGTGCTCGTCCTGTGGGCGATCGTCTGCGCGGCACTTGCCGGCCGGGCGCTCGGGCGGCGGCCGTGAGGACCGGCGTCCTCAAGGTGCGCCCGACGCGCGCGCCACAATCCGAGCTGCGCTCGGGCATCGGCTACTGGACCTCGAGCCTCGTCTCGATGATGCGCTTCGACTACGGCCGCGTACGCCAATGGGTGCCGATGATGATCATCATCCAGACATTCATGGGGGCCGGCATGGCTCTTCTGTACGGCTTCTTCTACCCGCACCTAACCCCAATCCGTGCCTTGTACATAACGACCGGCTCACCGACGCTGGCACTCATACCCGTGGGTTTCGTGATGATCCCCGGCACCGTCGCCGATCAGAAGCTCCAGGGGATCTTCGACTACATCTGGTCGTTGCCCTCGCCGCGCAGCGCACAGGCCGCGTCCACGTTCGTGCTCTTCACGCTGTTCGCCCTCCCGGGCTCGGTGCTCGCCCTCCTCGTGGCGATGTGGCGCTACCACGTTCACCTCGCCCTGTCCCCCCTTCTCGTCCCGGCGGTCCTTCTCTGCGCGCTGATGGCCATCACGGTCGGTTACGGCATGGCACTGCTCATTCCCAACCCGATGGTGACCAACGTCATCACCAATGCGCTCGTGTTCGTGGTGCTCTTGTTCTCCCCGATCGTCTATCCGGCCTCACAGCTGCCCGCGTGGCTCGCCTCGGTCCACTACTTCTTGCCCTTCTACAACATGGCCGTCGTCATCAGGGCCGGCCTTACCTTTGGTGTCGTGGCCCACGTGGCGACCTCGTTCGTGGTGCTGGCGGCATGGGCCGGCGGCGGCGGCGCCGCGACGGCCTGGGTGGTCGGCCGCCGCCGTTAGTTGGGAGGCTTTCCCTGGCTCGCGTCCTCGGTCGCGTACGCTCCACCGGGTCGAGAAGTCGCCATGCGCGTCAACAGCTCGCTCTCCCCGTGCGAGGGCATGTGGCTGCTGTTCTCGAAGATCAACGGTCGGCAACCTCACGGTTGCTCACGGCCATGGTGTCAGGTGATGTCGGATCGCAACGTGGTGGACGTGCCCAGGAACGCGAGCGCAATGCCGTAGATCAAGAGCATGATGGCGCCACCCCACCAGGGCAGGAGCTGAGTGGTGCCGCCCCCGAAGTTCGTCCGAGCGGCATCCTCGAGCGCGGTGGCGGCCTGGCCCGGAAGGTACTCGCCGATCGTCGGCCATATGGCGCCGATGATCGATTCCACCACAAGGGTGAAGACCAGGCCCACGACGATGGCAACGATCTGGTTCTTCAAAAGGGCTCCGAGCCCTAGTCCGTAGATGGCGAACAGGCCCGTCCCCAGCACGACACCTGGCGCGATCCTCGACCACTCGTGCCACATGTTGTGGGTCGTCGCGACGTAATAAGCGCCGTGGTGTGCGCTGCACACTGCCAGGGACATCCCCTGGGCCACGCCGACGGGAGTCAGGCAGGAATGAATTTTCATGCTGACGAGCACCAGGCCGAGCACCAGCCCCGTCAACATGGTGAGCGCTCCCAGCAGGACCCCGGCACCGAAGCCGACACCGCTCTTCGCCATGACGATGCGGCCTCGCCGAGGCTCGGCGAGAAAGGTCGGAGTAACCGTCTTGTGCCGGTACTCGCCGGTGATGATGAGAACCCCGAGAACCAGAGCGAGCAGCCGAGAGACGTCCAGCACGGAGAAGACGTTGACGAACCACTGGGAGGAACCATGGGGGACGATTCCGGCCGTGCCGCCATGCCGCCCGCCCGGAGCCAAGGCGAGCCCGAAGCCGAACGCGAGGTCTATGACCACGAGGATGGCGAAGATCACAAGGGTCGACCAGATGGTCCAGAGCTTGCGGATCTCAGCGTTCAGCAACCTGGTCATCGTTGACCGCCGACCGACCCGGGCGAATGTGACGGGGCGGCGGGAGGAGCCTGGGGGCCGTCGTTGAAGCGTCGGTAGTCGCCCGTCTGTGGCGCCGCTTGCCCGATCTGCATGCCCTCACCACCTGTCAACGCGAAGAACAGCGACTCGAGGGACTCGGTGGACGAGCCCATCTCATACACCGCGATGCGGTTCTCGACCATTATCGGGGCCACCGTCTCCGGCGTGACGCCTTCGCAAACGACATAGCCGTCCCGCTCCAGCGCCGGAAGCTTCGCGTCGTGGAGCGCCTGTACCAGGCGCGCGGCGTCGGGCGTGCGCACCCTCACAGAACGTTTGGAACCCGCCAGCAGGTCCTGCAGCCTCCCCTGCGCCGCGAGCCGGCCGGCCGTGAGAACAATGACGTCGTCCACGATCAACTGCGCCTCGGAGAGCAGGTGCGACGACACGATCACGATGCGTCCACCACCGTGTTGGGTCGCTCCTTCGGACGCGTAGAGCTTGAGGAAGTCCCTGAGCCAGGCGATGCCCTGAGGATCGAGCCCATTGGCCGGTTCATCGAGCACGAGGATGTCGGGCTTTCCCAACATCGCCCGGGCGAGCTCGAGACGTTGGCGCATGCCCATCGAGAATCCGCCCACCGCTCGGTCACCTGCCTCGGACAGGCCCACGAGGTCGAGGCACTCATCCACCCGACTGAATGGAAGTCCCGCCACCTTCGCAATCAGCTTCAAGTGATTACGCGCCGTTCGGGCGGGATGGAAGCCCGACGCCTCGAGAACCGCTCCCACCCGCATCGTGGGGTTGGGCAGGTCACGATAGCGATGCCCGTCAATGAGCACCGAGCCCGACGTCGGGGTCACGAGCCCGAGGAGCATCCTGAGCGTGGTCGTCTTGCCGGCGCCGTTGGGCCCAAGGAAACCCGTCACCCCACCCGGGAGTGCGTCGAAATCGAGGTGGTCGACAGCCACGACGTCCGCGCCGAAACGTTTCGTCAGCCCTCGGGCTTGGATTGTCGGCATGTCCCGCTCCGTCAAGGTTCGTGGTCGGCGTCCGCGCGAAGCGGTCCGAGCTGACCTTAGTTCGGCCAATGACATCGAATCGCTCGCACGCTCTCTGGCAG
The DNA here is from genome assembly GCA_050012675.1 of Acidimicrobiales bacterium. GTDB lineage: Bacteria > Actinomycetota > Acidimicrobiia > Acidimicrobiales > Bog-793 > Fen-455. The sequence continues at coordinate 16,723 of JBEKGS010000043.1, forward strand.
CTTGGCAGACGTCATCGGCTGGGCTCTAAGCCTGAGAATTCGGGACAGAAACTGCCGGTCGCGCTAAACCAACTTCCTCGACGTGTCGATACACTTCTTTCAGCGAGGGCGTTTTTGCGCGCTCCCGAAAAGGAGGCCCGCACATGTTGAGCAAGCTCAGAGGACCGCATCTCGGGATGATTCTCCCGGCGGCGGTAGTAGTCCTTCTCGCAGGATCGGTAGTCGTCGCCGGCGCCGCATCCGCAAACCGGATCTCACCACGCCAGCCCAACGGCCCGCAGGGGATCGTCGCCTCGGTGAACGGCAGTTCGGACGCCGGCACCTGCGGCACCGCGGACGCCTCAGGCACCTTCACAATGACTGCCGGGCGACGCAGCATCGTGACCGTCGACGTTGCCACGACCACAACTTTCACCGACGCCGCTTTGACGCCGCCAACGGCGAGTTTCGCTAGCCTCTGCGTCGGTAGCCGGGTGAAGGCTCTCGGCACCCTGTCTGCGGGCACCCTTGCAGCCACCGCTGTGACGATCGTGCCCGCCCAGGCCGAGGGAGTAATCGCTTCCTTGACGGTCGGCACCACCGTGACCACGACAGATGGCACCTGCGGCGGCTCGGGCACCCCGCAGAGCTTCACGCTCGCTAGCCGACACGCCGTCGTGACTGTCGACATCGGAAGTGGAACAACCTTCTCGGACGCCGCTTTGACGCCGCCGACCTCGGCGATCTTTGGCGACCTCTGTGTCGGTGGCAAGGCCACGGCCCTCGGCACCCAGTCCTCGGGCGGCCTGGAGGCAACCTTGGTGACGATCGTGCCCGCCCAGGCCCAGGGAGTGGTCGCTTCCGTGACGGTCGGCACCGCCGTGACCACGACGGATGGCATCTGCGGCAGCTCGGGCACCCCGCAGAGCTTCACGCTCGCTCGGCGCCACGCTGTCGTGACTGTTGACATCGGCAGTGGAACAACCTTCTCGGACGCCGCTCTCACGCCGCCGACCTCGGCAACCTTTGGCAACCTCTGCGTCGGTAACCGGGTCACGGCCCTCGGCACCGAGTCTTCGGGCGTGCTGGAGGCCACATCGGTGACGATCGTGCCCGCCCAGGCCCAGGGGGTCGTCAGCTCCGTGACGGTCGGCACCACCGGGAGCACGACGACTGTCACCTGCGGGACCTCGGGTGAACCTGGCAGCTTCACGCTCGGGAACTTCGGCCCCATCCCGGTGCTCAGTACTTCCCTGAGGTTCCTGAAGACCGTTGACGTCAGCAGTGGAACGAGCTTCTCGGATGCCGCTCTCACGCCACCATCAGCGAGCTTCGCTGATGTCTGCGTCGGTAGCCAAGTGAAGGCTCTCGGCACCCTGTCTGCGGGTGTGCTCACAGCCACCGCCGTGACGATCGAGCCCGCCCAGGCCCAGGGAGTCGTCACCTCCGTGACCGTTAACGGCGGCACTACAAGCACAATCAATGGATCCTGCGGGACGTCGGATGCACCTGGCAGCTTCACCCTCGGGAACTTCGCCCCCGTCCCGGTGCTCGCGACTGCTTTGAGGGCCCTCACGACCGTTGACGTCACGGCGTCCACTACCTTCTCGGACGCCGCTTTGACACCGCCGACGGCGAGCTTTCTCAATGTCTGCGTCGGAGGCCAGGTCAAGGCTCTCGGCACGCTCTCGTCGGGTGCCTTGGTGGCCACCGCCGTGACGATCGAACCCGCGATCCACTTGAGCCCCGGTCACGGGAATCTCAGAGGTCACGCCAAGAGCTGAGCGGGATTCGCCAGAACGCCCGCACAACAACAACCGAGGACTGCCCCCGCTAACAGCGGGCGGCAGTCCTCGGTGATCTCGGTTCCCGCGAGGTCGGCTTATTGGTGCTTCCGGGTAGCGACGAGGACTGGGATCTTCCTGTCGGTCTTGGCCTGGTATTCGGCATAGGGCGGGTACACCGCGACCGCGCGGTTCCACCAAATCGCTCTTTCGTCGCCGCTCACCTGGCGAACGACGACGTCGAACGGCTCCGGCCCGTCCTGGATCATCACTGCCTCTGGGTCGGCGATCACGTTGTAGTACCAGAGCGGGTGCGTGGGAGCTCCGCCCTTGGAGGCGACCAAGGCGTACTCGCCCTCGTGCTCGACCCTCATGAGGCCGAACTTGCGGATCTTCCCGCTCTTGTTGCCTCTGGTCGTGACGATGATGACGGGCATTCTCGTGTCGCGCAGGGTGTTCGCTCGCTGGCCTCCCGAGCTTTCGTACTCGGCGACCTGGTCCCTTACCCAGGCCTGCGGGCTCGGTTCGTATTCTCCTTCGAGGGGCATGACGTCACTATAGAGAGGCGTTGCAGACCGAAAGTCAGCTGATCGTGGCCGCGTAGTCGGGGACGTAGCGGTACCGGTCCCTGGGCGGCCGCTGGTAGTTGCCCACCGGCGTCCGCGCGGCCAGCTTGGGCTTGGGCAGCTTGCGCTCCTCGTAGGGGATCATCGACAACAGATGGGCGATGCAGTTGAGCCGCGCCCGCTTCTTGTCGTCGGCCTCGACCTCGTACCAGGGCGAGTCCGGCAGGTCGCAATGGGCGAACATCTCGTCTTTCGCCTTGGAGTACTGGACCCACCGCTTGCGGCCTTCGAGGTCCATGTCGCTCAGCTTCCACCGCTTGAGGGGATCGTTCAGACGGTCCTTGAACCTTCGCTCCTGCTCCTCGTCACTCACCGAGAACCAGTACTTGACAAGGATGATGCCGTCGTCGATGAGCATCCTCTCGAATGCAGGGCACTGGCGGAAGAAGCGGTGGTACTCCTCTTCTGTGCAAAAGCCCATGACCCGCTCGACGCCTGCCCTGTTGTACCAGCTGCGGTCGAAGAGGACCATCTCGCCTCCGGCGGGCAGGTGAGCGATGTAACGCTGGAAGTACCACTCGGTCTTCTCGCGGTCGCTCGGGGCGGGAAGAGCGGCGATCCGGCACCAACGAGGATTGAGGTGCTCAGTTATCCGCTTGATCACGCCCCCCTTCCCGGCGGCGTCCCGGCCCTCCACGACGATGACCACCCGCTTGCCCTCCTCGCGGACCCACTGCTGCATGCTCACGAGCTCGGTCTGAAGCCTTAGAAGGGCCTTTTCGTACTTGTCGCTGTCAGCCATGCCCTCATCCTGCTCCCGACGCGCCCTCCGCGCCACGATGCTCGCCAGGCCGGCTTCAGTCGCCGTCGGTGACCAGTCCCAAACCTGCCCTTGTGACCTGCCCCTCGTTGTCGGGAACCTCTTGGGCGCTTCGGCCCCGGCCGCGCAGGACCCCGAGCCTGGCCATGGCGACGAGCCCGATGCCCGCCGCCACGATGCAGGCGGCTGCGCCCACGCCGAGGCCGATCCGGGCGCTTGCCATGGCGACGATCCACCCGATGAGAGGACCCCCGATCGGTGTCGTCCCCTGAAAGGCGACTGCCCACAGTGACATCACCCGGCCACGCATGGTGGGCTCGGCTTGGAGCTGAAGTGTCGTGTTCCCGGTCGCTATGAACGTCACGCTCGCCCAGCCGACGGCCGCGAGCGCCACGAGCTCGACGACCAGCACCGGAGCGAGAGCGGCAAGGCCGATCGCAACCCCGAACGCCGCGCCGGCAAAGGTGAAATGGCGGATCCCCGTCCGGCCGCGAGCCGCTGTCACGAGACCGCCGAGCACAGCGCCGACGCCCATGGCGGCGGTGAGGAAACCGTAGGTGGCCGAGCCCCCGTGGAAGGTCTGCCTCGCCACGACGGGCAAGGTCACCTGGAACTCGTAGGCGAGCATCCCGACGATCACCATCATGAGGAGAGGGACCCCCAACAGCGGCTCTCCTTTGACGTAACGGAATCCTTCGCGCAACTGGCCCCCGGCACGGCCGGTCGGCTCCGTCGGGCTGAGCGCGCTCGTGTCCATGGAGACGAGCGAGTACACCACTGCTGCAAAGCTCGCCGCATTGACCAGGAAGCACACGCTCTCGCCGACGCTGGCGATCAAGAGACCGGCAACGGCCGGTCCGATCGCACGCGCCACATTGACCATCGTGGAGTTGAGGCTCACCGCGTTGCGCAGCTCGGAGGCGCCCACCATCTCGAGCACGAAGGACTGACGCGCGGGGTTCTCGAAGGTGTTGTTGAGGCCTAGCACGACCGCCAGCAAACACAGCTCCCAAAAGCGCACGACATGGGTGACGGCGAGCAAACCGAGAACGAGAGCCTGCAGGCCCATGAGTGATTGCAGGACGATCATCAACTTGCGCTTGTCCACACGGTCGGCGATGACACCGCCGTAAGGCCCGAGGACGAGCACGGGCAGTGTCTGCAACGCGACCACCAACCCGAGCGCCGTGGCGGAGTGGGTCAGGGTGTACACCAGCCACGACTGGGCCACGGTCTGCATCCAGGTCCCCACGAGCGACACGGACTGGCCGAAGAAGTACCGCCTGTAGTTGGGGACGGACAACGCCGAGAATGTGCGCCGGCCGATCGCGGGCACTCGGCTCATCGGTTGTCAGCGCCCGGCCGGGCGGTCTCGGGGGGCAGAAGCCGCTCGGCCAGCTCCTCCAACACCGGCAGCGCCGCAATTACTGCTTCACGTTCGGCGCGACCGAGCTCCTCGAGCCGCTTGGACAGCACGTCGTTGCGCTCCGAGCGGATGCGCTCGAGAAGGCGCCGGCCCTTTGCCGTGGCTTCCACGCGACAGACCCGCCGGTCGCCCTCGACAGCGAGCCTGCGGATCAGGGCGGCGGATTCCAACCTGGCGACGAGGCGCGACAGCATCGTCGGGTTCAGCCCGGCGAAGCTTGCCAGGTCTGACAGGCGGACCGGCCCGCGGCGCTCGGCGGCCACGAGCACGTCCACTTCCGTCGCCGTCAGCGAACCGGCGGCTTCGGTCGGCCGCAACCGCCGGGAAAGCCTGGCCACCGCAATGCGAAGACGCGCCGCGTTCAGCTCGGGCACGCCGCTTGGTGCTTGTTCGTCCTGTGAGACCAACCTGACCGCCATCTACTTGCTTGCTAGCAAGCATTATATAGTGGCTTCAGTCGAGGCGGTCGCCCCAGCGTGTTTGGCGGGCACGCTTGTAGAGCTCGCCGTCTTTCCGGCTGATGACGCGTTCTCGAAGGCCCCCCTCCTCGCACAGCAACAACCGCACGTGACCCCTGTGAGGGCGCGGAGACCGCAGTACCCGGGCTGCTGCTCGAGGCGCCCGGGCCGCCGACACTGCCAGGTAGGAGTACTTCTCGTCCTCGTAGCCGAGCCGCGCCCCCTTCAGCTCGCGGTGCAAGCTCGATCGTTCCAGGCGCACGGCGAAGTGGCACCAGTCCGAGCCCGCCATGGGACAGGGCGCCTCGTGTGGGCACGGAGCTGTCAGGCGCGCTCCCCAGGAGACGAGCACACGCCTGGCAGCGCGGAGCCGTTCGAAACCTGCCGGCGTCCCCGGCTCGACCAGGACCAGCTCGCCACGCGTAACCCCCCACCATCGCTCGAGCGCCGGGAGCTCCTCGCTGCCGGCGAGCTCCCCGAGAAGGTAGGCCGCGACAACGAGATCGCTCTTGGCAGTCGCCACTTGGGCGGCGTTGCCGATGGTCCACGCCGCACCGACCAACAGCCCTGGCGCCCCGCGTTGGGCCAGGCGGACACCGAGCTCGGCCATGTCCGGCTCGCGCTCGACGAGCTCGGCCGCCTCGAGCGATGGGAACACGGCCGCGGCGGCCCAAGTGGCCGTCCCGGGGCCGGCGCCGAGGTCGAGGATGTTCTCAGGTGCAAAATCGGGCCTGAGCGAAGCGACCTCGGCCAGGACGCGGCGGGTCGCCGCGAAGGTGGCGGGAGCTCGCGTCGCAAGATAGGCGTGCACCTGTCCCGGGCCAAAGCGGCATCGAGCCTCTAAGTCGCCTCCCCGGTACCGTTGTGACAGCACCGAGGCTGGACCGGCCAGGTCCTGGCGACCGAGATCACCCAGCTCAACTTCGAGCGCCGCCTCGAAGGCGGCGCTCACGTCTCCGGCTTCGGGCTCTTTGGTCAACTACTCATCAACTTCTCACGCCGTTGACGGGTTTCCCGTCCTCAAGGTACTGACACGCGCGGGTGCTCAAGGCCGCGCGCACGCGCCGGCGCAGCGGCCCGCTCAGGAGCTCCAGCGCCTGGGCCGCGGGCAGGTAAGCGAACTCCGCGATCTCCCCGGCTTGCACCTGCACCTGGTGCAACTTCTCGGCTTCGAGGACACCGCAGTCGAACAGGAAGCGCATCCCTCCCGGCCGACCCTGCCGGGGACGGAGGAAGTCGACGCACGCGAGCCGACCGGAGTCGATCGTCACCCCGGCTTCCTCGCGAGCCTCGCGCCGACATGCCTCCCACGGTGTCTCCCCGTCGGCTTCCACCTGGCCGCCAGGGATCGTCCAGCCCGCCTTGTAGGTCGGCTTCAAGACCAGTAGCCGGCCAATCTCGTCAAAGATCAACGCGCCGGCCGATGCCGGGATCCTCGGGATCTCATACGAGGCCTCTTCCATCACACAAAGCCTGGCACGTTACGATCTGGCGAATACCGCATCCCAACCGGAACCTGAACGAGCTGGACGAGCTGGACGAGCTGGCTCATGTCGGGCCTGAGCACCTCGACAACGGCTACCGCGCAAACTATGACCCCAGAACAGGGCCGAGCGCTGATCACGGCGGGGACACCGCCACCCTGCGTCACAACGGCGCGGGGCCCGGAGGAAACCAGGAGGAGAGCAATGCCCGAGCCAGAGGTCTCCCTGAGCGCCCGCGAGGCCCGAAGAGTCGCTCTGGCCGCCCAGGGCCTTGCCGGGCCGCTACTCGGGGGCGGCCCGGCGACGATGCTGGGGAGGCTTCGCGCTGTGCAGCTCGACACGATCTCGGTGCTCGCCAGGTCGCACGAACTGGTCACGTTCGCGCGCCTCGGGCCGGTCTCACGCACACGAATCGACGACGAGTACTGGGGACCGGCGAGCGCGACCTTCGAGTACTGGTCGCACGCGGCGTGCATCGTTCCTTTGGAGGACTGGCCGGCTTACGGCTTCCGGCGCCGGGCACTGACCACAAGGGGCCATCGCTGGCACCGCCTCGAGGACGCTGACAAGAGCTGCTCGTACGTCCGCGACCGCCTGCGGGCCGAAGGGCCCCTCACGGCTCGGGAGCTCGGTGGAGCGAAAAGGGGCGGCCCCTGGTGGGACTGGACGGAGACCAAGATCGCCGCCGAGTGGCTGCTCGACATCGGTGAGCTGGCCTGTCGCCGGCGCAAGGGTTTCCAGCGCGTGTACGAACTGGCCGAAAGGGCCATCCCGGCCGAGCTGCTCGGCCTCGAGCTCAGCGACGAGGCCTGCCACGTCCGCCTCGTCGAGGCGGCGGCGGGCGCCCTCGGGATCGCGACAGCGGGCGACCTCGCCGCCTATCACGGCCTCACGCGAAACCAGGCCGAGCGGGCAGCCATGAAGACGGCCCTGATCCCGGCCAGGGTCGAAGGATGGTCCCAGCCTGCCTTCACTTCGGAGGCGGCGCTCGGGGCGCTCGGCCGGCGCATGCGGGGCCGCTCCCTTCTCGTGTCCCCGTTTGACTCCCTCACCTGGTACAGAGAGAGGACCGAACGACTCTTCGGCTTCCGCCATCGGCTGGAGGCCTACGTGCCCCGGGCCAAGCGGGTCCACGGCTACTTCTCGATGCCGATTCTCGGTGGTGACCAGCTCGTGGGCCTCGTCGACCCCGCCCGCCGAGGCAACACCCTCATCGCCAAGCACGTCTCACTCGAAACCAGGAACGCGGCCGCCCATGTCGCCTCTGCATTGGTCAAGGCCGCGGCCTGGGTCGCGAGCGACAACATCGTCGTCGAGCGAGTGACCCCGACCGAGCGGACATCGGAGCTCTGCGGGCTGGTCGCCGCCGCTCAGAGCTGACTGAGCAGGTCTCCCGCCGCCATCGATCCGGGCGCGATCCGTTCCCTGGCCATCCGGTTGACCGTCGCTCGGAGCAGCTCGTTGACAGGCGTCGCGATCCCGTGCGATCGGCCGAGAAGCACAATCTCGCCGTTCAGCCAGTCGGCCTCGATGTTCCCGGTGCCGCGCGCCAGGCTCTGCCAGGAGGACCCGTGGGAGAGGTCGTGGTCGCCGACCGGTCGCTGAGAAAGCGCTGCGCGGCGCTCGGCGTCCAGATCGGGATCCGCGACCTCGATCCCGGCCGCCGCCAGGCACCGGGAGCCCTCCTCCTGAGCAAGACGCCACAGCTCCGCGGCCGCCGGGTCGTCGGGACGCGTACCGCAGGCAGCCTGCAGGGCGTTTCCCAGGTTGGAGAGAAGCTTCAGGTACTTTCGGGCCATCACGTTCCTGTCGGGAATCGAGTTGAAGCCGGCGCCGTTCAGATCGGCGGCCACCTGTTCGCTCATGTCGTCCAGGCCGGCTGGGTAGCGGCCGAGGTCGAGCAGCCCGGTCAGCGGAGAGGAGGGGACCTCGACCACGCCGGGCTCGAGGTGGGTAGCGGGCATGATCACGCACATCGCCTGCACGTTGGTGAAGCGGCGCAGGGCAAGACGTTCGTTCTCGACACCGTTCTGGGCACAGACCACCG
>JBEKGS010000044.1:0-25033 GCA_050012675.1 Acidimicrobiales bacterium
GGGCTGAAGGGGAGGATGTGTACGAATGGGCCGTGACGTGCTGTGTCTCCGGGAGATCGACCAGACGCAGGTCGCGGTGGTTGGCGGCAAGGCCGCGCACCTCGGGGAGCTCTCGCGCATCGAAGGCATCTGCGTGCCGGCTGGCTTCTGCGTGACGACGGACGCCTTCCGGCAGATCGTGAAGGACGCGCCATCGATCGACGATCGGCTCGATCGGCTGTCGCGCCTTGACCCAGACGACCGGGAGGCGATCCGCACGCTAAGCGCGGAGATCCGACAGACCCTCGAGGGGATAGCCATCCCGGACGATCTTGCGGCGGCAATCATGCGCGCACTCGCCCGGCTCGGCGAACAAGACGCCTACGCCGTCCGATCGAGCGCGACGGCGGAGGACTTGCCGGCGGCCTCCTTCGCAGGCCAGCAGGACACGTTCCTGAACGTCGTGGGGTCGGCGGCGATCCTCCAGCACATCAGCCGGTGCTGGGCCTCGCTGTTCACCGAGCGGGCCGTGACCTACCGCCTGCGGAACGGGTTCGACCACCGGAAGGTCGACATGGCCGTGGTCGTGCAGCAGATGGTGCTCCCCCAGGCGGCCGGCGTCCTCTTCACGGCCGACCCCGTCACATCGAACCGGAAGGTCGCCTACGTGGAGGCCACCTTCGGTCTTGGCGAGGCGCTGGTCTCCGGCCTGGTGAACGCGGACGTCTACAAGGTACGGGACGGCGAAGTCGTCTCGAGGGCAGTCGGGCGCAAGCGGCTGAGAATCCACGCCTTGCCGGCGGGCGGAACGGAGAAGGAGCCGATCGAGCCGGAGCGCCAGGAGCTGCCGGCGTTGTCAGACGCGCAGGTCGTGCGGCTCGCGCAGCTGGGCCGGCGGATCGAGGAGCACTTCGGCCACCCCCAGGACATCGAATGGTGCCTCGTCGGCGACGGCTTCCAGATCGTCCAGAGCCGGCCGATCACGACGCTGTTCCCCATCCCCGCGGCCAGCGACCGAGAGAACCACGTCTACGTCTCGGTCGGTCATCAGCAGATGATGACCGACCCCATGAAGCCCCTGGGGCTCTCCCTGTGGCAGCTGACAGCTTTCCGGCCGATGTACGAGGCCGGCGGGAGGCTGTTCGTCGACGTCACCGAGGGCCTGGCTTCGCCAGCGAGCCGTGCCGGCCTACTTGAGGGCCTGGGAAGGTCCGACCCGCTGATCAGGGACGCTCTGCAGACCGTTCTCGATCGCAACGACTTCATCCCGTCGCTCCCGGACGAGGGTCGCCGGCCGCCTGCTGGCGACGCGCCGGCCCCGATCGATACTGATCCGGCCATCGTCGCCGAGCTCATCGGGCGCAGTCAGGCTTCCATCGCCGCTTTGAAACGCAACATCCGGACAAAGTCCGAATCTGCGCTGCTCGAGTTCATCCTGTCGGACATCCAGGAGCTGAAGCGGATCCTGTTCGATCCGCGCAGCCATCAGGTGTTCATGTCGGCGATGGAGGCCACATGGTGGCTAAACGAACACCTCCAGGCGTGGCTCGGCGAGAAGAACGCGGCCGACACGCTCGCGCTGTCGGTCCCCGACAACGTCACGTCGGAGATGGGCCTGGCGCTTCTGGACGTCGCGGACGCAATCCGCCCGCATCCGGAGGTGGTGGCTTTTCTGCAACACGTCGAGGACGAGGGTTTCCTCGACGGGATGGCGAAGCTTGCGGGGGGACGCCAGGCGCGGGAGGCCATCGGGGCCTTTCTCGACAAATACGGAATGCGCTGCGTCGGAGAAATTGACATCACGAGGCCGCGATGGAGCGAACGTCCCACCACGCTCGTGCCCGTGATCCTCGCCAACATCAGGAACTTCGAGCCTGGCGCCGGCGAGCGGCGCTTCGAGCACGGGCGGCAGGAGGCGTGGAAGAAGGAGCAGGAGGTGCTGGAACGATTGCAAACCCTGCCGGACGGGGAGCGGAAGGCCGAACAGGTTAAGCGGATGATCGCCCGTGTCCGGACCTTCATCGGGTACCGGGAATATCCCAAGTACGGCATGGTCAGCCGCTACTTCGTCTACAAGCAGGCGTTGCTGAAGGAGGCCGAGCGCCTTGTGCAGGCCAACGTGCTCCGTGAGAAGGATGACATCTTTTACCTCACGTTCCAGGAGCTGCATGACGTCGTGCGCGCGAACCAAGTGGATGACCACCTCATTCGCCGGCGCAAGGCCGCGTTCAGGTCGTATCAAGCACTTACACCGCCTCGCGTGCTGACCTCGGATGGCGAGATCATCGCCGGGTCTTACCGACGCGACAGCGTGCCGACCGGTGCGCTTGTCGGCTTACCGGTTTCCGCCGGGATCATCGAGGGGCGGGCCCGAATCATCCTGGACTTGGCGGAGGCCGATCTTGAAGCGGGCGACATCTTGGTCACGGCCTACACGGATCCCAGCTGGACGCCCGTGTTCGTAGCGATTGCAGGCCTCGTGACGGAGGTGGGGGGCCTGATGACCCACGGCGCAGTGATTGCGCGGGAGTACGGCCTGCCGGCTGTCGTGGGAGTGGAGCAGGCCACCCGGCTGATCCGAGATGGGCAGCGGATCCGCGTCAATGGAACGGACGGGTACGTCGAGGTGCTGCCCTAGGGGTGAACTTGAGCTCCGGCTCGTCGCGTGTCGGCGACGTGCCACAGGCCGTCAGCCGGGGATGCCGGCCTTGACCTGCGCAGCACCAAGGGCATACGTTGACTAAGCAATAGTTGAGCACGCAACGATAGGGGATCGAGTTGTTGAAGCTGAAGGTAATCATCGCGAGCACAAGACCGACCCGCGCTGCCGATCGGGTGGCGCCATGGGTTGTCCGCAGCGCCGCCGAGCACGGCGCCTTCGAGGTCGAGGTTCTTGACCTTCGCGACTGGCCGCTGCCGATGTTCCAGGAACACCTCGGCACGATTGGCGACTTCAGCGATCCGACCTACTCAGAGCCCATCGTGCGGGACTGGAATCGGAAACTCAAGGAAGCTGACGCCTTGTTGGTCGTCACTGCGGAGTACCTGCACTCCATCCCGGGGGTACTGAAGAACGCTCTTGACAACGTGTTCGTAAGCTTCGCCTTGCGCAACAAACCGATCGCAGCGGTTGGCTACAGCGGCGGTGTCGCCGCGGGTGTGCGTGCCGTAGAGCACCTGTTTGCCATCGCGATCGAGGCGGAAATGGTGCCTATGCGGGACACAGTGCTGATTGCCAAGGTTGAGTCCGCCTTCGACGATCAAGGTGTTCCGACCGATTTCGCCACGAGAACGGCGATGGGAATCATGCTCGACGATCTCGCATGGTGGGCAGAACTCCTCCAGTACGGGCGGACGAAAGGAGAATTGCTACCCGCCGCATTCAGGCTTAGGGAGGCAATGGCGAAGGCCCAGCAAGCGACGCGCGATAGCACTGAAAGCTCCTCGCTCGATGAGCGCGTTACGACAGCGGTCGAACAGAGCCACGGATAGGCGAGCACAACTAAGGCGACCCCAGTCACGAGGAAGGGCTTGATTCCTTGGCCGCTAACTGTGACAGCTTTGTGGCCTTCTGTCTCTCCTGGCTCTGCTTTCCGGTTGCCTAGGTCGCTCCCGTGAGCGCATCTGGCTCGGTGCGGAAGCGAAGGCATATAAGGACGCCCGCGAACAGGGTTGGGGATCTACTCGCTGCCGATTACGGCGCGTACCGCCGGAATCCAGAGTGTTGGCACACAGACAGACAGATTGTCCAGTTCGGAGCTCGCACACCACCAAGGCGATAGCGGCTCAGAAGGCGGCGTCGACGATCCAGCAGCTCGTCGGTACCGGTGGCGGATGACCTCATCAGGACCAAGCGACCGAGTGGCCCGTTGCCAGCCGACCGCGGCAGGCGACCGACATACCCTGCCGATTGTCGGGGATTCGCAGACACCGCTACCTGTGTCGTTCTGCGTGTCCCGCGGCTTAGGATCTCGGTCCTTCGACCGGAGATTCTGGGTTACGGGCGAGTCCTGGTGGCGGACGGTCGTCGACGGCGGTACTGGTGACCAGGACCGATATCATCCTCGAGACCGATGCGCTCGGGAGGCTCATTCGCTACGGTCCAACCAGTGCCCAGTGATCCCGCCTTCAGTGGCCCGCCCAAGCAGGTGGCAGTGGCATTCAGCGAGCGCCACTGGCTCGCCGTTGTCGTCGTTGCCGCCTTGGTTGGCCTGGCCACGATCGTCCTTGCGCTGGAGCCGCACCCCGGGGAGGGAGGGGCGCGGTTGACGCTCGCCTTGGTGGCCTGTGGCCCGATGCTCCTCCTGCGCCGGTGGCCCCTGCCGGTGCTGGCTGCAGCGGTGGCCGCGGCAGCCGTGGTCATTGCCTCGGGGGTGGCACCCCTGCCGCTCGCCGTTCTCCTCGGGCTGGCCACGTACCTGGTTTCTTCGCGTTTGACCAGGCGGATCTCGATCATCGCGACCCTCGCCGCGGCGATCACGATCGGTGCCGCGATCCTCTATGCGGCGTTGAGCAAACAATCCGCGCCGCTGGCAGTGCTGGCAGTCGAAGGCTTCATGCCGCTGGGGGCGGCGTGGTTCGTGGGGGACGCGGTGGCCGCCCGGCGGCGATACCAGGCCGGCCTTGCGGAGCAATCAAGGCGTGAGCAGGCCGCGGAGGCCGAGCGCGCTCGCCAACAGGTCCGAGAGGAGCGCGTGCGCATCGCGCGAGAGCTCCATGACGTGGTCGCGCACTCGCTCGCGGTGATCACGGTCCAGGCCGGCGTCGCGAGGCGCCTCATGACCAAGCGCCCCGAGAAGACCGCCAGCGCTCTCGAGCTGATCGAGGAGATCGGCCGCACCGCTCAAGACGAGCTGCGCGTGGTGCTCGGACTGTTCCGTGACGAGGAAGTGGAGCCGATCTCGCGTGCCCCGGCGCCGCGACTCACCGATCTGAGGGAACTCGTCGAGACCGTCCGCGCCGCGGGCACGAAGGTGGAGCTGCGAACGACAGGCGCTGATCGCTCGCTTTCGCCGGCAATCGAGCTGTCGATCTACCGCGTCGTCCAAGAGGCGCTCACCAACGTCGTGAGACACGCACCGGGAGCCCAGGCTGTCGTTGACCTCACCGTCTCTGGTGACGATGTCTGCGTCGAGGTCACCGACGACGGTGGCCCGTTGCCCAGTGCCGGAGGGGAGATGCCTCTTTCCCTTCGTGCTGCTGGCCACGGGATCGTGGGTATGCGCGAACGCGTCGACGCCTTCGGGGGCTCGCTCGTGGCCGAGCATCTCGCCGGCGGCGGGTTTCGCGTGTCCGCTCGCATCCCAGTAGAGAACCTGTTTTGACCATCCGCGTCCTTGTCGTAGACGATCAGGAGTTGCTCCGCACCGCGATCTCCTCGCTCATCGACGAGGAGGACGACTTGGAGGTCGTAGGCGAAGCAGGCGACGGGCGACAAGCCGTTGAACTTGTCTCGCGTCTGTCGCCGGATGTCGTTGTCATGGACGTCCGCATGCCGGGAATGGACGGGATCGAGGCGACCCGCCATATCACCTCGAGGGACGGGGCGAGTATGTCCCGGGTGCTCATTCTCACGACGTTCGACCTCGACGAGTACGTTTTTGAGGCTTTGCGCGCCGGCGCGAGCGGCTTCACCTTGAAGAGCAGGCCTCTCGAAGAGCTGCTGAGTGCGATCCGGGTGGTAGCCCAAGGTGAAGCCCTGCTCGCTCCGAACATCACGCGCCGACTGATCGCTCATTTTGCTGATAGAGCTACGGCTTCCGCGAAGGTCCCGAACGGTCTCAACTTGCTTACCGGACGCGAGCGCCAGGTGCTGAGCTTGGTCGCGCAAGGCCTGTCCAACGCCGAACTCGGAGAGAGGCTGCACGTGAGCTTGCCGACGGTAAAGACTCATGTGAGCCGGATTCTCACCAAGCTCGGCGCACGGGATCGCACCCAACTCGTCGTCATCGCTTACGAATCGGGGCTCGTCGCGACGAGCTGATGGCTCTCCGCGGGGTCATCCCACCGCATGACGTTCGTTTCATCCTTGCGCCTGACGACAGGTGATTCTCGATGGCGCACGATGGGATCCATGCCTGACAACTTCGTTTCCGACGAGCGGCCGCCAGTCGGACCGCACCGTTCCTAAGGTGCCAGCGATCCTCGCAGCCCGCGCCAACAACCTAGGTCCGTTCCATGGGCCCGAGATCCTCTTCCTCATCCTCTTTGTGGGCGGAGGCGTGTTCCTTCTGCGGCGGCGGCGGGCCAGGCACAGCCCGGATGGCCATGGGAGAACAGGTTCGGATGGGCCTCACGGAGTGCCAGGGGAGGAAGCCGGCGTGACCGTGCTCGGTCCCCGCGCACGCACGGATGCGAGCACTTCCACAGCCGAGGTCGCACCGGTGCGTCCATACCGACCTGAAAGCGCCGCAATTGCTCCCTCGCGAACTCGAGACCTCTTTGGGGACGGTGAGCGCGACGGATGGGCAGTGGAGACGCACGGCCTCACCAAGCGTTTCGACACGACCGTCGCAGTCGATGAGGTGGAGCTGCGCGTGCCGCGGGGCTCCGCTTTCGGCTACCTGGGACCGAACGGTGCGGGGAAGACAACCTTGATCCGCACGCTCCTGGGTCTCACCCGGGCCGACGGCGGGACGATGTCACTCCTCGGCACTCCCGTCCCGCACGAACGCCGAGAAGCACTGGCGCACGTGGGCGCCATCGTCGATGAGCCGCGCTTTCACCCTCACCTCACCGGGCGCGAGAATCTTCGGCTTCTCGCCGAGGCACGCGGAGGTGATGCGAACGAGCGCATCGGCCCGTCACTCGCACGCGTCGGGCTCGCCGAGCTAGCCGACGACAAGGTGGGGTCGTACTCGATGGGCATGCGCCAGCGGCTTGGCGTCGCCGCCTGTCTCCTCGCCGATCCGGAGCTCTTGATCCTCGATGAGCCCATGAACGGTCTCGACCCGGCGGGCATGCACGAGATGCGCGAGATGATCGAGAGCCTCGTCCACGAGGGACGGACGGTGATGCTCTCCTCGCATCTCCTCGACGAGGTGGAACGGACTTGTGACGCGGTCGCGATCGTCGACCACGGCCGCGTCATCCGACAAGGGACCATAGACGAGCTCGTGCACGGTGCTGGCGCTCTGGTCGTGGGTGTCGAGTGCTCTGATCCGGCAGCAGCGCTCCGGATCATCGAAGGCTATGACCTCGCGGCGGCCGCCTCACTCGCAGTATCGGGCGTGACGGTCACGCTTCGAGCCGGGAGCTCGCGTGCGGAGATCGAGGAACTCACGCGACGGCTCGTGGAAGGTGGCGTCGGCGTCTCCGGGCTTCAGCAGGTCCGTACGAGCCTCGAGGACTGGTTCTTCACGGTCACGAGCCGATTGGGAGGACAAAGGTGAGCAGCATCGCAGTCGCTATCGGTCGTCCATCGAGGTCGCCCGTTACCCCGGCCTCGCTACTGCGCCGGATGGCGTTTGCCATCCCGACGTGGGGGCTCATCACGACGAAGAACCTCGAGCTGCGACGGCGGCGTGGGTTGATGATCGCGATGTTCGTGCTGGTCCTCGGTCCACCGGTCCTTGACTACGGGTTCCGACTCCTCTTCCACGCCGTCGACCCGTCGCACTACGGGCCGGCGGGAACACCGAGCACGTTTCAGGACCTCATGAGCCCGATGGCCGAGCTCGGCTTCATCATCGCCGCCACGGTTGGTGCCGCAGCCGGAACAACCGATCTGACCGAGGGCATGTTCCGACATCTGGTGATCACCGGTCGGTCACGAGTTGCGCTCTTTCTTGCCCGCATCCCCGCAGGACTTGCCATCCTCCTCCCGACGGTGGCCCTGGCCTTTGCCGTGTGCTGCCTCGTCACCAGTTTCGAGGGGGTTCCGAACCCGACTGCCCTGAGCGTCAACAACGGCGTTTCGATCCCCGTCAACTTGAGCGAGCCACAGTTCCATAGCTGGATCGAGCAACACCCTCGAGAGGCGCTCGAGGCTTTCCCAACTGGTGCGGGCAACTTCGTCGACGGCGTCTCGGTCGCGAGTGGTTCCACCGCTTCGCGCTACGACGCCTACACCGAAATTGAGAGGACTCTCAACCCACCGGTCAACGAGATGGTGAAGATCGGGCTGTGGCTCGAGCTCGTGGTCGTCGTGGGCTTCGTCGTAGGACTCGGCTTCGGTGCCCTTATCGGTCAGCGGACGGTCACGACGATCGTGCTCATCGCCCTTCAGGTCATCGTGACCCCGATCTTCGCCAGAGCCCACATCGCCTATTTCCTCAACGGGCAGCGTCTTCTCGTAGGGGTCGCGCTCGACCAGTTGCAACCGGCTGGCCTTGCCTCGGCTGCTGGTGGAGGCGGCGGTGGGGGTCCGTTGCAGCACTTCGGGGCCGGCGGGGGGGCGGTCGGCGGCATACCGCCGATGCCGACCTGGGCCATGACCCTTGTCATCGTGGGGTGGATTCTCGGTTGGTCGGTGATCGGCGCGTGGAGGATGGCGACACGGGACGCGTGATGCCAGATCGCCGCCAGAACCACCTCCCGGGACATCGTCCTTCGTCGGAGCCAAGCCGCCGGCAGGACGACGGTTCGGAGTGCGTCAACGCCCACATCGATACCGGTGCAAGAACAACGGTCCGACCTTCGAGCGCCGCCCGCCAGCGGACAGCCCTTGGGGCTGCCCGCCACGGGCTCCGACATAGACTCGGGCGTCATCCGATGATCTTCGACGTGGAACCGCTCTACCTCCAGCACCTGACCGAGGCCGATCGGCGCCTGATCGCCACCGTGTCCAGGCCGGGCTCCCCGCTTAGCACAGCGTTGGGCGACCCCGCTCTCGAGGAAGCGGTGTTCGGTCCAACCACAGCCGACGCCACCCGGGCAGCAATGTCCCCGTTCCTCTGTTTCGCCGTGGCGGTGCACGGCACCCGCGCTTATCTCGACAACACCACTTACGTCGAGGAGCGCTGGACTCCCCGAACACGCATACCGGTATTCGACGTTGGCCCGCTGCGGGCGCTACTCGCCGATCCGGGTTATCGGCTATTCCTCGCAGAGCTGCTCGGCTCCTACACCCATGTGACCAGCGGGGCCATATGGCAGCGGACCCGGCGGGGATGGAGGCGCCGGCGTTTCAGCGAGCTGGATCCGGTGCGCTTGGCCGAGCTCCTCGAGGCGGTAACACCGGAGGAGCGAGCTGGCATCTACCGCCGCCTCGGAGACCTGGCGCTGTTCCTGACCGGCGTGTTCCCCGACTATCACGCGTTTCCGGGCACGGGTCAGCTAGCTGCCGACCGGCTGCTCCGCCTCTCGGGGCTACGTCCCGATCACGATGCCGTGCTTGGCCCTGAGCTGCTTGGCCGGCTCGGCCCGCGCTGGTACGCCATGGCAGCGCGCTCGGCGGCGACCCACGGAACAGCGCTGACGACAGGACTGGCGGTGGCGGCAGAGATGGGAAAGCGCTTCGGCGAGGCGCGCCGCGTGCTGAACGTTGTCTCCGATCGCTACCTGTTCCCGTTGCGCGAACGGTGGTTCGGCCTGTCCTGACCGGCAGCTGGCATCGCCTCGCTCGCAAGGCAGTCATTGGCAGCTCCACCCACAAAGGAGGATGAGCTGGCTGTGGCAGGGCTCGTGGTCTCCGAGCAGACACGTTCGCTGTCGGGCGCGAGGGTCGTTTCCGCCAACTCGCGCTATGCCAAACGCCGCTCGGGGCCATCGGCGACGCGTGAACTGCAGACGCCGGCGGCAGCTACAGGCTCCTTGTCACTTCGTCCCAAACCTTTAGCATACTAAGTATGCCCGAGGCAGCCTTGCCGCAACCATGACGGCCATCGACCCCGGCGCGCAGCCGCGGGTCCTACGACCGGTGTCGCTCGAGGTGTGCGGCATCGTCGGGCTCGCCGGATCCCTCGCCATACTGCTTGGGATCTTCCAGGCGGGCTCGCCATTCTCGGTCAGGGTCGCGGACGCATGGTTTTTCGCCACAACCGACGGGGCGCGAACGACAGGCAGCGGGTTCTTCGGGGTCATGCTCGTGGACGTCGGGATCGTGCTGATGCTTGGCGCCTGGTTCGAGCTCGTTCGCACAGTGCGACGACAGCCGTCAGTCCCGATGCCGCGGTTGGTGGCAGTTCTCGTCGCCTGGGTGGCCCCTGTCCTTGTGATGCCGCCGCTATTCAGTCGGGACGTCTACTTCTACGCGGCGCAGGGGGACATGCTGCGGCGGGGCCTCAACCCCTATGTTCACACCGCGAGCGCGCTCGGGGGCGGGCCGTTTCTAGACCTCGTAGATCCGTTCTGGCGTCACGTGCTCACGGCCTACGGTCCTGTCTGGGAGCGACTCTCCGGAGCTATCGTCGGTCTAGCGCCACACGACATTCCCATGGCCGCAGCTGGCTTCCGGCTCGTCGCGCTGGTGGGCCTCGGCTTGATCGCCTGGGGCGTTTCCTCCCTCGCCCGATCGGTCGGACGCCCCAACAGCGTGGCCTTCGCGCTCGGTCCGCTCAACCCCCTCGTCCTCCTAGTGCTCGTCGGCGGAGCCCACATCGAAGCGCTGATGCTGGGGCTGCTCGTCGCGGGTTGTGCGCTTGCCCGCCGCCACCACGTATTGGCCGGCTTGGTTCTGTGCGCCCTCGCCGCCCAGGTCGAGCTGACGGCGCTTATTGGCGCCGTCTTCATCGGGTGGTGGTGGTGGCACGGGAATTGGCGCGAACGGGTCCCGCGTGTTGTGGGCGCGTTGACGATTGTGCTCGTGCTCATGGGGGTGATCAGCGCGGTCTCGAACCTGGGGTGGCACTGGCTGAGCGGATTGGCGGACCCTGGCAAGATTGTCTCTTGGCTCGACCCGGCGACGGCGCTCGGGCTGGCCATCGCCCATGCGGCAGGCGCCCTCGGTGCTGCGGGGCACTCTGCCGGGCTTGTCGAGATCTCGCGGGGCGTCGGTCTCGGACTGGCTGGAGTGCTCGCGATAGTGCTGCTCTTTCGTTCCGAGCGCCTGGGGGA
This sequence comes from Acidimicrobiales bacterium, assembly GCA_050012675.1. Lineage (GTDB taxonomy): Bacteria > Actinomycetota > Acidimicrobiia > Acidimicrobiales > Bog-793 > Fen-455. Next base: position 10,975 of record JBEKGS010000044.1, read on the forward strand.
GCTCGAAGCTCTCGGCTGGAGCCTGCTGCTGTTCGCGCTTCTCGGACCGGTGGTCGAGCCCTGGTACGAGACTTGGGGCTTGGTTGTGCTGGCGGTGGTTGCCGAGCGCTGGACGCTGCGGCTCGTGTTCGGCCTGTCGTCGCTTGCATGCTTCGCCGACATGCCACCGGCGCGATCCCTCGCCGCGCCGGATCCGGTGCTCACCGTGATCTGCTGGACCGTGCTGGTCGGCGCGGTCGGCAGCTATGTGGTCGCCCGACTCGTGCCCTCGTTTCCCGGCCTCGGGATGCCGGCCCGGTCCCCGGAGTCCACCAGGCCGCGGTCCACGGCGTAGCCCTGGCTCACTTGGCGCCGGGCGGCCTTCCGGTATTCGGAGGCGGCGGAGGTGGTCTGAAGGGGGCATTCGCTCAGAGACCTTGCGTACCGGGAAGCAGTTAATCTATTCTTCCACTAAGATATTAGTGGAAGGATAGATATGATCGAGTTCCAGCTGGACGCGGCTTCGGGTGTGGCCACCTACCTGCAGCTGGTCCAGCAGGTTCATCAGGCATTGCAGCTCGGTCTCCTCGAGCCGGGTGACCAGTTGCCGACCGCACAGCAGGTAGTCGCCAAACTGGCGATCAACCCGAACACTGTGCTGAAGGCTTACCGCGACCTTGAGCGCGAGGGCCTGGTGCGCCCTCGGCCCGGCCAGGGAACCTTCGTCGTCGGGAGGCTGGCTCGTAGTGATCCCGTGGCCCAGGCACGGTTTCTCGACTCGATGACGAAATGGCTCCGCTCGGCGCGCGCCGCGGGCCTGTCCCCTGACGACATAGAAGCCATCTTTCGCACGGCCTTCCGCAACTGCTTCGCGGAAGGCGTCGCATGACGGCGGTTATCGAGACCAACGGCCTCGGCAAGCAATACCGGTCGAAGTGGGCGCTTCACGACTGCACCCTCGCCATCCCCGGCGGCAAAGTCGTCGGTCTCGTCGGCCCGAATGGCGCGGGCAAGACAACGTTGCTCAACCTCGCGGTCGGACTTCTCAAACCGACCTTCGGGACGATCACAGTGCTCGGCGGACGTCCCGCGGCTGGGCCCGCTGAGCTCGAGCGGGTCGGCTTTGTAGCCCAGGACACGCCGACATACCCGGCGCTGTCAGTGCGCAACAACCTCCGCATGGGGCGCTATCTCAACGCCAGGTGGGACGGGGAACTGGCCGAACGAAGGATCGAGCAGCTCGGTCTTGATCTGCGACAGAAGGCTGGGTCGCTCTCGGGCGGCCAACGTGCGCAGCTTGCCCTCACTCTGGCCATCGCGAAGCGGCCCGAACTCCTCGTCCTCGACGAGCCTGTGGCCCGCTTGGACCCGCTCGCCCGGCGCGAGTTCCTCCAGAGCCTCATGGAAGACGTCGCCGTCCACGGGGTGAGCGTCATTCTGTCCTCCCATCTCGTAGCCGACTTGGAGCGCGTCTGTGACTACCTCATCATCCTCGTCGCCTCCCACGTGCAGCTCGCCGGCGAGGTGAGCGCTCTGCTCGGTTCGCACCATCGCATCTCGGGGCCTCGCCGGGAACGGACCGGCTTGCCCGCGAATCAGAAGGTCATCGAGGAGAGCCACACCGACCGGCAGAGCACGTACCTCGTCCGCACCGACGATCCGATTCTCGACCCGACGTGGTCCGTCAAGTCCGTCACACTGGACGATCTCGTGCTTGCTTACATGAGCCAGGCACGCGAGACCGAGCGCACGCACCGACCCGCTCTGGGCGTCGTCTCGTGATCCGCTTCGCCTGGCTCCAGTTCCGTGTCCAGGCTGCCGTCGCCGCCGCCGCTCTGGCCATCATCGCGGTCGTTCTCGTAGTCACCGGGCCGAACCTCGTCCACCTCTACGACACGACGGTCGTGAACTGCGCGGTGCACCACGACTGTTCGGCGACAACGACAGCGTTTCTCGACACTGACGGCCCCCTGCAGATTTTTCTGGACTTTCTCATGCTTGTCGTCCCAGGCCTCATCGGGATGTTCTGGGGCGCCCCGCTCGTCGCGCGCGACTTTGAGACCGGCTCTGTTCGGCTCGCCTGGACCCAAGGGGTGACCCGCACTCGCTGGCTCGCGGTGAAGCTCGGTCTCGGCGCGTTCTGCGCCATGACAGCGACTGGGCTTCTCAGCGTTATGGTGACCTGGTGGTCAAGTGACCTCGATTTCGTGGGCGGCAACGTCATCTTCGACCCGCTGGGATTCGGCGCTCGCGACATCGTGCCGGTCGGCTACGCGGCTTTCGCCTTCGCCCTCGGGTGCGCCGCCGGCGTCCTCGTTCGCCGGACCCTGCCGGCGATGCTCACCGCGCTCGTGGGCTTTGTTGCAGTCCGGGCACTCGTCACTGATTGGGTTCGTCCGTATCTTTTTTCGCCGTTGCACAAGATCATGGTCATCGCGACGAGTTCCCCTTTGGGCTTCGGCGAGACTCCCGCGGGCATGACTGTGACCGCGCGCACCCAGGGACTCATGTCGAACGCGTGGGTCTATTCGGTTCAGATCGTCACCAAGGCTGGTCACGTCCCGGCCCAGTCCGCCATCAACCGGGCGTGCCCCTTCAACCAGGCGACCGGCGAGTTCAACATGCGTACGTGCACCGCCAACGTCGCGGCCCGGTTCCACGAGCTCGTCACCTACCAGCCCCAGAGCCGCTTCTGGGGATTGCAGTGGTACGAGATGGGGATCTTCCTAGGCCTCGCAATAGTCCTCGGAGGACTGTGTTTCGTTTGGATTCGACGACCACTGTCGTAGGCGTCGAGCCGCGACCCGATGGGACCGTGGACCTGGACCTCGCGTCCCTGACACGAGACGCTGCCGTACCGATTGCCATGCCTTCTGGCGCTTCCCCGAAGGGCACCACAGCCAAGGCCCGGACTGCTATCTACCTCCTGACAGCGCCTGACACGGGAGATGAAAGCTCCGATGCCGCTAGCCGTCTCAGATCCGTGATCAGCGGGCTGCGGTCAAGCGAAGTCCACCCAGGTCGCGAACATCTGTTCGATAGGGTCTCCTAAGGATCGCCCGCCGGACCGGGACGGCGAGGTAGGGTCGGAAGAGGTGGAGCGGTGACCGAGCGCAGACGCACAGCGACATCGAACTTCGGGGTCGGTCGGCGAGAAGCGCATGATGCGGCCGCTTTCTACGCCCGCTTTGAATCCCCGGAAATCAGTTCCGAGACAAGGGTGCCCCTTCCGAGATCGGTTTCTGACCCGTTCATATGCGGAGATGCTCGGAAGATGGATCAAATCCAAGACGGATCAGTAGCGCTCGTCGTCACGTCGCCGCCGTACTTCGCGGGCAAGAAGTACGAGGAAGAGCTGGATCGCGAGGGTGTCCCGAGCTCGTACCTCGAATACCTCGTGCTCTTGCGAGAGGTATTCGCCGAGTGCAAGCGGAAGCTCGAGCCAGGGGGACGAATCGCCGTCAACGTCGCGAATCTCGGTCGCAGACCGTACCGGAGCCTTTCCGCCGACGTGATACGGATCCTGCAGGATGACCTGCACCTGCTGCTTCGCGGTGAAGTGATCTGGCAGAAGGGCGAGGGGGCCAGTGGGTCTTGTGCCTGGGGCTCTTTTCGAAGTGCGGCAAATCCCGTACTGCGCGACATCACAGAGAGGGTCATCGTCGCCAGCAAGGGTCGTTTCGACCGCGCTATTTCCGTGAAGGAACGTGAGGCAGAAGGCTTGCCATTCGAGAACTCGCTCTCGAGCGACGAGTTCATGGCGGCGACGCTCGACGTCTGGGAAATACCGCCCGAGAGTGCCAAACGGGTAGGCCACCCGGCGCCGTTTCCCGTCGAACTCCCGGAGCGGCTGATCCGTCTGTACACCTACGCTGACGATCTTGTCGTCGATCCCTTCATGGGCTCTGGATCGACGCTTGTGGCAGCCGCCAAGGTCGGCCGGCGTTACGTTGGCTACGACCTCGATCCTGCATACGTGGACATCGCCCGTGCTCGAGTTCAGGCGACTCAGATCAAGAGCGAGGAGCCCGCGTCGGCACGGAAGCGATCGGCCAGCGCCGCTGTCACGACACCTTCTATGGCCAAAGGCGGCGATGATGACTTCCAAGCCCGGGCAACGCGTGAGGGCAAGGCTGCCCAAGCTATCGCTGAGCAGGTGCTCGAGGACGCCGGCTTCACCATTGTCGGCCGCAACGCCCGCCTGCGTGGGCTCGGGCTGACCGTGAACCTCCTAGCTGTCGACGGTGATCAGGTGCCTTGGTTCTTCGATATCTCTGGAGCGTTCACGACGACAAAAGGCGGTCTGGTGAGGACCGACACCGTATGGAAAAGCCTGGGGCGCGCCCACGTGCTCGCGAACAAGGGCAAGGCCCCAGTTGTTCTTCTGACCTCGCATCTGCCGCGAGGGGGAAGTGAGGGAGACGTTGCTCTTCGGGCCGCCGGGATGGACGCCTTCTTCGACGCTATCGAGATGCTTTCGGATGAAGGCCGCTCACGTCTCAGGACGTATGCCGAGGGCGGCCGTCACGAGGTTCCCCTTGCGGGCTTCTGGACGGAGGCGGACGTGGCTGGGCGAAGACGATGACACGCCTAATGGAGTCTGTCGTCGTTCGGAGCGACCCGCCCCAGGTGTTCATGGCCGAGGACCTCGATGCCGTAATTGGATCCTTGCTTGGAGCTAGTCGTCGCAGCAAGAGCCTCAAAGTTGCCTCCAGCCGTCAAGACCGCGCTGCGAGCCGCGCTTGGTGGAGGGCGGGTGGGGGATGCCCTCGAGTGATGGATACGTCTGAGTGACGTCGCTGTCGGTGGATAGACCTCAATGGAGAACTGCCTTCCAGCAGAGGTCGAGATCACTGGATGCCGAACGTCGTCATAGGCCGCCGAGCTGACGTTCGAGCCCACCCGGCCTCATGTGATACTCGCAGTGTGATCGGGGAGCATTCAGGACCTATCATCCGCCGAGCGCGTCCTGAGGAGTACACGGGGCTGCGCAGGATCGAGTTCGAGGCGGACCGACTGTTTGCATCCGTAGGGATCGGACCTTTCACGAACGACGACGCTGAGGACCACTTCGGCCAGGCGTTGCTGGTCCTGGTCGTCGGCGACCCAGCCAGGGGATTCGTGTGTGTCGAGTTGATAGACGGGGTCCCTCACATCTGGCAGCTCGCGGTACATCCGGACCATGGTCGCCAAGGTCTCGGGCGCGCTCTCGTGGAAGCCACCTGCGAATGGTCAAGATCAGAAGGGTTCGACGCGATCACGCTGACCACCTACAGGGATGTTCCCTGGAATGGGCCGTTCTACGAGTCGCTCGGCTTTGTTGCTCTAAGCGTTCTCACGCCTGGGCTGCAGGCAATCCGTGAGCACGAGCGCGCCGTTGGCGACGACGACTTCGGCCCTCGAGTGGCGATGCAACTCACTCTTTGACCTGTGCTGTTACCAATCGTCTTTGGCCGCGTGAGGCGAAGCCGCAGAGAATAGAGCCCCCGCTCGATGATGAAGCTCGTCTCCTTAGACTGGCGGCGATGGGGGTCAAAGCAGGGGGCGCAACCGGGAACCATCAGCCCGGCGTGCTCAGAGTGGCCCTGCAGGACTATCTCAGCGGCGGAGTCCTTGAACCGGGAGTGCGCCCTGAGGTTGCCTCCTCGTGGCGTCGGTCCCTCACGTCCGACCTCTCGCCCGAGCGGCTCGAAGTGCCGTTTGTCCCTGAGGCACGCGATGACGACGTTCTCATTGGAGCCGCTCGGCCCGTCCTTGAACAGATGGCCGCGGACCTGTCGTCTGTCTCGATGAGCGTTCTTCTGTCGGACCCGAACGGCCGCATCCTCGAGCGCTCTGTAGCAGACGGAGCGCTGCGCCGGCAGCTGGACAACGTCATGTTGGCGCCCGGGTTTCGATACGGCGAGGAAGACGTAGGCACAAACGCCCTGGGCATTGCACTGCGGAAGAGCACTCCAGTGATCATCGCGGGAGACGAGCACTTCGTGGACGCGCTTACGGCAATGACGTGTGCCGCAGCGCCGATTGTCCATCCCGCCACCGAGACAGTCCTGGGTGCGGTGGATCTGACCGGTCCCACGGGAGCTTCCGAGGGCCTGATGCTCGCGCTCGCCAGGCAGGCGGCGCGCAGCATCGGAGAGCGGATGCTTGACAGAGCAACGGTGGCCCACCGTGCGCTCTTGGAGTATTTCGTACGCGAACGTCGGAGGGCACGCGGGCCAATCGTGGCGATCAACGAACGCGAGATGCTCATCAACGCCGCGGCTGCACGGGTCATCGGACAGAGCGATCACGGTCACCTCTGGCAATGGGCCGGCAAGGCGCTCGCGGCAGGCGGTACCGAAGTGCCGGACCTGGAACTGGGTTCCGCAGCGTTTGCAGCGCGTTGCGAACCCGTGCACTCCGGTGGCGAGTTTGTCGGCGCGCTCATCCGCTTTCCTCAGCGACGCCAGTCTTCGGTCCACAAGACAACGCCGCAGCCCAGTGACCCGTCAACGTTCGGATGGTCAAGCCTGCGTGAGTCCGAGCTCGGAATCGCCCAACTGGTCGCCGAGGGGCTGACCAACCGCGAGATAGCCTCCCGCCTGTTCGTGTCCGCTCACACTGTGGACTTCCACCTTCGCCAGATCTACCGAAAGCTCGGTATCTCGTCGCGAGTCGAACTCACGAGACGAATCGTCGACAGTGATCAGGGCTCCAATGTGACGTGAGGATGCTGACCTCCGGGCTGGTTTTGTCAACGCGGAACGGGGCAGTGACGGTCACATTGAGGGCAACTGCCTTGAGATTCGCGTCGAGCGGCAACGAGCGTCGATGACAAAGGGCACGTCGTAGGGCATTCGACGCGCATCGCTGTGCTCCGGCTCGGCTCGCCTTGGCTAGGTGCTCAAGCTTCGGACGGTTGGCGCAGATTCGCTAGGCGCAGACGGCAGAGATGTCGGCGAGGTATTCGACGATGGTCGAGAGCTCCGAGTTGTGCTGACCGAGCATGTAGCTCAACAGCCCGCGGGTTTCTTCATCTGGGCTCGGCACGGTCGCCGCGAGCGCTTCTCGAATCCTGATGATGATCAGCTCATGCGCTTCCAGCAGCCGCGAAAGCGTTTCGGCGACTTCTACCGTGTCATTCGAGGGCCGGGAAAGCACAGTCAGCCCTGCCACCTGGCGAGGAACTGTTGTCGTGCCTCCCAGGGTGCCCACGCGTTCGACGATGAAGTCGATCAACTGGCGCTGCTCCCAGGCGTGGTTGTCAAGCATCGCCTGAAGTTGGGGATCGGGTTGATCGTTCAGCACCAATTGGTATCTCCTGTAGTGATCGTAGAGAACCATCGTGTCCGCCAGCAGTTGGTTGAGCAGTTGGCAGCTCAATTCGAGCATCGTTTGCTGACGTGATCCGAAAGGAACAGTGCGCCGGGATCGCTTCGGTCTGGGGTTCTTTTGACGAAGCTGGGGTTGGCGGCGGGCTCCTGGGATCCCTGGGGAGACGAGCGAGTACATTCGGTCCTGCCTCAGCTCAAGTCCCATTGAAACCTCCTTTGTTGACCGTGACGCCCGAAGGCGGCACGACATCGGGAATGCTTCAATCGTGCGCTCATGGGCACAGAGGAACACCACGCGATCACGTAAAGCGAAGGAACGTCCTCCCCGGGGTTGCCGTCATGGAACCATCACAGGCAAGCGGGCCTGATTCCTGCGGTGCGAGTTTGCTTGCCCGAGCGAGCCGTCGCAGTTGTTGACCGGCAGATGTGGTCACGTGCCACGTCAAGGTGCACCATGGACAACGTGCACCGCTCGACGTGGCTCACGGCAACGGCTCTGGTAGTCGTCGGTCTCGGCACGGCCGGGGGAACTGCGTCTTCCGTCCTCGCCCAGCCGGCGGCCGCCGGCAGGGCGCCAGCCGTCAGCTCCGTACCACTCGTCCGGCCGGCGGTCAGCATCGCCATCGCCGACGACAACTTGGTGCTCGCCGGTGATGGGTGTACGACCATCGTCGTCAGCCCTGCATCACTGGCACAACGGGTGGTCCACAGGTCGTGCCCACCCGGCGGCGATGTGAGCGTCGAGAGCCTCGCAGGCGCACCCGACGTGCGTCTGCGGATCACCTGGGGTCCGGTAGCCGACGCGATCCAGACCGAGCACATCGACCCCGACTCCGAACATGCAACCGTTGGACCGGTGCTCATCACGATGTCGAACTGGGACTGGATCCACTCCGGCGGGGCCGCCGTCGGCAGCGGCTCGATCTGGATCTACGGGCTCGGAGCAACGTCCGGACCGCAGCTGCTCGAGCTCTCGGCGAGCACCGGCGCGCTCGAGCATCGCTTTGTCGTGAACGCCGGAGTCGATCCGCTGATGGTCGTCGGCGTGAGCGGTGCCTGGATCACCCAGGGGGTCTTCGGGGGCGACGAGTGCAACCCGACGTGCGCCCTCTACCACCTTGCCAGGGGGTCCTCAAGAGCCGTGGTCGTGCGACGTACCCGGGGGATCGGCGACGAGTGGCTCGCAGTCGACGGAAAGCGCGTCGTCCTCGACATCGTGAGCGAGACGTCGGTCGGCTACGTGCAGAGAATCGAGGGTGTCGCCGCGGCAACGGGTCGTATGAGCTTCGAGACCCCGGCCAGGTTGCTCCCGGCGCCGAGCTTCGCCGGGTTCGGCTCCCTCGTGGTCAGCTCGAGCCTCGGGCTTGTCACCCTGAGTGAACTCGAACCCCATGCCGGGACGCCCACGACGGTGAGTTGCGCCCACGGCGCACCCGTCGAGGTCATTCGTATCGACCCAACAACCGGTGCTCAGTCGGAGCTTGCTGTGCTACCGGCTCGAGCGGTGAGACGGGACTGCTCGAGCGTGCCGCTCATCGCCGGACAGGCTGTCGTGTACGAGGGGGCCCTCTACTTCCTCAGCGACCCGACTTCGGTTGGTCAGCTCCCGCTTTCCCGACTTGTTCGGGTACGACTCTGAGGTCGACGGCACCGGTTCGTCTTCCGTCGTCAAGTCCATGCGAACAATTCGGCGCGGCACGTCCTCGTGTTCGCGTGGACTTGTCCTTCGGGACGGGACGTTACCTTGAAGGCCATGACCGAGCGGATAACGCCGCGGCAGTTCCACGAGTCCGCCGGCGTCGAAGACTGGCGGGTGTTGTTCAGCGGGGCGTGCGCGTACTTTCGCACCAGGTCGTTCGCTGAAGGTGTCGAGTTTGTGGACGCGATCGGCAGGGTGGCCGACGCCGCCAATCACCACCCTGATGTCGACCTGAGGTACTCGGGCGTGACTGTGCGACTGTGGACACATGACGCGGAGGGGCTCAGCTTGCGCGACGTCGAGCTCGCGCGGACGATCTCGGCCCTGGCACGCGAACGTGGCCTTCCGGTTGACCCGTCCGCCGTGCAGGACGTCCAGATCTCGATCGACGCACTTGTCGGACCCGACGTCATGCCGTTCTGGCGCGCAGTGCTCGGATACAGAGCCGTGGGCGGCGAAGACCTTGACGATCCCCACGGCCGCGGGCCGTCGTTCTGGTTCCAGCAGATGGACGCGCCGCGCCCGCAGCGCAACCGCGTCCACGTCGACATCTCCGTCCCGCACGATCAGGCCGAAGCGCGGGTCGCGGCTGCGATCGCCGCTGGCGGCCACTTGGTCAGCGACCACAACGCGCCGGATTGGTGGACGCTGGCCGACGCCGAAGGCAACGAAGTCGACGTGGCCACCTTGGCTGGTCGTTAGCCGTCCACCCGCCATGGGTAGCTCCTGACCCATGTGCCGGGGTCGAGACCTTGATGGCGGCTTCACCTCAAGGGGCCGCTCTGCTAGCCGCTGGCTCCGAAAGTCCTCGACGAAGCGAGGAAGGTCAAACGACTGCCAGCGGTCCCTCCCAAGCGCGGGCTTTTGCTTGGTCGAGTGAGGTGACGTTCTCCAACCACCAGGTCACTCCCGCCTCGGCATAGGCGGCTAGCCAGTCCGGGGTGGGGGAAGGCCGGTTGTCGGGGTAACTGGGTGAGAAAACGACGTCGAAGGGAGCGTTGTCGGCACGGCGCTCAACGATGTACGACCTCACGGCGTTGACTTCCGCTGGAGAAAGCAAGCCACCAGCCGCCCAGTCCAGATGGAGTGGGAACACACCGTCATAACGGGCGGCTCGTCGCATAGGGCGTCGATGCGGCCACAAGCCCCCCACCCAGATCGGAATGCGCGGCGTTTGGACGGGCCTCGGCAAAAAGGTCGTCTCTCGAACCTGGTAGTAGGGGCCGGTGTGTGCGAACGGTTCGCCGCTCCAAAGTCCCGTGAGGACCTGCAGCCCTTCGTCCAGCTTGGCCGCCCGTACCACGGGATCCGGGTCCTCGCCGAGGTCCGTGAACTCGGGATCGGCACTTGGCCCGTATCCCAGGCCGACACCGAGCACCAGCCGTCCCCGAGACGCCCGGTCGAGAGTCACAGTCTCGCGGGCGACCTTGGCTGGACGTCGGCGAGCAAGCGGAGTTACCAACGTGCCGAAGCGGATGCGCTCGGTAGCCAGTGCGATCGCCAAGAGAGCCAAAAAGGGGTCAGCGAGAGGCTCGTAGGTCCCAGGCTCGAACGGTTGGATCGTGTCGAACAAGAAGATCCCGTCCCAGCCCCCGACTTCGGCTTCGCGTGCCAGGTCGCCAAGAGCACGAACGTCGCTGAACTCACCGTAGTTGGCCAGATAGAGGCCGAACCTCACGGTTCGCACCTAGATGGTCCCGGCATCTTGTGATGCTAGCCCGCAGGCGAGGATTCTTCCGTTGACTCCTGGGCCGTCGCGCAGTACCTGTCACAGAGCTGCGGTCCCACTGCGCAGCCGGGTCGCGTGTCAGACCTCACTACTGAGGCAACCGGCTAAAGGGCTACCTGTCCTCGGGTGCGCACGGCTGCGCAGCTCACCGCTGGGCTATCGCCTCTCAGCTCAGAGCGTTCGCAACAACTCGCCCGGCTTGGATCTTGTTGCTGCCAGCGCGGGAACCACGGCGATGACGTTGGCGACGATGACGACTCCAGCCACCAGCACGCACAAGAGCCAGATCGGCACGACTGTGACCGGGACGACGCCGAGGTTGTCAGCGAAGGCGTTCCATATCGTTCGACCGGCCACAACCCCAAGCGGAACGCCGACGACGACCCCTATCAGAGCCAGTGTCGTGGCCTGCCAGCCCACTGCCGAGGCAACCTGGCGGTTCACGAACCCGAGTACTTTCAAGAGCCCGACTTCCCGGCGCCGGCGCGAGACGCTCACTGCCAGGAGATGCGCCAGCGTCGCAGCACCGAACAACGCCAGCATGGCGCCGAAGATCAGCGGAAAGTCGACAGCCTCCCCGAAGTTGACAAGCGAGGTGGGGGTGATACCAAGTGCCGCGACGGATTCGTATTTTTCGAGGTAGTGGTTGATGGCAGCCTGGCCTCTGGCGCCGGACACAAAGCTCACCAGGAACCCTCCACCGTTGGTCTCTTGCGTCACCGCTTCTCGACATGCCTCTTGTCCCAGTCCCGGAGCACAGACGGCGCTTTCGTAACCGGAGATCGTGAACACGGCCCCGCTGCCGAGGCTGACGACACCGGAGAGAACCGGCAACGACACCTGGGAGACAACGTGGAACGGTACGGTTCGCCTACCGCCCGACGGCAACGACACGGAGACCTCGACAACCGAGCCGAGACGAGCACCGACTTGGCGCATGGTCGTCTCACCGAGGCCGATCTGGCCTTCGCGGTTCGGAAGATGTCCGGCGACGGTCGAGAAGAGGGGACGGCCACGCACCGCGTCTTCCGCGACCGCCCCGACGGCCACCTTGTTGATCGCGATCTCCGTGGCGAACCCGCGGGTGATCGCGGTGACGGCGCTGTCGTGCTCGAGGCGAGCGAGCATGCCTGCCGGTGGCCCGGTACCCACGGCGGCGTCGGTGAAGTTGAGCTGGAACGGTTCGCCGTAGAGCCTCGGCGTGGTCGTAAGGTGCGCCAGGCCGGCCCCGAAGACCGCCGTTCCGCACAGAGCCGTCACAGCGAGCACGGTGCCGACGAGGGCGCTTCCCACCGGGACGCCCGCCCTGCCGGTCCTCGACTGCAGGGCGTTATGCACGCCGACAACCGCGCTCGGCGGCACCCCCGCCTGGGTCAGGAGCGCAACAGCGGCTGAACGATGCGGCGGGACTCCGCGGCTGTTGGGCCGAGACGTGCCCGCCACGCGCACCGCTGGCCAGAGGCCGAGGGCGATGACCGCCACTATGGTGGCGAGCGCCCCTAGGGACAGCACCAGCGGGTCGAGAGTAACGCCCGTCGAGGTCTCTGCGATGCGCGCCTCGCCGAGCGGTGCTACTGGCGACAAGGCGGCGGCAATCAACACGGCGCCTGCAGCCCCGGCTAGCGCCAAGACGAGATTTCTGGCCGCTGCGAGCATGACAAGCTGTCGACGGTCCGCGCCCAGGGCTGCCATCGTGGGGTAATCCTCGCCTTCCACGTTGCTCTGTCGGGCGAGGGCCTGGCCGATTACCGCCAGTCCGACCAAAGCGGCGAGCAGCGCCAGGATCCACCACCCGAGTGCCTGAGGATGGATGGACGCCTCTACGGATGCCGCTTGTTGATCCTGGCCCCCCACGCCCTCGGCCCCGGCGGCAAACAGGCCGTGGACCGCAACCTCGAATCGAGGTAGGGCCGCGGCCCCGCCCCGTAGGCGGACCAGGTAAACGTATCCGACGACCGTTTGCGGAAGCACGGTGCGCGCGAACGCCGGTGTGGTGTAGAGGTCGTACGAAGGGGTGGTGCCGGACGGAAACTCGAATTCGGCCGCCTCGAATCCGACCACACGTAGGGCGACTGCGGGGCCGTTCGGTTTCGGTGGTGCTCCGATTGCGCTGTATAAAGCCGAGGCTTGCGCCCTGGAGTAGAACGGGACGCGGATAACTGATCCGAGATGAACGCCGTCTTGTTGCAGGGTGAACGACGCCAGGACCTGGTCCGGCGACGACGGGTCGGGCAAGGTGCCAGAGACGAGCTTAAAGACGCGCCCCACTTCGGACGAGGTGACGAGGACTCCGAACTCAGTCGGGTTGATCGGGTAGGTGCACTTGCAAGCCGGCTGACCGGCGTTCGGCCCGCGGATTTCTGCCACGGAGGTGACTCCTGGAAGCTTGGCGAGCGTGGACAGCGGTCGCACGGCATAGACGTCGGCGTCAAAGCCATGAGCGGCGACAAAGTCAGGGAACGCAGACTCCGTGCGACGACCGGCAGCTGTTGCAGCAAGCACGATCCCACCTGCGACGCTTATGAGGATCGCGATGGCCAGCCAGGCTCGCCATCGGCGACGTAACTCGCAACTGAACGCCAGTCTCACTGCCCCCAAGAAACCCTCCCCCAAGCCTGGGGCCATCGTCTCGCTGCCGGGGGGGATCGCCAAGGTGGCTACCCAGTGCGGCCCCATCGCGCCAGCACCACTCTGGCCCCGAGTATCAGAGCAGCACGGTTGGGCTGCACGCAGCAGAATACGGGTCCGGACACAGGGGGTGGCCGAACTGGCGTGGGTATCCAAGGCCTGTAGCTCATACCCGGACAGGGCGGTCCTTCCGCCGGTCTCGCGCCCGCTAGCGGGTACGTTGGTCCGGCGTAACCAGCCGACCGCTCTGTGGCGTCATTTCTAAGGGGGGGATCTCATGGCAGTCTCTGGTGCCACGCGAGGCAAAGACTGGCCCGACTCAAGGCTTCTTGCCTGGTTCGCGCTCGTGGGTGTCGTCATCTACGTGGGTGTCGACGTGCTGCTCAAGTTCCTCCGGCCCCATTACAGCCTGATATACAACGCCGAGAGCGACTACGGCCGAGGCCCGTGGTACTGGGTGATGGACCTGAACTTCCTCCTGCGTTGTGCCTTGTCCGTCGCCGTCGCCCGCGCACTTTCGCGGACCATTCGGACGAGTGCTCGGATTCGCAGCGGACTTACCCTGCTCGTCGTCTGGGCTGTCTGCTCGGGTTTGCTGGCCTTCTTCGCCGACGATATCGAGGGACAACCGGTGCACGGCAGTGGGAAGGTTCACCTGGCGTTGGCGTTTGTGGCCTTCGTCTGCGTCGCGATAGGCACGGTATTGGT
>JBEKGS010000045.1:0-24288 GCA_050012675.1 Acidimicrobiales bacterium
GTTCCCGCGGGACTTCCGACCGTCGCTTCAGGGGAGGTCATCTCGACAAGGGCGATCACCTCGTCGGACTTGGCGGAGACAGTCGCGGCCGGGCTCTCCCCGAGCGCCGCGACAGCTCGCCTTCCCCGCTCGGCGACCGCGGCCTCGCTGAAATAGCCACTGTCGGGCGGCTCGGGCGTCCGTGGCTGGGACAGGTAGTCCTCGATCGTTGTGTGCGCCCGGTTCGCATGAGCGACAAGTTCGCGCATGTCCCACCTTCCAAGAGCTGCCGAGTCCCATTTGGATTCCGGCACCGACTCGACGGCCTGGACCAAGAAGCGGGACGCGAGACGGAACGCCTCGACTGAAGGTCCCTCCATCGGCTGTTCTCCTCTCTGGCTCTGAGCATCATGAGAGATCGGCCGCAGCTTGTAAACCGCCGAGGTGGCAATGTCAGTGCGCCCGATCGCGGTGGCCCGCCAGAAGGAGAGTCGGCAACCCAAGAGGTTGCCCGGCCGCCGGGCGGTCCCGAGAAGAGACGGAACGGCCTAGGCCTTGCCGAACTGGCGGCAAGCTCCTTTCGAGTCGGGGGCACCGGAGGCGTGCGGCCCAAGCACCGAAAAAGATCCGGAAACTGCTTGTGCAGCCTTTGCCGCGGCGCTATCGTGCCGTTCCTCGGACCTGTGCCCGGGAGATGTGCATGTCACAGGCGGCCAGCCTGGTTTGGGGGGGTGTTGGCCAAAACGGCGACGGAAGAGGAAGTTGAGAGGGCGGGAACTTCTCCCGCCCACATCCCTCGAGGGTTTCGCGCCGTCGCGAGCATCTCGGCGAGCACCGCCGAAGTCGGTCACTTGACACCCGGTCGAGCCGGTGAACGTCCCTCACACGCGAGTCCCCGGGATCTCGCCGGCACCGCCGGTGGCGACCAACCTCGGGCGTCTTTTCACAAAACGCTGACGCGTAACTGCGCCCGACAGCCCCGGACCGCTGCCCGGAGAACCACGGGGAACCTGCGCTGCTGCCTGGCGGGCACGGCGCGCCCGCCGCCTTTTGACGAAAGGTCGGACATGGCTCAGGTGCCCGTCGACACCGGCGCACGGGGAAAAGGCGCTTTTCCATTTGCCGCGGCGGGCCTTTCGCCCGAGTCGAGGCGGCCACCTGGCCTAGGACCACAGGCGACTTGGACCGGCGGAAGTCGGTCGTCGCGTCATCTCAACGCACAGAAGAAAGGTGAGGCATGGGTACAACTAGTGGAGGAGTTAGGAAGATGTCACAGGCCAGAATCGTTCTTTCGGCGGCGCGAAGGCACAAGCTGTTTTCGATAGCAGCCTTCACGGGGCTCCTGGGCCTGGCGGTCACCATGGTGCCGGCGAGTGTCTCAACCGCCGCCCCCGCCTCGTCGCACATAGGGGGCTCTGTGTCGCTCTGGGCCGAATGGTCCAGCGCCGAGCAGCAGAACTTCGAGGCCGTACTGGTGCCGTTCGAGGCCGAGACCGGGGTCACCGTCAACTACAGCAGCAAAGGCAGCAACATGGACACGGCCATCGACGCCGCCGTGGCAGGCGGAGCGCCTCCCCAGGTGGCGCTCGTGCCCGACCCCGGCACCCTGCTCGCCCTGGCCAAGAAGGGTGCAATCCAACCGCTCGCCCCAGTGCTCGGGAGCGAGGTATCCGACTACGGGTCAGCCTGGAACAACCTCGTCACCTACAACGGCAAGCTCTACGGGGTCTGGTTCAAGGGCGCCAACAAGAACACGATCTGGTACAACCCTGCCGAGTTCGCTTTGGCGGGCATAAAGACCACACCGACCACATGGCAACAGCTGCTCACTGACGCGGCGACATTGAAGCGGGCGGGGGTCACTCCCTTCTCGGTGTGCACCGGCATCGGCTGGCCAGTCGCCGACCTTTGGCAGAACCTGTACCTGAAGACGGCGGGGGCGACCAGCTACAACGCGCTCGCCGCCCACAACATCCCGTGGACTAGCCCAACAGTCACAACGGCTTTCGACACGCTCGCGGAGCTGGTCGGACAGCCCTCGTATCTCCTCGGCGGCACCAAGGGAACCCTCGCCAACGCCTACCCCACGTGCGTAGACGAAGTCTTCCCCAAGGCAGGCTCGATGCCCAAGGCGGCCATGGTGATCGAGGCTGACTTCGTCGTCAACGAGATCGTCGGCAACTCCGCCAACTACACGGCCGGGACGACCGGTGCAGGCGGCAAGAAGTGCACCGCCAACCCCGCCGCGACACCGTGCTACGACTTCTTCCCCTTCCCGGCCCCTGCGGCCGATCAGAAGAACAACTCGGCCATCCAGGGTTCGGGGGACGTGGCGATGTTGCTCAAACCGAGCGCGGCGGCCAAGGCCCTCATCAAGTACCTGGGCAGCCCCGAAGCCGGCGAAATCTGGGCCCACCTCGGCGGTTTCGCCTCACCCAACAAGATGGTGCCGCTCAGCAGTTACCCGGACCCGGTGACCGAGGCTGACGCGTCGGAGCTGCAGCACGCCACGAGCTTCGTCTTCAGCCTGGACGACCTACAGGGCAGCTGGGAGCCGAGCTTGTGGCAGGACATGCTCAACTTCGTGAAGAACCCCAGCCCGTCCAACATCGCCGGCATCGAGAAGACGATGCAGGCCCAAGCGACGGCCGCGATGGGTCACTGAGTAGATGGGTAAGTAGTTGCGGCTCGAATGAACGAACCAGGGCACGCCCGGAAAGCAACGGGCGTGCCCTGGCCTGTCACAGGACCAGGGGGCAGGTGACATGGCAGTAGTTGCCGTAGAACAACAGCTCGGCCCGCCGAGACGGCGCGTCAGGCGCGAGGGCCAGCACCACCTGCAGTCGCTCGCGTTCCTTGTCCCGGGCGCCGTCTTGCTGCTCGCGATAGTCATCTGGCCCGCCATCGCGACGATCCGCTACAGCTTCTACAACGGGACTGCGACCAAGGCAGTCGGGTTCTCCAATTACAAGTCGTTGTTCTCGACCGCCGACACATTGATCGCGTTCCGCAACAACGTCATCTGGGTACTCGTCTTCCCCTTCATCGTGACGGTGTTCGGCCTGGTGTTCGCGGTCCTGTCCGAGCACATCCGTTGGTCCACCGCCTTCAAGACCATCATCTTCCTTCCCATCGTCTTCAGCGTTACGGCCTCTTCGCTCGTCTTCACGCAGATATTCCAGCTGGACCCACACGTCGGGGTGTTGAACGCTCTCGTCCAGACCGTGGACGACTACTTCCACCCGCCGGGCGCCTATCCGCTCTCGTCAGGACAGACGGCCGCATCGCTCGCCACGAGTGGCGTCGTCGCCGGTCCTCACGGGACACTCGAGTCGAGCACGGCCGTGAGAGCCGGAAGCACCGTACGAATCGGGCTCACCGGCGTCAATCCGGACACTCTGACGGTGCTGGGCGCCCGCCAGGCGCGCCTGCCCGCCCCGTCACCGGGAGCTGTCACAGGCCTTGTGTGGCGGGACTTCTCCGCGTCGAACCCGTCCAACATCTCAGGGGTGTTGCCCGGTGAGGACGGGTTCCCCAACCTTCACCTGGCTCTTTTGGCAAGCGACGGCAGCATCATCACGACGACCACCACGGACGCGTTCGGCCGCTTCGTCTTCCCGCACGTCGGCACCGGGCCCTTCCGCGTCCAGATCGAGGCCTCCAACTTCACGCCGTCGTTCTCCGGCACCTTCTGGCTAGGCCCGCAGTCGTTGACTCCGACCAGCAACTTGAGCCAGACGGCCCAGGCGCTCCTCAGCGTCCCGCTGATAGACATCTCGGAGATCCTCGCCTACCTGTGGATCTGGGCAGGCTTCACCATGGTCGTGGTGGCAGCCGGCCTGGCGGCACTCGACCGTGAGGCCCTCGAAGCAGCCCACGTCGACGGTGCCACCGAGTGGCAGACGTTCCGGCGCATCACGATCCCGATGCTGGCTCCGGTGCTGACCGTCGTGTTCGTGACCATGGTCATCAACGTGCTCAAGATCTTCGACATCGTCGTCAACCTCGGCGTCGACACCTCTCAACCCGGCGGCCAGTCCAGCACCCTGGCGTCGGACGTCTACTACCTGGGCTTCGGCGGAGGGGTCCATACAGGCCTGGCGAGCGCCCTCGCCGTCATCCTGTTCATACTCGTGGTGCCCGCGATGTTGTTCAACTTGAAAAGGATCAGCGGCAAATGACCGTCACGGCTGTCCCCGCCACTCCCCCGGTACTGGAGGAGGCCAAGAGCCTCCCCCGGGAGCGGTCGTCCCGCAGACGTTGGCGCCCATCGCGCGTGGCCGTCAACGTGGTGCTCGGCGCCATCGCGCTGTTCTGGCTCGTTCCCACCCTTTCCATGATGATCATCTCGTTCCGCCCGGCTGGGCTGTTCGAGGTGTCCGGATGGTGGAAGGTGTTCTCCGCCCCCTCCCAGCTGACGCTCCAGAACTACAAGGAACTGTTCACGGGGGGGTCCTCCACCTCACTCGGCGGCGGTGTGCCATCGGGCCTCGCTCCTGGAGGCGTGCTCGACGCGCTGAGGACCTCGCTCGAAATCAGCATTCCTGCCACGATCTTCGTCACCGCTATCGCCTGCCTGACTGCCTACTCCATCGTCTTCGGCAGGTGGCGGGGCCGCAACGCCGTGTTCCTCACGATCGTCGGCCTGATGGTCGTGCCGCTGCAGGTGGCACTCATACCGGTCGCATCGCTCTACAAGGACATGGGGTCTGCGTTCGGCTGGAACCCCTTCGGGACCATAACCGGCGTGGTCATCTTCCACGTTGCCTTCGGCCTGCCCTTCGGTGTGTTCTTGATGCGCAACTTCTTCACCGGGATACCCACTGCCCTGATCGAGGCGGGCCGGATCGACGGCGCCGGCGAGTGGACGCTGTTCAGGCGCGTGGTCATCCCACTCGGTGTGGCGGCCTGCGCCTCTTTGGCCATCTTCCAGTTCATATGGGTCTGGAACGACCTGCTGGTGGCCCTGGTCTTCCTCGGGGGCGATCCGCACGTCCCGCTCACCTTGTTCCTGTACGACCAGGAACGCACGCTCGCGGCCAACTTCTGGATCATCTCGACAGGGTCGATGGTCTCGATCGTCGTTCCCCTGATCGTCTTTTTGGCCTTCCAGCGCCATTTCGTCCGCGGCATGCTCGCCGGCGCGGTGAAATGACAGCCCCCGCCACGGGTGGGTGCCCGGTCGCGGCTTTGCCCCGTGCAGCCGGCACAACCCGGGTGCCGACTACCCGCTGCTAGCCGGCGTCTCCCCCGCGGACAAGCCCGGCGGTGCTCCGGCAGTGGCCCGTTCCGGGCGACCGGAGCGGGCGAGCAAGGTCAGTGCCTAGGCGCCCGTACCGCTGCTGGACGGGGTGGGCAGGTCGGTGCCGCAGTACTTGCACTTGGTCGCGCCCATGGGGAGGTCGGCAGACAGGCAGGCCGGGCACGTCTGGGTCGGCGCCGGCTCGCCGAACACGACTACGCCGCGCCTTGCCGAGATCCTCCGGTACGGCACCACGATGACGAAGTAGACGACGGCTACGAAGATGATGAAGTAGACGACGGCGGAGATGAAAGCCCCGAAGTTCAGGAAGGTGTTGGTGTTGCCCGCCTGGCCGAGCTGGACCCCCAGTCCGGCCGCGCTGCCGCCTTGCGCGCGCGAGACGAGCGGGGTGATCACAGAGTCAGTGAATGCCTTGATCAGGGTGCTGAACGCCAGAGCGACTACCAGGCCGACCGCGATGACGATGAGGTCGCCTTGCAGCAGGAAGTTCTTGAATCCCTTCACCGAGGTGCTCCTTTCTTGAAAAGTCGTGCCTCGAATCCAATACGACGACGTGAACTCTAGGACGGCTTAGTCGGCGAGGTCGGAGACAATCGGTGAACATCCTGAGCCCTTCTTCCTGCGAGGTCGTGACGGTGGTTCAGCGTCGGCGCGCGCCCATGGCGGCACCACCGGGGCAACTGGGCGGCGGGAGTCCGCACCCCCCGCAAAAATGTGGCTATGGAAAGCGCACCTGAGCCGGCGATCAACATGTTCACGGCCGACGAGCGACCGGACCTCTGGGAGCAGTCGCGATCACTTGGCGACGTGTGGCCGGAGTACAACCGACACGGCAACCATACGGCGGCGTACTTCAGCGTGCTTCTGCCCCGGTTCGCTCATCTCCAGGTGCTCCTCTACGACCGCGTCCTGGAACGTCTGGTGGCGAGGGGAAGGACGATCCCGTTTCACTGGGACGGCTCCTTGCAGGACCTCCCCAGGGGAATCGACGCCCTGGGGCTGCGCGCGCTCGACGACCCACGCCCGCCGACCGCGCTCTCGGCGCTCGCGGCCGAAGTCGCCCCCGACCTTCAAGGACGGGGCTTGAGCAGCCTCGTCGTGCAAGCGATGACATCGGTCGCCCGGAGGGCAGGTCTCGGACCGCTCGTAGCCCCGGTTCGCCCGAGTTGGAAGGATCGCTACCCGCTGGCCGCCATCGAGCGCTACGTCACCTGGAGGCGATCCGACGGACTGCCCTTCGACCCGTGGATGCGGGTGCACGCCCGGTTGGGCGCCGGGGTTCTCAGGCCCGAGCCGCGGTCGCTTTGGATCGAGGCTCCGGTAGCCGACTGGGAACAGTGGACGAACACGGCCTTCCCCCGGAACGGGGAGTACGTCTTCCCCGAGGGGCTCGCGCCACTTTGTGTCCGATCTGGCGTCGGCTCGTACTGGGAGCCGAACGTGTGGATGGTCCACAAGGTCTGACCATGGTTCGGCCTCACCTCGCTCACACGGCACGCATCCCACAGGGCGCACACGACCGCGCGCCGAAGGCTGCGCATCGCCCGACTGGGCGACGCCCGGGCCCGAACACCTGGAAGCACGAGCGCACCTTCGACTGCCCGCTCGGGACCAGGACCACCACTGCTGGGAGCACCGCGCGCACCGGTTCGGTCGCGGAGGCCGGCGGACAAGACCGCGGGCACCACGGGCCGCAATCCGACTGCAATCAATCTCCAAGGCTCGTCACAGCTCCGGGTCCTAGCTTGACGGTGCGCCTCCACGGCCGGGTCTGCTCCCAACCAGACGCCCGCTTTGTGTCGGACACGGGATGCGGGTTCGGGTCAGCCGACCCGGCCTGGCGGGCGCGCCAAGGAGGGGAGGAACGATGCCTGTTGCGACAAAGGGCAGTCGGACCGTATTCCCGAGCGGCGCCACGACCCGAACCGCACAGAGTCCGCGAGGCGAGGGCGCCAGAACCATTCCCGGGCAGGGCGCTCGAACCGGCCGTCGCGACCCTGTCGGCCGCCCGGCACTGTTCGTGCACGCGGCGTGCCGGGGCATGGGCCCGGATTTCTTCTATCCCTCGAGCAGCGTCGGGGTCGCCCGCGCGACGCGGGTCTGCGCAGGCTGCCCCGATGCCGAAGAGTGCCTCGAGAAAGCGCTCGACGACCCGAGCCTTCACGGAATCTGGGGGGGCACGTCCGCGCGGGAGCGTGAGTACATGCGCAACGAGGAAGGCCTGGGCTGGGGGTGAACGGCCGGGTATCTCGACCGTCCAGAAACGAAGTCGCCAGCCGGGAGCGCCGGCGCGCTTGCCGCCCGGGTTCGCGCCCGTGCGCCCGCACAAACCTCATGGGCTCTCGCCGAGCGGCTTCTCCCAGGTGAGGATCGTGTCGTCCACCTCGATCGGCCCCGTGCGGATCACGACAGTGCCCTTCACGCGTCTTGGGGGGATCCCGACATCGACGTAGCCTGCTCGGCGGTACAAGGCCTGAGCCCCCTGGTTGTCGGTGCTGACGTGGAGGCGCATGCGGTGAAAGCCGTGTTCGTGCGCCTGGCGCTCGGCCGACGCCGTGATGGCTGTAGCGACGCCGCGTCGCCGGTGCTCGGGTCGCACCGACACGTCCTGCAGCTCGGGCGGGTCGCTCAGCGCCAGGTGCGCGTGCCCGAGCGGTTCGTCGCCCTCCCAGGCCACGAGGTAGTAGCCGTCGCCTTGGTGAAGGCGAGCGAGCCCGAGCACGGCCGCCACGCGCCCGATCTCGTGAGGGGCGAGCGCGCGCACGGTGAACGGATCGGTGCCAGGTTCGCTTCCGGACATCTCCTCCTCCAAGTGTCACTGCCCGACACGCCAGGGATCTGGACGATAGATGCGCCGGTGCCCGAGACCGGCGTCGGTACTCATGGAAGGACCGCGTGAGACGTACAAGCTGGGCCTAGCCGGGCCGGCTGTAATGGAATACGAAGTTGACGTTGGCCCGGTACTCCTCGAGGCTCCGGGCGTTCATGTAGGACATGGAACTTCGCAGTCCCGCGCGGTACCTCGAGGTCACATCCGCGACCGAACCCTTGTAGGGCACCATGGTCTCGGCGCCTTCCACGTAGTCGGGTTCCTGGCCGCCGTGCTCTTGTTGCACGGAAAAGGACGCCGCGCCGCGCATGATCTTGTACTTGCTCCCGTCGACGACGATCACGCGGCCAGGCGCCTGACGCGTGCCGGCCAGTGCAGAACCGAGCATGACAGTGTCGGCACCCAGAGCCAGCAGCTTGCAGAAGTCCGAGGGAGTGCGGACACCGGAGTCACCGATGACGAGCGCACGGCGCTTGACGTGGGCGCATTCCCAGACCGCGTACGGCGTCGGGACGAACACCGCCGTTTCGGTCCTCGTCTCACAGACCGAGCCACCCGCGATCCCCACGCGTATCGCGTCTGCACCTTGGTCCTCCAGCCAGTGGAAGGCCTCTGCGGAGGCCACGTTCCCTGCGATGAGGAAGACGTCTGTCGCCTCCGCGCGGCACCACGCGAGGGCAGCCGCCACCTGAACGTGGGCACCGTTGGCCGTGTCGAGGCAGAACACCCGCACGCCGGCTTCGTACAGGGCCGAGAACCTCTCCCGGTAATCGCCGCTGACCCCGACGGCCGCAGCGGGCGGCGGCAAAGGCGCGTCGCCGTCGTCACCGGACACCGCGCCGTGAACATTTCCCACCTGGTCCACGATCGACTGGAAACGGTGCAGCACGCCCGCGGCGCCGTCAGCCGCCAACGCCCTGCACATCTCGGCTCCGCAGACATCGGGCATGGGGGCGCCGATGACCGGCAGGTCAAGTCGAAGCGGGCCGAAGGCGATGCTCGGTTCGGCGTCGACGCGGTGGGTCAGCGTGGACACGACCCGCGGCACGAGGCTGACGTCGTCGTAGTCGAAGGCGATCGGGGCGCCGTTTACACGGGCACTCCAGGCGGTCTCGGCAACAGGGTCAGGGTTCGCCGTGGTCACCCCCCAAGTGTGACGGGACGAGAAGGTGCCCGCCACCGGCTTTGCCCTCCACCCGAACCGTCCCGGCGGGACCACTGGCCACCAAGGCCGGGACGAGCGAGGAAGAGCTGCTCGACGTCCTCGCAGGCAAAGGGCTCCCCGGCCTGAGAAGCGCTGGCCTGGTGCACTTGTTTCTCGCCGGCTCCTCTGAGCGTGTGCGGGCGCCTCGGTACCTTCGGGCGACCGCAACGAGGCTCTCTTCGGCTAGTTTGATTGGCCCGCCGAGGCGACGCCTGCACGCCGTCTCGGCGCCAAGCCGTCGCCAACGGACCTGTTGAGAATCGGCCATAGGCGGTGGCAGATTGAGACCAAGGACCAGAAAGGGCCGGATGATGCCCGGTCCACTGTCAGGACAAAGGGGGGCGCTATGTCAGGCAATCGGGCAGTGACCTACATCGAGCCGGGCAAGGTCGAGGTGCACGACGTCGGCTACCCGAAGCTCGAGCTGCGGGACGGGCCGGGGGTGAACCCCGCCAACGTCGGACGCAAGTGCAACCACGGAGTCATCTTGAAAGTGGTCGCGACCAACATCTGCGGCAGCGACCAGCACATGGTCCGCGGCCGTACGACGGCTCCTTCGGGATTGGTGCTCGGTCACGAGATACTCGGCGAGGTCATCGAGACCGGTTCGGACGTGGAGTTCATCAAGGTCGGTGACCTCTGCTCAGTGCCGTTCAACATCGCCTGCGGCCGGTGCCGCAACTGCAAGGAAGGAAAGACCGGGATCTGCCTGAACGTCAACCCGGACCGTCCCGGATCTGCGTACGGCTACGTCGACATGGGCGGCTGGGTCGGGGGCCAGGCCGAGTACGTCATGGCTCCCTACGCCGACTTCAATCTGCTGCGCTTCCCGGACAGGGACCAGGCGATGGAGAAGGTCCGTGACCTGACCATGCTGTCGGACATCTTCCCCACCGGGTTCCACGGGGCGGTGACCGCGGGGGTCAAGCCGGGATCGACGGTCTATGTAGCCGGCGCCGGGCCCGTCGGGCTGGCGGCAGCGGCCAGTGCGCAGCTGCTCGGCGCGGCCGTGGTCATCGTGGCCGACCTCGTCCCCGAACGCCTTGCTCAGGCCCGCAGTTTCGGTTGCGAGACCGTCGACGTTTCCAAGGGCGACCCCAGGGACCAGATCGCCGAGATCCTCGGCGTTCCCGAGGTGGACTGCGGCATAGACGCAGTCGGCTTCGAAGCCCGGGGCCACGGCGGCGCGGCGACCAAGGAGGCGCCCGCGACGGTCCTGAATTCCCTCATGCAGGTGACGGCCGCCGGTGGTGCGCTCGGCATCCCGGGCCTGTACGTGACCGCGGACCCCGGCGGGATCGACGAGGCCGCCCGGGTCGGCTCGTTGTCGATAAGCCTCGGGACCGGCTGGGCGAAGTCGCTCTCGTTCACCACCGGCCAGTGCCCTGTCATGCGCTACAACTACGGGCTCATGATGGCCATCCTCAACGACCGGGTGCACATCGCAAAAGCCGTCGCGGCCACGGTCATCCCCCTCGACCAGGCGCCGCAGGGTTATCGCGACTTCGACAAGGGCGCGGCCCGCAAGTTCGTCATCGACCCGCACGGACTGATCGCCTGACTTCGAGCACCCGGCCCCGAAAGGGCGCTACAGCTGGCGGCCGTCCGGCGGCATAAGCAGAAGGGGCTCGGCTCGTCGTCGCCCGGACCGTCGCCGGACCGTCGGAGTCGATGCTGCCCGACAGACGGTGGCTGCACCACCTGCGGTTCGCTCAGCCCCGTCGGTGCGTCACCTGGTCTGTTCGAGGACGGTCCACCGCCCGGTTCCCCCGTCGGGGACCGCAAACTCAGCCTCTGTCCGCCGGCCCGACCGTGACGGTCAGAGTCGTGGCGCGTTCCTCGCCGGGAGCAAGCACGGGCAGGCGGCCCGCCAGGCGATCCGCGCCACGACCGAGCACCGAGCAGTTCGCCGGCTCCAAAGCGAGGGCGTTCAAATGTCTCGCCCGGTGGAGCCACTGGTGCAGTCGAGGCAGGGTGCTGCGATCCCACTCGACGACGAGGTCTAGTCCGAAGCCGGGACTCGTCAGCCTTGCGCGGCCCGGGGCCTTTTCGTCGAGGACATGTTCGATCACCATTTCAGAGCAATCGGGCTCGTCGAGCATCGGCACCGACCAGGTGTCGCGAGCGGGCAGCGACGCCTCGTCACGCGCTATCCGGTCGTGCGACGGTACTTGCAGCCGGGCGCCCTCCGACCACAACGGCGCTCCCAGGTTGACGTGATAGAGCCAGGGCGCCGGAGTTGACAGTGCGCCGATGTTGGCGACCGTGTCGCGAACGGTTATCCGAGCCGTTCCGGTCCTCGTCGTTATCCGACGCTGGCATCGCAGCTGCACGCCGAGGGGATCGATCTCGGAGACAACGCCGGTGATCTCGATCACAAGGTCGCTTCCTTGGAGGTCACGTCGCCACGTCACCTCGTGAGCAACCTGGTGGGAGAATCCTCCGTGAAGCCCGTGGCCCTCAGAGCTGGCGCCCACGTTCTGCATGCCGCATGTCGTGACGAGGCCTCCGCCGAACCCGGTGATCCAGTCGGCGTCGCGCAGCGCGCCCAAGGGTGGGGTCTCGCCCACCCGGCTGTGCCAGGCGAGTGGGATTGCGCCGTACCAGGCACTGGACACGTCAAGACCGCGGTCCGGAAGCAGACGGAACTGCAGGCCCCCGTACATGCGAACCTCGATGAAGCGCATCGAGCCAGCACCGCTGCCACAGGTTCCCTCGCGGACTTCTGCCAGCGTGTCAGGGCGAGTGACAAGTCCTCGATCCAGCAGGTCACGGGCCGTGGGCAGATGCATGTGAGCGGACGTGTGCTGATCAGAAGTCATGCCGCAACCTCAGCGCCACGGTTGCCGCTCCTGCCCGGCGGTCGAGTCCCGATACCGGAAAAGCGCAAGACAAGACCACGGGCGCTTTCGTGCTCCTTGTCGACCGGAGCATGTTCGAGCACCCGCTCGGAGGCATCACCATGATTGACGCACCAGCGTAGACGACGGCCTCCGAGTGACGACAAGGAGCCGCGCCAAGCGGCCCACACGCGTGAGAAGTTCGCAGCCCGTGCTCGCACTCTTGGCGAGGTGACACCGTTGCTCTCGAGCGGGAATCCGCCCCTGCGACGCTATGTCGTCGGCGGCCGCGGGGTCACGGCGCGGCCCGTTCACGGCGCGTGGTCCACTCGTAAACTGGCTCGGTGACCACCATCGCCCAGCCGCACATCGAGGTGCCGCAGCCTGCATTCCTGTTCGACCTGGACGGAACTCTGGTTGACTCCGTCTACCAGCACGTGACCGCTTGGCAGGAAGCCCTCGCCGAGTGCGGCGTGCCGCTCTCGGTGTGGCGGATCCACCGAAGGATCGGAATGAGCGGAGGCTTGTTCTTGAACGCCCTGCAGCGTGAGACCGGGCGTGATCTCGATGCCGAGACCCTCGCGCGGTTGTTCGCGCTTCATGCCGAGCACTACCTGCGCCGCGTCGGAGGTGTCGTGCCCCTGCCCGGCGCGAAGGAGCTTCTCGGCTGTCTCCAAGACCACGGGGTGCCATTCGCGATTGCGACGAGCGGGTCGCGCGTGACGGCCTTCCCGGCAATCGAGCTGTTGGAGTTGCCCTCCGACACGGTCGTGGTGACGCGCGACCTGGTGGAGCGGGCCAAGCCCGACCCGCACTTGTTCCTGGCCGCCGCAAAGCTGCTCGGTGTCGAGCCCCGCCAAAGCTTCGTCGTCGGCGACAGCGTGTGGGACCTTCTCGCCGCCCAGCGCGCCAGCGCCATGGGCATAGGTCTGCTCTCGGGCGGCTACGGGCGGGCCGAGCTCCAAACGGCCGGGGCGTACCGTGTCTACGCAGATCCAGCGGACATGCTCGACCATCTAGAAGAGGTCGGCGTGCGCCCGGCCGCGTAGACGGCGGGTTCAACAGCCGTCGAGCGGCGATGATCGAAAAGGCCAGAGCGGCCGGTAAGGACAGGCCCGACTCGCAAGCGGCGCAGCCGACTAGGGGTGGGAGACGACCATGGGACAATCCGCAACGCCGCAGGCGGTGCTCGCACCGCTGACACAAGCGGCCATATTCCTCGTCGCCACTGTCGACGCGGGAGACACTGCCCGGCAGGCGACGCTCGACCTGCTCAGTGACGTCGCCGGCCTCACCCGGTCGGTCGGCTTTCGTATCCCGGAGGGCGAGCTGACCTGTGTGACCGGGATCGGCTCGAAGCTGTGGGACCGGCTCTTCGGCGCGCCCCGCCCAGCCGGGCTGCACCCGTTCCGCGAGGTGATCGGTGCCAAACACAGGGCCGTGTCGAGCCCTGGCGACATCCTCTTCCACATCCGTGCCCACCGGTTCGACCTCTGCTTCGAGCTCGCTGGGCAGCTGACGAACCGGCTCTGGGGCCACGCGCAGGTGGTCGACGAAGTGCACGGGTTCCGCTACTTCGACCAGCGCGACCTGTTGGGCTTCGTCGACGGCACCGAGAACCCGACCGGCCCAGCTGCGGGCGCGGCTGTGACCATCGCCGACGAAGACCCCAGGTTCGCCGGCGGCAGCTACGTGATCGTTCAGAAGTACCTGCACGACCTCGGGAAGTGGAACGCGCTCGCGACCGAGGACCAGGAGCATGTCGTTGGCCGGACGAAGCTGACCGATATCGAGCTTCCCGACGAAGTGAAACCGTCCAACTCCCACGTGGCTCTCAACACGATCACGGGCGCCAACGGCGAGGAGCGCCAGATCCTGAGACACAACATGGCGTTCGGCACGGTGGGTGACGCCCAGTCCGGCACCTACTTCATCGGCTACTCGAGCTCTCCCGACGTCACAGAACAGATGCTCTCGAACATGTTCATCGGGAGCCCGCCCGGCAACTACGACAGAATCCTCGACTTCTCCAGAGCGGTGACCGGAAGCCTGTTCTTCGTACCCAGCTCGGACTTCCTCGACGACCCGGCCAGCACGCTGGGATCGACGGAGCCGCCGGCCGTGGACAGCGAGGCTTCGCCGGGAGACGACGGTTCTCTGCACATAGGCAGCCTCAAGTGAACACGGCGCTGACTCAGGGCAGCTTCGAACGAACCGGTGAACTGGCACGGCACCAGGACCGCGTTCTCGTTCCTTGGAGCGGAGCGAGCTGACAACGCGAGCCCGTAAGCCCGTTCTCCCGATCCCCCTTTCCGAACGCCTGACCGTGTCCCGACCGGATCTTCGTTACTCGGTGAGCAACTCGGTCAGCGCCGCCATCCTCAGCGCGAACCGTTGAAGACGCCACGCTGCTCGAGCAAGCCATTCGGAGTACCAGCTCGCCCCAAGCTTCCCGTGCCTGTGCCGTCGGGTCAGAAGTCGTGGGTGGTCAGTCTCCTCAGGCCGTCCACGAGGCCTGCGTCGGCACGCTCGAGGGCCTCGGCCAGAGTGAACCATCGGACCTCTTGACTCTCGCCCGGAGGCGGAGACGGTTCAACGTCGTCTGACCAGAGCAGGTAGCGCAGGTCCAGGTGGAAGTGGTCACTGCTGGCCGGATGGGCGTCGAGATGGATCAGCCGTTCGCCGGACTGAGCGTGGTGGACCGGAAGTCCTGTCTCCTCCTGGGTTTCCCTGAGGGCCGCTTCCCACGGCGCTTCACCTGGCTCGAGGTGACCACCCGGTTGCATCCACACACCGAGGCGCTTGTGCAGGTGGAGCACGGTTCCCCGTGATCCGACCACGATCGCGGAGCCGGTGACGTGAACCGGTCCGGAATCCCGGTTGAAGGGATCTGCAAGACGGTCGAGCTCCAGCAAGAACCGATCACGCGACGCCTTCTCCCTTGGCGTGATCGCGTCGAAGTCCCCGACGGCGGAACGGACCAATGCCAGCATCGCCACGTGTCGGTCTCCGTCGCCGCCTCGCGTCTCTTCCACGGGGGACATC
Source organism: Acidimicrobiales bacterium (assembly GCA_050012675.1). Taxonomy (GTDB): domain Bacteria; phylum Actinomycetota; class Acidimicrobiia; order Acidimicrobiales; family Bog-793; genus Fen-455. Next base: position 15,162 of record JBEKGS010000045.1, read on the forward strand.
CTTGTCTTGTTGTCCGGTGCGGTCGCAAGGCCCTCTCGCCGGAGACGACCTCTCGAGCATTAGGACTCACAACATCGCTAGTTCCAATCCGCGTTCACGGACGCTCATATACCCGCTGAGCGCGAGGTACGCGAAACCTGCATATGCCTATCGGAACTTGGATGACCTCAAGTCGTCCAAGCAGTCCTTTGTGGTGAGATCCGGCAAGGTACGCAGTGCTCGTACTGATTCCTTGTGACAACCGCACTTGCAGGCAAACATCTTCACTGTGGTCGTGGTCTTGCCGCCATACACGAAGAACTCATGACCCTCCGCGATCATCTTGCGCACCTTCTTCATCTTCCGCAGTTTCGCAGCACGTACGTTCGCGCCCTTCTCCGGGTCAGAGCGCTTTCGCCGGATGGTTCCGACGGCCCGGATGCAATGCCGCCCCTTGCGTCGCTGCACGCAGATCACTTGGTAAGAGCGCATGGTGGAAGCCTACGTCTGTTTCGGAGCGGGCTTGTACCCGGAGACTGTCGTTCCAGGCGGCAAGGCGAGGTGGCCGATCTCGGAGATGTCAGTCGGCGAGGACGGCCTCATCGGCCGAGCCGCATGGTCTCACCCGGGGCGACAACCGCTATGGATGAGCGAAAGGCGGTCACGCTGACGATTCATCGTCAGTCGCCGAGAAGTCGTGTTCGTCAACCTGAGGCAACGCCCGCCAGCACAGACGTTTCCCTCTTTGCTCACGTCGACTACTCCTACGGTCGTTCGAGCGCGACGTAGCGGTGGACAATGAAAGCCAGTGGAGGTGAGGGTCGGCCTGACAATGCGGTCCGCTCGCAGCACCGCACGAGGCCCAGATCCGTCGACCGGCAACAAGGGAACTCGGTCCCGGTCCGTGACAGAACAGTGAACACACCTGGACCTCGACCCGACACCCGCGAAGGTGCTCCCCGTGGGCGTCTTCGCACCCGCTGGGCCGGCCGGTACACCGTCACCGACGCAGTTGCGGCGGGCTGGAGCGCCATGGACATCAGCCTTTCTCATAGCAACGCCAGAGAACGGCCCCGTTCCCCCAGACCTGTCCTTCACGCGCACGCTGAAGGTGCGCGATGTGGGTAAGTTCTCTCGGTGCGCGCAACTGGAGCCCGAATGACTAGTACCCCTGTACCTGCGCCGATGCGGGCGGCGGCGCTGGCCGTCGGCGGATCGGTGGCTGCTGCCGCGATCGGAGGGATCGGGGCCCGCCGGGCCCCGGAGGTCTACGGCCGGCTGGTCAAGCCGGCCTGGGCACCGCCGGCCCGCGTGTTCGGGCCGGTCTGGACCGCGCTCTACGCGTCAATGGCCGTGGCCGCCTATCGCCTGGGCCGGCGCGAGGCGCGGACGGCCGTAGCGCTGCACGCCGCGCAGTTGGCCGCCAACGCGGCCTGGCCGCTGGTTTTCTTCTCGGCCCGGGACCCGCGTGCGTCGCTCGCCGTCATCGCCGCCCTCGACGTCCTGGTCGCCTGCGAAGTGGCAGCGGCCATTCGAGAGGACGCCGTGGCTGCCGGCCTGCTCGCCCCGTACCTGGGATGGTGCCTGTTCGCCACCGCCCTCAACGCCGCCGTCAGCAACCCCGCCTCGTGAAGGCCGCAAGGACGGGACCGCTGGAATCCGGGAAGAGGGCCGTTTCCGTCCCTGGCCAAAGCCCATCGGGGAATGCCTCGGGGCCTCGTTCGAACTGGGCCGCGGGGCGCTCCTCGGTCATGGGCGGCCCGTTACGCCGGCGTCTTCGGCGGGTGTGGTCAGTTCCCGGCGTAAGCCGCGAGGTGCTCGCCGGTGAGGGTCGAGCGGGCGGCGACGAGATCGGCCGGCGTGCCCTCGAAGACGATGCGGCCTCCTTCGTGGCCGGCACCGGGACCGAGGTCGATGATCCAGTCCGCGTGCGCCATGACCGCCAGGTGGTGCTCGATGACGATCACCGACTTGCCGGAGTCGACGATCCGGTCGAGCAGGGCGAGCAGCCGTTCGACGTCGGCCAGGTGGAGCCCGGTCGTCGGTTCGTCCAGCACGTAGACGCCGCCCTTCTCACCCATGTGGGTGGCAAGCTTCAGCCGCTGGCGCTCCCCGCTGGACAACGTCGTGAGCGGCTGGCCCAGGCTGAGATAGCCGAGCCCGACGTCGATGAGCCGCCCGAGTATGGCCTGCGCGCCCGGCGTGTGCGCCGTGGCACCACCGAAGAACGCGGCAGCGTCGTCCACCGACATGGCCAGCACCTCGCTGATGTCGCGGCCACCGAGACGGTACTTCAGCACCGACGCCTCAAAACGCTTGCCGTCGCACTCCTCACATGTCGTGGCAACTCCCGCCATCACGGCGAGGTCCGTGTAGATGACCCCGATGCCGTTGCAAGTCGGGCAGGCGCCCTCTGAGTTGGCACTGAACAGAGCCGGCTTCACGCCATTCGCGTTCCCGAAGGCCTTGCGGATCGGGTCGAGCAACGCCGTGTAGGTCGCCGGGTTGCTCCGGCGCGATCCCCGGATCGGGCGCTGGTCGACGGCGACAACCCCATCCCGGTTGGACACCGACCCGTGGATGAGCGAGCTCTTGCCGGATCCGGCCACGCCGGTCACCACGACGAGCACGCCGAGCGGGATGTCCACGTCGAGGTTCTGCAGGTTGTGCGTGGTAGCTCCTCGGACCTCGAGAACCCCCGTCGGGCTGCGCACCGTGTCCTTCAGGATGTGACGGTCGTCGAGGTGGCGGCCCGTTACGGTGCCGCTTCGGCGCAGCTGCTCGACAGTGCCCTCGAAGCAGACGTTCCCGCCGGCCTTGCCGGCGCCGGCGCCGAGGTCGATGACGTGATCGGCGATCTCGATCGTGTCCGGCTCGTGCTCCACGACGAGCACGGTGTTGCCCTTGTCCCGCAGCCCCAGCAACAGGTCGTTCATTTGCCGGATGTCGTGCGGGTGGAGCCCAGTGGTCGGCTCGTCGAAGACGTAGGTGACGTCGGTGAGGGCGGAGCCCATCTGGCGGATCATCTTGACGCGCTGCGCCTCGCCGCCCGAGAGCGTTCCCGAGGCCCTCTCGAGCGAGAGGTAGCCGAGCCCCACCTCGACGAACGAGTCGAGGGTCTGGCACAGCGCGGCGATGAGCGGCGCGACCGACGGCTGGTCGAGCGAGCGGATCCATCCGGTCAGCTCGCGGACCTCCATCGCGCAGGCCTCGGCGATGTTGATCCCCTTGATCTCGGACGACCGGGCTACGTCGTTGAGCCGCGTGCCGCCACACTCGGGGCAGGTCGTGAAGGTGACGGCCCGTTCGACGAACGCCCGGATGTGCGGCTGCAACGACTCTTGGTCCTTTGAGAGAAACGACCGCTCCAGCTTTGGGATCAACCCTTCGTAGGTGACGTTGACGCCGTTCACCTTCACCCTGGTCGGCTCGTGGTGGAGGAAGTCGTGCAGCTCGGTCCGCGTGTACTTGCAGATCGGCTTGTCCGGGTCGAGGAAGCCGGCTTCCAGGTACGGCTTCACGGCGAAGAAATTGTCCAGCGTCCAGCCTGGGACGATGATCGCCCCTTCGGCGAGCGACTTCGAGTCGTCGAAGAGCTGGGTGAGGTCGATGTCCGAGACGGCGCCACGGCCTTCGCAGCGCGGGCACATGCCGCCCTGGCGGGTGAAGGTCTTGCGCTGCACCTTGCGGGCGCCACGTTCGACGGTGATGGAGCCGCTCGCCCGTACTGTCGCCATGTTGAAGGAGAAGGCGCTCGGTGGCCCGATGTGCGGCTTGCCGAGCCGGCTGAACAGGATGCGGAGCATCGCGTTGGCGTCCGTGGCAGTCCCGACGGTTGAGCGTGGGTCGGCGCCCATGCGCTGCTGGTCGACGATGATCGCCGGCGTCAGCCCGTCGATCACGTCGACGTCGGGCCGCGCCAATGACGCCATGAACCCCTGCACGAAGCTGCTGTAGGTCTCGTTGATGAGCCGCTGTGACTCCGCCGCGATGGTGTCGAAGACGAGCGAGCTCTTGCCGGAGCCGGAAACCCCGGTGAAGACCGTCAGGCGGCGTTTCGGGATCGCGACGCTGACGTTCCTCAGGTTGTTCACCCGTGCGCCGTGGACCCGGATCAGGTCGTGGGTATCGGCTGCGTGCGGCGCAGACGACGGGGCGGAGGTCCTCGGGGCCATGTTCCTACCGGTCTCCCGCTACGGCGACAGCGTGGGCTCGATCAGGCCTGCGCGATGCGCACGAGGTTGCCGGAGGGATCGCGTACGGCGCAGTCCCGGGCGCCCCAGGGGCGGTCCGCCGGCTCTTCGAGGATCTCGGCGCCGGAGGCCCGCACCTGCTCGAAGGTGGCCTCAAGGTCGTCGGAGCGGAAGATGGCCGCCTGGAGGGAGCCCTGCAGCACGAGGGAGAGGAGGGCATCGCCCTCGGCCTGTGAGCGACCACCGTGCGGCTGGAACAGGACGATGCCGACGTCTTGACCGGGGGCACCGACGGTGACCCACCGGAAGCCATCGTTCGACACGTCGACTCGGACCTCGAGGCCGAGGGCGTCGCGGTAGAAGCCGAGAGCGGCGTCGGGGTCCTGGACGGGGATGAACATTGCGGAGACGGTGACTGTCATGCCAGGAAGCGTACGGGCACCGGCCTTTCGATTGCTTCTCCGATCCTGCTCAGTTCGGAACCGTCAGGCGGCGCGCCCCGGGCAGCTGTGACCGTGGCGGGAGTACGTCGCGGTCGGGTTGCGTACATGCTCACGCAGGACGGGACGATCTCGAGATCGCGGTGGTCGCGGGCGCGGTACTGCGACGGGGGCTCGCCGACGATCTCGGTGAAGCGGGAGCTGAACGAGCCGAGCGAGGTGCAGCCCACGGCGAAACACGTCTCTGTGACCGACATCCCCTGGCGCAGGAACGCCTTGGCCCGCTCGATGCGTCGGGTCATGAGGTAGGAGTAGGGCGTCTCCCCGTAGGCCGCCCGGAACTTACGCGAGAAGTGAGCCGTCGACATGAGCGCCGTCCGGGCCATGGCGGACACGTCGAGGGGCCGGGCGTACTCGCGGTCCATCATGTCCCGAGCCCGGCGCAGGTGCGCGAGGTCGGCCATCTCCTCTGGTGTCACGGCGTCGAGGGTAGCCACCGGCGCCGTTGTGGCCGACCGTTCCGGCTCGGTCCTGTGCTCGCGAGGACGCCGACGACGAATGTGACTCACCTTGCGTGCGCAACACCGGATGGTGGAGGGCGGCGGAAACTGCGTGCAAGACTCGTGGCCGCAACGGGACCGGCGATGCTGGGGGGAAATGATGGCCGACAGCGATGAGGGTGTGGGCACGGCCGACGCGTTCGTGTTCTTCGGCGCGACGGGCGATCTCGCTCACAAGATGATCTTCCCTTCGCTTTACCAGATGGTGAAGCGTGGCACGCTGGACGTCCCCGTGATCGGGGTCGCGTCCTCCAACTGGGATCTCGCGCAGCTTCGGGATTATGCGCGGGACAGCATCGCGCGGTCCGGCGCGGGCGTCGACGACACCGACGCCCTCGAGCGACTGCTGTCGCTCATGAGCTACGTCGACGGTGATTACGGCGATCCCAGCACGTTCAAGGCGCTGCAGCGGGCACTCGGCGGTGCCCGCCGCCCGGCGCACTACCTCGCCATTCCGCCTCCGCTGTTCGCGACGGTGATCGAAGGGCTGAGTGGCGCAGGGCTGACCCACGGCGCACGCGTCATCGTCGAGAAGCCGTTCGGGCGCGATCTCGCCTCGGCTCAGGAGCTCAACCGCGTACTGCGCAAAGCGTTCCCGGAGCCCGCCATCTTCCGCATCGATCACTTCCTCGGCAAAGAGGAGATCATGAACCTCCTCTACTTCCGTTTCGCCAACTCCTTCCTCGAACCGATCTGGAACCGCAACTACGTCGCCTCCGTACAGATCACGCTGGCCGAACAGATCGGTGTGCAGGGTCGGGGTGCCTTCTACGAGACCGCTGGCTGCCTGCGGGATGTCATCGAGAACCATCTGTTCCAGGTCGTCGCGCTGCTGGCAATGGAGCCGCCGGCATACCAGGGCATGGGCGCTGTGCAGACCGAGAAGCTCAACGTGTTCATGGCGATGCGACCGCTGAGCGCCGACGACGTGGTCCGGGGTCAGTTCACCGGCTATCGCGACGAGGCAGGCGTGGCGAAGGACTCCGACGTGGAGACCTTCTGCGCCCTGCGACTGTTCATTGACTCGTGGCGCTGGGCGGGCGTTCCCTGGTATCTGCGGTCGGGCAAGTGCCTGGCCGAGACCGCCGCGGAAGTGATCGTCGAGCTCAAGCCACCGCCGCAGGCGCTGTTCGCCGACTCGGCGCCCGCAGACGGTCGGGCCAACTACCTGCGTTTTCGGCTCTCGCCCAACCCGGTGATCGCGCTCGCGGCCCGGGTCAAGCATCAGGGCGAGGAGTTCGTCGGCGATCAGCGTGAGCTCCTGTTGCTCAACGCGCAGCCGAACGAGGAACAACCCTACGAGCGTCTCCTGGGCGACGCTATTGCGGGTGCCGGGGGACTGTTCACCCGCGAGGAGGCAGTCGAGGCCGCATGGGCGGTCGTCGATCCCGTTCTGGAAAACCACGGCCGCGCTCATTCGTACAAGCCGGGAAGCTGGGGACCGAAACAAGCGGACGCGCTCATCGGGCCCCACGGAAGCTGGCACAATCCCGTGCCCGACCCGGCACCGGGACAATGACCTGACCTCGTCACGCCTCAACCCCACAGTCGGCCGGGGCTCAGGGTTGGCGGGGAGGCCTCGCGACAACGCACTTACGACGCGCAGGAACGAACGGCCCGGCTGCAACCCGTCCGCACACGTCCCCGACAAGCGCTCCTGGACGCAGAAGTGTGACAAACCCGCCGCTGGCGCGGGATCGGACCAGATCACCGCGAGCGACAGCTCTGGCGTTCCGCGGGCGGACAACCTCCCGCCGGGAGGCCGCTCGTGAATGCCTCTATCACTCTGCCGCTCTCTCCCCTGTTCGACGTCTTCCAGTCCTCGCCGGGGTGACGTCCCCGACGGCCCACCGGCTTGGCGGTGGTCGGCTTGCGCGACGGCGGCCCGCACGTTGGCGCCTTGGACGGCGGCGCATGCGGCGCCCGCCCGGCCTCGTAGGCATGCGCTGGATGACCGGCACTTCCAGCGGTAGGTTCGGGTAACTGTCACCGCCGGGGGTAAGCGCGGTGCCTGGGAGCATCGACCCGTCAGGCCAACATCGAGGAGACTTCGCTTTGCCCAACGATTCCCGTGCCGGACAGCCCGCCGAGCGCTCCGACCTCGTCGACGTCGCTCGTCTCGTCACCGCGTACTACAGCGAGCATCCCGATCCGTCCGTTCCCGCCCAGCGCGTGTCGTTCGGGACCTCCGGGCACCGAGGGTCGAGCCTGCGGACCAGCTTCAACGACGATCACATCGGGGCGACCACCCAGGCGATCTGCGACTACCGGGCCGGGGCCGGTATCGACGGCCCGCTTTTCCTCGCCCGCGACACCCACGCCCTGTCGGAGCCGGCGTGGGTGACCGCGGTGGAAGTGCTGGCCGCTAACGGAGTGACGGTCCTGGTCGACGCCCGCGACGGGTACACGCCGACGCCAGCCTTGTCCCTCGCAGTTCTGGCCCACAACCGGGCGGCCGGGCACCGGGGCGGGGTCGCGGACGGGATCGTCATCACCCCATCGCACAATCCGCCATCTGATGGGGGGTTCAAGTACAACCCACCTGACGGCGGTCCGGCCGGCACCGAGGTCACCTCAGTGATCCAGGATCGGGCCAACGCCCTTCTCGCCGACGGGCTGCGCGGGGTTCACCGGATCCCGATCGCCCGCGCCCGGGCCGCGGCCACCACCCACACCTACGACTTCCTCGACGCCTACGTGTCCGACCTCCCCGCGGCCATCGACATGGCGGCCATCGCAGCTGCCGGGGTGCGCATCGGCGCTGACCCGCTCGGCGGGGCGAGCGTGGCTTACTGGGGCGTCATCGCGGACCGCTACGGCCTGGACCTGACGGTCGTCAACCCCGACGTCGACCCGACATGGCGATTCATGACCCTCGACTGGGATGGGAAGATCCGCATGGACTGCTCGTCCCCGTACGCGATGGCTTCGCTCATCAAACAGCGTGGCGAGTTCCAGGTCGCGACCGGCAACGACGCAGACGCCGATCGCCACGGCATTGTCACTCCGGACGACGGGTTGATGGCCCCGAACCAGTACCTCGCCGTGGCGGTCGACTACCTCTTCGGTCACCGCCCCGGATGGCCGGCCGGTGCCGCTGTCGGCAAGACGCTCGTGTCGTCGAGCATGATCGACCGGGTCGCCGAGGGCCTCGGCCGCCGCCTCATCGAGGTCCCCGTCGGGTTCAAGTGGTTCGTGCCCCGCTTGCTCGACGGGACGATCGGATTTGGCGGGGAGGAGAGCGCCGGGGCGTCGTTCCTGCGCCGCGACGGCTCGGTGTGGACGACCGACAAGGACGGCATCCTGTTGTGCCTGCTCGCGTCGGAGATGATTGCGGCAACAGGGAGCACGCCGAGTGAGCGCTACCGGGCCCTCACCGACCGCTTCGGCAGCCCCGCTTATGCCCGCGTCGACGCGCCCGCGACCCGGGAGGAAAAGGCGGTGCTCGCCCAGCTGCGCCCTGAGCAGGTGACCGCCACCGAACTCGCCGGCGAGCCCATTACTGCCAAGCTGACCACGGCCCCGGGCAACGGTGCCCCCATCGGCGGGCTCAAGGTGACGACCGCTTCCGGCTGGTTCGCGGCCCGTCCTTCGGGGACCGAGGACGTGTACAAGATCTACGCCGAGTCGTTCCAGGGGGCCGACCACCTGGTCCGTATCCAAGACGAGGCCCGCCGCGTCGTCGCCGACGCCCTCGGTGGGGCCTCCGTTCCAACCCCCCGGCACGACTAGCGCCGCCGTCCAGCTGCGCCGGCGCCGCGGGTTGGCTCACCGCTGCCAGAGGATGGTCCTGGCTTCCAGCGGTACAGCAACTCCCGCAAAGTGCGGTACGACTCGCGCCGTATAGTCAGTTGCGGGGCGGGCGGCCACGACCGATGCGCGATAGATCTCCCCAAGCGCATTGCCACGAGCCGTCTGGTCCCGTTGCATCTCCTGCCTGGCACTGTCGTTCGCG
>JBEKGS010000046.1:0-35745 GCA_050012675.1 Acidimicrobiales bacterium
CATGCCGAAGCGAGCCATGAGCGCGCGCTCTTCCTCGCCCGACGGAGATCCTTCGCGGTTCCACAGCTCGTGCAGTCCGGCGAAGTATTCGTCCATCGCGGGGGCGTGGATCACAAGCAGGCGAGCTTCGGTGTCAGCCGAGTTCCCGAAGGTGTGCGCCGTGCCGCGAGGCACGAGGACGAACTCCTCCCGACCAAGGGTCAGGTTCTCGCCCTCGACCGTGACCGATACCGAGCCGTCGAGCACGAAGTACGCCTCTGAGCAGTTCGTGTGCCGATGGGGCGGCGGCCGACGGCCCCCCGGAGGCAAGGTGCGTTCCATCAGCGACAAGTCACCGCCATCTTGCTCTCCCAGAGCCTTGAACAACATCACACTTCCCCGGGCTGTGTAGCGCCTCTCGCCCTCACCAGGTCCCAGTACCGCGTGGATCATGAGAACCTCCCGACAGACTTTCGACTCGGCCAGGACACGTCCGCAAGGCGCGTAGATATACGAGACCGGAGCAGCATTGTTCACTCCCCTTTCCCGAAAGGGACCCCCGGGCAGCCCCGCCGGGAATCGTCGGTCGCCGTCACAGACTCGAGTGACCGGGGATCAACCGAGCCTGGCCGACTCCTCGATGTATATCGACATCCCCCGGCCGAGGAGGTCGCCGGCAAGGGCACTTATGACTCCGACGCCGTCGACGTTCAGGCTGGCCCTGATTATCCAGCGCTGGAACTGCTCGTCGTCCCGGAGGTGGTCCAGCTTCGCCCTCTCGCCCCGGACGAGGAAGAAACCGTTCAGGTCCCCCCCGTGCACCTCGAGCAAGAACGGCTCGAACGACTCGATCTCGCCCCGGGCTTTGAGCTCACCGAAGTACTGCACTCCTTCGCCAAAAATGGCAGTCGCGGCAGCTTCGCGGCCACGCGCCGGCCTATTCCATCCAATGAAAAGCAGATTGTCCGACATGTCGAATCCCCCCTTGGCAAACTTCGAAAACCGCGACTCTAATGGCTCGAGCCCGCCACGACACTGGTGGGTTGGACGGCTGACTGCGAGCTACGAGTCACAGCGGTCGCGCTGGCATGGAAGTCCTGGTCCCCGCGCCGGGCGACCATCAAAACTCTGAGGAGAGTCCTTCTGGCGAAGTCCAGTGCTCGCCCGTGCTGCCGTCTTCGACACCGCCTCTTTCGAGCCATCCCTCGATCGGGAGCCGGTCCAAGACGATTGGCAGCGCCCGGGCGAGCTGCTCAGGCGTGAGGCCCCATCCGCTGGTGATGTGGGGAGTCCATGTCCCGGGGTCGAAGTGCGGCCACGGTCGGACCTCCAGGGACCGGACTGCACCGTGAACTCGTCGTTGCTCCTCGAGTAGTCCGCAGTCCGCGACACACGCCAGGAACAGAAAGCCGCACCTCCCGGCACGGTCCGAGGTGACGGGCCGAAACGGCGACTCGCTCGGGAACACACCGGCGGACTCGACCAGGAGTTTGATGGGTTGACTCGGTAGGGGCTGGGCTGCTTCGAGAGCGGCTCTCACCGGCATGTATTCGGCGACGGTGAGCGAGACGTGGGGCTTGTGCAGTCGATGGGTGTGGGTCGCCATGGACGGTAGGCCCTGGGACGCGATCTCGTCCCAGACGGTCCGGATCAGGTGGCTGGCGTTGTCATCGGGCCACAAGATGATGCCTCGGCTCACCGAGGCGCACCGTAGCGCGCTGAGCTCCGATGTGGCCGTCACCGTCCCGCGGACTGTAGCGGCCGAGTTCAGAGGTCGAAGGCGGACGTACCCAGAAACTGAGGTGGTCCGGATCATCCGGCACTGTCGGGCCCTGCTCGCTCGACGGTCATGCGCAACAGGACGCGCCGCTCACGCTCCATGGCTGCGCGGTACTCGTCCCAGTCCGGGTGCTCGCCCCCGGTCTGGCGGTAGTACGCGATGAGGCCGTCCATCGCCTCGGGGAGCGATACCACCTCGACCGCGCCGTCCACCTGGACCCACTGGCCGTAGAAGCCGTCGGTGAACACGAGAAGCGAAGCCCTCGGTCGGCGCTTCAGGTTCCTGGTCTTCTTTGCTGTCTCCCGGGTGGAGACAACGACGGTGTTGCCGTCGACGCCTGCCGTCACGGGGGAGAGCTGAGGGCTGCCGTCATCGCGCGTCGTTGCCAGAACGGCTCGGTGATGCTGGGTGATGAATGCCAAGGCGTCGCTGAGTTCCATGGCGCCGAAGACTAACGCCGGGTTTCCGGCGCCGGTCCGGGAAGGCGCCCGCAAGACGCCAGTCAAGGGCCAGAGAAGCTACCCGTGAGGCGAGCCATGCGGATCGACGCGCGACAAGACAAGGGGCACCTCGACCGGGATTGCCTTGAACAGTCTCAGCTCAGCTGTACAGAGCGGCCTGAGGTCACTGGCTCGGAAGGCCCGCCACCATCGCGGGTAGGTCGCGGTTCGCGAGGCTTCCGTTTCCCAGCTGGCCGTAGCCGCCGTAGCCCCAGGCCCAAAGGTTCCCTTGTCGGTCAAGGGCGTAGGCCATGTCGCCACCCCCGGCAACCTTCGTCACATGGTTCAACCCCTGTACTCGAACCGGCAGGTCGCTGCTCGCGACGCTGCCGTCTCCTAGCTGGCCGTAGGCGCCGTAGCCCCAAGCCCAGAGGTTGCCCTCCTTGTCGAGGGCGTAGCCGGTCTCAGAGCCCGCTGCGATGGCGACAATGCCCTCGAGACCCTTCACGCGTACCGGCGTACTGCTGAAAGGGTTGTTCGCGCCGCTGCCAAGCTGACCGAGGCCATTGTCGCCCCAAGCCCAAACCGTGCCGTTGCCGAGCAGGGCGTAGGCGGTGTCCCAGCCTGAGGCGAGGGCCGTCGTGCCGGCGAGACCGGGCACTTGCACCGGCACGCTCGAGAACAGGCACGTGGAAGCCGGCCCAGTCGACGAGGTGCAGGGTGGAATGCCGAGCTGGCCGAGGCTGTTGTCGCCCCAAGCCCACACGGTGCCGTCTCGCACGAGCGCGTAGCCGTTCGATGCTCCCCCAGAGAGCGCCGTGACATCCGAAAGCCGAGTCAACTCGTGCGGGACGCCTGGACCGGGGTCGGAACTGCCCGTGCCGAGCTGGCCAAAGCCGTTGTCGCCCCAAGCCCAGACGTTGCCGTCCCTGCGGAGGGCGTAGACGGAGAACGCCCCTGCGCTGAGCGAGACAACCTCGGTCACTCGGTGGACTCGGACGGGCAGCTGCTGCGCCAGGTCCGCCGCATTGCCAAGCTCATCCTGGCCGTTGGAGCCCCAGGCCCAAACGGTGCCGTTTTGAACCAGGGCGTAGGCCGTGTTCTGGCCCCCAGCGATAGCGATCACCGATTTGAGATCACTCACCTCGACGGGCACAGTCGTCTGATACCACTGCCCGGCGACCCCGATCTGACCCTCTAGGTCGTCACCCCAGGCCCACACCTGACCATCGTCGAGAAGCGCGTAACCGGAGTAGCCACCGGCGGCGATGCTCACGACGGCCCGACTCAAGGTGTGAGCGCTGGCTCCTTGAGAAGGGCTGCCAGAGGCAGGGCACGTGCCAGCGAGCAGGGCCAGTGAGGCGAGTGTGCCGAACACGACGCCAAACGACCACCTACCGGCGGACATCGACCCCACGGTACCGCCATTCGGCTGAGGGGCGGCTTGCGCCTCTTGCGGCGCAAGATGACGCTTTGTCGCGCGGCAGGCCGGCGGCCGGCCGGCTGCGACGGGGGAGGGGACGACTGCGTCCTTTTGACGTTGCCCGCGAGCCAGAGATCCGTCACCACGCCTTTCGATCGCTGGTTCCACCGTCGCTTCCGTGGCAAGTCTGAGGCAGTCCTAGCCACTGCTCCTGAGAATTCCTGTCTTCCCCGGTTAGATAGCCTTCCGTCGGTGGGAGCCAACGAAGAGGAGGACCGCGCCAGGATCGAAGAGCTGCGCGCTCGTTGTACTCGGTTCCTCAATGGCCATGGGAACCGTCCTCCGAGTGAGCTCCTGGCTCGGATTCCGGACGACACCCGAGCGGATCGATACGGCAAGGGCGGAGTTGTCGAGGAACTCGAGGTGGAGGTGGCCGGTCTACTCGGCAAACCCGCGGCCGTTTTCGTGCCGACTGGGACCATGGCCCAACAGGTCGTTTTGCGTGTTCACGCAGATCGGCGCGGTCGGCGCAGTGTGGCGTGGCATCCGGCGTGCCATCTCGACTGGCATGAGGGTCGCGGCTACCAGTGGCTCCACGATCTGGTCGGGATTCCCGTGGGCGACATACGAGAGCCGCTGACCCTCGCCGCCCTCGCAGCCCTCGCCGAGCCACCGGCCGCTTTGTTGATCGAGCTGCCGCAGCGAGACCTCGGCGGGGTCCTGCCCCCATGGGACGAGCTGGTGGCCATGACCGCTTGGGCCCGTCAGCACGGCGCAGCGGCACACATGGACGGAGCCCGTATCTGGGAAGCGGCCGCGGGATACGGGCGTAACGAGGCTGAAGTCGCCGATGTCTTCGATACTGTCTATGTCTCTTTCTACAAGGGTCTTGGTGCCATTTCCGGCTGCTGCGTGGCTGGACCGGTCGATGTAGTCGCGGAGGTGTCGCAGTGGCGGACTCGCCACGGCGGACGGGCCTTTGCCCTTTGGCCGTACGCCGCATCGGCGCTCGCGGAGCTTCGTAGCCGCCGGTGCCGCATGCCCGATTACCTCGAGCACGCTCGCCGCATCGCCGCGGCCATGACCGGGTTCGACTGGGTCCGGGTGTTGCCCGACCCGCCGCAGACGTCGATGATGCACCTACAGCTGCGGGTGTCCAAGGCGGAGTTACTCGAGCGTGCTCTAGCTATAGCGGACTCCGAGGGCATATGGACGTTCCCCGAACCCTTTGCCCTGGACGACCAGGCACAGCTGCGCATAGAGATGTCTGTAGGAGATGCCACCCTCGGATTCAGCCCCGACGAGGTCCTCGGTTTGCTCCGCCGTCTCGCAAACGGTAGCTAGCGCCGGAGTCTCCAGTGCTGCGGTCGCGGAGTTCTCGTTGACCGGCGCGGGACCAAGGGCGTAGCTCTGTACATTTCTCGCTCGGGCGTCATACGAGCCAACAGGGCTGTCGGTAGGTGAGGTGGCACAATTTCTTGGCAAGTCGGCGACATCGTCGGGTCCGACGCGGGACACCGTTCTCAAGAAGTCCCTCCATTGCGCGCCACGCCGGGGTGAGGTTGATTTCACCGTTCCGCTGTTCGACCAGTTCAGGAAGCGGTGGATCCCCGACCTTGCGACTCTTCGAGGAAACTGACCAACGTTCCTAACCATTTTTCCAGATTCATACGGATTCCTCTGTAGATCCCAGCCCGGGACCGTTTATCGACACGTCGGGACTCCTCAACTGCCGAGTATGAGCCGGGCTACCTGCCCGACAACCTCCGCATGCATATCCGGGAGCGTGTGGGAGTTCATGTCGAGGGTCATTGCGATGTTCGCGCGACCGAGGCGACCGCTGCGCTGACGATCCTAGGCGCCGATGCCAATGGGCTCATCGGTCTCCCTCGTGCTGAGGAGCGGGCACGAGACGCCCGACTGGCGCAGCTTCGGACAGCAACGGTTTTGCCCAGAATCGAGGGTCCCGCCTACGAGTTGCGTCTCGGCGACCTGCGCGAGGTGTGGGCCGACGTGCCGGACGGCTCGATCGACTGTCTCGTGGTCGATCCGCCCTACGACGAGGCTGGTATCCCGCTGTTCGAAGACCTAGCGCGCCTGGCGCTTCGCGTCCTCAAGCCGGGCCGTCTTGCTGTCGTCTACTGCGGTCACCTCCACCTCGATACTGAGATCGAGCTGCTCGCGAAAGGCGGCCTCACCTACGTGTGGCATGGAGTGAATCTGCTCCCAGGTAGGCACACAGAGATCCATTCCCTATGATCAACGGACGTCACAGGTCTGCGCTGTTCTTCTCGGCGGGCCTTTTCCAACCTCGCATATGGGTCCACGACGCCTACTTCGCCGAAGGCCGGGGAGGTCCCGAAGAACGCCCTGACCACAAGTGGCAACAGGCCGTCGAGCCTGTCCGGCATTGGATCCGCCAGGTCTCAGAGCCGGGCGAGGTCGTGTTCGACCCGACTTGCGGCTCCGGCACGACGGGTGTCGCGGCACTCATTGAAGGCCGGCGCTTCCTCGGTGGCGACCTAGACTTGGCCTACGTCGAGACGACGAGACGGCGGCTCGAAGAGCTGGCAACCGTCGCCGAGGACGGCGAGCCCGATGACGCGAGTTGAGGTGCGAAGGCGCGCGTGGCAGATCCGGCCAAGGTGGTGGTCGCGCGTAAAGCGCTGGTCACAGCTATCCCGAGGCTATGCACAGCCACCACCTATACTCGAACAGGTGTTCGGTCTTGGCAAGGAGGTGAGGACGGTGCGAACATGGAGTTCCGTGGGGATTGCTGCCGAGGACGAAAAGCTTGGCGAGCTTCTTCTGTACGTCGCCCACCGCCTGGAAGACGATCCGCGTGGTGGGGCAACGAAGATCAACAAGGTCTTGTTCTTTTCCGAGTTCGCATTCATGCGTACACACGGACGCCCGATTACGGGGGTGGAGTACCAGAAACTCGACCGAGGACCCGCACCGCGACGCCTCTTGCCGATTCGTAACTGGCTCATCGAGTCAGGCGCTGCGCGCCTCGATAGTTCGTTCTCCTATGGCTACCCTCTCAGTCGACTGATTCCGCTTCGCGACTTCAATCGGGCGCTGTTCAGCGAAGAGGAGATTGCACAGGTTGACGAGGTAATCGAAGACTTGCGTAGCCGCACTGCCATCCAGGCGAGCGACATGTCGCATCGCGAGATCGGGTGGCGAATGGTCGAGAAGGGAGAGACGATCCCTTACGAGGCCGCGTATCTTGTACCGAGTTTCGAGGTGACAGACAAGGTGCGTAGGCATGCAGAGGAGCTGGCGAGCCGGCTGTCAGAATAGTGGTCGGTGGACGAGGTTAAGTGCAGCGACCTTCTGTTGGAGCATGCTCGTGAACTGTTCCCTCCCGGCGGCTCTGTCGCGGGCAGCCCTTCATTCGAGCTCTTCTGTGAGGGACCACTTCGTGCTGCGATCGAGTTGTTCAGTCGCCAGTTCGACGAAGCACCGGAGGCGGCGGCAGGCGTAAAAGTTTGGGTCACGATCGCTCCGCCGTGGTTCCCACCTCTCGTCTTCTACGCCGCGCGAGTGGGCGATCACATCGAGCTTCTCGACGTGACGAGCGAGGACCCTCAGGAGTACTGGGCGATGATCGAAAGTGACCCACACGATTGAGGGCCTGATGCTGCCACGCGTCGCGCCCGGAGGAGTAGGCAGATCGTGCTGACGATGATTCATGTCTCTTTCGAGAGTGATCCGCTGATCTGGGTGCCCGCGTGGCTCACGCTGGCGTTGCTCGTTACCGCCGCGATTGTTGCCGGGCTGCAGGTCAGAGAAGCCCGGCGCCTTCGAGCAATCCAGGTGCGGCCGTACGTTGATGTCGACTTCGATCTGAGTCGTCCGCCGATGATCTACCTGGTGATTCGGAATACCGGCAACGGTAGAGCGACAAATGTGGACGTGACCTTCGACCCGCCGCTCACATCCAGCCTCGACAGCGAGGAGGATGACCGTGTTGCGAGCTTCGTTGGACATTCTTGGCCCACCCTCGTTCCTGGCAAACGCGTCGAGACGCTCTTCGATTCAGCGATCGCGCGCCTGGCGGACAACAGTGCATTGCCCCTCCGTTACACAGTCAGCGTTACATACTCGGCACCGGACTTTCCGAAGGAGAAGTTTCGCGATCGATACGAACTCGACATTGGCGCGTATCGCAACATGCACTACACGCGCGAGCGCGGAATCGAAGACGTTGCGAAGGCGCTCGACGGTTTGAAGAGGGTCTTCGACAAGTGGGATCACAACGGAGCGCTCGAAGTCGTTACCACCGACCGCAAGCAAGCAGATGAAGAACTCAAGCAATTCTATGAGGAACGACGACTTCTCTTCGGGGAACGCGCTGCCGAATCCCAGCCAAGGCCCGTAGATTCGGTCTCCGAGGGGCCATCCTCACAAGAGGGCGCGGACACCGAGGGACCGTCCGGCTCATGAGCTCTGTATTGGGCAACATCGAGGATGAGTCCTGAGTCCGCACGGTCGCTGGAGGGTCTGGACAAGCGGTACGTTGGTCCTTGACACATAAGTGTCCCCGGCGCCGGTTGCACGGCCCGGGGACTGGCACAGGAGGCGTTATCTCCCATGCGTTCCGCAGGTTACCTGTCGGCTCCGGCCGGCACCACGGCCCTCACTCTTACGCCCGAGGACGTCACCGATTCGATGGTGGTGCTCGCCGAGACCTACTCCCGCTCGGACCTCGCTGGCATCTGTGTCGCTGACGGCTTCGGAGTGAGGGTCGTAGTGGAACGTGGCGCTCTCGAGGTCCACGACGGTGTCGGTCCGCACCGGCGCTCTCGCCGCTACGACCGGGCCACTCATGGCCTGCGCCGCCTCGTGATCCTCAACGCAGCCGGCATGGTCACCTTGGACGCACTCCGTTGGTGCGCGAATCTCGGCATCGGAGTCCTGGAGCTCGGGTCTGACGGCACGGCCCAGCTCGCCTCGACACCTCGCATGACTGACGATGCCCGGCTCCGCCGTACCCAGGTTCTCGCGTCATTCGAGCCATACGGACTCGACGTCGTCCGATGGCTCATGTCCCGCAAGATCATGGGACAAGGAAGGCTGGTGCTCCGACGCTTCGGCGACTCAGAGACGGCCGAGACAATCGGCGATCTCGCCCTCGCCACCGAGGGAGTCGGGACGATCGACGAGTTGCGCCAGATCGAAGCGAGCGACGCCGCCCTCTGCTTCGGGGCCTGGTCCGGCCGCGAAGAGTGTGCCCCGAGATTTGCAGCCAAGGACTCGCGACGGATCCCGCCACACTGGTCACGCTACGAGGGCCGCCGCTCGGTGCTCGCCTCGGCTGCCTCGAACCGTAAGGCCGAGCGACCGGTGAACGCGATGCTGAACTACCTCTACTCGCTCGTCGAGGCGGAGGCGATCTTCGCGTGCCAGGCTGTCGGACTCGATTCCGGGCTCGGGATCGTCCACGCCGATGCGAAGGGCCGCCGGTCCCTCGCTCTCGACCTCATGGAACCGGTACGGCCCGAGGTCGACAGCTTCGTGCTCGATATGGTCGAGCGGCGCACATTCCGCAAGGCCGAGTTCACCGAGACGGCCGATGGACACGTCCGCCTGCTCGCGCCGCTCACTCACGAGCTTGCCGAGACGATACCCCAGTGGGCCAAGTCGCTCGGCCCGATCACCGAGCACGTCGCCCACGTCTTCGGCAAGGCGATGGACGGCTCGCATTCGGCTTCTACCCCACTCACCTCCCGTCGTCTTCGCGATGCGCAGGCGGTCGTGAAGGCGCGCAAAGTGGAGGCGACCCGCCGCGCCGCCGCCAGCAGGACGCTCCAGCATCCTGCTGCTCAGGCGGCCGCTCTTGCGTTGTGGACCTGTCCCGATTGCGTAGGCGCCGTCACCAACCCTCGCCATGTCCGCTGCGAGGCCTGCATCGCCGCCGACCCGGCGCACTCGCCCGAGATCAGTAGACGGCGCGGCGCGGCTATCTCGGCGCGCAAGCGGGCGCTCTCGGAGCGGGACAAGGCCAATCCCGGCATCGTCTACGACCCGGAGCTTTTCCAACGGGAGATCCTGCCCAGGCTGGCGAGCGTGAAGCTCATGGATATCGCCGAGGCCGCCGGCTGCTCCAAGGCGTCGGCTTCGGACATCAGGCGGGGGAAGTGGGCGCCCCACGTGTCGACCTGGGCAGCCCTGGCTGGGCTAGTGGGCGTTGTGAATTACCCGGCCGACAAAACTCCTTCAGAGGCCGGCGCTATCTCTCGGTCCCTTGTAGCGGCAGGTCACCCCAATAGTCATGACCGACCGCGTCCGCCTCAGGTGTAGTTGGTGACCTTCCCGCCGATGGTGATCCGCCCGATCGAGTTGTTTGCGGAGTTGGTGAACCAGAGGGCCCCGTCCGGTCCGGTCGTGATTCCCACCGGGCCGTCGATGCCCTTACCGGTGTAGCGCCCGATCGAGTTGTTGGCATAGTTCGTGAACCAGAGGGCTCCGTCGGGTCCGGGCGTGATCGAATCCGGCTCGTCGATGCCCGGCCCGGTGAAGAACCTGCCCTGCCCGCTCGTCGTGATGCGTCCGATGGAGTTGCCACGGTAGTTGGTGAACCAAATCGCCTTGTCTGGTCCCGTCGTGATCCCAGAGGGCTCGTCAAGGTCGCTAAGCCGAGCGATCGAGCCCCTCGTGGTCTTGGTACCGGCGTTGGTGATCCACAGATCTCCGTCAGGACCAGTCGTTATCCCTGTTGGGTCGTCGATGTAAGTACTGGTGTGCACGGTGACCTTCCCGCTGGTGGTGACCACGCCCACCGAGCCGGGGTTGTACGCGTCGGTGAACCAGAGCACATGGTCGGGGCCGTTCGTGATCCCAATCGGATTGGCCACGCCCGTGGCGGTGTAGTCGCTGATCTTGCCGCTCGTGGTGATCCGGCCGATCGAGTTTCCTGCGGAATTGGTAAACCAAAGGGCACCGTCAGGCCCGACAGTGATCCCCGCCGGCGCGTCAATGCCTCCACCTGTGTAGATGGTGACCTTTCCGCGCGTAGTGATCCGCCCGATCGAACCATGATTCGCCTTGTTGCCCAGGTTGGTAAACCAGAGCGCTCCATCCGGTCCGGCGGTGATGTAAGCAGGCACGCTGATGGCGACGGCGGAGCTGGAGGCAGGATGATCTCCTTGGCCGATAGTCGCGCTCGCAACGGAGCCAGCTGTCAGCCCGTCGAACAGCAGCGCCACGCCTATGACTGCCGACAATTGGACCAGGCCCACCTGTGTAGCCTCCTTCGTTAGGTTCCCTAGGTCCCGTTGAAAGCGAGCTGCTCGGCCCTTCCCCCCGGCGGCCGAGGAGCACGGAAATGACACCACCATGCCTATTCCGATGCTCACGGCTGCGGAGATCGTACAGGAGCAGCATCTGCGATGACAGGGTCAATTGCCTCACCCAGCCCGAAAGTGTCTGCGGCGGGCGGTTCGGATGCTCGTCTACTTTGCCAGTAGGCATGGACAGTCACACCCGCGACGAGTCGCTGGGACCGGACCTCAACCAGGGTGTGGATAGCGTCGGGGCAGAATCTTTAGGGCTAAGGGGGGCACCGATGGGTATCCGAATAACGATCACTTATGAATCGAGCAAGAAGAGCCGATGGTGGCAGCGTTTCACTAGACGCTCGATCGCTACCGCCCTGGCCGCGACAATCGTCATGCTGGCTGCTGGTGGCGTGGCCATCGCCTCCATTCCTGACGCAGGGACCGGGATCCTCCACGGCTGCTACTCCAGCTCTACTGGAGCACTGCGTCTGATCAACCCTTCAACTAGAGAAGTCTGTAAGAAAGGCGAACACGCGGTTTCGTGGAACGCGGCTGGGATCACCTGGGAAGGGACGTGGAGACCGACGACCGCCTACAGTGTGCATGACGGCGTCGGCTACGACGGCTCGAGCTATATCGCCGAGTTGCCCAGCACCGGGAAGAAGCCTCCGAACAATCCCCACCACTGGTCGCTGCTGGCCGCCGCCGGGGCACCTGGCCTCACAGGTGCGACCGGCGCCACCGGTCCCCAAGGTCCACAGGGGCCCCCGGGTACGACTGGTGCAACTGGATCCCCGGGGCCGCCGGGACCTGGTGCCACCCCGATCGACTGGCACTCTGGCTTCGACGACAACTTCGACCCGATCATGACATTGGGCGGGCTAACAATCGCCGCCTACTGTGCCACCAATGAGAGCTTCTTGGAGGCGGAGTCGAACGTGAACCACGCCACCATCCTGGCCTGGGGCGTCAACATCTCCTTTCAAAACTTCAACTTTGGCACCGCTTCGCCTCAGGCACTGGGGTACGGTAGCGCCAACGCCTTCATGACGATCGTGTACACCCTTCCGAGCGGGGGAAACGTGGTGGCCGTGGTGAGCAATTGGTATGACCAATCGGGCACCCTCTACGGGAGTACTCATGACCACTGCTCCGTCGAAGGCTACGCGCTGCAGTCCAGCTAACCGAAACTGAGCAGAGACGCGCTTGGCCGGCGGTTCCGAGGCCTGAAGGGGATCGGAAGCGAGGCCATATGACTACGGGTAATCCCAGTATTGCCGAGGAAACGTGGCCGCCCGCTGCTTGAAGCACGCCACCTTGACCTGCAACCCAGTCCCGGTGCCGCCACGTAGGCGAACGTGGACACCTCTCCGGGCGGCCTCGCCCGACCGAGCCCGGATGTAGAAGCGGTCGGCATCGACTCACTCCGCCCGCCCCGCCGGCCCGCGCCCACGCCGGATCTCGGGCGAGCGGATCCCGGATCAGATGTGCGAAGCTGTTCGCGAGATTTTTGGGGGGGTTGGATGACTAGACGTTGGCGAGCGGTCCTGGTAACCGTGGCGCTAGTTGCCGCCGCTTCAACCGCGACGAGCACGACTTCCGCGGCCTCAGCGCGGGCGCGCCCAGCCTCCAGCCAACTGGACCGCAACGCGTTCGTCCACGGGCCTGGCCAGACGACACCACCGCCCCGAGCCGCAGGTCTTAGCAGCGCCACCGCACTAAGTTGCCCCGGCGGCGACTCGTGGGAATACACCGCGAGGTCAGAGACGATCGGAGTTGTCGTCGAGGTCTACTGCTCAGACTCGCGCGGAAAGGGGGTCCTACCCCCGGCCCCTGGGGTCCGCTACCAGGGTTACTTTGAGGTCTCGATGGACTCGTTTTACGAGGACTTCGCCTTGATGGATAACAAGAATCGTCACAACGCCCGCGTCGACTTTGGCGATTTCGATGTCCAATACTGCTCGCTGCATGACGGATCTGATCTCCCGGGTGCCGTCTTCAAGACCAAAGTCGAGCTCTACGAGCCCGCTTCCCGACGACAAAACGCCCCCAGTGCTGAGCGTCGGATCCACCCCGCCTCACGGCGCCAAAGTCCATCCCGGCGAAGTCATCAAAGTGCATATCACCGCGACCGAGCCCACCGACCGAGGGCCTCAGGAGGGCATCCAAGACATCCAGCTGCTCGGCCCCGACGGCCTCGTTGACAGCGCCCAGTACGGCAACCACCCGAAGGCCTGCGACTTGTCCCGACTCACCAAGACGTTCACGACCACCTACACCGTTCCCAACAACCCCCCGCCGGTCATCCGTCTCACCGCCGTCGCCCACGACTTCGTTAACAACGAGAGCGCCACCTTGTCGGCCGACTTCCCTACCGGCGACGTGTGGACCGGGACAGCGCAAATCGTCACCCACATCACAGATCCACCCCTTTGTCCATCAACGTCCGTCGAGGACAGCACCTTCAACCTGGTTGTCGGCAGCAATGGCGCCGTGAAGGGCACCAGGACATGGGTGATCAAGGCGACCAGTTGCGGAGCACCAACTACCAGCGGGCCGGTCACCTTTCCGCAATTCGGCCAAGTCAGCGGCGGCAAGTTCCATCTCACCGACCTCGTCGTTGATCTACATGACGTGACGATCGTTCCTATCAGCTCGTCGGGCACAACGGCCACTGCGAGTATTACTGGAGGCCCCTACCACGACGGGAGCACCACATCAACCTGGACGGGGACAATCAAATTGACCGAGGGTTAGCCAGAAGTTCAACAACGTTCCCTGTTCGCCACCTGACCTACCGCCCCGCCCCGACGCCGCCACGTGGGCGAACGTGGGCGCCTCTGTGCTGTTGTGCGGCGCCTCCTGCTCCGTCTGCTCGCCCTGGCTGGGCTGGCGGGGGCGCTTGGTGCGGCCCCGCCGCCCGCCTCGTCCGTGGTTCGGGGTGGCGCCTCGCGGCGGCCCTGGTCGGGGCGTTTTGTCCGCGGTTTTCGTGCTGCCGGCGGCGCGTCTCCCTCTCTCCCCAAGCCATTTTGTGCGGGCGAAGGGACTCGAACCCCCACCCCCGAAGGGACCGGGACCTAAACCCGGCGCGTCTGCCAATTCCGCCACGCCCGCGTGGTCCGCGCGAGCGTACTCCCGACAACTGAGCTGCTTGGTGGTGCACCCGCAGGTCTGCGGGGACGAGCCAGTCCGGTAATCTTCGGTAGCGGTTCGGCCGATGTCGAGTCCGATGAGGAGGAATTCATGTCCAGCCTGCCGGTCACGGAGCGGATCGAGGCGATGACGGTCAGATCGGAATACAACGCCGGCGATCGGGCCGGCGAGATCTACCAGCGTCTCCTTCGCGAGCGCATCGTGTTTCTGGGCACCCAAGTCGACCAAACCTCGGCCAACTTGATTTGCGCACAGTTGCTTCTTCTCGAGGCTGAGGACAGAGAACGCGACATCTCGCTCTATATCAACTCACCAGGCGGCTCGGTTACAGACGGTCTGGCGATCTACGACACCATGCAGTACGTCCGTTGCGACGTCTCGACGATCTGCCTTGGCCTGGCGGCTTCGATGGGTCAGTTCTTGCTCTGTTCCGGCGCGCCAGGCAAGCGGTACGCCTTGCCACATAGCCGGATCCTCATGCACCAGCCGTCGGGCCAGATGCAGGGACAAGCCGCGGACATCGCCATCCAGGCAGAGCAGATCATCTACCTGAAGCGGATGATGGCTGAGCGAATAGCGCTGCACACGGGCCAATCGATCGAACGAATCGAGGCCGACTCCGATCGTGACCGGTGGTTCACTGCCCAGGAAGCGCTCGACTACGGCTTCATAGACCGCGTGATCGACCGCTCCACGTTGAAGGCGACGGCCTGATTTCTTGGTTGGGCTTGCCCGGTTCGCGGCGAGGCCGCCTCTGGGCAAACGCGTGAATTTCGAACGATCGCGATAGCGCGGTCGGCTTAAGACACCGAGCCGAATGCAGTCACCGGTTCCGAGCGGGACTCGGTGGCCAATTCGTCATGCGAGCGGCTGGCACCAGAACCGACGACACTGCCATTTGCCGTCGCCAGCCAGTAGCACTTGCCGGAAGGGCTCGGGGCGATTCCGACCACAGGTGAGCGGACGTCCTCGTGGGACTTCGAGCCGTCCGCCCGAATGCCGTAGGAGTAGACGTCGCCGTTCTGCGCCGCCAGCCAGTAGCCGCCTCCGTCTGGCCAGGCCGCTATGGCGACGATCGGCGACGACAGCTTGAGCCCGGCCGCAGAGCCCCAGTTCGTGGCTCCCTCGGCGTAGACATCACCTTTGGACGTCACAACCCAGTAGCCGTTGGTCATGGGGTCGACCGCCATCCCGACAACAGCCCCATCGGTTCTCAGTCCACCTTCGGAGCCGCGGTATCTCGCGTCACCGAACGCGTAGACCGAGCCGTCGGCCGCCACCACGAAGTAGCCGTAGCCATCGGGTACCGCGGCGATGCCGACCACGGGAGCGCCGGGTGGGACCGGTCCACCACGCCAGGCGCTGCCGCGGAGGTCCCCGAACCATTTGGCGTCACCAAAGGCGTACACAGAGCCGTCTGCGAGCAGGAGCCAGTAACCGCCTCCGTCCGGAGTGGACGCCATCGAGACGACGTCCGAGGGCAGGACATCAGTGTTCAAGCCACCGCAATATGAGATCCTGCCGAAGTCGAGCACCGCTCCATCGCTGGTCACGAGGCGGTACCCCGCGCCCGTGGCGCTGACCTTGGCGCACGCGTTGTCCGACACCGCGAGTGGGTCCGCAACGCCGGTGCGGTCCGCGTTCGCCCTCCATTCGGGCCAGGTGACCGGATCGGTGGCGGCGGGCGCCATCGGGAACGGGTAGGCCACCAGCTTCGCCGGGATGGTCGGCCCCCCGCAGGCGAAGTAGAGCATCCAGCCGCTTCCGGAAGCCCCCGGCACATAGGCGACGGCCGCGCTGCTAGGAGTGTCGCAGCCCGGTTCGAGTGCAGGTTGTCTGCTCCCGGAGATGGACAGGACCTTGCCGGTGTTGCCGGCCAGCACGTAAAGGCCCCGACCGGCACCCACCAGTACGTCGTCCCCGTCGTTGGCGCCTCCCGTGAGGTCCGCAAGTACGGGCGACGAGGTGGCCTCGTTGTGAGGGTCGAAGATCGTCGACCAGATCAGACGGCCTGAGCCGTTCCATGCGCTCACGGCGGCGGGACCGTTGATGCACCGGGCGCAAGATGTCGAGACGACCGCCTGTTGGCCGTCGATCAGCCCGATGGCCGGTGAGCCGAACGTCGGCCCGCGCGCGGTAACGGGCCAGCCCGGCACGTTCTCACCGTTGTCCGCGTAGACGGCGAAGACCTCGTTGGTGGCGGCGCTCTTGTACCCCGAATAGAAGCTGGTCCCGACGACGACGGCGGGTCGCCCAGTGTTGTTGAGGACCCCGACCGTGGGGCTCGACCAGATCGTCTGTGCCGTGCAGCGTTGCCACATGAGCTCTGGGCCGTGACCGACGTAGCGGTAGTCGACGATCCAGCCTCCGCGGCAATGGTCGAGGCCACTCGCGTCCCCGCCCATGATGATGTCGTCGCGGCCCGTGTGGCTCGTGTCCACGAGCGTCGGCGACGACCAGATCGTGTCGGCGCGCTGCACTGGGAAGCCGGGAACGAGTTGCCCGTCCGGTTGCAGTGCGTAGATGTTGTGGTCGTAGGAGCCGAAGACGATGTCGAGCTGGCCGGTTCCCGTGATGTCGCCGACAGCTGGAGTCGCGAAGACGGGGTCGGAATAGTCGTTCGGAGCGCTTCGCGACCACGGGTTGAAAGTGCGCTTGGTCTGGAATACGAAGCGCACCTTTCCACTGGCGTAGAAGGCCTCGAGCCCACCTTGTTGGTCACGTCTCCACAGCGAGCCGGCACCCACGATGATCGAGGGAGGTCGGTCCGGACCATCGAGATAGGCGACTGCGGGGCTCGAGTCGACGGCCGTTGGAGTCAGGCTGTTGATGTGCACCCACTGGGGCCAACCTGGCAGCTC
The DNA here is from genome assembly GCA_050012675.1 of Acidimicrobiales bacterium. Classification (GTDB taxonomy): domain Bacteria; phylum Actinomycetota; class Acidimicrobiia; order Acidimicrobiales; family Bog-793; genus Fen-455. Next base: position 16,923 of record JBEKGS010000046.1, read on the forward strand.
GCGACCGGACTTGGCGTTTACGACGTAGATCTCGCCCGACAGAGTCGCGAGGACAACGGCCTTGACGCCGTCAATCGTCGCGACGACGGGCGCACTCATCCATGTCGGGCCGAGGTCCTTGAGGGTCCAGAGGGGACTTTGGAAGTCCAGGGCCCTCGTGGCGCTGCCGGGGGTGTCCTTCCTGCCTGAGGTTCTCACTCCTGCCGAGGCGGCAGAGAAAGCGGGGACGGTGAAAGCACCGATGAGACAGGCAACAACTAGGCATTCGAGCAGGCCACGGCGTTTCGTCAGCCGAGTTCGACCCATGTCACAATGGCCCCTGTGGCGAGAGCCCATGGGCCTAGGTTACTCCATTTTTCACCCCTAGTGGCGAGGTGAACACCGAAAGTGGTATTTGCTCCGGGTAGGGCCAAAATTGCCTTTGTCACACCGAGGTACGGCGATTCGGTCGTAGGGGGCTCCGAGGCCGTGATGCGGGAGGCCGCCCAGGGGCTTTGCCAGCGCGGCTACGTGGTCGACGTGCTGACGACGTGTGCTCAGGACCATTTCACCTGGGCGAACGAGCTCCCAGCCGGCGTGAGCGCGGATGGCTCCGTGACGGTTCGGCGCTTTTCGACCGTGTCGAACCGGGACCACGCTCAGTGGAACCGCCTGCAGGAAAGACTCCTGTCCGGCGACCAGCTCGACGACCTCGAGGAACTGGCCTGGAGCAACGGACGCTTCCGCGTTCCCGACCTGTACCTCTACCTTGCCGGCCATGCGGCTGAGTACGCGGCGATCGTTTTCTCGCCCTACCTGTTCTGGACCACGCTGTACTGCGCAGGGATCGCTCCCGAGAGGACGGTCCTAATGCCCTGCCTGCACGACGAGCCATACGCCTACCTACGGTCGGTGGCCGCCGCGCTCGCCTCGGCCGAGGTCGTCTGGTTTCTCTCCGAGCCCGAGCACCAGCTGGCACATCGGCTGGCTCCGGTCGCTTCTCACCATTCGGTGATCGGTGCTGCCGTGGATATTCCCGAGTCCTATGACCCGGAGGGGTTTCGCGAGCGCCACAACCTGGTTCGCCCGTTCGTGCTGTACGCGGGCAGGCGTGAAGGTGGGAAGGGTTGGCAGGAATTGATGGCCGGCTTCGCCCTGGCCGTACGCCGCCATCAACTGCCCTTCGATCTCGTGACCGTAGGGGTGGGTCACGCCCAGGTCCCGCCGTCACTGGAGCACAGGATCGTCGATCTCGGCTACCTCGCGCCCGACGAGGTGCCGGACGCGTTCGCCGCCGCCGCCGCCTTCGTTCAGCCAAGCGCCAACGAGAGCTTCTCGCGCACGGTCATGGAGGCTTGGCTTGCCGAGACGGTTGTCATCGCGAGCGGGGCCAGCGACGTGGTCACCTGGCACTGCGAACGGTCTGGAGGAGGGCTCGTCTATGCCGACGAGTTTGAGCTCGGCCAGTGCCTGCGCTTTGTCGCGGAGGCGCCGGGACAAGCCGCGAAGCTGGCACGCATGGGCAGGGACTACGTGCTGGCCAACTACAGGTGGCCTACGGTGCTAGACGCCATGGAACGCTCCCTAGAGGTCTTCATGTGAGAGCGAGAGCGCCGGAGCCAAGCCCTGTGAGGGACCGGTCGTGAGGGTCCTGGTCGTCGGTTCGCTTCCCCCGCCGGAGTCCGCCCGCGCCCAAGCCCTGCTCGCGGAGGTCGTCGGGCTGCTCGCCGCGGGCAACACCGTCGAGGTCGCGGCGCCGGACCCGGTCGCGACGGCGCACAGGTACATCACCGTCGGTGGGGTTCCGGGGTGCCTGCGTCTTTGGACGATGGTCGCAGGGTTCGACTCGGTCGTCGTGCAGCTGCAGCCGGGTCTGCCGGTGAGGCAACGAGCCGGACGACTGGAGCGGGAGCTCTCCCTGGTGGCGTTGTCGCTCGTGCTACGCCGTGGGCGCCATGTCGTGCTTCGCCTCGAGCGTCTGGAGGACCTTCCCGGTGGCCCGTGTGGTCGCGGCGCACTTCTGCTCTGGCGCAGCGCCGACAGGATCATCGTGGGAAGCGACGGCGAGCGAGAGGCTCTTGTGGCCGCAGTCGGTGCGCCGGTCGAGGGCGCGGTGACGAGTCCTGCTCACGAGAGTGGTGTGCTCGCGGCCGGTGCCGACGACGGTGGATGGGGGGAGGGAACCGACACCTCGGCCGAGAACGTGCTCGAGCTCGTGCGCACCCGGGCAGCCCGAGAGCGCCAAGAGCTCGCAGGTGAGTCGCCACACTTGCCGGGTTGGGACAGGCTCCCGGCCACGGGGATCGCGTCGGCCGAGATGGACCTGGTCCTGCCCCGGGCCCCTCAAGGCCCCCGCGCGCCCGGCGACCTGGCACGCTCAGCACTAGCGGTCGCGGACAGGAAAGCGTGGCTCCGTCCGGCCGTGAGGGCCGTGCGCCTCGGCTATAGAAGCGGGAGGGACCTGCTAGGCCAGCACGAACCGGACTGAGCCGTCATACCGCAGCCGCTGGGCTCTCGTCGAGAGACTCGAGGAGCGAGCGCGCGGCAACCTGGAAGGTGTGGGCGGCGGCGTAGCGGCGGGCTCGCGAGCTGAGCGTGCCCCGGGCGACTGGGTCGTCGAGGAGCCGCGCGCACGCCTGCGCCAGGTCGAGCGATGTGACATCGGCCGGGACCTTGAGAGCGACATCGTCAGGCAGGTCGGCCATCCAGCCGATGTCGGTCACGATCATCGGCACCCCGCAGGCGAGGCAGTCCCCGACGGCGGCGGACGCCTCGCCCGAGAAGGACCCCCGCAGCTGAACGGCGAGTTCGGCCCGTCTCAGCCAGGCCAGGTACACCTCGACATCGACTCGCCCGGTGATGAACAGCCGTCCGCGAAGGCTGAGCGCCTCGGCGAAGTCCCTCAGAGTGCTGGCCAACTCGTCGCTCACCGGCCCGACGAGGGCGAGAACCATGTCCGGGCGTTCCGGGGCCAGCTGCGCGAAGCAATGCAAGAGCTTGTGCGGCTGCTTGATGGGGTCGACGATGCCGAAGCTGGCCAGGACAGCGGCGCCCGGCTCGACCGGCAGCGCAGGGAGAGACTCGCTCCCAGCTCGCGGGGCCTCGGTGGCAAAGCCCACAACGCCGACGCGTGGCGCGAGGCGTGGTCCGGCTTCGACGCGCGCCAAACGGGCCGCGGCCTGCGAGGTCACGAGGAAACGGTCGGCCAGGCCAATGACCTCACGTGCCATCAACAGGTCGTAGCTTTCCGCCTCGGCCGTGCCGGCTTGGTCCGGCACGGGCGGCATCTCAGGCAGAATCGGCCCATAGATCCGCCGCAAGGCGCCGGGAACCCCCTCATGGGCGGACGCTCGTGGGCCCGTGGCATGACGGTAGAGGCCGCTCAGTCTCACGTCGTGGGCGAGAACCGTCCCGCTCCGGCGGCCGAGTAGCGCCAGTGCGGTCACGTGGAACTCGCTGTTGCCGAGGACGTAGACGATGTCGTCGTAGCCCGCCGTGGCCGCTTCCAGGACGGGAAGGGATCGGGCGTCGTAGATCGCGAGTCCCCGAGGGGCGATGGGCGGACCGGGCGAGAACTGCAGGCCGTCGGCAAAGCAATCGATGTCCATGCCGCCGAGAGCGGCGAGCTCCTCGACGAGGCGGAAGCTGTAGTCCGCGACTCCGGAGACTGCAGGTGGGAAGGGCGAGACTATCGCCAGCCGCCGGCGTCGGCGGCGCCAGGGCCTGTTTCCGCGGGCCGACAATTCGTCGTAGACGGCGGCTGTCCGATCCGCAACCTGCGACCACGTCGTGGGCGTGGTCGGGGGGCCCTCGAGAGCTGCCTGGCGGAAGGCCTCGTTGCACAGTCCTCGTTCGATCGAGGCGCTCACCAACGCCGGACGTGTCGGATCGAAGCGGGCCCAGGCTGGGACCAGGTTCCTTGCGGCGCCGATGTCCGAGGCGATCGTGACCGCGCCACAGGCCATGGCTTCCGCGACAGCCGCGCCCTGTTCTCCGGAGAGCGAAGGAAAGCAGACGAGCCCGGCGGCCTGGTAGAGCCGGAGCCTCACTTCGGTCGGTACAGGCCCGGTGAACAGGACTCGTTCGCCGATGCCCTCGGCAGCGGCCACTTCCCTGAGACGGCTCGCAACCGGCCCTGGGATCTGGCCGCATACGACGAGCTGACGGGAGCTGCGCAGTGGGGCAGGCAGACCGGCGAACGCGGCGATCAGCGCCGCGACGTCTTCCTGCCCATCGCCCCCGGCCGGGCACAGCACAAACGCGGGCTCGAGATCGGGCAGGGTCGTCCGGGCGAGCAGGTAGGCGTCCTCCGCTGACCCAGTCGGTTCGAGTTGCCGCTCGGTACCCGAGCCGACCGTGTGCAGCTTTGCCGGGTCGACGCCGAGGTTCTCCTCGAGCGACCAATTCATTGTCCCCGAGGTCGTTAGCAACGCGTCCGCGGCGCGCAGGACCTCAATGGCTCCAGAGCGCTTTGTCCTCTCGCGCAGATCGGCGAGGGACGAGCCGGCGCGGCCCGTAGTGATCGGGTCGTACACGGTCGCACACAAGCGCACACCCTGCTCGTGGGCCCATCGGGGCCAGATGCGGCCGATGGGGACGCTGGGATCGAAGGGTGAGAACACATGCAGCACGCGAGCCCCCGCCTCGACCGGTTTGGCCGGGTCCAGGTAGTCGACCTTCCCCGAGCTCAAAAGTGGCCCAAGCTCGCCGGGCGGCAGCAGGTCGGGATTCAGCAGGTAACGGCCGACGAGGCGGGGGTGTTCCTGCTCGAGGGCGACTGCGAGCTCAAACGCGTACCGGGCGACACCGCTTTCGCGCGAGACCGGGCTCTGGAGTGCCTGGAGGTCGAATACGACAGGGCCGGGGATCATGCTGGGGGGACCGACTCAGTGCTGCGCGGAGGCAGAAGACGCGCCCTCCTCGTCTCGAAGCCGGATCTCCCCCGCCTTGTCGGGCTCGCGGGCGCTCATCCGGGCTGGTGTCATCCCGTCCGCCTCGATACGGCCGAGCAACTCTTCGACCGCATCGAGGCGGCCCGAAGCGGTGACGAGGAGTCGCCCCAGGAGTTCGGTCGTCTGGTTTGCCAACTCGACCTGCTCTCTGACGATTTCGGTCAGTTCTCCGACCTGGTCCTGCAGTCGGGTGACGCGTTCAAGAGTGTCTGCGAGCGGAAGTGTGACACGTCTGTCGAACTTCGTCGTCAAGGCGGATTTCACCTGGTGCCAACCTCGTCGGCCGATGGACGCCACGGTCAATCGTCTCCTTCGGTGGGCTTGATCTGCGGCGAGCATACCGGCTCGTGCCCAGGCCAGGTGGTGACTCCGGGGGCGCCAGAGCTCGCCCGGTCTGCCGGTAAGAGCCGTTCTTGGCTAGGGTGCGGGGGATGAAAGTTTCGCCGACGGGGCCGCTTGTCGCCGCGCAGCTGGGCGACCAGCGGCAACTCCCTTCGCGCGTCGTCTCCGCGAAAGTGAGCCTCCGCAATCGGTTCATAGAGATCTGGCAGGCGCGCGAGCTGATCGTCTTCCTCATCCGCAAGGAGCTGAAGGTTCGCTACAAGAACAGCGTGCTCGGCTTCTTGTGGTCGTTCTTGAATCCCGCGTTGATCCTTTGCGTCTACTACGTGGTCTTCAAGTACTTCCTCAACAACCACATCACCTACTTCGCGATCTACCTGTTTGCCGGGCTTCTTCCCTGGAACCTGTTCAACAACTCCCTCTTGAGCTCGGCTGGTGTGCTCGTCGCCCAGGCAGGCATCGTGAAAAAGGTGTCCTTTCCCCGTGAGATCCTCGCCCTCGCGCAAGTCGGCACGGCCATGTGCTACTTCTTCTTCCAAGCCTGCATCATGCTGGCCTTCCTCGTCGGTTTCGGAGTCGTGCCGGCTTGGAGGTACGCGCCCGTGATGATCTTCGCCCTGGCCTGTGACCTAGTGCTCTCGGCGGCTTTAGCGGTCTTCCTCTCGGCCATCACCGTTTACCTGCGCGACGTCCAGCACTTGATCGAGGTGGCACTCGTGGCAGGGTTCTTCAGCGCACCGATCGTCTACCCCTTCGCCACCGTCGGCCACAAGCTGGCGCAGCACGGCATCTTGTGGGTGTACTTCTGCAACCCACTTGTCACAATCGTGCTTTCCTTTCAGCGGTTCATCTACGGCACCGTGGCGCCGCGTGATGTCCCGTACCCGCTCGCCAGCTACCCGGAATCCTGGTACTTCCTCGTGCTCGCCATCGTGTTCGTCGTATCTTTACTGCTCTTCGTGCTCGCGATGCTGGTCTTCGGCAGAGTCGAGGGCAACTTCGCCGAGGAGCTCTGAGTACCTCTGCAAACCGCAATAGACGTTCAAACTGTCTCGAAGCGATTCAGGCTCTACAAGGAGAAGTACACCTCCTTGAAAGAGCGCATTCTGCACGCAGGTCACGTGCCCTTCAACGACTTCTGGGCGCTGAGGGACGTCGAGTTCGACGTCCAGACAGGCGAGACGCTGGGGATCATCGGGCGGAACGGCTCCGGCAAGTCCACCTTGCTCAAGTGCATCGCCGGCATCCTGCAGCCCACTTCCGGCCAGATCGTCGTCCGCGGGCAAGTGGCAGCCATGCTGGAGCTTGGTGCCGGCTTCCAACCAGAGCTGTCAGGAAGGGACAACATCTTCCTCAACGCTTCACTGCTGGGGCTCTCCCGCCGTGAGATCGAGCGACGCTTCGACGCCATCGTCGCGTTCGCCGAGCTCGAGGAGTTCATCGACAACCAAGTTCGCTTCTACTCCTCGGGCATGTACGTCCGTCTCGGGTTCGCTGTCGCTGTCAACGTCGAGCCCGACGTGTTGCTCATCGACGAGGTGCTCGCGGTAGGTGACGAGCGGTTCCAGCAAAAGTGCATGGAACGTGTGCACCAATTCCAGAACGAGGGCAGGACGATCGTGCTCGTGTCGCATTCGGCAGACGTCGTGCGCCAGGTCTGCGACCGTGTCGTCGTGCTCGAGACCGGCAAGGTCGTGACAGTGGCTCCGCCGGGTGAAGCGATCAGGGCGTTCCGCGACTGCCTGCTCGCCGGGGAGGTGCCCGCCGCCTTGCCGCCGGAGGAGCCTGACCCGACCGGAGCCGTCGAAGTCGTCCAACCGGAAAGGCGCGTCGTGATCACTGATGCCGTCGCCCGCCATTCCGGGCCACCCGGCCGTGGTTATCTGGTTCCCCGGGACTCTTTCCGCCTCGAGCTATCGTTCCAGGTGAACGAGCCGCTCACGAACGTGGCGTTCGGCTGCGAGGTGATCAACACGAGCGGCGCTCCGGTGTTCAACTGCGACAGCGCGATGCCCGAAATCAAACAGGTTCACGACCTTCCGCCTGGCCGTTACCGCGTGGAGTTCGATTTCGACCAGCTTCCCCTGCTCGACGGTTCGTTCACCATCAACGCCCGGATCCAAGATGCCGGCGGGGGTGTCGTTCACGCCCGTCTCGAGCCCGCAGCCGCCTTCGAGGTCGTGAACCCCGGAGGGGCGACGGGATCGGTGGCGCTGCCGCTCAGGATCGGGCTCACCGCGTCTCCCGTTTCCGGTTCAGCGGCGGCGGTTGCTGGATGACCTCCGAGGTCGTCGCGGAGATCGAAGCTCAGGTGAGACAGATGCGTGCCAACGGACAGGTCCCGCCCGAGCTCGAGGGCGATCTCGACAAGTGCTTCGAGGAGGTCGCAGAGGCGAGCCTTTTCGGCGCGGCGTCGCTCCGAGACGGCGATTTCGGCCCGGACGCCAGCCACCCGACGTCGGGCCTCGCAGATCGGCCAAGCTTTGCGCAGCTCCGCCGGCAGGCGACAGCTGCGGCTCGCCGGCAGTTAGGCCCCTCGTTGCGCCGCCTCGAGCGACGGGCGTCGCTCGCCGCGGCCAGGCTGGGCGAAGTCGCCTCGATCCGCGTGCATGTCACCGTGGACCACCTGGAACGGCTCGCCACGAGCTCCCAGAGGGCTTCGCGCGTCCTTGCTGCTGCTCGCCCCGGTGGTTCGGCGGCCTCGGTCGCCGGCGCCTTGCACCCGTTGGTCGAGGGCCCGCTCCTGGCCTGGGTCATCGAGCGCCTCAGCGCCGCGCCCAAGGGCACTCGCGATCCCGCCCGTGTCGTGCTGCACGCCGAGTGCGGGGACGGGCGAGTCGTAGAAGCGCTCGCGGCCCGAGGTTTCAACGTGCGAGGTGTTGATCCCCATGCGCCGGTCAGATCAGACGGTGACACGAGGATCGTCGCCGCCGGTGCTCTCGAGTTCCTTGGGGCAACGCAGGGCGGAACGCTCGACGGGCTCGTCCTGACAGGTGTCGTGGACTGCTTGCGCCCCGGCGAGGGTCGCGTGCTGGCACAGCTCGCGGCGCGATGTCTCGCGCCGGGAGGTGTCGTCGTGCTCGTGAGCGCCCGGCCCGAAGCCGTCGTGGCGTTGGACCCGGTGGCTGCGGACCTAGCCCACCGCCGACCGCTCCACCCGGTCACGTGGTGCCACCTGCTCGCCCGCTACGGGTTGTCCGTGCTGGAGGTCTTCGAGCCCGAAGCCAGTGAGCCGGACGTCTTCGCCGTGTCCGCACAGCGCCCTACCTCGGCCCTGTTGGCCGGTGAGGGGAGTGCATGACGGCCCGACCGGTTCGAATCGACCAGGTCATACCCTCCATCGTCGAGCGAGACGCCGTCAGCCACCACACGCTGGAAGCCCAGCGGGTCCTGCACTCGATGGGGTTCGTCTCGGAGATTTACGCCTGCAGCATGGGGCCGGGCCTGGCAGGTCGGGTCCATCCGCTCTCGGAGCTCCCTCGTCACGAGCCCGATCGCCAGTGGGTTTGCTACCAGGCCTCGATCGGCTCACCCGCCGCGGACGCGGTGGTCTCGCATCCGGGCCTCAAGCTCGTCGACTACCACAACATCAGCCCTTCCGATCTTGTCGAGAGGTGGATGCCCCAGCTCGGGGCGGAGCTCCGGCTCGGGCGCAGGCAGCTCGGGGAGCTGGCACCTCTGGTCGAGCTCGGTTTCGCCGACTCGGAGTTCAACCGCGCGGAGCTCGAACAAGCCGGCTATGGCGACACGATGGTCGCTCCGTTGATGGTTGACACCGCCAACTTCTACTCCGCGCCCGACCCCCATGTTGTGCGCCGCCTCGAGACCGCACGCGCACATGGAGGGCACGACTGGCTCTTCGTGGGACAGATGCTGCCCCACAAGGCCCATCACGATGTCGTAAAGGCGCTCGCGTGCGCCCGCAAGATCTTCGATCCGCAGGCACGCCTGCACCTGGTGGGCCGGGAGAGCTGCGCGGCGTATGCGGCGGCGGTGCGCAGCTTTGTCTCAGCGCTCGGCCTCGACGACGCTGTCGAGTTCGTCGGCTCGGTCAGCCCCGGTGAGCTCGCCGCCTACTACACGAACGCCGACGTGCTCGTGTGCTGCTCGGACCATGAAGGGTTCTGCGTTCCCCTGCTGGAGGCGATGCACCACAGGCTGCCCGTGGTCGCCTACGGAGTCACGGCCGTCCCTGAGACGCTCCTCGACGCCGGTATCGTCCTGCCCGCGAAGTCACCGGTGTTGGTCGCGGCTGCCGTCCAGCGGGTGCTGACCGATCGCGCTCTCCATGACTCGCTTGTCGATGCCGGGCTACGGCGCGCTCGTTCATTCACTGTCGAGGGTGCCCGGCGCGCCTTCACGCGGGCGATAGAGCACGTGCTACAGGCCACCTGAGACCGCGACGAGACAGGTCGCCCGCGCCGCGACCGCCAAGGACCACTTTTGAGGAGGAGCCTGATTGGGACGTGAAGGAGTGAACAACAAAGAGCACGCCATTAACATTGGGCCCATCCGCAACATCGGACGATGCGCCGCCGCACTCGCATGCGTGTCCCTGGGCGTCCTCGCCGGTCCGGTCGTGCTCGCACCCCGGTCTGCGGCGACGGTGCGTTACTCGATCACGCCCTTCCCCGGGCGGAACGTCGACTTCGTCGGATTCGGCAACGGTTTCGGTGTCGGGATGGGTCAGTGGGGAGCCTTCGGGTACGCCGCCGTCGACCACGAGAGCTACCGGTGGATTCTCGCCCACTACTACGGCGGCACGACGCTTTCGACCGGCGCCAACGTGGTGTCGGCGGACCCTTCGATCTCGGTCGACCTCAACGAGAACGACGGAGACCCGGTTGTGGTCACCTCGCCGTCCGCCTTCTCCTTCGGAGGTGAGCAGTTCCCCGGCGGCCAGGCCGTCCGCGCAGCGCTCTCGCAGGGCACCTGGACCCTCTCGCAGGCGCCGAGCTGTGCGTCGACCAGTTGGACTCAGATTGCGTCGCAGCTCGTGAATCCCGTGGCCGTGCCGTCCTCGCTGCGGGCTTCGGCGACATCGAGCCAGGTGCTGACGCTTTGTGAGCACGACGGTGCCGATCTCGCCGTCTCAGGGACGATCGAGGCCTACGACGCGCCGTCCGGTGCCGTCACACTGAACATCCTCCCGGTCGAGGAGTACGTCCGAAGTGTCTTGTCCGGTGAGGTGTCCTGGTCGTGGGGCCTGTTCGGGGGGCGGACGGGCGCGCCTTCCGATCATGCGTGGGGCTTCCAGGCACTCGAGGCCCAGGCCGTGGCGACTCGGTCCTATGTCGCGTCCGAACTCGTCTCAGGCGGCTGGGCACCCTATGCGACCGCGTGCGACTCGTCGTGTCAGTCCTACTCCGGCATGGCGGGCGAGAACCGCATGCTGGACGCAGCCGCGGCCGATACCGCAGGCCAGATCCTCGTGCGCGACGGGGCAACTGCCACGGCGGGCGCCCCCGTGCTGGCCGAGTACTCCGCCTCCACCGGTGGCTATACCGTGGGCGGCCCGTTCCCGAGCGTGGTGGACCGTGGCGACTCGGTCTGCATCAAGAGCAGGTTCTACACCTGCAATCCGTGCCACAAGTGGTGGGCGTCGGTGCCTGTGAGCACCATCGAGAAGGCATACCCGTCCGTGGGCGTGCTCGCCGCGGTGGAGGTGACCGAGCGCAACGGTCTTGGGCCGCTCGGGGGACGAGTCGAGAACGTCGCGCTCGTGGGCACCAATGGCGCAGTTGTGTTCGTCCCCGTGCCCGCTTTGACGGCGTTGATCGGCGCGAACAACAAGGGCTACTGCGCTTCTGACTGGTACGGGGTCACCAACGGTCCTTGAGACGGTGGCGGTAGGCTCGCAAAGGTCCCCACGGGAGGCAACTTGGACAGGGACAGGTTCTACATCGGCGGCACCTGGGTTGTTCCGACGTGCCCCGACGTCATCGAGGTGCTCGACTCGACGACCGAGGAGGTCACCGGCAGCATTCCGAGCGGCAGCGCTGACGATGTCGATCGGGCGATAAGGGCGGCACGTGACGCGTTCGGTCCCTGGGCACGGACGCCAGCGAACGAACGGGCGAGCTACACGTCGCGAATAGCCGAAGCCCTCGGCCGTCGCATGACCGAGCTCAGCGAGCTCATCGCCCACGAGGTGGGCACGCCCGTGAACGTCGCGACGGTCATCCAAGTCGGACTGCCGATAATGACGTTCGCCTCCCAGGCCGACCTCGTCGGTCAGTTGCCATGGGACGAGACAATCGGCAATTCGACGGTCGTTCGCGAACCTGTCGGCGTCGTGGGCGCCATCACGCCGTGGAACTACCCTCTCCACCAGATCGCCGCCAAGGTGGCACCTGCCTTGGCCGCCGGCTGCACCGTCGTGCTCAAGCCCAGCCAAGTGGCCCCGCTGAACGCGTTCGTCCTTGCCGAAGTCGTGCACGAGGTCGGCTTGCCACCTGGGGTCTTCAACCTGGTCTCGGGAACGGGCTCGGGCGTCGGGGAGGCCATCGTCTGTCATCGAGGTGTCGACATGGTGTCGTTCACCGGTTCGACGCCCTCGGGAAGGCGGATCGGTGAGCTTGCCGCCGCCACTGTGAAAAGGGTCGCCCTCGAGCTCGGCGGCAAGTCTGCCACGGTGATACTGAGGGACGCCGACTTGAGCCGTGCCGTCTCGGCGGGCACGACTATGTGTTTTTTGAATTCGGGCCAGACCTGTAACGCCTTGACACGGATGCTCGTGCCTCGCGAGCTGTTGGGGCAGGCCGAGGAGATCGCGGCGGGCGCCGCGGAGTCGTGCACAGTCGGGGACCCTTTCGACGCCACGACCCGTATCGGCCCGCTCGTCTCGGCTCTGCAACGCCAACGGGTGCTCGCCTACATCCGCAAGGGGATCGACGAGGGTGCCAAGCTCGTGACAGGAGGGATCGACCCGCCGGACGGACTGGAGAGGGGCTTTTTCGTGCGCCCGACGGTGTTCTCCGAGGTCACCCGTGACATGACCATCGCCCAGGAGGAGATCTTCGGGCCCGTGCTGTCGATCCTGCCCTACGACACCGAGGAAGATGCGGTCGAGATCGCGAACGACTCGATCTACGGATTGGCAGGGGCGGTCTGGTCGGCCGACACCGGGCGGGCGACCGAGGTCGCCCGTCGACTTCGGACGGGTCAGGTCGACATAAACGGCGGGAGCTTCAACCCGCTCGCGCCCTTCGGCGGTTTCAAACAGTCGGGCCACGGAAGGGAGCTGGGCAGGTTCGGGCTCGAGGAGTACCTCGAGACGAAGTCGCTGCAGCTCTAGTGCCTTGTATCCCGGTCGTCGTCCGCCGAGGCAGACTGCGTTTCTGATTCGAGGCCGCGGTCGGATCCGTCGACAACTCCTAAGGGATGGCGCTCCGGCGACAAAGGGGCAGGCCCCGTTGTGAGCGGGATCGTAGCCCGCGTGTCGAAACCGATGAGATGGAGCAAACGAACCTGGTCACGCATCCGCTTTGTCGTGGGCATCGCCCTCGGCGGCATCGCCATCTGGGCGGTGAGCGGTCAGGGTGGGGAGCTGGCGGGCGCCTCCACCGAGCTGTCCCACCTGGACGTGGGATGGCTGCTGATGGCGATCGGGGTAGAAGTGCTCTCGTTGGTTGCCTTCGCCCGCATGGACCAGCGACTCATGCGCTGTGGTGGCGTCTATGCAGGTCTCGGACAGTTCACAGGGATCTCGTTTGCCGCCGGTGCCATAGCGAGCTCGCTACCGGCGGGGCCGCTTGTCGCGAGCGCCTTCGGTTACAGGCAGTTCCGCCGCCTCGGGGCTTCGGAGACACTGGCCGCCTGGATGCTGGTGGCGACGCTCGTGTTCTCTGCGCTCGGCCTCGCCCTGCTCGCCATGGCCGGTGTTGTCCTTGCAGAGCACCAGGGAGCGGCCTTCGACCTCGTCGGGGTCACGGTTGCGGTCTTCGCGATCACGATCGCGGGGGTTGCCGTCGTGTACCAGCGACGGGCCCTCGCCAAAGCCTTTGTGGTGCTGCTCAAGGCAGCCCACCGCGTCACTGGGTTCCCGCGACGTCCGCCGGACGTGATCGTCTCGTCCATCGCCGCCAGCATGGGCCACGTCCGTCTCGGCAGGAGGGACCTGGTGGACGCCCTTGTGTGGTCGCTCACCAACTGGGCGCTGGACTGCTCCTGCCTGGTCTGCGCCTACCTGGCCGTAGGTGCCGGCGTGCCTTGGCGCGGGTTGCTCCTCGCCTACGGGGCAGGCCAGCTCGCCGCGAACCTCCCGATAACGCCGGGCGGCCTCGGGGTGGTGGAGGGGAGCCTTGTGATTGCGCTCGTTGCCTTCGGAGGCGGCCAGATCAGCACGGTCGCGGCCGTCTTGTTGTACAGGATCGTGAGCTTCTGGGGGTTCTTGCCTGTCGGCTGGGCTTTCTGGGGCGGCCTCACATGGCGCCACCGGCGCGCCGATCAAGTGGCCGCCGCGGCGGCTGAGGCCGGGGGGTCACGGACCTCGGTGGTCCCGCCGCCGGAGTGGACTTCGGAGCTCGAAGGATGACCAGCACGCGCCTTTCGCCGGCCCGTTGCGGCCTTGCCGTATCCAGGCAGGCGAGCCATGCTCTTGAGGAGGACCAGTAATGAGGGCGAAGCTCGTCGCATTCGTCGCTTTCGTGGCGGTGATCGGGTCGCTCGGTGGCTGCACGGCGGCCCGCAACGGCCTTGGCACCCACGACAGTGCTTGCTTCCGGGTCTACCCGGAGGCGGTGGCCGCAGTCCACGGCCATGGCCACTTCGCGGGCGAACGTTACCTGCCGCCCCGTGCGCTGATCATCGAGCTGCATGGCGTCGTCGTCCCCGATGCCCTGCAGGACGCCTCCCGGATCGCCACCTGCCTCGTGGCTTTCACGGGCCGATTCACCGCCTCGGACGTCAAGCAGGGCTGGTCTCCGATCGGGAGCACCGGCCGGATAGCCATTGTCATCGTCCGCCAACGCGACCTTGTTCTGCTGGCCACAGTCGTGCTCAACCGGATCCCGCCGCGGCTCGTTTTCGCCCGCGTCTTCCCGAGGTTGCGCTGACTCGGTGTGCCCCGGGCTTCGTCAGCTCCTTATAGACGAGCCCGGCCCGTCGTCGGCGTCAAGCTCGACGGCGACCGACAAATCTGTTGCGGCCGGGTCGGCCAGGAACTCGAGTTGCGTTATGGCACCGGCGTCGGCCAGATCGCCCGAGGCCAGTTCGACCAGCCCCACGAGCGACGGGGGGCCGGTCACAAGGCATCGGGCGACCTTGGTGCGCATCGAGCCTTTCGCCTCGGACTTCGCCCGGCGAAGGCAAACGAGAACCTGTGCGACGGCCGCGACGAGCTCGGGACGCGCGTCGGGGCCGGCTTGCGACTCGAGCTCCCGGGCGGAAGGCCACCTCGAGTTGTGGATCGAGCCCGTCTGCCACCACGACCACGCCTCCTCGGTGCAGTAGGGGAGGAACGGGGCGAACAGGCGCAACATCACAGACAGGCTCAGCGCGAGGCAGTGACGTGCCGAGGCCGGACCTTGCTCGGACGGGTCACCGTACGAGCGGGCCTTCACGAGCTCGAGATAGTCGTCGCAGTACGACCAGAAGAAGGACTCGGTGACCTCGAGGGCTCGGGCGTGGTCATAGGTCTCGAACTCGGTCGTCGCCTCACCGACGACGGCTGCGAGACTGGCGAGCAGGGCGGCGTCGACGGCCGTGAGCCCGGTAGCACAAACCTGATCCGGGCTTTCGCAGCCTTCCATGCGTGACAGTACGAAGCGGCTGGCGTTGAGGATCTTTATCGCGAGTCGTCGGCCGACTTTCATCTGCTCTTCGCTGAAGACGGTGTCGGCGCCGAGGCGGGCCGATCCTGCCCAGTAGCGCACGGCGTCGGTGCTGTACTTCTCGAGGTACTCGAGAGGCGTGATGGCGTTGCCGAGCGATTTCCCGATCTTTTTGTGGTCGGGGTCGAGAATCCACCCTGAGATGGCGGCGTGGCGCCACGGGAGCGCGCAGTGCTCCAGCTCCGAGCGCACGACAGTCGAGAACAGCCACGTCCGGATGATCTCGTGGGCTTGGGGCCGCAGGTCCATGGGGAAGACCTTCGCGAAGAACTCCGGGTCCTCTTCCCACTTCCCGGCGATCTGGGGAGACAACGAGGACGTCGCCCATGTGTCCATCACGTCCGGGTCGCCCATGAACCCACCGGGCTTGCCGCGTTGTTCTTCGCCGTAGCCGTCGGGGACATCGGTGGACGGGTCGACCGGTAGGCGTTTCTCCGAGGCGACCAGCAAGCCGTCGGGGTCGACCTCGCCGTTGTCGTCGAGCTTGTACCAAACGGGGAACGGAACGCCGAAGAAACGCTGCCGCGAGATGTTCCAGTCTCCGGTCAGGCCTTCCACCCAGGCCTCGTAACGGGCCTGCATGTACTCGGGGTGCCACTGCAGCTCGCGTCCTCGAGCTAGGAGCGCATCGCGGCGCTCGAGGGTGCGCACGTACCACTGAGCGGACGTGACGATCTCGAGGGGCCGTCTGCCGCGCTCGTAGTACTTGACCGCATGGGTGATGGCGCGCGGCTCGCCGAGCAGATCGCCTGAATGGCGCAGTAGCTCCACGATGCGCGTCTGGGCGCGCTTGACCGAAAGGCCCTCGATCTCCGCGTAGCTGGCCTTGGCCCGTTCCGCGTCGGCAGATTCCCAGCCGGGGGTCCCGAACGGAGCGGGTCCGAGGCGCCCGTCGCGCCCGACCACAGAGCGCGTCGGCAGGGCGAGGTCGCGCCACCAGGTCACGTCGGTCAGGTCGCCGAAGGTGCAGATCATCGCGATCCCAGAGCCCTTGTCGGGCTCCGCGAGCTCGTGGGGGAGAACCGGCACCGGCACGCCGAACAGCGGTGTCAACACCTCGTCACCGAAAAGGTTCTGGTAGCGCTCATCGCTCGGATGGGCGACGAGAGCGACACAGGCAGGCACAAGCTCGGGCCGGGTCGTCTCGATCTCGACCGGACCGCCGCCGTCGACCCGAAGGAAGCGGAGTCGGTGGTAGAAGCCGGCGTCTTCCTTGTCGACGAGCTCGGCCTGGGCAACCGCTGTCTGAAAGTCGACGTCCCACAGCGTCGGTGCCTCTTGCCGGTAGGCCTCACCGCGTGCCAAGAGACGGAGGAAGGCCCGCTGAGAGGCTCTCCGCGACGCCTCGCCGATCGTGGTGTAGTGCTGGGACCAGTCGACCGAGGCACCGAGGGTCCGGAACAGCCGCTCGAAGGCCTTTTCGTCCTCGGTGATGAGGATGTTGCACAGCTCGATGAAGTTAGGGCGCGAAATCGGTACCGCCCGTGCGTTCTTGTCGCGTTTTTGCTCGTGGGCTGGAGCGATGAAGTCCGCGTCGTAAGGCAGCGACGGGTCGCAGCTGACACCGAAGTAGTCCTGGACGCGCCGCTCTGTGGGCAGGCCGTTGTCGTCCCAGCCGATGGGGTAGAAGACCGCCTTGCCCGTCATCCTCTGGTAGCGGGCGACGATGTCTGTCTGGGTGTAGGAGAAGACGTGGCCCACGTGAAGCGCTCCCGACACCGTCGGAGGCGGCGTGTCGATCGAGTACACCTCCGCGCGCGGGCGGGACGCATCGAAGCGGTATGTGCCGTCCTGGTCCCAGCACGCGGACCAGCGATCCTCGAGTCCTTCGAGCGAGGGACGTTCGGGCACGCGGGGAGTGGCCATTGGCCTAGTACGGTACTCCTGTGTTGCGCCTTCATGACACGGCCCTGGGCCAAGTCCGCGAGCTCGAGACTCGCGAGGCTGGCCGTATAGGCCTCTACATCTGCGGTTCTACCGTTTACGGTCCGCCCCACATCGGACACGGCCGTTTCTCGCTCGTTTATGACGTGCTGCGCCGCTTCCTCGAGTACTCGGGTTTCGCGGTTGACCATGTCTCGAACGTGACCGACATCGACGACAAGATCATCAACCGGGCCAACGAGGAGCATCGCCCGGCGGAACTTGTCGCCGAGCAGTACGAGGCCGAATGGTGGGACGCCATGGACACCCTGGGGTGCCTGCGGCCGACGAAGGTCCCACACGCAACGGCCTTTATCGATGAGATGGTGGAGCTCATCGCCGAGCTCGTCGCGCTCGGGTCCGCCTACGAGACGAGCGATGGCCTGTACTTCGCGGTCTCGGCTGTCGGTGACTACGGGCTCCTCGCCCACCAGAGCCTTGCCTCGCTGCGCTCGGGGGCGCGCGTCGAGGTGAACGAGAAGAAGCGGTCGCCTTTGGACTTCGCCTTGTGGAAGAAGGCGAAGCCCGCCGAGCCATGGTGGGCCTCACCTTGGGGCCCTGGCCGTCCGGGCTGGCACACCGAGTGCGTCGTCATGTCGCTCGCGCTGTTGGGTGAGGGGTTCGACCTCCACGGTGGTGGTCAGGACCTGGTCTTTCCTCATCACGAGAACGAGCGAGCGCAAGCGGTGGCAGACGGGAAGTCGTTTGCCCGCCGATGGATGCACAACGGCATGGTCGAAGCTCGCGGAGGCGAGAAGATGTCGAAATCACTGGGCAACGTGCTCATGATCTCCGACCTGGTCGCGCAAAGTGACCCCCGCGCCTACCGGTTGCTCGTCCTGCAATCGCACTATCGGGCCCCCATCGAGGTGACGCCCACGACGCTGAGCGATGCCGTGTCGGCGCTCGGCCGGCTGGACGCCCTGAGCGAGCGGCTCGACGAGGCGGGTGGCACGGGCAACACGAGCGATACCGAGGTGAGAGACGAGTTCGTGGAGAAGATGCAGGACGACCTTGACACCCCCGGCGCGACTGCGGTCCTGTTTGACGCGATAAGGCGGGCGAACGTTGCCTTCGATTCTCGCGAGGCCTCGAGAGCAGCCGAGCTGACCAGGTCTGTCCTAGAGTGCTTCGGGGCCGTCGGGCTCCAAGCCAAAGGTGCCACCGAGGTCCCAGAGACCGTGCTGGAGCTTGGGCGTCGCCGCGACCGGGCACGCACGGACCGGGATTTCGCCACAGCCGACGCGTTGCGCTCCGAGATCGTCGCTCTCGGCTACATCGTCGAGGACACCTCCTCGGGTACGAGGATCCGCCGCTGAGCGCCCGGTGCCGCTGCCCCCGTGTGACGGCCGGAGGTCTTGGCGGCCCGCCATCGGCCGTCCATGAGGGTCCGGGCTAACAGCCTGGTTTGGCGCTCTGCTACGTTGTCGATCGGGAGCAACCGGATCGTGATGTCACGCGGGGTTGCCGACATGTCGGGCGGTAACCCGGTGTTCGGGGCGCCACCTCGGATGCCGGCCACTCCAACGGGCAGGCCCGGCCCGGCGCTCTCGTTTACTTGCAATCTGAGACAAAGGGGAACGCCACAGTGGCGACCGGAGTAGTGAAGTGGTTCAACAGCGAGAAGGGCTACGGCTTCATCTCGCAGTCCGACGGCGTGGACGTTTTCGTCCACCACTCGTCTATCCAAATGTCCGGTTACCGGACCCTCACCGAGGGCCAGGAAGTCGAATTCGACGTTCAGGAGGGCCAGAAGGGGCTGCAGGCAGCCAACGTCCGGGCGCGCTGAGTCCG
>JBEKGS010000047.1:0-22014 GCA_050012675.1 Acidimicrobiales bacterium
CTGGCGAGGAGCCTTTCGGCCATCTCGCGAGCGTCCTGGCGAGATGCGACCGTGGTCAGGACGACCGCATAGGAACTCGTCGGAGGCGCCTTTTCGGATGCGTCCATTCGCCCGCGATCGTATGGCGTGACAGCCTGCTGGCGCGCACCGGGCCCCTGGGGGACCATCCACCCGTCCGCCTCCGTTCAAGACTCAAAGCGGTTTCCATGGGCTCCGCCGTCACCGGTACGCGGCCGCTTGCATCTCGTAGAGCTCCGCGTAGGTCCCGCCGAGGGCCATGAGTTCGGCGTGGGAGCCCCACTCGGCGGGGCGCCCGTTCTCGAGCACGATGATCAGGTCGGCGAACGCCACCGTCGAGAAGCGGTGGGAGACCAGAAGGGTAATGGCGCCGTTGTCGTGCGCACTCTGGCGGGCGACGCGGATGAAGCGGTCGAAGAGGGCACTTTCGGCCGGGGCGTCGAGATTGGCGGTCGGCTCGTCGAGGACGAGGAGGAGGGGATCGTCGCGCATCATCGACCGGCCGAGTGCCAGCTTCTGCCACTGACCCCCCGATAGTTCGGTGCCATCGGCGAACGACCGCCCGATGCGAGCTTGCAGGCCGTCGGACATCTCGGCGACAAGGCCCGTTGCTCCAGCCCGGGCGAGAGCTGCGCCGACCGCTTCGTGATCGTCCACGCGGGACACCTCGCCGATGCCGACAACTTGTGCGACGGAGAGCTCGGGGCGCAAGAAGTCCTGGAAGGCGGCGGCCGTGCGCTTCCGCCAGGCCATGAGATCAAGATCGGCAAGCGGCATGCCGTCAACGAGTACGCGCCCGCCAGTGGGCTCATACATGCGGGTGAGCAGCTTCACAAGTGTGGTCTTGCCGGCGCCGTTCACACCGACGAGCGCAACGGCAGCACCCGCCGGCAGGTGCAGCGACACGTCCGTGAGGACGTCCTTGGAAGTGTCCGGGTACCGGAAGCTGACGTGGTCGAGACGTATCCCGTCCGTCAGCCGCCCGGGTACCGCAAGACCATGGATTTGGGCGGTCGAGTGGGCTGCGTAGTCCTCGATCCAGAACAGGCGCGAGGCCGTGCGGGCCATTGTCAGCAGCTGGCCGACGGCGTTGGCGGCTTGTGCAACCTGGAATTGGGCACGTTGCACCAAGGTCACGGCCAGCACCACCTCGCCCGGTGAGCTCTCGCCATGAGCGGCGCGCACCGCCACGGCAACGACCGCAAACCCGAAGCCTGCGGCGAACGCCAGCCATCCCGTCGCTGCGACGAAGGCGCCCCTCACAGCGGCGCGTGAAGTGGCCGCGGCCACGCGTTCGCCCGCTTCATGGTGGCGGCGGGCAAGCTCGGGAGCCAGGCCGTAGATGCGCAGTTCTTTCGCGGGCTCCGCGCTGGCGGTGATGTCGAACAACTCATTGGCCAGCCTGCGTTCCTCCGCCACGCGCTCGTCGCTGCGCTGGCGGATCCTGACCGAGAGCCGCTCTGCGGTCACGGGCAGGGCCGTCACGGCGGGCAGAAGTGCGAGCGGCCACCAGATGATGCCGAGCAGGACCACGACTCCGGCGATCCGGATGGCCACCGACAGGACCATGATCATCTGCCGTGGGCCGTTGGCCAATAGCGCCCGGTTTTCGTCCAGCAGCTGGAGCTCGGTGAGGTATTCGGGATGCTCGAGGTGCTCGATGCTCGCCACTCGGTTCACGAGTGCAGCTATCCGGGTGGACAGGTAGAGATTGACGTGGTCTGCGAGAGTGGTTCCCGCCGTGGCGCCGTTGTTGGAGAGGATCCACTGCAACGCGTAGAGCCCGGCGACGAGAGCCGTGCCGAGGATCACACCGCCTCGGTGGTGGGCGAGGAAGGCGTCGACCATGACCCGGATGCCAATGGGGTAAAGCACCGACGCCACGGCGGTGCCCACCGACAGAGCCAGGTAGGCGGTCATCCACCACGAGGATGCAGCGAACCCATACCCGACGAACACCCGGGCGAGCCGCGCGACCACGGGCTGTCCCCGCCGGGCCTGCGGCGGCCGGGTCATCGGCCCGCTCATCCTCGAAGCTCCTGGTCGAACCTGGAGGCCTGGGCGGAGAACATCTGGGCGTAGCGACCGCCTTGCGTCATAAGGTTTTCGTGCGTGCCGATCTCGAGCGCCTCACCGTTCTCGAGCACGCATATCCGCTCTGCCTGACGCACCGTCGAGAAGCGGTGCGAGATGATCACCGTGGTCAGGCCTGCCGTGAGCTCGAGAAAGCTGGCGAAGAACTCGGCTTCGCCCCGCACGTCAAGCCAGGCGGTCGGCTCGTCGAGTGCCAAGAGCCGAGCCCCGTGGTCCACGGCCATCAGCGCCCGGGCCAGGGCCACCCGCTGCCACTGGCCGCCGGACAGGTCGACGCCGTCTTTGTACTGGCGCGACAGCACCGTGTCCCACCCCTTCGGCAGGACCTCGACGAGGTCGCGGGCGCCTGCGCGTTGGGCCGCAGCTGTTATCGCGGACCGATCGCAGATGTGCTCCACGGCGCCGAAGCCGACGTTGTCGGCCGCTGTCGTGGGGTAGCGGACGAAGTCCTGGAACACGACGGCGACGCGCCGTTGCCACCCTTCCGCGTCAGTAGTCGACAGGTCGACCCCGTCCACTGTGATGCGACCGGCTGTCGGGTCGTGCAGGCCTGTGAGCAACTTCACCAGGGTTGTCTTTCCCGCACCGTTCAGCCCGACGATCGCAGTCGACCGGCCGGCGGGAATGGACAGGTCGAGACGCGTGAACACATCGGAGCGGGCACCGGGGTAACGGAAGGCGACCGATTCGAAGCGCAGTTCGTGTTCGGGTGCCCCGGCAGGTAGCTCGATCCGACGGGAGTGGACTGCCGTGCTCGGCGGATCGAGTCGGGACTCGAGGGCCTCCAGATTAGGCAAGGCCGTGAGCTGCCACTCAAGGGCGACGTCGTTCCAACTGATGTCACCGACCTCCGCCGAGGCCACGAGCATGGGAAGCAGGGTGGCGAGGGTCGCGAGGGTCATCTGATGGTGATAGGCCCCGTAGGCGATCACCGAGGTGGCCGCCACATACCCGGCCAGGACGACTCCACCGAGGCGGGTCACGCCGATGTTGTAGCGGCGCAGCATCTGCCAGGCCGTGGCCATCCCGAGAGTCCACTGCTCGCGGTAGCGCTCGATCAGCCAGTCGCCGAAACCGAACACGCGGGACTCCTTGGCCGTGCCCGGCTTGACCGCCAGCTGTTGCAGGTAGCGCGCGCGACGCATGAGCCCGGCTGTCCGGCCGAAAGCCTGGGCTTGCTCGTAAACCACCTTTCGCAGCGGACGCCGGACGAGCAGCCACAGGGCAAGCATCCCGAGCCCCAACCACCATCGGTACACGCCGAGCACGCCACAAGCGACCAAACCGCTCAAACGGTTCCCGATTACGACTGCCAGCGTCGTGGGCGCGTCCGCCGGGTAGTAGGCGGTGAGCTGGCCGTGGGCCAGCTCCAGCTCGTCGAGTGCGGCCGCGTCCTCCAGATGGGCTATCCCAGCCGGTCGCGACACCGCAGCGACCAGCCGGTCCTGCATCGCGTAGGTGAGCCGGACCTTGACCGCAGAAGCTATGGCCGTTTGTGTCGGGCCGAGGACGAGCGTGACGGCGTACGCGGCCATCGACACGACGAGGGCCGCGATCAGACCATGGCCGGCGGGCGACCCCAAACCTGCCCTTGCGGCGGCAGGCACGCGACCTACTACCTGGCCCATGGCTGCCAGCACTGTCACGGGCACGACAGCCGACAAGATGACGAATGCACCGAGCGCCAAGGTCCAGGGCAGACTTGTGACCAAGAGCAGACGGATGACCCGGACGCGCGCCGAGTGACCAAGTCTCCGGCGCACGGCCGCCGCCCCCCAGCGACCCCCTCCCACGGTCGAGACCTTAACGTTGACCGCCGGACGGTCTCCCGGCAGGAGGCCGGCTAGCTCGGGGTGTTTGGACCCGGACCCGGGCTGGGGGCGGCCAACCCGGCGTGGTGAGAAGTCCCTTGGGGGTACGGCCGAAGTCTTGCGGTGCCCTAAGTTCGACCCTGGTCACGGTCCGGCCCAGTGCCCAGGAGATCGGGACCTGTCGGGACCTCGCTCTCCATGGGCGAACCGAAGCGGATCAGGTTCCCGTCGGGGTCGGTGTGGGAGCCCTCGCGCAGTTTGTAAGGGGTCGACCGGACCGGCGAGGTTTGGCCGCCGATCCCGGGTTGGCTCCACTCCAGGTAAAGGGCGTCGGCGTCCCGCACGTAAAGGTACGCCGAGGCGCTGTGGTGCTGTCCGTCCTGGTGATGATCGGCGACGAGATGCAGCCCCGTGCCTTCGCGGTTGGCAAAGCCGTACTCGTCGCCGTCCGCGTGAGCAAGAGTCGTGAAGCCGAGCGCCGAGTAGTGGGCCAAGGCCGCGGACAGGTCCCGTACCGGGAAGACCGGGCTGAAGTGACGGAACTGGCGCATCGGCCGGGCCAGTGCAGCGCCGCTCGTCAAGCTGTCGCTCTTGATGTCGGCCAAGGCGAGGAGCGCCGATCGCATGGCGTCGACATGTGCCGGGGGCACTCGCCGGCGCAGTTCCAGGTCGACCTCCTCGATCCCGCGCAGGACTGCGTCGACGACTTGTCGCCCGCGTTCGGTCAGCTCGAGGGTGATGCGACGGCGGTCATAGGAATCCGGGCCCCGTTCCAGGTAGCCCTGGTTCACGAGCGTGTCGATTGTCAGGCTGACGGCTTGTTTGGTGACTCCGAGGTAGGCGGGCAGGTCCTGACGCGGCCCGCCGGTGGAGTCGACGCCTGCCAGTATGAACGCACCGTTCCTGGGAAGGTTGTCCGCGCCGATGGACCGCAGCTTGGCGCGGATGGAGCTCGCATACGCGCCGCGCGCTGCTCGCATCAAGGTGGGGGTCGTCAGCTCGATGGGCTCGTCTTCAGCCACGGAGGCACGATATCCTCAAGTTCCTTGACAGTCAAGAACATTGCCTGGTGCGTTGCACGAGGACACTTCGCCGTCGGATCAGAATGATTTCATGACCGCCACGCCCGCTGTCGATGTCCTGGTCCGCAGCGCTACCGCTCACCGTCTCCACGAGTACTCCCATGACCCGGCGGCCTCCTACGGCCTGGAAGCGGCGCAGGCGGTCGGGGCAGAGCCGCACCGAGTGTTGAAGACCCTGGTCGTAAAGTCGACCGAAGGTCTCGCCATAGCTGTGATACCGGTTGCTACCGAGCTGGACCTGAAGGCCATGGCCGACGTCTTGGGGACGAAGAAGGCGACGATGGCCGAACCGGCGGAAGCAGAGCGTTCGACCGGCTATGTCATCGGAGGCATAAGCCCGCTCGGCCAAAAGCGCCGCCTTCAGACCGTCGTCGACGAGAGTGTTCCGCAGTGGCCGACGGTGTTCGTAAGCGGTGGCCGGCGTGGCCTTGAGCTTGAGCTTGCGCCCGCAGACCTCGTGGCCCTGACGGGCGCGCTTGTGGCACGGGTCGCTCGATCCAGGAGACCCGGAGCAGCCACGTATTCCGCTACCAGACGCTGAGGGCTTCCACACCTGGCCGCAGGCTCCGGCGGTCTCATCCGCGAGCGCTTTGCCCCGCCTTGTCGCGTCTGCTGCGCCGGGCGTGGGCCGGGGCGGTGGCTAGAACCGGGCCCGCACATCAGCGCGACGCCTCGGCGGGCTGAGGCTCTGTCGAGCTAGGAGCCGCGAGCACCTGAAAGACACCGGGTCGCAGCAGACCCAGCGCGAAGAGCACGATCGCCAACAGGGCGCTCGCGCCGGCGGTCGTCCAGGCCAGACCGAGCGCGTCTGCGAGCGGTCCTTGAACGAGCGAGCCGATCGGATAGGAGACGCCGAGCGCCACTAGGTAGAGGCTGAGTACGCGCCCGCGAAGTTCGGACGGTGCCCGGAGCTGGACGACCGTGGAGAGGCCGGACAGCACGCCGATGTACACGAGCCCGACGACGAACAGTGCAGGCAGGGCAAACGCGAGCGACGGGGCGAAGCCGTACAGGGCGAGCACAGGCGGCAGCAGGACCAGGCTGCTCGTTAGCATCCTGCCCCTCCCGAAGCGAGCCGCGAGCGGTGCGATGGCGAGGGCCCCGGCGACGGCACCGACGCCCTGGGCGGTCGTGAGCAGGCCGGTCGCCGACGCGATCCCTCGCGCCCCGGTGTGGGTCAGCCTGTGCGCCATGACCGGCACGAGCGCTATGAAGGGAGATGCCGTGAGCCCCACGATGGCGATCATGGCTATGGCGTTGCGACAGCCCGCCTCGGCGCGCGCTGCCCGGGCGCCGAGGCGCAGCGAGAAGAACAGCCCGACCTGATCGTCGCGTCCGGGCGGCGGGGACAGGCGGATGAACAGGAGCGCTACGACGACAGCGAGAAAAGACACGGCATTGGCGACGAAGGCCACCGGGTAGCCGAAGGCGGCAATTGTGACGCCCGCGAGTGCCGGGCCGACTATGCGCCCGAGATTGAACTGCGCCGAGTTGAGCGAGACAGCCGCGAGGAACTCCGGTGGCGGCACAAGGTCGGGCAGGATGGCCTGTTGGAACGGCCCCACCATGGCGCTCACGGACCCCTGGATGGTGACGAGCAAAGTGAGGATCCCAGGGCTGTCCCGACCAGATGCCACGAGTATGGCGATGGCGAGGGCGACGACACCGGCGAGGAGGTTGCCGATGACAAGGGCTGCGCGACGAGGTATCCGGTCGGCCAGCGCGCCTCCGACCGGTGAAAGCAGGCCGATCGGAAGGAATCCTCCCGCGGCGATCACCACTGCCCAGGTGGCACTGCCGGTACGCGCGACGATCAACGCCCCGACGGCAACCGTCTGCATCCAGGAACCGACGACCGAGACCATGCCACCGGCCCACAAGAGGAAGAAGTTCCGGTGGTGGAACGGGCGCAACGAGGAGAGCCCGCGTCCCGGCACGACCGGCGAAGCCACGGCCTGGCCGCCGCTGCTCTCGCCGTAGGCGAAGTCCTGCCCGGACTTTCGACTCGACGGCTCAGACGCAGCGACCACGCGGTCATGCTAGATACATCGCCGCTTCGGCCCCGTTGGCCGGCGCTTGCTGCCTGTAGCGAAGTCGTATCCGACGGGAACGGCGCCGGGAGCCGGTGCTTGAGCGCTCGCGCACGACCGGTCCGCAGTCTCGTCATTAGGCACAGGTCCAGGCGCGAGGCCGTCCAGGAGAACTGCCTCGCGTCCCGAACAGGCTCGTGTGGGGCCCGCTTGACATCACGCCCCGAGGCGCGGCGCCGTTGACTTAGGTCTTCGAGACCACTACTATTACGTTGACTGATATATTGGCCGTCGTACTAGGGGCGAGGAGCCTGATCATCACGAGACGCGAACCCGAACGCGATCCTGGTCGAGAGGTTCTGCGCCGTGCCGGCGAGGCAGCAGTTCTGATTCTCACGAGCCTTGCCGACGGGCCGAAACACGGATACGCACTGATCCTGGACATCAAGGACTTCGCGGGCCTGAAGCTCGGTCCCGGAACCCTTTACGGCGCCCTGGACCGTCTTGAGCGACTCGAACTCATAAAAGCACTGCCTGCCGAGGACCGGCGACACCCGTATCGAATTACCCCCGCGGGTGCGGTAGCGCTTCGCGATCACCTCGACTCGTTGGAGCGCGTCAGCGCGGTAGGCAGACTGAGACTCGCGCTTGGCGGGATCTGATGGCGCGAAGTCAAGTCAACCGGCTGGTCGAGACAGCTGTGCGGTGCTACCCGAGAAGATGGCGGGACCGCCACGGAGACGAAGCAATCGAACTGGCCGGGCTGCTCATGAGCGACGGTGCGCCCGCCGTCGCGGTGGCGTGGAGTTACTTGAGGGGCGCTGCCCGTGAACGACTTGTTGTCAGACCGAGACGCCGTCTTGCCACGACATTGGCAGGGTTGCTGGCGAGCGCGACCCTCGTCGGGGTCCCGTTTGTGCTCTTGGACTCACTGACGCCTGCCAGCGCCGACTCCGGCAACGAAGTGGTGGTGTCGATCTCAAACCGTGAGCTCGCCGTGCCACAGCTGGAGTCGGCCTTCAGGCTGCACCACTTCAGGATCAGAGTCGAAGCCGTGCCGTCCTCTCCGAGCCAGGTTGGCTCGATCCTGGCAGTAACCCCTGATGGTCGAACGGCGAGCGGGAAGCCGGTCCTGCGCGCCGTCGCAGGGCCTTGTGCCGGCGGAGCCATGGGTTGCACCGACGCGCTTGGCCTTCCTGTTCACTACTCGGCAAGTGCGGAGGTCCTCGTCGGACGTCCCGCCAGGCGCGGCGAGGACTACTACGGTTCGCCGAACGTTTTTGCCGAAGGGGAGCTGCTGCACTGCAGCGGGCTCCTCGGTGAGACGGTGAGCAAGGCGTTGCCCATCTTGCGAGGCCTCCACGTGAATGTCGTCTGGGACGAAGGTGGGGGCCAAGGCGACCGGACGCGGATACCGAGCGGAGCGTTGCGCGTATTAGGCGGCCACGCCTTGTCGGCATCGTCCGTATCGATCAGCGTCTCTTCGACGAACTTGTCGAAGAAGGACCATGCGAGCTCGCGCGGTCAAGGCTGCTGACG
This sequence comes from Acidimicrobiales bacterium, assembly GCA_050012675.1. GTDB lineage: Bacteria > Actinomycetota > Acidimicrobiia > Acidimicrobiales > Bog-793 > Fen-455. Next base: position 8,575 of record JBEKGS010000047.1, read on the forward strand.
GATCTTCGCCCCACGCGGACCGGCACCGCCGGGGGCGAGCCGCGGCAGAGTGGACAGTCGTGGTCGCACTGGCAGTGCTGGTCGCCATCGGCATCCGCACCTATGCATTCGAGGCCTTTTTCGTCCCTTCCGCGTCGATGGAGCCCACTCTCGAGATCGGCGACCGGATCTTCGTGCAGAAGCTCTTGTTCAACTGGCACGACCTGCACGACGGCGACATCGTCGTGTTTGCCCGCCCGGCTGCCGACACCATGTGCGTCGTCCCCGGTCAGAACGACCTCGTCAAGAGAGTGATAGCGCTTCCCGGCCAAAGCGTCTATTCGAGCGGAAACAACGTGTTTGTAGACGGGCGCAAGCTTTCAGAGCCGTACGTCACCGAACCGCTCGGCGCTCCCGTGGCTAGCAGGAGGCATCCTTTCAGGGTTCCGGCAGGCGAGCTCTATGTAATGGGTGATAACCGGTCTGACTCATGCGACAGCCGTTCTTGGGGGCCGATACGGGGGTCCAGCGTCGTGGGTAGGGCCGTCCTGCTGTGGTGGCACAACGGCCACCCTGATCTCCACTTGTTCTGACGCCAGATCGCCGACCAGGCGGCGAAGCTCGCGGCCCGGGACTGCTCTCAGAAGGGGACGACAGTCTCGAGCAGCCCAGTCGCCGGTGCGCGTCCCGCGAGCGTGCGGCAGAACTCGACGGCGTCCAGCGATAGGCGCTCTGCCTCGAAACCGTCCTGTTGACGCACGTAGGTACCACCTGCGGGACCACCGAGCTCGAGCACAAAGGGCCTGTCGTGGCGGCGCGCCCACTCGGCGACGATGTCGGCGACGATTCGACCGTCGTGGTCGGAGCTGAGCTCCAGCGGTCGATTGACGGCGCGGGCCGCATCGACGCGGTGCATCCACAGGTCACGCATGTAGATGGTGTCGATCAGATAGCCCAGCCTCCAGGTTTCGCGCACCGGTCCATCGACTTTCAGCTTCGCGTGTGTGCGAAGGAAAGCCGGTGTGCGCGTACGGCCGCGCACTGTCCGCGGTGCCACGGCGGCCAGCCGCTCCAGAACCTGTGGATGGCTCAGGTCCCTACGGTCGCGGACTTGCACTGCTGACAGGGCTGCTTCGAGCGGACCCCCGTTCTTCTTGCGGTAGGCCCGGGCCCGAATCAGTTGGTGCATGTTCTCCCGCATCGACGCTCCCGCCTCGCAGGCGCCGAGCACATGCTGGTACATCGCGCGGACGTCCCAGGCGGGGCAGTCGGTAGCTGAGAACCAAGCGGCGTCGTCCAACGAGCGGAGCAATGCGAGAGTGCGCTCTAGTTCGCAGGCCTGGCGGTGCATGCACTCGTCGTGCGTCAACGGTTCGATGACGGCCACATCGACGGACGTCGTGGTCACAGATCGCCTCCTTTCGTTCGAGATGGGTGGGGCGCGGGCTTGCGCGACAACCGAATCGGCCCGCAGTGGGCCAGGAACATCGCGACGGATTCGTCAAGAAGGCGGGTCCAGCGATCCCCGCCAGGATCGTTCGAGACCTGTTGGTCGACCAACCCGGTTACGAGCGCAGTCCACAAGTCGAGATGCCGCGGCTCGTTGATCCCGTTCAGGGCCAACTGCTCCCTGGCGTGAGCGAGGGCACGAACCGCCGGCGCGTACGACTCGGCCGAGGGCTGGAATCCTGGCAAAGTGCGCTGGAACAACAGTTGGTAGCGCACCGGGTCACCGGTGCAGAACTCGAAGAACCGCCGTACAACCGCCACGAGCAGCTCACGGGGATCCTCGCACTCGTAGGGCTCAGCCATTTTCTCGTCGAACTGTGCCGCCGCCTCGCCGAACATGGCGTCGTAGATGGCGTTCTTCGAGTCGAAATAGGCGTACACGGTGGGCGTCGTGATCCCCGCACGCCGCGCCAGATCCCGTAGCGACAGACCGCCCAGTCCCTGCTCTGCCACTATCGCCCATGCGACGGTGACAATCGCTTGGCGCGCGGAGCGTCTGCGGCCCTCGCGCCAGTCGGTCGCGGCGAGCGACTTTATCATCGATCGTAATATTTATACGTCGTTAAAGTATCTGTCAAGAGGCGTTGGCTGACTTGAGCGGAAGTCGGTCATGGTGGAGCGAGCTCCTACAGAGCTAGAGGCAACGGGCACGGGGCTGGTCCGGCTGGGATCGAACCCGATGACAGTGCGACCGTTCCTCATGACAGATGTGTCATTTGTCTTGCACTTCCCCGGCCCTTGAGCCGGGCGATGCCAGGGCCGACGAAAGGTCGTCTCGCTGAGGAATGTTCCGGTGAACTCCTCCTCCGGGCTCGGAGAACCTGTTCAGACGTCACCCAACCGACACCACTCAGTATGGGCTGGGGGCGCGGGGCCATTACGGCCAAATTGCCTTCCCCGGCGGGACTGGTCAGCGGCGATCGCCGTGAAGACACGACCGGCTCGTCCGGCGGCTCCGGAGAACGCCTCGAGTGCAATGCCCGAGCATCGGGCAGATGGTTGCATGGTCGAGGTGTTCGGCACGTCGCTAACGTGGCGAGCCAGGAGGTCGAAATGAGTGCCGAAGCCGAGCCCGGGAGGCTGTCCGCCGCGGAGATCGTCGAGTGGTCGAAGCGCTACACCCTTTACGACTGGGCGGTGCAGTCGAAGGTCTCGCCCATACCGGTCGTCCGCGCGAAGGGCGTCTACTTCTACGACGCCGACGGCAGGCGCTACCTTGACTTCAACAGTCAGCTCATGTGCGTGAACATCGGCCACGGGGATCCCCGTGTCATCGAGGCGATTACCCGCCAGGCCGAGCAGCTCGCCTACGCGAACTCTGCAGTTACCGCCACCGAGCCCCGGGCGCTGCTCGGCCGCAAGCTCGCCGGCCTGTTCCCTGGCGACATTGAGAAGTCCTTCTTCACCCTCGGAGGTGCCGAGGCCAATGAGAACGCCATCCGTATCGCCAGAGCAGTCACGGGGCGCAACAAGATCCTCGCCCGCTACCGCTCCTACCACGGCGCGACCTCGGGCGCGATAACGCTCACGGGTGACCCCCGCCGCTGGCCGAACGAGCCCGGGATCCCGGGAGTCGTCCACGTCCTCGACTTCTATCACGGGACTGAGCGGCCCATGGGCTCGGCAGAAGAGGCACTCGCGCAGTTGCGCGAGACGATCGAGCTGGAGGGCCCGGAGACCATCGCGGCCTTCATCCTGGAGCCGGTGACCGGTACCAACGGGATCCTCGTACCACCCGACGGCTATCTGCAGGGAGTGCGGGAGCTTCTGGACAGCTACGGGATCTTGATGATCGCCGACGAGGTCATGAGCGGCTTCGGGCGTACGGGGGCGTGGTTCGCGGTCGACCACTGGGGCGTGGTGCCCGACCTCATAACGTGCGCGAAGGGGCTCACCTCGAGCTACTTGCCGCTCGGGGTCGTCGGAATGCGGCCTAAGGTCGCGGCGCACTTCGAGGATCACGTTTTTGCCGGAGGGCTCACGTACAACTCCCACGCGGTCTGTCTTGCCGCCGCCCTCGCCACGATCCGTGTTTATGAGCAAGACGGTCTCATAGAGCACGCGGCGAAGATGGGCGAGGTCATGGCCCATCATCACGCCGAGCTAGCGGCCCGCCACCCCTCCGTCGGTGCGCACCGCAGCATCGGGCTGTTCGGCGTCCTGGAACTGGTACGCAACAGGGCCACCGGCGAGCCGATGGCGCCGTTCAACCGAACGAGCCCCGAGATGGCCGAGCTGTACCAGTTCCTTCTCGACAACGGCGTGTTCGTGAACCTGCACTGGAACCAGGTCATGACCAACCCGCCGTTGCCCATCACAGCAGACGAGCTCGCCGAAGGCTTCGGGGTCCTGGACCGGGCACTCGAGATCACCGACCGTGCCGTTACGAGCTAGCGGCGGCGCGGACCACCGAAGGCAAACGTCCCTACCACCTTGCCGGCAACGACGCCGGTCGCGTTGCAAAGGAGTCCCCTCTGATGACAGGTAACGCCGCACCGTCCCTGCCCCTTGTTCCGCACTGGATCAACGGCAAGAGCGACGGTGCCGTCCCAGAACGCGTCGGTGAGGTCTATGACCCCGCCACAGGCAAGCTCACCAAGCAAGTGGCGTTCGCGTCCCCGCACGATGTCGACCGGGCCGTCGCGGCAGCGTCATGCGCCTTTTCGACTTGGCGTCACGCGTCGCTTTCCCAGCGCTCCAAGCTCCTCTTCGCTTTCAGACAACTCGCGAACGAGCGCGCCGGTGAGCTTGCCGAGATCGTCACCTCCGAGCACGGCAAAGTGCTCGACGACGCTCTTGGTGAGGTGAACCGGGGCCTCGAGGTCATCGAGTTCGCCTGCGGAATCCCGCAGCTTCTGAAAGGCAGTTACTCCGAAAACGCCTCCACGAACCTGGACGTCTACTCGATCCGCCAGCCGCTCGGCCCGGTCGCGATCATCAGCCCGTTCAACTTCCCTGCGATGGTCCCGGTCTGGTTTTTTCCGATAGCCATCGCCTGTGGCAACACCGTCGTGCTGAAGCCGAGTGAGAAGGACCCTTCGGCTTCGATCTTCTGGGCGGAGCTGTGGGCACAGGCCGGGTTACCGGCGGGCGTGTTCAACGTTGTGCAGGGTGACAAGGTGGCAGTCGACCGCCTGTTGGAGCACCCGGACGTGAAGGCTGTCTCCTTCGTCGGCTCGACGCCGGTCGCCCGCTATGTGTACGAGGGTGGCACCCGGCACGGCAAGCGTGTGCAGGCTCTCGGCGGCGCCAAGAACCATATGGTTGTCCTTCCTGACGCGGACGTGGACCTCGCAGCCGACTCGGCCGTGAACGCCGGCTTCGGGTCGGCCGGCGAACGTTGCATGGCCATCTCCGTGCTCGTCGCCGTCGAGCCGGTCGCCGACGAGCTTGTCTCGAAGATCCGCGAGCGCATGGCGGGACTCAAGATCGGCGACGGCAGGCGCGGCAGTGACATGGGTCCTTTGGTGACGAGAAGCCACAGGGACAAGGTGGCATCCTACCTGGATGCGGGCATGGCCGAGGGTGCCGAGCTGGTAGTCGACGGACGCGGCGCGGTGCCCGATGGTGATGCTGACGGGTTCTGGTTGGGGCCAACCCTGTTCGACAAGGTGACACCTGAGATGTCGCTCTACAAAGACGAGATCTTCGGACCGCTGCTCTCGGTCGTGCGCGTCGGGAGCTATGCCGAGGCGCTCGAGCTAGTCAATTCCAATCCCTACGGGAACGGAACCGCCATCTTCACCAACGACGGAGGCGCCGCGCGCAGGTTCCAGAACGAGGTTGAGGTCGGCATGGTCGGCATCAACGTCCCCATTCCCGTGCCGGTGTCCTACTACTCCTTCGGCGGCTGGAAAGCCTCGCTGTTCGGGGACCTCCACGCACACGGGACCGAAGGCGTCCATTTCTTCACGCGTGGCAAGGTCGTGACCAGTCGGTGGCTGGACCCGAGCCATGGCGGTATCAACCTTGGTTTCCCGCAGAACACCTGAGCCGCGCAAACCACGTACGCGAGCAGGCGCGACAGCCCCCGTTGACAACTATTCCGACGGGCGCGAGTGTGACCAGACCCGAGCGGTGAGAGGGAGGACGTGATGGGTGAGGTTGTGCGCGCGGCCTTGGTCCAGGCCCAATGGGCTGGCGACAAGGACCTGATGACCAAGAACGCGATCCGTTCGGTTCAACAGGCGGCCGCCCAAGGAGCCAAGGTCGTCTGTTTGCAGGAACTGTTCAACGGCCCTTACTTCTGCCAGGTGCAAGACGGCGCCTGGTACGACTGGGCCGAAGCTGTGCCGGAGGGACCGACGATCCGCCAGTTCATGGACGTGGCGAGGGAGAACGGCACCGTTCTCGTCGTGCCCGTCTACGAAGTAGAGGACTCCGGCGTCTTCTACAACACTGCTGCAGTCATCGACGCCGACGGCCGCTATCTCGGCAAGCACCGCAAGAACCACGTCCCACAGGTCTCCGGCTTCTGGGAGAAGTTCTACTTCCGCCCCGGCAACCTCGGCTACCCGGTGTTCGACACGGCGGTCGGCCGGATCGGCGTGTACATCTGTTACGAGAGGCACTTCCCCGAGGGATGGCGCGCTCTCGGACTCGCCGGAGCCAAGATCGTCTTCAACCCTTCCGCGACGAGCCGTGGGATGTCCGAGTACCTGTGGAAGCTGGAGCAGCCTGCAGCTGCGGTCGCGAACGAGTACTTCGTGGGGACGATCAACCGTGTGGGCGTGGAACCGCTCGGCACCAACGAGTTCTACGGGCAGTCGTACTTCGTCGATCCTCGGGGCCAGTTCGTCGGCGAGGTGGCCTCCGATGTCGACGACGCGGTCGTCGTGCGCGATCTTGACCTCGGTCTGATCGACGAGGTCCGGCGCATCTGGGCCTTCTACCGGGACCGCCGGCCAGAGACCTATGCCAAGCTCTGTGAGGCCTGACGATGCGCACAATCATCAGTGGTGGCACCCTGGTCACAGCCGACGGAGACACGCCGACCGACGTGTTGGTCCAGGACGAGAAGGTTGTGGCACTAGCCGCAGGATTCTCAGGTGTCTCGGAGAGCTGGAAACAGGGCGCCGATCTCGTGGTCGACGCCACCGGCAAATACGTCGTGCCCGGCGGGATCGACGCTCACACCCACATGGAGATGCCTTTCGGCGGGACCACCTCGGCGGACACCTTCGAGACCGGGACGCGGGCGGCTGCCTGGGGTGGCACCACCATGATCATCGACTTCGCCATCCAGACAAAGGGCGAGTCCGTGCTCGCGGGAATGGACACCTGGCAGGCAAAGGCAGACGGAGCCTGCGCGGTCGACTACTCCTTCCACGCCATCATCTCGGACGTCACTGAGGCTTCGTTGAAGGAGATGGACGAGCTCGTCTCCCAGGGCGTGACGAGCTTCAAGCTCTTCATGGCCTATCCCGGTGTCTTCTACTCAACCGACAAGGACATCGTGCGTGCCATGGACCGGGCCAGCGGAAATGGCGCTCTCATCATGATGCACGCCGAGAACGGCATTGCCATCGACGCCATCGTCGCGGCCGCTCTCGGCCGCGGGCAGACAGAGCCGATCTACCACGGCCTGACACGGCCCGCCGAGATGGAGGGCGAGGCCACGGCCCGCGCCATACGCCTCGCTCAGGTCACCCACGCACCGCTGTACATCGTCCATGTTTCATCGGCTCCAGCCCTCGAGGCGATCGTCGAGGCGCGCGACCGTGGCCAGCACGTCTTTGCCGAGACCTGTCCCCAGTACCTCTTCTTGTCAGAGCAGGACATGGCGCGGCCTGGCTTCGAGGGGGCGAAATTCGTCTGCACGCCACCGCTGCGCCCCCGCGAACACCAGGTAGCGCTCTGGCGAGGTCTACGGACAGACGACTTGTCGGTGGTCGCGACGGACCATTGCCCGTTCTGTTTCGCCGAGCAGAAGGAACTGGGGGTCGGTGACTTCACCAAGATCCCGAACGGCCTCCCGGGTGTGGAGAATCGAATGGGCCTCATCTTCCAGGGCGTCGTTTCGGGCGAGATAACGCTTCCTCGATGGGTGGAGGTGACGTCCACCAACCCGGCCAAGATGTTCGGCCTGTTCCCTCGCAAGGGGACCATCGCTCCGGGATCAGACGCCGACATAGTCATCTACGACCCTGCCGGTGAGCAGACCATCTCTGCGGCGACGCATCACATGGCTGTCGACTACTCCTGCTACGAGGGCATGCGGATAACCGGGCGCGTTGACGCGGTCTTCTCCCGCGGCAGGCAGATCATCGGTTCGGGCCGGTACACGGGCGCGCCGGGCCACGGCCGTTTCGTGCCCCGCCAGGTCTCCCGACACCTCTCATAGGCGGGCACACAGTGGACATCGGCCTCGTTCTCCAAACGGACCCTCCGGCGAGTTGGGTCATAGAGCGGGCGCGCCTCGCCGAGCAAGCAGGCTTCAGTCACGTGTGGACCTACGACTCGTGCGTGCTCTGGCAGGAGCCCTTCGTCATCTACACGCTCATCCTTTCGGGCACTTCGCACGTCCGGGTGGGGCCAATGGTCACAAACCCGGCAACCCGCGACCTGTCGATCACGGCATCGCTGTTCGCAACGCTCAACGACATGTTCGGCAACCGGACCGTGTGCGGCATCGGACGCGGGGACTCGGCACTTCGTGTGATCGGTCGCGGTCCGACCACGATGCGGCAGTTCGCCGAGGCGATCACGACCATCAAGGACCTCGCCGAGGGTCGTGAGGCAGTGCTCAACGGCGTGCCCGTGAGGCTGCACTGGGCCGAGGCCAGCCGCCTGCCGGTCTGGGGAGCGGGCTATGGCCCGAAGGCGTTGCAGGTCATAGGCGAACGCGCCGACGGTCTCATCATCCAGCTCGCAGACCCTGATATCGCACGTTGGACGATCGACTCGGTGCGAGCTGCAGCCCGTTCCGCGGGTCGCAGGCCCGAGGACCTCACGATCTGCGTGGCCGCGCCTGCCTATGTCGGCGACGACGTTGCCCACCAAAGAGACCAGCTCCGCTGGTTCGGGGGAATGGTCGGCAATCACGTGGCGGACCTCGTGGCGCGCTACGGCGATTCCTCAGAGGTGCCCCGGGTTCTGACCGAGTATGTGAAGGGTCGTGAGGGCTATGACTACAGCCACCACTCCAGAGCGGACAACCCGACGGTCAATTTCGTGCCCGACGACATCGTCGACCGATTCTGCCTGCTCGGGCCCGTTGAGGAGCACATCGAACGGCTGTCCGAGCTGTCTGAGATCGGCGTGAACCAGTTCGCCCTTTACCTCATGCACGACAATGCTCCCGAGACCTTCGACGTCTACCGAGACAAGGTGATCCCGGCGGCAGCTCGTTTGTAGCGGCTGGCGCGAGGCGGCGGTCTCAAGCTGCGGTCCGACGGGCGAGAGGCAGGCTATGGGCCAATACGCGCGTAGGCGTAGTTTCGACTTGGGCCAGATCACCGACCAGCTTCGACGGCGAAGCCTGGCGTTTCTCTCCAATCCGGCTCGTGGGGACCCAAGCGTCAGTCTCGGCTTCTACAGGTGCTTAGCTCCGTCATCGGTTCGGTCCCGACCGTACGCGAGGGGCTGCGAGCACGCGTTATGCCAATGACGCGCTCGGCCTCAGAAGTCGAAGCGCTCTCTGGCCGATGCGAGCTTGTAGATGCGGCGTGCTGTGCCACCAAAGACGGCGTCGATGTCTGGTCCTACGAGAGGCGTTATGAGATCACGGGCTAGACCGAGCACCTGGTCATAGCTCGCCACGGCTGTGCAAACCGGCCAGTCGGAGCCGAAAAGCAGACGGTTCGGGCCGAACAGCTCGACGACCCGTTCCACGTAGGGAAGAACAGCGACCGGATCCCAATGGCTGCCCGCCTGGGAGACGAGCCCAGAGATCTTGCAGACGACCGACTCGCTGCGGGCGAGCTGGCCAATCAAACTATTCCAGGGCTCCCAGGCTGAGGCAGCAATCGCCGGCTGGGCCATGTGATCGATGACTAGGGTCGCACCCTCTAGCTGCTCGGCCAGCTCTACCGCGGCGGGGAGTTCACGGGTGGCGACGAGAAGATCGAAGGCTCTCCCGCTCTCACTCACGGCGCGGACGCCTCGTCGCACCTCCGGTCGCCGGAGCCACTCAGGGTCCGGTTCGTTGTGGACGAGATGGCGGACCCCGACGAGCTTTTCTCCCCCGGGGAGCTCAGCTAAGCGTGCCAGGGTCTCTCCGACCCCCGGGTGGGTCAGATCGACCCAGCCGACCACTCCGGCGATGAGCTCGCTTGCGCTGGCAAGCGACAGGAACTCTTCTGTCTCCGCGGGATCGTTCAGAACCTGCACGAGCACAGTGGCCGACACGCCGAGTGGCGCGGCGACCTGCTCGAGTTGACCCAAATCGAACGATCGGTTGAGCGTCGGAAGCGCGGCGAGCCAGTCGTGGGGACGCCTGGACGTGTCCCAGACGTGGTGATGGGAATCGACGATACCGCCTGTTCCAGGTGGGACATCGGTGCTGTACCTGGTCATCACTGCTCCTCGCGCGCCGCGGGCTTAGAGCTTGTGCGGTGTGACGCGCTTGGCGGCAACGCCGGTGTGAGCTCGGCCCCGGCTAGCTCTTCGAACAGGTCCTCGGGCACCGTGAACCGGAAGTGAGCAGCATTCTCGTGAGCCTCTTGCGGGCTGGCAGCGCCGACGACAGCCGCCGTCACGGCCGGATTTGCGAGGACGAACTGCAGTGCCGCCGCGGCCAGGGGAACGCCGTGGCGTTCGCAGACGGAACGGATACGGTTCACTTGCTCGACGACCGGACCGGGTGCAGGTACGTAGTCGAGGTGTGCTCCGGGGCGCGGATCGGCGAGGATGCCGCTGCGGTAGATCCCGGCCGCCAGCACCGAAACCCCCCGCTTCTCACACGCGGGGAAGAGCCTCTCTGCCGCCGGGACGTCGAGGAGGGAATAGCACCCGGCGATCAACACGCAGTCGAGGTCCGTCCGCTCGACGAGCCACGTGAGTGTGTCTGCGTGGTTCATGGCGACGCCTATCGCGCGGACCACACCTTCTGCGCGGAGCTCTTCGAGCGCCGGGTAGGACTCGGTGAGCGCCAGCTCGGCGTAGTTGTCCGGATCGTGGATCAACGCGACATCAACTCGGTCGCGGCCTAGGCGCTCGAGGCTCGCCGCCATGGATCGGCGCACACCGTCTTTCGTGTAGTCGTCCACGAGCCTTCGACTGGGTGCTCCGTAGAAGAGGTCCCCACCCTGGACCACGTCGTCGGAGTCGACGAGCAGGTGGCCGACCTTTGTCGAGACCACCGCATCGCCGACCATTCGGTCGGACAAGAAGACGCCGAGACGCTCTTCCGACAGTCCGACCCCGTACTGGGGCGCAGTGTCAAAGGCCCGAACCCCCTCCTCCCACGATGCCTCGAGAACGGCTTCGGCCCTCCTGTCGTCCACGGGGGCGTACATCCCGGCCAGGGGGGCGCAGCCCAGGATCAACCGCGTCACATAGACGTCGCTACGGCCGAGACGGACCCGCTCGATGCCACCAGGCACTGTGGGGAGCCCGGTCGACTCGTCGTTCATGGGCGACGGACCGAACTCGAAGGCCTGTCGCAGGTCCGGAGGGAAAACGGGGCTAAATCCTCAAGAGGTACGGGGTCCGATCCTATGACCGATGTGCCCTTGCCAATCGGCCAACTAACCATCTCTCACAGGCCCTGGCTCTTGGCGGCGCTGGCCTTGCGCTCAATCCAGGACCCCAAGATGTGCTCCCGCATCACCTCGGCTGCACCATCGGGGTCGCGTGCGGCCACTCGCTCGTAGAGGGCGACGTGGCCTCGATGGCTCATCAACATGTGGTCGGCGCTTACACCGATTCCGCGGTAGCGGACGTTCATGCGCGCCCGAGGGTGGATCGAGCGGATGATCGATCGCCCGAGACGGTTGCCCGAACCTCGAAGGATCAGATCGTGGTACTCGCCCTCCGCGTCCCGGTACTTCTCGGGCTGGTCCAGAAGCTTCCCGAGGGCCATCAACGCGTCGTGCAGCTCGCGCAGCTCTGCATCGGTCATCAGCTCTGCCGCGCGGCGTATCATCTGGCACTCGAGCGCGACACGCACGTCGACGACGTCATCAAGGATCTCGAAGGTGTCGGCGTAGCGCATCGCGGCGTCGAGTATCAGTGGGTCGAGCAGGTCCCACTGCTCGGTCGGCCCCACAGTCGTGCCTTGGCCCTGCCTGACTCGGACGAGCCCCTTAGCCTCGAGCAGCTTCAAGGCCTCTCGGATGACAGTCCGGCTGACGCCGAAGACCTCACACAGCGTGGACTCGGTCGGAAGCGACGACCCAGGAAGGAGCTCGCCGCCCACGATCTTGTCGACCATGGTCGAGAGCACGGCGGTTGCGAGACGAGCGGGCCTGCGCGGAACCGCCCCTGCCAAGATGGTTTCGAAGCTCTTCGTGGGAGGCTGTTCTGCCAGAGTCACTTCTGGCTCTTCTCACCACCGGGGCAGCGGCAGCCATCCATGAATTTGGTCATACGTCGTATGTTAATCGTACCGAGCGAGCCGGGCGACGGAGTTCTTGTCTGAATCCGCCAACCCAGGCCTGGGCATAGGGGATCTGGACGGCCGAGTTCGTGACAGCCATCACGCGGTGGGCCGAAAATGATAGCTGAGCTGGATCTTCCTTGATCGCTGGCGCGAGACCGGCTGCGGCGAGCCGAGGACGACCAGAGCATTGTTTGCCACCGCGCAGTGCCGGAGCCAGCTCGATCAGAGAAGTCCTTGCACGCTCCTAATAGGTATGACATCATAAGCCAGTCGTCATAGGAGTGATGTCAATGGCACGGGCGCACATTACTCAAGTCGAGAACTTCAAGGTGCTTGCACCGGGCGCCCGGCCAAGTTTCGCCTGGCGCGAGGGGCTTCGAGGCGGCCCCCCTGACGGACTGGTTGGCGCGCTTTGTATTCGTACCGATGTGGGCGTCGCCGGTGTCGCCGTGGCGCAGAATCGCGCGAGCGGCGTCGTCCTCGAGGACCTGGTCGTGCGGCTCCTTCGCGAGGAGCTTGTCGGGGCCGATGCGCTCGAACGCGAGCAGATATGGCACCGGATGTGGGAGCTCGACAGGACAGAGGAGTTTCCGATCTGGCTGATCGGTCTCGTGGACAGCGCGTTGTGGGACCTCGCCGGGCGCCTCTACGGCGCACCGACCTGGGAGCTGCTGGGTGGCTATCGCCACGAGATCCCCGCCTATGCCTCGACATCGACCTTTGCCTCGGTCGAGGAGTACCTCGAGGTCGTCACGCAGTGCATGGAGCTCGGCTACCCGGCGATCAAGCTCCACGCCTGGGGCGACGCGCGGCGCGACGCGATCTTGTGCGCAGCGGTTCGCGAGCATGTCGGCGCGAGTTTCCCGCTCATGTACGACGGCTCCGCCGCCTTCGACCTCGCTGACGCCGTCTACGTCGGAGACGCACTCTCGGAGGCGCACTACCTCTGGTACGAGGAGCCGATGCGCGAATTCAACGTTACGGCCTACAAGTGGCTCGCTGACCGAGTGAGCGTCCCGCTGAACGTCGCCGAGACCTCTGACGGCGTCCACATGAACACCGCCGATTTCATCGCGAGCGGATGCGCCACGTTCGTCCGTACGAGCACCGAGCTGCGCGGCGGGTTCACCGGGGCGATGCGGATCGCCCATCTAGCCGACGCCTTTCGGCTCCGCGCGGAACCCCACGGGAACACCGTTTACGCGCGGCACCTCTGCATGGCGATCCCGAATTGCACGTACTACGAGTCCCTCGTCACCAGCAACCCGGTTCAGCGCGAGTTCGGGGTCGACGAGAAGGGCATGGTCAAAGCACCGACGGCTCCGGGAGTTGGCCTTCCCGTGGGCCCCGAGTACCCCAAAGAACTCGAGAGCTACGTCGTGGATCTGGCCGGGGATCCGCTCTCGGCG
>JBEKGS010000048.1:0-29342 GCA_050012675.1 Acidimicrobiales bacterium
ACTGCCGACACGTTGACGCTGGGCTTCACAAACTTCCAGGCTCCGACTTCTAGCGCCACGATCACCTACACCGCTCCCACGACGAACTCCACGACGGCATCTGTGTACGCATCCGGCTCCCTGAGCCCGGTGCTCTACGCGGCCACGCAGACGCTGTCTGGTGCGATGTGGATTGCGCCAGCGATGACGTCCGCAGTTGTGGATGCGGCCGGCACGGGGCTTGCGGTCGTTTACAACGAGCCGGTGTCTTGCCCCGGAACAGCTGCGGCGTCCACTGTCTTCGCCTACGACTCGGTTGGGACCACGTCCGGCGGAGCGATCAGCACCTGCTCGGGAGCCGGAACGACAGCTTCACCCTTGATTCTGGGTGTGACTGGACTTGTCCTGCCATCGGCCGGCGCCAGCCTCATCTACACGGCGCCTTCTGCTGGTAGCACTGCGGCTACTGCTGTGAGTTCCACCAGCTATCCACAGTTCCCCGCAACGCAAACGCAAGCGCTGACGGTAGCGGCGGCACCTACTATGGTGTCGGCGGTCGTGTCTGCCGGAACACCCGGTTCGATCGCGATCACCTACAGCGGAGACGTTTCCTGCCCGACGGCTGCGTACAGCGACTTTGCGTACTACTCCACCGGGACAACGTCGGGGCTAGGTACTGGGACGATCGCTGCGGTGTGTACTGCGAGCAGCGACGTTCTGACCCTCACGGACACGGGAGCTGTGACGGCGCCGGTCGGTACTACCGGAAGTGTCGTGTACACCGCTCCGGCGACGAACAGCTTGACGGCCTCGGTATCTGCCTACCAAACGTCAGTCTTTGCGGCAACGCAGACGCTTGCACTTGAGGGAGTACCGGTAATGGTGTCGGCGGTTGTGACTCCAGGGACGTCGATAGCAGTTACCTACAACGAGGCAGTGTTCTGCCCGACGACTTTTGCTGCAGGCAACTTCACGTACCAGTACACCATCGGGTTCTCCGGTGGCACGGTCACTGGTTGTGCAGCTTCCGGTGACGTGCTGACACTGAGCGGGGCCTTCAACACGCCAGCGGGCAGTGCGCAACTGACCTACAACTCGTTGGGTGGCGGCACTGCGGGCGAGGTGTTCGCTGGGTCGCTGACGGCTCCAATTTACGAGGTGAACGGCAACTTCATAGCAGGCTCGGTCATTACCGGCTGATGAAGGAGTGAACGCCTTCTAGCAAGGCTTGATTGGAACCCCGGTCCTGAAGAGGACCGGGGTTCCTTTTTTCTTGTGGGGACGGTCCCGGTTTCTACACCGTTTGTCGAACCGGAAGGCTTCTTCGAGGTTGAGACGATCAGCATCGCCAGACCACCGACGTCGACTGCACCGGTTCGACGTGAGCACGGAGAGCCAGACATGGGTGACTAAGCCCAGGTGGCAAGTGGGAGCAAAGCCCGAAGACATTGAGAGCTGCGAGTCCGGCTGCTAGACGGCGGAGAAGGACACCACGAGAACGGCTGGTTGCCGAGGTCGTCGACTGTCGGTTTCCGGAGTGACTACCTTTGGGGTCGGGCTCTCGATCCCGGCGTCGCGGTCAGGCTGCATGACACCTGCGCAGCGCCCTATGACGGGCGCTTGAGCATCAAGGAAGCCTACGACGCTGGGAGGACTGGGTTAGTCCTGAAGGGGTTGGCCGAAGCCTGTGGCCTCGGCTCTCTTATGAGCTGATGGCCATTGCGGACCCGGTCCAAGCATCCTTGACGCGCGGCCGAACCCCTCCCGATGGGCGGCCGTCTTTGGTCGCGACGGTGTCGCCACCGGCACAGTTTGGCGTTCAGGTGCAAGGCTTTCTCGCCTAGCTAAGCTAACAAGCCTCACAGAGATGTCTCAACCCCCGCAACATCGCGTTTGCAGCAGCAGTCAGCGGAGGGAGTGGGATTCGAACCCACGGTGCCCTCGCGGACACAACGGTTTTCGAGACCGCCCGATTCGGCCACTCTCGCATCCCTCCGGGAGCGAGGTTAGCCGACGACGTCGCGACGGTTTGCGAAGAAGTCCCGCAGCAGTGTCCCGGCCTGCTCAGCGCTCATGCCGCGGACAACGTCGATCTCATGGTTGAGACGGGGGTCCGCACACAGATTGAGGAGCGAGCCGCAGGCGCCTGACTTCGGGTCGAATGCGCCGAAGACGAGGCGACTGACGCGGGCGAGCACAGCCGCGCCCGCGCACATCGGGCACGGTTCGAGCGTCGCCACGAGCGTCGCCTCGTCAAGATGCCACGAACCGAGCATCTCTGCGGCGTCTTGCAGGGCAAGGATCTCGGCGTGCGCCGTCGGGTCCTTGCGCAACTCGCGTTCGTTGTGGCGTTGCGCGACGACATGGCCTCCCACTAGCACTACCGCCCCTACGGGCACATCGTCGTGATCAAGGGCGAGCACGGCCTCTCGCAAAGCGACGGCCATTGCCTCGGTGTCGTTCACGTTGGGAGCGTAGATCGCCGCGTCTGGACGCGTGCGGAAGGAGGCTGGGCAGGCCTGTTCTCAGCCCACCTCGCCTGGCGAGCCTTCGGCACGATCGGCATTGGAGACGATGGCGTCGTGTATGTAGGCGGCCAGGCCCGGGGCGATTCGGTCATAAGTGTCGGCATACCTGGGGTCGCTCGCGTACATCTCGGCGAGCCCGCGGTGCATGTCGTACTGGCAGTCGTAGAACCAACGGGAGATGTGCTGGCGGTGCGCCTCGGCAAGACCTGTCGCCACAGTTCCCGAAGCGGCTTCACCGGCACGCAGAGCGCGGGCGAACTCATGCACGTTCTCTTCTGACTGCTTCTTGATCGTGGCCCAGTCCTGCCTGGTGTACGCCACCGAGCGCCGCTCGGACTGGGACCAAACCTGCGTGTCCCCCCAGCGTTGCTCGGCTTCTGTCTGGTAGTCGTCGAAGTTGCCGCCGAACAGCTCGAACTGCTCCTCAGGTGTGAGTGATATGCCCATCCTTCGAGCCTCCATCTCCTTTTCGATGGCGCGCAGTAGGGATTGATCTCGCTCCAGGCGCTCGTTCGCCAGCCGGTGCTGCTTGCGCAGGTGGTCGTCGGTGCGGGCCTGCGGATCGGAGAGCATCTCCGCGATCTCCTCGAGTCGGAATTCCAGCTCACGGTAGAAGAGGACCTGCCGCAGACGTCGCAAGTCCACCTCGGAGTACAAGCGGTAGCCGGCCGCGCTCCGCCCGCTGGGCGTGACGAGCCCGATGGAGTCGTAGTGGTGCAAGGTCCGCACCGAGACTCCCGAAAGACGAGCCGCTTCTCCGACGGTGTACTGGCTCACGCCCATCACTGTGCAACCTCACGTAGCGTCAGGGTCAAGCCTGTCTTCTGCCGCTCAGCCGGGTATGCGTCGCCAGACCGGGCGTGGGAGGATCCTCAGGATCCCGAAGACGTAGCGCAGCAGACGGGGGACCCAGACGACCTCTGCGCCCGTCTCCAGGCCGCGTACGACCGCGTCGGCGACGTCGGACGCTTCAATGGCGAGCGGAGTCGGCTTGCGGCCGGTGGTCATCTTCGTCCTCACGAAACCGGGCCGCACGACCATCACGCTCACACCGCTCCCGGCCAGGGCGTCGCCGAGCCCGAGCGCGAAGCCGTCGAGGCCAGCTTTTGCGGCTCCGTAGACGAAGTTGGCGGCTCTCACGCGGTATCCGGCGACCGACGAGAGCACGACTATGCGGCCGTGTCCCTGGGTACGCAGCACGCGGGCGAACGCCGTCATGGCGGCGACAGGACCCGTGAAGTTGGTCGTCGCCAGCGCGGCGACCCTCGGGGCATCGAGTTTCGCCAGATCGGCCATGTCAAGCTCGCCCGCGGCGATCAGCACGAGGTCGATGGCGCCGAGGCGCCGGGCTGCCGCGTCGGCGAAGCTTTCAAGGACGCCGATCTCGGTCACGTCGAGCGGCTCGATCTCGACCTCAGGGACTGAGAGACCGCGCAACTCGGCAGCCGCGGCCTGCATGGTCACCGTGCTCCTTCCGCTTAGGAGGACCGAGACCAAGCCACGGCTGGTAAGGGCGCGCAGGATGGCACGGGACAGATCGGAGCCACCGCCCAGCACCACCGCCGTCTGTGGCATGGGGGTGAAATCGTTCATGGTCTAGCTCCCACGGTTCGGGACTCCTT
Organism: Acidimicrobiales bacterium; assembly: GCA_050012675.1. GTDB lineage: Bacteria > Actinomycetota > Acidimicrobiia > Acidimicrobiales > Bog-793 > Fen-455. Next base: position 4,130 of record JBEKGS010000048.1, read on the forward strand.
GTCCAGGCCTGTTGCTCGGTCGGGCTCGCGCGACGCCTGCACGCGGCCCGCTCCCCGTGCCGTCGGCGGGGCACTCGTGTCGAGCGCCATTTTGCCGGACGCCGCTGCGAAGCGGGTCGTGGACATCGCCTCTTGGTCTTTGAGAATCGCACCTAGGGGCCAAAGGCGCCGTCCGGTCTGGCTCGATAGGCTCCGGGCATGGGCTTTCGTGGATGGACGGCCGAGGCGATCGAGTTCTACGAGGGCTTGGAGGCCGACAACTCCAAGACGTACTGGAACGCGAACAAGTCGGTCTACGAGAAGTTGGTTCTGCAGCCGATGACCGAGCTGCTCGCCGAGCTCGCTTCTGAGTTCGGTGAGGCGAAGCTGTTCCGCCCTTACCGGGACGTCCGCTTCAGCGCCGACAAGGCGCCTTACAAGACGGCCATCGGGGCGACGCTCGGATGGGGCGGCTACGTCCAGCTTTCGGCACAGGGACTCGCTTCGGGAAGCGGCATGTGGATGATGGCCCCCGACCAACTCGAGCGGTACCGCAGGTCCGTGGCTGCCGACAGCACCGGTCAGGCGCTTTTGGACCTGCTGACGGCGTTGCGCAAGGCCGGGATACAAGCCGAGGGCCACGGCAGTCTGAAGACCGCTCCGAAGGGCTATCCGAAGGACCACCCTCGCATCGAGCTGCTGCGCTACAAGGGCGTCACCAGCTGGAAGCAGTGGCCACCCGGCGCTTGGCTCGGAAAGGCAGGCGCCAAGGAACGCGTCGTGAGTTTCCTGCGGGCGTCACTTCCTTTGAACGAGTGGTTGGCGGCCAACGTCGGACCGTCCGAGCTCGAGCACCGGGGACGTCACTGAGGCTGTTGTGCCTCCGCTGTTGCCCGGGTGATCAGGCGTAGAGCCGGCCTAGCTCGCGGGCGATCCCGGCCAGAAGCGCCCGGATCTCGTCCGGCTCGAGCACCTCTACCGATGCTGCGAACCCGGCGAGTTCACCTGCCAGTGAGCGGGCGCTGGCACTGCGCAGCTCGACCTCGACCCTGCCGTCGGCACGCGAAGGCCCGATACGGACTCTGCTGCCGAACACCCAGCGCAGGAGCGACAGGCTGTCTTGGTCCACGACAGCCTGTGCCCGCACGGGCGCCCGCAACTCGTCGATCTCGGTGGTGATCGACTTCCAGGCTTTACCGAGGTCGAAACCGTCGGGACGGACCACGGCGCGCTCGGTCAGCTCCACCGAGCGGATCCGGTCGACTCGGAAGGTCCGCTGTCCGCGTTCGGTTCCGGCCACGAGGTACCAGACGGAGCCTTTCACGGCGAGACCGAGCGGATGGACGGTCCGGGTCGTGGCGGTGCCGTTGCCGGCGACGTAGCCGAGCACCGCTTGGCGTCCGGTCACCACGGCACGTTGTACGGCGTCGAGGTGCCGGGGGTCCCTTCGCGCTTGGACTGCCCGGTCCCAGCCCGCATGGTCGCTCACGACGGCCTGTGTGGCGGCTTCCGCTGTTGACCTGAACGGCTCGGGGATGGCCCGCACCAGCTTGCGGAGCGCCGCCCGGAGCTCCGGGGTGGCCGAGGAGGATGGTCCGACCACGAGGAACAGTGTGCGCACTTCAGCTTCGGTCAGACCGCTCAGGTCGGTCCGGCCGCCTCCGGCGAGGGCCCAACCGCCGTTGCGGCCCCGCGACGAGTAGACGGGCAGCCCGGCCATGCCGAGTGCCTCGAGGTCACGGCGCGCCGTGCGCTCAGAGACCTCCAGCTCGGCTGCCGCCTCCCCGGCCGTCACGCGCCCGCGCCGTTGCAGGAGGAGGAGCATCGCCACGAGACGGTCGGCCCGCATGTCGCGATCTTCTCACCTTAATAGGCCAGAAGATGTCCGGTTTAGGTCCGCACAATGCAACGAGACAGGCAGCGACGACCGAAAGGACTTGACATGGCAGGACTTGTTCCCCCGGTGGCCGACGAGCGCGAAGCACTCCTCAGCTATCTGGCACAACAACGTTACGTTTTGCGTCTTGCCGCTTACGGGTTGAGCGACGAGCAGGCGCAGTCGACCCCAACGGTGAGCGCGCTGAGCGTAGGCGGACTGGTCAAGCACGTATCTGCCGTGGAGCGCTTCTGGATGGACGTGGTGATGCAGCGGGTCAAGGTTCCCGACGCCGGTCAGGACTACGAGAACCACTTCCGGCTCGGCCCGGACGAGACCTTGGCATCGGTCATGGCCGGCTATGTCGAGGCGGCGCGGGAGACAGAAGACATCGTCGGTGCCGTCGCGGATCTGGGCCAAGCGGTGCCTTTGCCCTCGGGAGTGCCCTGGTTCCCGAAAGACGTGGATGCCTGGTCCGTGCGTTGGGTCGTGCTTCATCTCATCGAGGAGACCGCACGTCACGCTGGTCACGCCGACGTGGTCCGGGAGGCTCTTGACGGGGCGACCGCCTTCCCGCTCATGGCCGCAGCGGAGAACTGGCCCGCAACCCCGTGGGTCAAGCCCTGGCAGCCGGGGTCCTGAGGTCCCGCCCGGGCTCTCGGGTGTTTCTCCGGGGTCGGATCCTGAGGTTACCGGTCGCCCAGGTACTGACGCACAAGACGCGTCGGCGCTCGGGCCATCCATGCCTCGACGACCACCTGAGACAACTGGTCGACGGATATGAGCTCGAGGAGCACGAGCACGGCGGCATAGCCGTTGAAGTGGGGGGTCGTGAAGAAGAGCTTCGGGTTCTCGGCCAGCAAAGCCTCTTTCTCTCCCAGGTCTGCGACCATGGCCCCGAGCACCGGTCCTTTCGGCGCCCGGTCCCCAAGTGCCTCGAGGTCTGGTTTGCGCAGGGGCCGTTCCCAGACGAACAGCCTCTCTCTCACCTGCCACTGCAGGTTGCCGCGAGACTCACGCTCGTTCGTCTCGGGCAGCGCCAGGGCCATTCGACGCACGTCATCCCACCCAGCCACGAAGCCCTCCGATCTCAGACGAGCCAGTGACCGTCTTCCATGACGGTGCGCTCCTCGAGCTCGTCGACCTCGCGCCAGGCCTGAATGCGAATCGGCCTGAAGACGATCCAGACCATCGACTCCACCGGACGCGGATCCCAGCCGGCCTGCGCGCAGTAGCGATCCGCGTCCGCCTCGGCGATGGCGCCTGACTCGCAGATCACAGCGGTGCCCTCGAGCGAGACGACGTCTCTGGTCGGGCCGATCGCCAGGTGAGCCGTACCGGTGGCGGCAATGTTGCGGGCGGTCCGATTTTGCCGGGACGTGACGAGGATGACTTGCCCGTCGACCCATGCGAACGAGAGAGGCACGAGACATGGTTCGCCCGCGCCGCTCGTAGTCGCCACCCAGACGTCGGTGCCTGAGGCCAGCTTCTCCAGGGCGTCGGCCTTGCGCCGGTGGAGGTCTCTTGGCTTGCTCACCTTGACAATGCTAAACGCTAACCGCTAAAAGGCGCTGTCCAGTCGCCGGGTCGCGACCGGTGCCGGGCTGACAGCCTGTGCACAACGGCGGTGCCAAGCGGCACAGGCCCGCGCACCCGTAGACTTCTTGTCCGAAGAGATGCCAAGTTCGCAAGTGGGAGGACACCATGTCGATTGCCGTTGGCGACCGCATACCCGACGTCGAAATCAGGGTGATGGGCAGTGACGGACCCGAACCGATCCGGACCGGAGACATACTCGGGAGGGGAAAGGTCGTGTTGTTCGCCGTCCCAGGTGCCTTCACCCCCACCTGCTCCGACTATCACCTCCCCGGTTATGTCATCCGTGCCGGCGACCTGCGGGCGAAAGGGGTCGAGACCATTGCCTGTCTGTCCGTCAACGACCCATTCGTAATGGACGCCTGGGGGAGCGACCAGGAAGTCGGTGATTCGGTCGTCATGCTCGCCGACGGCAATGGCACGTTCACCGAGGCGATGGGTCTCGAGTCTGACAAGTCCGCCGCCGGCCTCGGAATGCGATCCCAGAGGTATGCGGCTGTCATCAACGACGGGATTGTCACCGCGCTCATGGTCGAGCCGGGCGGGGGCTTGACCGTCAGCTCGGCGGAATCGGTGTTGGCAAGCTTGTAGTCACCTTCGCCGCGGCCTGCGGAGTGTCCGGGAACGCCGTTAGGCTCGGCCGCCGACCAACGAGGCGCTTTAGATCGGGGGGGATCCTATGGGAAGGCGGTCTGTTCGCGGGACGGCTCGCGGGTTGGCAGCGGGGACGCTCGCTGCAGCGGTCGCGTTGTCGCTGGCCGGCCTCTCAGGCGCCGCGGTGCCCGCGTCGTCGACGGGCAGCGGTTCTGCGCGGGTGCTTCGCCAAGCCCTCCTGAACAAGGAGCAGGGCGATCACCCGCTTGAGCGCCGGGTTGCGGCCGCGTCGCTTGGCGACCTTTTGACATATGACTACGGGAACACCCGCTCGGGCCGGGACACGGTCGACCCCGCGATCAAGAACCTGTCGGCCCAGCCCGCCTGGAACGACGACGACCTCGGCGGTGCCGTCTACGGGGAGCCTCTCGTCTACGACGCGACGGTCTACGTAGGCACGGAGGGCGACTCGGTCTACGCCATCGCAGCCGATACCGGAAAGGTGCGCTGGCACCTGGACGTCGGGCACTCGGTGCCCCAGTCGGTGGTCGACTCGGCGCCCACGGTGGGCTGCGGGGACATCAACCCGCTCGGCATCACGGGCACTCCTGTCATCGACGCCGGCACAGGCGAGATCTTCGTCGCCGAAGAGACCGAGCTGGCCGGCGAGACCGGTTGGCAGGGGATCCGGCACTGGCTCGTCGCGATCAGCCTTGCGAGCCACACGGTGCTCTGGCACCGCGACATCGATCCGCCCCATGCCAACAACTCGAGCCACTACTTCATCGCCGCCGAGCAGCAGCGCCCTGCCATCACGCTCGCGAACGGGCGGCTCTACGTCGATTTCGGCGGCCTCGACGGAGACTGCGGGCAGTACCACGGCTACGTCGTCGACCTCCCGATCTCCGGTGCGGGGCCGGTCGGGACCTATCAGGTACCGACACAGCGCGAGGGCGCGATCTGGGAGACCAACGGGGCCGTCGTGTCGCCACAGGGGGACCTGTACGTCGCCACGGGCAACGGGAGCTCCAACACGATTGCGGACTTCGACGAGGGGAACTCCGTTGTCGAGCTGTCCCCGACCCTCGAACGGATCGGCTACTGGGCCCCGAGCGACTGGGTCCAGCTCAACGACCATGACTGGGACCTCGGATCGGCCGGCCCGATCAATGTGCCGGGTACCTCGCTCATCTTCATCGCAGGCAAGCCTGGTCCGAGCGGCGACTACGGCTATCTCATGAGAGAGGGGCACCTCGGCGGCATCGGCCACGGTGCTTACACCGGTCCCGCCTGTCCCGGAGGTGGTGACTTCGGGGCGGACGCGTCCGATGTCATAGGTGGGCGGATCTTCGTCTACGCGGCTTGCGGGAGCGGGACCGAGGCGTTCCGGGTCACGACCACGCCACTCGCGTTCCAGCGTGTGTGGTCGCCTTCGTCCGGGAGCCCGAACGGGCCGCCCATTGTGGCGGGCGGTCTCGTGTGGGCCCTCGACTGGGACGGCACGACCCTCTACGGCATGAACCCGCTGACAGGCCACGTCGTGCTCGAGCGCAGCACCGATGCGCTCAACCATTTCGCGACCCCTGGTGTCGGAGACGGGATGGTGCTCGTTCCGACTGCCGGAGGAGTCGAGGCCTTCCGTACCGTTGGCTGAGCTAGAGGAAGGTGGGCTGAGCCGCCCTTGCTCAGGCGGTCAGCGCCACGGCAGCTTCTGGAGTCGCGACCCGGAAGCTAAAGCTCTCCTCGAGGTATAGATACGTGCTGTCGGCGTCGTGGTGGCTGTAGCCGAGCGTCAGGTCCTCCCCGGACTCGAAGAGGAAGTCTCCGCCTCGCAGGCTGACGACCACGGCGCCCTCGAGGCCTGGGGCCCATACGATCGGCCCACCGAGGATCTGGCGGAGGTGGTCGAGCACGACAAGTCCGCCGTGCTCGGTCGTCTCCACGACGCCTGTGTACTCCTGTGGGCCGAGAGCGAGGCCGTAGGGGCCGCTCACACCGGCCTCGAGCAGGGTCTCGACCGCCTTGGCCACATGTCCCGGGTATCCGGCATAGGCGGTTCCCAACGTGATGGGGTCATGTGAGGAGGCGTCGGCTATCCCGACGATGCCGGCCTCGGGCCAGCCGTGGAAGACGGCGATGTTCTCCGCCACGGCGATGCGCCGCGCCGCTGCGTCAAGTTCCGACAGGTCGAGATCGGTGGCTCCGCGGTCGGCGTCGAGGAGCTCATCACGCGATATCACGAACGGAGCCCGCAGCTCGACGAGGGGCAGGACCCGGCGCTGGCGCGCCTGCAGGTTCTCCCCCGGCGCTTTGACCTCGGACACCCGCCCGAGGTTCGTTGCCGAGTGGCCCCAGCCCAACGGACCGGAGAAGTCCACGAGCTTGCGTGCCCCGAGCGCGGGCACGAGCCGCTCGCGGCCCTCGGCGTCCAGTCGGCTCCAGGCGATGTCGGTAATCGGTGCGTGGGAGCGCAGCAGGTGGTTCACAACGACTCTCCTTTCAGACTTCCGATGCCGAAGGTACCGGCCGCGCCGGCGGCGCCGGCTCCTTTGCTCTCCTCGGCTCCGGCTTCGATCTCGGTGACCGGCGCGCTCGTGAACAGGTAGGTGCGCAGGTCGCCTTCCAGGACGGCGTCGTGGCGGCGCAGCCACTCGAGGAGCATGGCAGCGTGCTCCTTCTCCTCGTCGCGGTTGTGCGCCAGCACCGAGGCCAGTCCGGGGTCGTTGGTGGCGTCGATTCTCTGGTCGTACCGGTCGATCGCCTCGAGCTCCTCCTGGAGGGAGGCGATCGCTCGGTGCCTGTCGGCTGTCTCAGGCGAGAGCTTTGACTCGGACTCTTGCAGCCCGGCGGTATCGGTCATGTTCGGCCTCCTCAAGACCACACGGGTTTTCGGTGAAGCGACGAAGGACTGCAGCACAGGGCTCCAGCGTGCTTCTGATCCCGCTCTCCGACCTTAGTACCAGGGATTCTGCCGCTCACCAGCTGCGCCGGAGCGCTCACCGAGTCCGGGCGGGGCGGCCCCGACGGTACAACTGAACCGATCTTGGGCGCGTGCTCCCGCCCGCAAGAATACGGCGGGCTGCCCGGTCCCCCGCTCCAGCGATCGTACCGGTTGCGTTCCATTGGCATTCAACTGAACCGGTTGCGATACTGGTTGTGTCGGACCGGCCGTCGCGCGCCCGGTTCGCAGAGGAGACAACGTGCAGTACGGATACTTCGACGACGACCACCGGGAGTACGTGATCACCCAGCCGGACACCCCGCTTCCCTGGATGAACTACCTCGGGACAGAGGACCACTTCGGCATGATCTCCAATACCGCGGGTGGCTGCTCTTTCTACCGTGACGCCCGCCTGCGCCGGCTGACCCGTTACCGGCACAACGCAGCCCCCTTCGATCTCGGTGGCCGCTACCTGTACCTGCGCGACGAAGCCGACGGCGACTACTGGTCACCGTCGTGGCAACCGACCCGTAGCCGCCTCGATGCCTACGAGTGCCGCCACGGACTCTCGTACACCTCGATCTCCTCGGCGCACGGGGGTCTGCGTGCTGAGGTCCTCTACTTCGTTCCCCCCGGCGAGACCCTCGAGGTCTGGCGGCTCAAGGTGAGCAACGACCGGGCCACGAAGGCTGAGGTCTCGGTCTTCTCACTCGTGGAGTTCTGCCTCTGGGACGCCCTGGACGACTCGACGAACTTCCAGCGCAACTTCTCGGTGGGCGAGGTCGAAGTAGTCGACGGCGTTATCTACCACAAGAGCGAGTACCGGGAGCGTCGCAACCACTTCGCCTATTTCGCCTGCTCCGAGCCGCTCGTCGGCTTTGACACCCAGCGTGACGTCTTCCTCGGCTCCAACCGGGGATGGGACTCGCCCCTGGCAGTGGAACGTGGCCGCTGTTTCGACTCGATCGCGCACGGGTGGGCGCCGATCGGCTCCCACCAGGTCCGGCTCTCGCTCGCCCCGTCGCAGACGCGAGAGGTCGTGTTCGTCCTCGGCTACTCGGAGAACCCGGCCAACGAGAAGTTCGACCCTCCCGGGACCCAGACCATCAACAAGTCCAGGGTCCGGCCCGTGATCGACCGCTGGCTTGCGACCGAGGAGGTGGAGCGGGCCCTGGGCGCCCTGCGCGATTCCTGGGACGAGCTGTTGTCGGTCCTAGAGGTCGACACGCCCGATCCCGACACCAACCGCATGGTCAACATCTGGAACCCCTACCAGTGCATGGCCACGTTCAACCTGAGCCGGTCGATCTCGTTTTACGAGTCCGGCATCGGCCGGGGCATGGGGTTCCGGGACTCGAGCCAGGACATCCTGGGGTTCGTCGGGATGGTCCCGGCGCGCGCCCGCCAGCGGGTCTTGGACCTCGCGTCCACCCAGCTTCCCTCCGGTGGCGCGTACCACCAGTACCAACCGCTCACCAAACGTGGCAACGACGCCATCGGGTCCGGCTTCAACGACGATCCCCTGTGGCTCGTCCTCGCAGTCAGCGCCTACATAAAGGAGTCAGGCGACAGCGGAGTGCTCGACGAGCTCGTGCCCTACGACAACGATCCGGGCAGCGAGACCCCGCTGTCGGAGCACATGCAGCGCTGCATCCGTTACACCCTTGACCGGTTGGGACCGCACGGCCTGCCTCTTATCGGCCGCGCCGACTGGAACGACTGCCTCAACCTGAACTGTTTCTCGGAGACCTCCGGTGAACCGTTCCAGACCACGGAGAACCGGGAGGGCGGTGTCGCGGAGTCGCTCTTCATTGCGGCGCAGTTCGTGCTCGCATCCAAGGAGCTCGCCGGCATCGTAAGACTTCGTGGTGACCACGACGCGGCTGCATTGCTGGAGGCCGACGCCCAAAGGATGGTCGCGACCGTCGAGGACCACGGCTGGGACGGCGAGTGGTTCCTCCGGGCATACGACGCGCTGGGAGGCTTGGTCGGGTCACACTCCAACGAGGAGGGACAGATCTTCGCCGAACCCCAGGGGATGTCGGTGATGGCGGGGATCGGGGTCTGCAACGGGAAAGCCGCCGCTGCCCTGGCGAGCGTGAAGGGCCGACTGGCATGCGAGCACGGGATCATGCTCGTGAACCCGCCCTTTTCCCGCTACCACGTCGAGCTCGGGGAGATCACCTCATATCCCCCGGGATACAAGGAGAACGGCGGTGTCTTCTGCCATGTCAATCCCTGGATCATGATCGCCGAGACGATCCTCGGCAACGGCGAGGCGGCATTCGATTATTACAAGCGGACGAATCCTTCCGCCCGAGCTGCGATCAGCGACGTGCACCGCTGCGAGCCCTATGTCTACGCGCAGATGATCGCCGGGCGTGACGCCGCCAGCTTCGGAGAGGCGAAGAACTCCTGGCTCACGGGATCCGCGTCCTGGCACCTCACCGCTATATCGCAGTGGATCCTTGGCGTGCGCCCGGAGCTCGACGGCCTCCGCATCGACCCCGTGCTTCCGGCGGCCTGGCCGGGCTTCACGGCCCGGCGGAGGTGGAGGGGGGCGACCTACGAGATCACCGTTCACCAAGAACCGGGTGTGAAAGGCCGCGTCCGAAGGCTCCTCGTCGATGGCGAGACCGTCGAGGGGAGCCTCGTGCGCCCGGCGCGAGCGGGGTCCACCGTCAAGGTTGAGGCCGTCGTGGAGAGCGCGGCGTCTCGATGACATTGTCGGTCGCGCCCGGAGAGGCGGATGAGCACGCCTTGACACCTAACCGAATAAGTAGTTCACTTCTTTACGAATGGTTTACGGCGCGGCGTCAGGCGTGCCCCTGGTCAAGCGACCGGGTAGTTGGGCCCGCCTGGGCAAAAGAGGCTTGGCGGCTGAGTTGTCGCACCTCGCCGAGTTGTACTCCGGCACCGACGCCGATTTCCGGCCAACTTTAAAGGTGTTGTCCGTGCAGAGCCGCTGCGATCTCACCGCCAGGCGGCACCGGGCGCCGCGCCCGGTCAGCGTGCTCGCTCGGCGAGGTCATCCGGTTTTTCGCCGGTGCGGCCGAACCATCGGACCCGAGCACGACGAGGACCTGGCGCTTGAGCGGTTCAATTGGATCTGCAAACATCGAGCGGATTGGTCTAGGCTTAAGCGGTTCGGCACGGCGGCGAGGCCTGGGGAGGGCTCCAGCACCCCGGCGCCAACCGGACGGTTTCCCAGATCGGCAAATGGTTTCGACGAAGACCACGAGAGAAGAGGAGGAGCGCACATTCTGAATCAGCCCGTGCTTGGTCGAGCGGCACTTTAACGGTCAGGCAGGGGCAGCGCTACGTCATCACCGCAAGGCTCTGCGTCTTGAGGCGCAGCGCGGCGCAGATGCGAGCAATCCAAAGACAGGAGAGAACTGGAATCATGTCAATCCACAAGAGAAAGATGGCAGTGGGGTTCGTCGTCGCCGCGGCGGCGGCGGCACTCATGCTGCCACTGCTCACGGTCGGTGCTTCCGTTGCTTCCGGTGCACCGCGTCACGCCACCCAGTCGGCGCCGCTGAGCTTCCCGCGCAACGAGACCGTCTACACCAGCGGTGTGGCTTACAGCGCGCCGACCAACTGGAACCCGATGAACACCGGCAACTACGCGACCGGCACACAGGGACTGCTCTACGAGACGCTGTTCCTCTACAACCCGATCAACAACACCTATATGCCGTGGCTGGCCAAGAGCGGCACCTGGACGAACGCGAGCACCTACACGATCGTGCTGCGTAACGGCATCACATGGAGCAACGGACAGCCGTTCACCTCGGCCGACGTGGCGTACACGATCATGCTCGCCAAGACGAACCCAGCAGTGCCCTACTCCAACCTTGGCCCGTACATCAGTGGCGTCTCGACCCCTGACAGCCAGACGGCCGTGGTCCACTTCTCCAGCCCGGCCTACACCCAGTTTCAGAACTTCCTCTGGCACAACCCGATCATCAACAAGACGGTCTGGTCCGGGCTGTCGGCGGCTGACCAGGTGACTGGGGCGAACGCATCACCGATCGGGACCGGCCCGATGACGCTCGACGCTGCCAACGACCAAGAGGTCGCGTACACGGTCAACCCCAACTGGTGGGCGACCAAGGACCTCGGCCTGAGCTTCAAGTTCAAGTACCTCGTTGACATCGTCAACGGCTCGAACAACGTCGAGCTCGGCCAGCTGCTCGAGGGCAACATCGACATCAGCAACAACTTCCTTCCGGGCATCTCGTCGCTGATCAGCTCACCGGCGTCCACCGGACAGCTCAACGCCACGGGCGGTTACGGCATCCTGACGTACTACCCGAAGGCTCCGTTCATGTTGTCCGCCAACACCGTTTGGCTGGAGCCCAACTTGACCAAGGCTCCGATGAACAACCTGAACTTCCGCAAGGCTGTGGCGTACGCAATCAACCCGGCCCAGATCGCCGACGTTATCTACGACAACATCGTGGACCCGGCGAACCCGATCGGTCTGCTGCCCAACCTTGACCCGTTCATCAGCAAGAGTGTGCTCAGCCAGTACGGGTTCAGCTACAACCCGGCGACGGCGAAGAAGTACCTGAAGCTGTCCGGTTACAAGGGCCAGGACGTCACGATCCAGGACCCGGTCGGTTGGACGGACTGGAACTCGGCTACTGACGTCATCGTCCAGGACCTGGCGGCCGTCGGTATCAAGGCGACTGCGTACTTCCCGGAGGACGCGGCACGTAACGTGAACCTGACTGACGGTACCTACGACTTCGCCCTCGACAACAACGCTGGACCGAGCTCCAACCCGTGGTCGTACTTCGACCGCGTGTTCCAGCTCCCGATCCTGGCGAAGCAAACAGCGCAGCTCAACTGGGAGCGCGACGACAACCCGGCAGCCTGGGCGCTCGTCGAGAAGCTCGGTACGCTGCTTCCGACCAACACAGCCGGTGCTGACGCCATTTACGCTCAGCTCGAGCAGATCTTCCTGCAGACCCTGCCGGAGATCCCGCTTTGGTACAACGGGGCGTGGGCGCAGTACAACACGCAGTACTGGAAGGACTACCCAGTCTCGACCAACCCCAAGGACCAGTACACCCCCGTCATGTGGGGTGGCTGGCTTGGCAACATGACCACTGTCCTCGCGCTGGCCCAGATAGAGCCAGTAACTTCATAGCGGTCGTCAGCTAGCCTGTTGCGAAACCGGCCACCTCGCCTCCTGCGAATGGCAGGAGTGAGGTGGCCGGTCGCTGACAGGCGTAGGACTCGCGGGAGAGAGCCGTGCGGCGTTACCTGGTACGAAAGCTCATCATCTATGTGGTGACGTTTTTCGTCGCGGCGACGATCGACTGGCTGCTACCGAGGCTCGTCACCGGGAACCCGGTTTCACTCCTGCTCTCGAAGATGAACCTGCAGCCCCAGACCTACAACGCCACCTACAACCTCTATATGAAGGCTTTCGGCTTCAACCGGCCGTGGTGGAAGCAGTACTTGACCTTCTGGGAAGCCCTCTTTCACGGGAACCTCGGGGTCAGCATTTACGAATTCCCCAAGCCCGTCACGTCAGTCATTGCCGACTACGTGCTGTTCACTCTTGCCCTTCTCATTCCCGCCATCCTGTTGGCCTATTTCGCGGGGAACAAGGTGGGCGCCATGGCTGCCCGCCGCAAGTCGCTCGACAACACCGTGCTCCCTGTTGGCTACCTGCTCACAGCGACGGCGTACCCGTGGCTGGCCCTGCTGCTCGCCTTCCTGCTCGCGGCAGGAGGTATAGGCCATTTCTTCCCCATATCGGGCGGCTTCGCCTACGGCCTGCTCCCGGCCTGGGACTGGCCGTTCATCTGGAGCCTCATCACACACTGGTTCCTGCCCTTCCTCACCTTGTTCCTCGTCGCCTTCGGTGGTTGGGCGATCGGGATGAGGAACCTCATCATCTACGAGCTCGAGTCTGACTACACCCACTATCTCGAGGCACTCGGTGCCCCGAGCAGGCTCGTGCGCAAGTACGCCTACCGCAATGCGATGCTGCCCCAGCTCACCGGCTTGGCCTTGCAGCTCGGTGTCATCGTGGGCGGAGCCGTCGTCACCGAGGTGACGTTCGCGTATCCCGGCCTCGGTTACCTGATCCTCCAGGCCGTCGGCAACGACGACTACTTCTTGTTGCAAGGCATCTTCTTGTTCATAATCGTCGGCGTTCTCGTAGCCAACTTCGTCGTCGACATCATCTACGTGCTGGTGGACCCACGCACAAGGGTCGGGATCAGCGGTGCTTAGACCCGATGCCGCTCAGAGGAGGCCGACATGACGGTTCTCGGAACCGACGAGGCTGCCGCAGGGACGGGCGAACCCGTCGCCGTTGTCAGCGAAGTGATGACGAAAAGGCGGCGCTTTGAGTTCCTCTACTTCGCCGTGCGCAACAAGAAGCTGATCATCGGGCTCAGCGTGGTGGTGCTGTTCGTGCTCATGGCGCTCTTCGGCCCGCTGTTCGTGCAGCACTCGATGCTTGCTTATGGGCCGCCCTTCCGGCCCCCGTCGGCCTCGTACTGGTTCGGCACGAACTACTTCGGTCAGGACGTCTTCTCCGAGTTCGTGTACGGCCTGCGCGAAAGCCTGTTCGTCGGTCTCATCGGTGGCTGCGGCGCCACCGTCATCGGGATGACTTTCGGCTTCCTCGCCGGTTACAAGGGGGGCATGGTCGACGAGCTGCTCAACGTGCTCTGCAACGTGCTCCTCACGATCCCCGGCCTCGTGCTCCTGATCCTCATCGCGGGCTTCCTCCACCACACGAGCGCCATCATCGAGGGGACGCTGATCGCCTGCACCACGTGGACCTGGGCCATGCGGGCGATCCGGGCACAGACCTTTTCGTTGGTTTCGCGGGACTTTGTCGGTCTCGCCCGTCTTTCGGGCCAGAAGAGCCGGTCGATCATCGTCCGAGAGATCGCACCAAACATGAGCTCCTACCTCTTTTTGGTGTTCATCCTCCTGTTCGGTGGCGCGATCCTCGTGGCGGCGAGCTTTGACTTCCTCGGCCTCGGCCCGGCCAACGGCATGTCCCTCGGCATCATGATGCAGCAGGCGAGCGACTGGAGCGCGCTGCCGCTGCACCTGTGGTGGTGGTTCGTCCCGCCCGGCGCGGCGATCACCTGCATAGTCGGTGGCCTCTACTTCGCCAACGTGGGCCTCGACGAGGTTTTCAATCCCAAGCTGCGGGAACTGTAGGCCATGGGCCTCGATGTAAGCCATCTACAGCTTTGCTACCGGACCCTCCGCGGAGACGTGAAGGCGGTCGACGACGTCACATTCAACATCGACGACGGGGAGATCATGGGCCTCGCCGGCGAGTCGGGTTGCGGCAAGTCGACGCTGGGCAACGGTCTTGTACGGATGGACGTGCGCATGCGCCAGCTGGGCGGTCACGTCGAGCTCGACGGCAAGGAGCTGCCGATCTCGGACACCAAGGCGATGCGCGACTACCGCTTCAAGGAGGTGTCCATCGTCCCGCAGTACGCGATGAGCGCCCTCAATCCCACCCGCAAGGTCGGCAAGATGGTGTCCGAGCTCTTGAAGTCGAGGGGCTTCGACTACAAGTCCGCCCTGCCCGAGCTCGAGCGCCGGGTGAAGCTGGTCGGTCTCGACGAGGACATCTTGCAGCGGTACCCGATCGAGCTCTCGGGCGGGATGAAACAGCGTGTCGTGATGATCATCTCGACGCTGCTCAATCCGTCTCTGCTCATCGCGGACGAGATCACGTCCGCCCTTGACGTATCCACGCAAAGGGCGGTCGGGGAGATGCTGCTCGAGTTCCGCGACCGGAAGTTCGTCAAGTCCACGATGGTGATAACCCATGACGTGTCGATCCTGGCGCAGGTCGCGGACACGATCCTCATCATGTACGCGGGCAAGCTCGCCGAAAAGGCGAGTGCGGACGTGGTCATCAACAACCCCCTGCACCCTTACACCCAGTTGCTCATCTCCTCACTGCCCGAGGTCGGTGTCCGTCACGACGAGCACACGCTCGTAGGCATCCCCGGCCGTCCGCCACCGCTCCTCAATCCCCCGGTCGGATGCAGGTTCAAAGACCGCTGCCCGTTCGCCTTCGACCGCTGCAACGAGGAGCCGCCTTTCGTGGAGGTCAAGCCCGGTCATTCGGTGGCGTGCTGGCTCCGCGTAGACGGCGCATCACCGGCGGGAGGGAGCTGAGACGTGCTGAAGCTCGACAACGTCACCAAGGTCTTCAAGACCGGCACGTTCGGCGGCGAGTCCCTGCCGGCGGTGCGGGGAGCCAGCTTCGAGATCCTCCCGGGCGAGGTGACCTCCCTCATCGGCGAGAGCGGCAGTGGGAAGTCGACCCTCGGCAAGATGATCCTCCGGCTCACTCCCGTCACTTCGGGCACGATCACTTACGAAGGCAAGGACATCTCCAGGCTGAAGGGCAAGGGACTGCGCGAGTACTACCGACACGTCCAGGGCGTGTTCCAGGATCCGTTCAGCTCGTACAACCCGGTATTCAGGGCTGATCGTGTCTTTGCGACCATCAAGCGCTCGTATTTCCCGAGCGTCAGCAGCGACGAGTGGCATGAGCGGGTGGAAACGTCGCTCAAGTCCGTCGGCCTCAATCCCGTGGACGTTCTCGACAAATTCACCCATCAGCTCTCCGGCGGCCAGCTGCAGCGGATCCTTATCGCGAGGGCCCTGCTGCTGGACATCAAGATCCTCGTCGCGGACGAGATCATCAGCATGATCGACGCGTCGACCCGCGTGGACGTGCTCAATCTCCTGTCGAACCTGAAGGCTCGCGGGCTCGGCGTGCTTTTCATCACCCACGACCTCTCCCTCGGCAACTACATCAGCGAGCGCACGATCATCCTGCGCCGGGGAGTGGTGGTCGAGATGGGCGCGACCCAGAAGGTGTTCGACAACCCCCAGCACGAGTACACCCAGATGCTGCTGACCGCTGTGCCTCAGCTCCACAGGAAATGGGAGGCGGGTCTCGACCACGAGAAGGACGTCATGGGCGTCACGGCAGAGGACGAGGGTCGCCCGGGCCGCTATTCCAAGAGCAGCCTGCACCCGCTTGCGAACATGCACGCCCGAAAGGCGCGGCGCGGCGAGGAGCGGCTGGAGTTGGCAGAGGGCCTGCTCCGCACCGATACCTACCTGCGGACCCACGAAGAGGTCCCGCCGCTGGTCGAGGTCGAAGAAGACCACTTCGTAGTGCAGTCCGCCAAGGTCCACTGAGGGACTCGCTGCTCAGCCAGCAGCGACCTCGGGCTGTCGCCCGCGCCGCCGGGCCCCGGATTGTCTCCTGCCCTTAGCTCAAAATGCGCCCGATTGGCTGCGGTCAGGTCAGCTCGGGCGGGCTGTCGACAATGTCCGCACGCGGCCCCGAAGGACTGTCGTCAAGGTCAATTTTCAGGTGTGCATCGAAGAAGGCGATGATGCGCCGGCGGGCGTCCAGGGCGGCCTCTTCGTTGTAACCCGTGCCCGAGAGCCTCCCCATTGCAGCCGATACGAGTGACCTGTTCCCGGCTCCTGCGTGGTCGTTGATGAACCCGTGCCCCGCCCCTGGGTACACCTTGATGTCGTGTTCGACCTGCACGGCAGTCAAGGCTTTCTCGAGGCGGTCAGCGGCGTTCTTGAGGACGCGGTCCTCGCCACCGTAGCTGGCGACGACCGGGCAACAGCCCCTGAGGAAGCCCGGCGTGTAAGCCCTTTCCGGGGCTGTTCCGTAATTGACGCTCGTCACGGCGTAGCCGCGACTGGGTGCGAGCATCAGGGCAAACCCGCCGCCCATGCAAAAGCCGATCACGCCGATGGCACCGTTGCAGTCCGAGCCCATGCAAAAGCCGATCACGCCGATGGCACCGTTGCAGTCCGAACGCGCCACGAGCGCGGCCCGTGTCGCCTCGATTTCCTCGTAGGTCCTTCCCCTGCCCCTTCTGGCGTCGCGCGTTGCGGAGATCATGCAGGCAGCCTTTGTGCGGTCGTGGAAAAGGTCCGGCGCCGCAGCCAGGTATCCGGCGCCCGCGAGCCAGTCGGCCTGGTTCCGCAGATCCTGGCTCATACCGAAGGCATCGTGGATGACGACAACTCCGGGCCACGGGCCTTCGCCCGAGGGGCTGGACACATACAGGGGAAGCTCCCCAGTCGGGACGGTGATCATCGTGCCTTGCATCCCTACAGCATTGCAGTCCTCCGCTCTGGAGGAAAAGCGCCGAACCGTGCGGCGCTCCGGCTGGGTTCAGGCCGCCGTGTCACCGCCGAGCCAGCCGCGCCGTTTGAAGAGGATGAACAAAAGCACCAGGGCGACGAGCTCGGAACCGATGCCGAGGAAGACGAAGTAGGCGAGATTCGACTGCAGATGGCCTGTCAGCCATGCGAAGTTCTGCCCGAAGAAGCCCGTGAGGTACCCGAGAGGCATGAAGATGGTGGCGATGATGGCGAGTTGTTTCATGACCACGTTCAGCCGGTTGGAAACCATGGACAGGTGCGTGTCCATGGCGCCCCCGATCAGGTCCCGGTACCCGTCCAACAGGTCGCTTATGCGGATGAGGTGGTCGTAAAGGTTGCGGAAGTAGGCCGCCCCCTGATCAGTCATCCCGGGGAGGCTGACCATGCCGGAATTTAGGCTGGAGATCATGTCCCGCTGGGGCGTGACGGCCTTGCGAATGGTCATGATCTGGCGCTTCATGTCGAACAGGGTGCCCAACTGCTCCTCGGTGGGCTTTTTCAAGATGGCACCTTCGAGATCGTCGATCGAGTCGTCGAAGTCGGACAGCACAGGGAAGAACGAGTCGACCAAGCTGTCCATTATCAAGTAAAAGACGGCGATCTGAGGTGCGGACACATCGGAGGAATGGTGGGTGCCGATCCGGTCGCGCACCGTGGCGAGCGCCGGGCAGTCGCCCTGGTGGAGGCTGATGATGAGTTTGCCGGTGATGAAACAGTGCACCTCCGCCACGCTCTTGCCGTTGCCGGCCATGCCGAAGGTCACGACATGGGCGAAATCGTCGTAGTCGTCGATGCGCGCCCGCTGACCGAATTGGTCTGCCGCCTCCACCGCCACAGGGTGGAAGTGGAAGGTGTTGATCAAGAGCCCCTTGACGTCGTCGTCGGGTCCCGGGTCATGCAAGTCGAGATCGAGCCAGAAGAAAGCGCCTTTGGCCACTGCCTGGGTGATCTCGGGCTCGGTGGCTTCGGTCGTCCTTCCGTCTTGGGTGAGGGTGCCCTTCATGGCGACGATGCTCTCTTTCTCAGGAGGTGGATGGTCCCTGGTCTTGGTCGAGCGGTCCGTTCGCTTCAGCCTCTGCGTCCGCGGCCGCGTCGATCGCCGCCACTTCGGCAGGGGTGGCACCGAGGCGCCGCTCGACATCCGCGAGCCGGTCCCTTATCTCGCTCAGCTGCTGGCCCAGATCGGCGTGGCCCTTCTTGAAGGTCTCCTTGTTGGCGTCCGTGTGCTCCTTTATGAACACCGACGCGACGGTGGCGGTGAGCACGCCGATCAAGCCGATCCCGACCAGCATGAGGACTGCCGCCACCACCCGCCCGCCTTCGGTCACCGGGTAGCGGTCGCCATAGCCGACCGTGGTTACGGTCACGATCGCCCACCAGAGAGCGTCCGGATAGCTGTGGATGTTGCCGGTCTTGGCCTTCTCCTCGAACAGCAAGACCAACCAGGCCCCGATCACAAGGGTTGCGAGCGCAGCTACGAGCACCCTGAACAGACTGTGATGCTTGAGTATGGCCTCCAGTCGCAGCTCGCCCTCGTGGAGCAGAAGGCTCATCTTCTCGATCCCGATCAGGCGCCAGCCCTGGAAGGCGGGCACGACCACGGTCGCCGGCTCCACCCAACGCCGCTTGAGATAGCCGCGGCTGTCGGGCGAGATCACAAGACGTACCACGTACTCCACAAGCATGATCACCCAGATCACAAAGAGAGCGCCGACGAGTGACACCGAAGCCGTGCCGTTCACGTCGGTCGTGAGGACGATGATGGCGATGACGAGCCAGGCGATCCCCAGGAGGGCCATCGGGTACTTGGTGATCTGCTCGACCCGATCGACAAGGTCGTGGCGGCCGCCCACGGGCTTGGCCCCGGCGATCACGAGGCGCCGTTGTTCCTCCTTGCGGGCCTTTTCCTCCAGGCGTTCCTGCTCCAGTCGCTCCAGTCGCTGGATGCGCTCGATGGAGGACGGCTTTCTCTCGGGTACTCCATCGCCCGGAGCAGTTCTCAGCTCTTTGGAGTCCTGCATTCAACAACGAAGATACTGGGTGGGCAGCCCTGCAACCGGTTTCTCGTCTTGTCGCTGTTGCGGGGATTTGGCCCTATCTCCTCTGGGCCTCCGCCAGGACGGCGTCCATCGTCTCCATGATCTCGACGGTCTCGTCGAGCGGCATCAGCGGGCTTTCCAGGAGCCCTGCCCGGAGGCAGCGCGCGACCTCGTCGGCCTCGTAATGCAGGCCGTTGCCCTCGTGTGGCGGCTCGTAGCGAGTCGTAGAGCCGTCCCGACCGATCAACGTGAAAGACGACGGCGCGTAGAAGCGGCTGTCGATCTCTATCCGGGCCTCGGTGCCGACGATGGCGGCAATCGTGGGGCTCTTGGCGGAAGAGGTACAGGTGAGCACCGATTGAGCGCCGTTGGCGTACCCGAAGAGCATCGAGGTCTGACCGTCGACGCCGGTGAACGCAGGTGTGACGAGGGCGGCAATCTCGGCCGGTTTGCCGAGAACCATCGACGCGAATGACACCGGGTAGACACCGCAGTCGAGCAGTATGCTCCCGCCCAACTCGGGCGCGAAGAGACGGTGTCCGGGGTCCTTCGGGAACCATTGGCCGTGATCTGCCATGACCGTCACGATGTCACCGAGCGCGCCCGCGGCAAGCAGGCGATTGACCGCACCAATGTGGGGCAGGAACCTCGTCCACATTGCCTCCATGAGGAACAGCCCCTTGGCGCGGGCGCTGGCCACCAGCTCGCGAGCTTCACCCGCGGTCATCGTGAATGCCTTTTCCACCAGCACCGGCTTGCCGGCCTCGAGCGCCAGCAGGGCGTTGGCGAGGTGCATCGGATGAGGCGTCGCCACGTAGACGACCTCCACGTCCGGATCGGTCACGAGTTCCTCATAGGAGGCGTGACGGTTGGGAATACCGAACCTGTCGGCGAAACGGTCGGCCGACTCCCGGCTTCGTGACCCGATGGCGACGACGCGGCCGGAATCGGTCACGGCTAGATCGCTGGCGAAGGTGTCCGCGATCAGGCCCGAACCGATAAGCCCCCAGCGCAATGGTTCTTTTGCCAACTTCCGCTCCCCTTGTCCTGTGGCCGTCATCTGAGAGCCCCTTCTCTACTCGCCGACCTGGCGCGTACTCGTGCGACACGAGGCGTTCGGCGAACACCTTTCAAGCCACGGATCCCTCTCGAGAGTCCGCCCGACGCCTGTCCACTCTTGTTAGCCGAGGCGCCGCATCTTGTCCAACGAAACGCGGTTTGGTCCGGCCGAGTCACGCCGGGCTCGCCACCGACCCCGTCCCGACGCATCCAGGTCCTGCGACCACGAAAGCGAACGGACGCGGCCCATCGACGATGACCCGAGGCCTCGCTACGCTATGCGTCGCTAGAGGCTTCTGGCGATGAACAAACGGGGGGAACTGAAATGGATCACGCGCCGACCCTGCGACGGATGTACGAGTGGGTCAACTCCGGTGACATCGATGCTTTCTTTGAGCATTTGGCCGAGGACTTCCTGGAGCACGAAGTGGCCCCGGGTCAGGGACCCACGAGAGAAGGGACCAAGGCCCTCTTCAAGATGATGAGGGCAGGCTTCCCGGACGTCCGTTTCGACGCCGAAGACATCATTTCGAGCGGTGACAAGGTGGTAGCCCGAGTTCGGGTCACGGGCACACACGCCGGTACCTTCATGGGCATTCCAGCGACCGGCAAGGGCGTCGACATACAGACCATCGATATCCTGCGCTTCGGTGACGACGGCCTGGCCCACGAACATTGGGGCGTCATGGACGTCATGTCCATGATGCAGCAACTCGGGGTCGTGCAGGGGGGGCCTCCCGTATAGTTCGTCGGGAGACCCGGACCGCAGCCGGCCGCCTGCGACAGCTGCCAGGCCGAGCGCGTCACGGCTCCTAGCGCGAAGGCCCGACTCCAGCCGTGAGCACTAAGAGGAGGGTTTCCGTTCGCGCCGTGACCACGAGCGGCGCGGCCCGCGAACCTCGACAGAGCCGCGACGGACCCGGCCCTTCAAGACGAAATGGGGGCGCCCCGAGGCGGGTGCGCCCCGCCGGTGGTCCTCGACGCTGCCGAACTGCGCCTCCACTCCGTCCAACGAAACACTCGCCCCTTCCGGCAGGCGCAATTCCAGGGAGCCGCCCTTGAGATCGAGCTCGAGCTCTACCACCGGATGGGGGATCGTTGCCTCCGTGAAGTCGAGCTTGACAGAGCCCATGCGCCAGTCGACCACCAGTTTTCGCGGTACGTGCCAGTCGCCCCTGCGCTCGGTTGAGCTCATGCTGCCTTTGAGCTCGATGGTGTCCTCGGTCGCCCGTGCTGTCCCGGCATAGACAGGGAGGTCTGAGGTCACGGCCTCCAGCTCGCCACGCGTGCGGGCGACAAGAGCTCGCGAGGTACGTTCGCCGAACTCGTCGATATCGAGCAGCCCTTCGGTGACGGCGTCCTTCAGCCGTCCGACAGCCTGGTCCCGTTCTCGGTCCGAGACACGAAGCGAACGAGAGTCCCCGTCAGCTCCGGCCACGGGTTCTTCCATCACGGCTGAACGATACCTCCTGAGGCACCGTTCAGCCGTGGGGCGAACAGCACCACCGGGGCTCTATACGGGAGCCTTTGAGGCGAGGGTCAATCCTTGGGCTTGCGGAAGTAGTGGCCTTGGTTGAGATCGTCGATGAGCCCGGGTTGCGTCGGCTGCCACCCCAGCAGCTCGCGGGTCAGCGCGCTAGAAGCGGGGCTGTCGGCGGCAAGGAAGTGGGCCATCCATGTGAAGTGCTCAACTGCCTCCTCGGGGGAGATCGCGACGACCGGGAGGTCGAGATGCCGCCCTATCAGCTCGGCGATATCGCGGATCGGCACGCCTTGGTCGGCGACCGCGTGCAGGGTCGAGCCCGCCGGTGCCTTCTCCAAAGCCAGGCGGAACAAGTGCGTCGAATCGAGCCTATGCACGGCGGGCCAGCGGTTGGATCCGTCTCCGATGTAGCCGGAGACGCCCTTGTCGCGGGCGATGCCCACCAGGGTCGCGATGAAGCCGTGATCGCCATCGCCGTGGTTTGTCGGGGGGAGTCGCACGACCGACGATCGGACTCGGCGGGAAGCGAGCGAGAGCACCAGCTCGGAAGTGGCCCAGCGAGTCCGCGGACCGCTGGCCCAGGCGTCCCCCGCCGGGGCTGAACCATGTCCGTCGCGCTCGGTGGAGACTCGCCCCGTTGCGAGCCCTAGGGTCCCAGAGGCGATGACCATAGGTCGATCTGAGCCCACAAGGGCCTCGCCCAAGGTCTCGACAGCGCGGCGGTCCGCGTCGGCAGCGCCCTGGAAGTCGCCCGAGAAAGCGATGTCGTGCTTGAACGCTAGGTGGATCACGCCGTCCGACGCTCCAGCTGCATCCCGCAGGCTGTCGAGGTCGTCGAGAGTGCCGTGATGTACCTGTGCTCCGGCGGCGGCGAGTGCGGCGGCGGAAGCATCCGAACGAGCCAGCCCGACGACTTGATGCCCCGCGCCGATGAGCTCGGGGACGACAGCGGAGCCGATCCAGCCGGACGCCCCGGTAACGAAGAT
The DNA here is from genome assembly GCA_050012675.1 of Acidimicrobiales bacterium. Lineage (GTDB taxonomy): Bacteria > Actinomycetota > Acidimicrobiia > Acidimicrobiales > Bog-793 > Fen-455. The sequence goes on from JBEKGS010000048.1 coordinate 26,898, forward strand.
ACGCATGAGAACGACCTCTCCTATCTGACCACCTCTACGGAGGGCGGGCATGTCAGTTGCTGTCATCACTCTAGCATCGATGTCAGTAGCTGACGTCACCTAGTACGATCCGTGCATGGTGCGTTGGGAGCCGGACAGCCGCGGCCGGCTTGAACAGGCCGCCCTTGCCCTGTTCGCTGAGCGCGGGTTCGAGAACACGACCGTGGCCGAGATCGCCGCACGGGCAGGACTGACGGAACGGACGTTCTTCCGTCACTTCGCCGACAAGCGCGAGGTGCTGTTCTCCGGGGCGCGGCCGTTGCAGGATCTCCTCGTCAACGCCGTCGCCAGCGCGCCCGATCCGGCAGGGCCGTTCGACGCCGTCGCTGTCGCTCTCGAGGCTGCGGGAGCCCTCCTTCAAGAGCGCCGCGAATACGCCCGGCTGCGCCAGAGCGTCATTGCCGCGAATGCTGAGCTGCAAGAGCGCGAGTTGATAAAGCTTGCATCACTTTCCACCGCGCTCACCGACGCGCTGCGCAGACGCGGCGTCAAGGACCCAGCCGCGAGCCTGAGTGCCGAGGCAGGTATCGCGGTCTTCAAGATCGCGTTCGAGCGCTGGGTTGAAGAGACCGAGTCAAAAAGCCTGACGCGACTGATCAAACAGTCCCTCAACGAGCTGAAGGTTGTGACCTCGGGGCGTGACCGCGGGCGGGAGAGCGCGAAGTCGTGACGGCTGCCAGTTCGTGGTGGCTGACGATCGTGATGGCCGGCGGTCCACACGGGACGGAACGTGCCCCGGAGCTCAGACGCGTACCAGGTAGAAGACGCTGGAGTCATCGACTTCAAGGGACTCGAGCTCCACATCGAGGTTTGCGACAAGTGTGCGGAACTCGTCTTCGTGCACGGTTCCAGCAGTGAAGCCGTCCTTGCACACGATGACTCCGTCGCGAGTGGCGATCCGATCGATATCTCCGACGAGACCGGCAGCGGACTGACGTTCGAACCAGTCCAGGCGATCTTCCCAGAACCGGTCCGAGTAGGTGGAGAACAGCGCCATACCGCCGGGACGAAGCACGCGGACTACCTCTCGGACCAGCTCCCGCCGGTCGACGTGGAAGGCAGAGATCCCGTTCTGGATGCAGACGACGCGGTCGAAGCAGGCCGTCGAGAACCCGAGGTGCCTGGCGTCGGCGCACAGGAGGTGGCCGCTTGTCGCCGCGCCAAGGCGCAGTCGGGCCAGTCGAAGGCTGGCAAGCGAGTTGTCGACACCAACGGTCAGACGCGATGACCCGGCGAAGGCAGGCATGGTGCGTCCGTAGCCGCAGCCGAGGTCGAGTACGACGTCGTGAGGACCCAACCGCGCGACCACGAACTCGACTTCGGCGCGAAGGTACTGCTGCACTCGGTCCGACGCGAGCTGATAGCACTGCTGCAACCGTTCGGCGGCAAGGTGCTCCTTGTAGTACAAGGTGTCTCTCATCTACCAATGATCACACCAAACCACATGGCGTGGCAGGAGTAGTCGCCGTGCCGACCTCTGTGCGTTTGTCGCGCGCCAATATCGGCGAGCACACGCCATGCGTTTAGGGAGGCGTATCGCGCGGGTCCATCCTCTCGATGGCGAATGGCGGGCCCGATTTGACCGCCACGCGCAGCTCAGCGGGATAGGACCAGCCAACGCCGGCCGTCGAGGAGTTCGCGGGCCGCGTCGAGATGACCGGCGTGGGTCGCGGTTTCGGAGATCACGTGCAGCATGACCTCCCGAACCGTGTGGAGACGCCAGGACCCGAACAGATTGGCCGGCCACCACTTGGGGGGATGGTCCAGGGTCGTGGTCGCGAGCACAGCGTCAGCGTGCTCAGTCTCCCGACGGTAGGTGTCCATGACCGTGGTGCCCGGCAGCGTCATGCAGATGTTCCACGCGTCGGCCGAGTCGCTGACGGTCTCTTCGATGGCGGCCGGCTCGGCGGCGATCACCGCCCGGAACCAGAACCGTTCGACATCGAGGGCGAGATGGTTGACCAGCCCGGTAAAGGTCCAGCCGGAGGGGAGCAGAGAACGGTGCAGCGCGTCGTCGTCCAGACCCTCGAGGATGCCGAGGACGTGGTTCCTTTGACTTTGGAGCGTGGCCAGGAGCGCCTCTCGTTCAGTCCGCGCTGAAGCGTCGGGATCCTCGACCAAGGTGATCGCCGAAGCGTCGGTCGCCGACGAAGCTACCGCCTTCTCCGCGCTCGCGGTGGGTCGGACCCCGTCGTCTCCGACATCGTCACGAGTCATTCGTGTCGCGCACTGCTCGTCGAGGCGGGCCAGGGTTGCGGTCATCGACTCGGTCCAGCGCGTGCCCCCCTTGACGGCCTTCTTCAACCAATCCGGCGACCGGGTGCAGTCGAAGATCTCGGTCACGACCGTGGTCGTCGGGCCGTCCGCTTCGAGTCGGAAGCTCCACACGTGCCCTGCCCGTGTGCC
>JBEKGS010000049.1:0-33743 GCA_050012675.1 Acidimicrobiales bacterium
AAACAGTGCGTGGCCGTCGGCGGGACTACGACATCATGAGCCCCCACTACCGCTGCTCGGACGACTCATCGTTTTGCGGAGCTACCGGAGACCGGTGCAACCTGGGCCTCACGGCAATCGGGCAGCAAGACCTACTCACTGTACGGGGTGAGCTGTCCGAGCCCCAGCTTCTGTGGCGGTCGGTGGCAGTGCTTTTGACGCCGTCATCCTTGAGACCAAGAACGGCGGCGTCACTTGGACGAGCTACACCTCGGGCTTCGACGACGTTCTCAGTGGAGCCAACTCGCCGACCGGGGAGGTCAAGGCGATGACGCTCGACTGCGTCACTGGCTCCTTATGCAATGGCGAGGTGCTGCGCGGCGTCAGCTGCCCGAGCACGAGGTTCTGCGTCGCCGTGGGAGACCAGGGCACGGTGCTTACCTCTGCCGACGGCAGCACGACTTGGACCAGCCAAGTCGCGGCCGGTGGCAGCAGTACCAAGCAACTGACGGGCGTCAGCTGTCTTAACGCGACCGATTGTGTCGCCGTGGGCAAGGGCGGCATCCTGCTACGCATGAGTTGACCCGGCCGGCAGCCGGGAGGCCAATTCCAGCAAGTCCAAGGCGAATGCGCCCTTGTGTCCATCCCCGCGCGAGAAACGCTTGCCGACGGGAGACCAGGCGGAGGACGAGAGAATCGCTGACAGCAACACCAGCGTTTCTTGGCACGATGTCCGTCTACTAACGCGGCGTGGCGTCGTAATCAGGGCGTCATTCGATGCGTCGCTCTGTCCCAGAGCAAATAAGCAGTAACGCCTAATTCAAGCGCGGAGGCAAACAGTAGGCAGTCTTTTGTCAGTGAGGAGGACCAAATATGAAGAGACCCTAATCACCCTCATCGGTGCTGTGTGCATCGTCGCTACCTCAGCGACAATGGCCGTGGCAACCGCGACACCGCTGACAGCAACGTCAAGATCGCTCGTGGCAAACGCCTCGTCTGCTTCCTCGGGGCTGCCAACAAAGTGCCCCCCTGCTGGTCTGGTCGGCAGGGCACTCGCGTTGACCGTCTCGAAACCAACGGTCGTGACCGACGTCCCGGGAATGGCTCTGGAGTGTCAGTACACGAGCGGAAAGAGTAAGACGACGCTCTCATACATGTCGGAAACCCGTAAGGCGTTTCTCGCGGAGGAGAATGCCCTACCCAAGACCAGCATCTTGATCGTGACCCTGGGTAAAGGGATCGCGGCATACCGGGTACCTCCCTATCTCCTTTCCGTCCAGAACGGAACGGTGGAATGTGTCATCGAGTCCAAGGTCAGTGCCGTTCATGAGGATGCCTTGGCCGAAGTGCTTCTCAAGTCGTATTGGTAGCCGGCATTGGCCGCGCTCCTTTGCGGTCAGGGATTGTTCCGGCCGTCGCCGAGACCTCAGCAACGCCGCAGGTCACAGTTAGTAGATCAACTTGGAGTTCATCGAACCGAGTGTGGAAGCCCATCATCGAGAAGACGAAGTTCCGGCTGCCGTCTCGGACAGTGGACGTGAAGGCGGTGACGTGACCTGCCTTCCCTTGCTCGCGAACTGCGTAACCCCCTATTGACCACTGGGAGTTTTTGGCGCCTTCTTGAGCGGATGAACCGAGGTACTCGGACTTGGAGATAACCGGGCCGTCCCGGTAACCTCGTCGTGAATTTCACAAGGTAACCGAGCGAGGGCCAGGCCCTCGGAGAGAAGGGCGTCATGGACGTCTTTGTCGCATCTTCCTTGGGCCACCGCAAGTCTCGGATCTTCGCCCGCCTCGGGGCAATGGCGTCTTTCTGCGGGCTGGTTGCGATGGGAGCACCTGCCGTCGCCGGGGCGACCGCTGTTCCATTGCCACGTGTCCACCGTCCCTCGGCAGTGGTAGTTCGCCGAACCTACAAACAGTTGGCCCCACCTGAGGAGAGCCGGAGCCAGTCCCTGACTGGCGCGGCAACAGGCAGCCCCCTCGTCAGACTGGCTTACACGCTGGTCCACGATTCGGGCGGCGGCCACCCCAACCCGGGGGCGGAGGTCGATCTCCTCTTTGCGGGCGGCGGAGAGGCTTTCCTCTACTTGGCCGATGCCAAGGAAGCACTGGGTTATACCGGGACCTACTCCTACAGCGGGGGGCAACTGTCCCTCCATATCGTGAGCTCCGATTTCAACGCCGATGCCACCTTCCCCCTAAGCATCACGGCGAGCCAGGTCAACATGCCCTTCAAGGTCTTTTCATCTGGCAAAGGCACTTCTCTGGCCGTCTACAACGCAGCGATGAACCCCAAGCACGTCTTCGATCAGTCCCGCCCTCGCGACTGACCAGGCGTTTGCCTACGCCCAGGCCTGGATGGACTCGCCGTCGCCAAGCCAAGTGGGTGCAGACACCGCTGACGGGCGTCGTGGCCCCCAGGAGGCGCTTCACGCGCAAGCGGGTCAGTGCAACGAGGGCGAGGATTGCATCACCGGGGTACAGGACCTCGGAACTGACATCCAGATCAGTTACAGCGACTCCCCTCCGGTCGTCGTCACGCTGTGGTCATTCTTGCCCTCTCCCAACGCCCCCGCCAAGCTCACGGTCAACTCCTTGGTCGGCGATCCCCGCATCTACCTGGACCCCGAAGTCCATCAAGACTCCGAATTCGACCCCATGAACCGCACGGCTGTGCTCATTGACCCGACTTATGTCGCTGGGGAGGGTGGCCCCATCTTCAAGAACGCGAGCACGCTTCAAAAGCACCACTACCGAGTCACCCTTCTCGCCGGCAAGAGCGCCACTGTCGAAGCCATTGCGGCGGCACTCAGCAAGTCACCGGGGCTTGTGATGTTCTCAACCCACGGGAACGATAAGGGCCAACTCATGACCGCGAGCGAGGTAAGCGCAAAGGGCAAGAAGAACAAGCACGGCCACATGGTCGCCAGCGAGGTAGCCTACGAACAGTACGACGCTCAGCTGAAGAGCGAAGGTCTCGCCTCCTTGGCCGCTTACAAAGGGCCTGATTCCGCCAAGGCCTATATTCTCGAGGCGCCTGACTGTTCGTTGCTGGCTTTCAGATTGCCGACCGAATGTACGTTCGTTGTCGGAATAACACCGTACTTCTGGGCATGGTTGTCCGGCGCCAGGCACGCGAACTTCGACGACAGCCTGGTTGTAATCACCGCGTGCTTCACGGACAGGTTCTCGGTCTTACGAGACGAAATAAAGGCGAAAAGCTACTTTGCCTACAATGACGGCGTTTCGGGAGACTTTGGAGACGCGGTCGAGGAGTACCTGGTGGAATTTCTCGCCCGTCCTACCCGCTCACCCGAAGAGGCCTACTACAACCTCCTCAGGGTCGACAGGACGCGGCAGATCATCTACAAGCAGGACCGTCTCCTCGACGGGGTGCTCGGCAGCTACCGGAGTACTGCGAGCGTCGGCAGCGATCTCGACGCCTGGGGTTGGGACGGCTCCCTCTGGGTCAACTACAAGACGAGCGGGTGGCTCAGCGACTCTGTCGACCAGGCACAGGTGTGGTGGCTACTGTTCGCTGGCCGCTGGGACAGAGATGCCTTCAATGGAGCGATGGCGCTGAAGAGCTGCTACACGAACTACTGGTCACAGGGCAAGACCGTGGGCCTCTCGGACGCGTTTTGCAACGCGGCAAACGCCGGCTTGCCGGCCGACAAAGGGCGCATAGAGCGGGACGTGGACTACGCGATTTACCTACTCATGGGCACAAGGCCCAGTGGCGTTCCCCCTAGTTCGTTGCCGCCGCGCTGGACCCTCGACGACTGAAGGGCTCCTGTCGTGCGCGCTATGTGCGTGTAGCTCCACTCACCAACTCTCCAACGCGCTCATTGAGTCCGCGCCTGACCATCTACAACCCTGTTCGTCCAGGGCAGGGGGTGAGCTGCGCACGGAGCTGGCACGGTGCCTGCGCACGGAACGGACGGACCAGCCGGGAGTCGCACCGAACCCCCCGGGGGTTCCCGGCATAGTGATGATCAGCGAGCGATCCTCCCGCGAGGTCGCCCTCCCCGTGCCTCGATCCGCCCAGTCCTCGACCTCGGCAGGTCTCGTCCCACCGAGAATCTGCGCGGATCGCTTGAACTCCCCACCCGAGACGGGAGGGAGGGTCCGAGCTAGCCGGCGAGTCGTCGATCGTTGTCCCAGCGATCACAGGGCGAACTCAATCCGCGGACGCACGCCGTCATGAGCTCCGCTGAGAGCCCACGAACGTGACCGTGTCCAGACGCGCACCAGGAACCTAGTTGTGGCGCATCACAGCTCGCGACGGTCAAAGCTGACGATCCCCGCAGCGAGCACCGCGAGAAACCAGACACCGACCCAGACCAGGTACGTCCACGTTGGCGGCGCCTGTGCGAAGAACGGATTGCCGCTGTCGGGCGAATTTGTGAGGCGCTGCACAACAAAGGACTGCGGCTCCAGGTAGTAGATCGCGCCACGCCAAAGGCCGTCGGTCGGAAGGATGTAGCGCGCGACGTCGCCGATGGTCGTGAGCGAGGAGATCTTGAACGCCGTCCCGAGCGATCCGACGACCCCTGCCAACCATGCAGCCCCGAAAAGGGCGATCGCGACGACCCCGGTCGCGATGGCCGACAGCCGCGTGCTGAGCAGCAACGTGAGCGTGAGGAGCATCGCGCCCTCGGCGAAGAGGTAAAGGGCGACGAGCACGGGGTTAGGCGGAACGAACCCGCCGACCCAGTCGACGACGCCGACCTCGAGACCGGAGACCACCGCCGAATAGGCGAGGATCACGGTCGCGAGACCCAACCATTTGCCGAGCAGGACCTCGCTCCGTCTTACAGGTCTCGCGAGGATTGAGAGCAGGACGCCCGATTCGGCCTCTGCCGAGATAGCAGGCGACGCCATCGCCGAGGCGCTCAGGGCGACGACGAAGCTGAACATGAACATGAACAAGATGAGCGCCTGGGGGATCGCTACGCCGACCTCTCCCGAGGTGATGCTGGCGTTGTGGCTAAGACGATCGAATCCCCACGCGCTCAGCGCGACGAGCCCGATGGTGATGGCCGCGCACGCAGCGACGAGCCGCCGTCTGACCGCCTCACGTAGGGTGAGCAACGCGATCGTGACGACCGGGTTCATGACTTGCCCAGCAGCTCGAGGAAGCGCTCCTCGAGGGTCTGCTGCTCCGGGATGACGGCCCCAATTCGGCCACCAGCGCTCACGACCGCGGCGACAAGTGCAGGGACCTCATCAGCTTGTATCCGGGCCACGGTCAGCCACTCTCCATCTCGCGCGACGTCGCCGAACCTGGCGATCACCGCGAGGTCGTCATCGCTCAAGCCCGCCACCTTGAGCCGCACGCTCGAGGAGCGACCGAGGAGGTCCACTAGCGCGCCAGTAGCGATCGAACGTCCCCGATCAATCACGCAGACCCGATCGCAGACGTGCTCGGCTTCCTCGAGGAGGTGCGTGTTCAGAAAGACTGTGGCCCCCCGTTCCCGCACGCGGCGGATGATCCCACGTACGTCGTGGCGACCAACTGGGTCGAGGGCGCTCGTGGGCTCGTCCAGGATGACGAGATCCGGATCTCCGACGAGCGCGACGGCGAGTCCGAGGCGCTGCTGCATGCCTTTGGAGAACGTCCCGACCTTGTCGCCGCGGCGCTCGGCGAGGCCGACCGTCTCGAGGACCTCATCGATCGCGCTCAGAGCTCGGGCGCGTGGGAGCTGGATCAAGCGACAGTGCAGCATCAGCACCTCTGAGGCTGTCAGCCAGCCCTGGAACCGGAAGAGCTCTGGAAGGTAGCCGATCCGCCGCCTCGTCTCCCGATCACCTGCAGCAGCGCCGAGCACCATGGCCTCGCCGCCGGAGGGCCGAACGAGACCGAGCAGGAGCTTGACGGCCGTGGTCTTGCCTGCCCCGTTCGGTCCGAGGAACCCGAAGACCTCACCGCGGCCGACCGTCATCGACAGGCCGCTCAGCGCCGTCGTGGTGCGGAACTCCTTACGAAGCTCGATCGTCAGCACGGCTGGCGAGACGCGCGGATCGCTGCGCGACTTGTCCGCCAGGTAGCCGCTGGCTAGCGCGGCGTGCTCGCGGATTGGCTCAGCCGATCTGTTGAGCGACACTCAGAACGTCCTCCTTGTCGAGTAGGCCGGCTACGGCGTGGACAACGCCTTTGCGGTCCTCCCAGATCGCTCCAGAGGCCGCATTGGAATTATCGGCCACGACCACTGCCGGTGAGCCGTCGATCTCGGTCGACTCCGAGCTAGCTCCCGGTGGTGTCGGGATCGGCAAGGTCGTCTGCAGGTTCCCGAGCAGGCGGATCTCCGCGGCGAGATCGGCCGGCACGCCCGGCTGGGACAACAGGAAGTTCTCGATCTGACTCGCCGTCGCGCCGGTCGAGGTCGCAATCGGCTGCGCCACGGTGAGGATCGCGAGCGGTCCGATGTCATCGATCGTCGTAGCGCCGCTGTAGGACACTGCGACCGCGGGGCCGAGACTCACCAGGAGCGAACTGCCAGAGAGGCCGGATCCCGCACTGGCGCCGAAGGCGATCGTCACAGTGACCTTCGGCATGACCGCGTAGCGATCAATCCCACTCACGCCGTTCGGGAGCCTGGTCGGCAGCGTCACCGAGAGCCCGGTCGCCGCCTCGGCGGCCGCGAGGGACGCCACCTGCCCGGCGCCCCCCGACGACGTCCAGCTCAGCACGCCGAAAGGCAGCGTCTCTGATCCTGACGGACTCCTGAAACCGTCGAACGAGGTCGTCGTGCTGAGCCCCATCAACTGAGTGAGCTCTTGCACGTCGGCCTGGCTCACGGGCACCCTGGCGACCTGCGTCGGCGCGAAGACGGTGGTGAGCGTCGCAGCGGCGGCGACCCCGACGATCACGACGCCGACCGCGGCGAGCGAGGCGCCGGTACTGAGCGAGGCCCCCATGAATCGCCAGCTGCGAGCCGGTCCGACGCGCCATGTCGTCCGGCGCGAAGGCTTCTCGATGAGCGACGCTCGAGAGCGGGCAAGGCCCGAATCAGTGTCGGCGGGCACCCGCACGTCGAAAAACCGCTCCACAGTCGTGGCGTCCTCGGCGATCCGCTGCGATCGCGCCCGGCAACGCCCGCATTCCTCGACGTGTCCAGCGTCGCGGTCGGCGACGGCCAACGGCTCGTCGATGAGCCGACGAAGCGTGCCATCAGGAACGTGTCGCATGATCAACCTCCTTGCGAAATCTGGCCTCGGCACGCCGCAACATCGTCCCGATCTGGCCGACATTGACTTCCATCGCCCCTGCGATCTCGGCGTAGCTGAGCCCGCTGTGGCGAAGCACGAGAACCGTCGCGGCGTGTCTCGGCATGTGGGCGAGCGCGGTCCGTACTTCACGACCTTCTTCGTTCGCGATGGCGAGCTCCTCCGGGCCAATCACCGGCGTTGCCTGCGGGGCGCGCTCCTGGCGAACCTGACGGCGACGGCTGCTGCGGATGACGTTCAAGCTCGCATGGGTCGTCGCAACCTTGACCCAGGCTTGCGCGTGGTCGGATCCGAGGGGTTCTGGAAATCGCTGCTGAGCTGCGATGAGAACGTCCTGAGCGACGTCCTCCGCAAGGTGGGGGTCGCGAACGATGGCGTAGGAGATGCGCACTAGCAACGGATACTCCGTCCGGAAGAACTCCTCGAAGCCGGTCGATGCTGGCAGAGCTCCACCCCTCGTTTTAGACGACAAGGTCAATACGGTCCCCATCAATTCGTAAGCACCGCAGGCCATGATTTTGTGACAGGGAATGTGAGCTCGTCGGCGTCGTCGTAGTTGTAGGCGACGGTGTCTGTCCCCCAAGTGGCGGTGCTGGCAGCGGATAGGTGACCCCGGTCAGCTCCCCGTCGGCGTTGTCGGCGTAGGCGGCCATCTGGTGGGCCCCGTTCGTGGCCGAGGTGAGCTCGCCGAAGGGGTCGCAGGCGAACGACGAGGTGCCCGAGGCGTCGCTCATCGCGACCTTGTGGCCGTTTGCATCGTAGATGTAGCTCACCTGTCGTGATCGAGTCTGGGGAGTTTCCCGTGATCGCTACCATCGGTGTCGCTTGTTGAGATGAGCCATGCGAGTATCCTCAACAGCGCCAGAACCTGAAGCAAGGAAGTCGACCCGCTCGGTTCAGCAGTAGGCGGGAACACCTGCGTGTGTGAACCATTTCATCGATAATCGGGGGGAATAGACGTGCCAATGTCAAGATTGCGGGCATTCCAGCTCGGGGCCGCAGTGGTGCTGGGCGGTGCTCTGATGTGTGGTCTCTACGGACCGGCTGGTGCCATCGGGGTCGCCACGACCCCGATCAGCAAGGCGGCACCAGTCCCGACCATCCTCGACAACGGCCAATTCGCGCTCCCAGCCAAGTACTACAGCGGCGCAACCGTGCCGACGGGAAGCTCCATATTGCCGGGCTGGACCGTCGGAACCATCGGTACCGGCAGCGGAGGTATCCAGGTTTACTCCTCCACGTACCAGGGGCTCCAGCCCCCGCCCGGCACGACCTGGATGGTTAAGTTGTCGTACTTCGCTCGGGGGAGCGTCAGCCAGACCGTCAAGACCATCCCCGGATTGACCTACCTGTTGCAATGGTACGAATCGGGGTACCCGAACTACGGCCCTCCCGAGTTCAAGAGTGTCAACTGGGTCAAAGTAGTGGACGTCAGCTGGGCGAATAAGCTGGTAGCAGCTCCGAGCTTCAATGCCAAGCCCAATACCGACGCCAACATGCATTGGACGTTGCGGCACGAGGTGCTTACAGCTACCTCGACACGGACCACACTCGAGTTCGCTGACGCCACTGCCCAGACGTCTACTGGCTATGCAGCCATTGTGGGCAACGTTTCTCTCGCGGGCGATGCAAAGCTCTACCTTCCCGCCCGGGCCACCCTCGCCCCCACCGGCAAGTTGGTGGCCGTCGTCCAGACCGCCACCGGGTACGCCTTCAGCGATCCCAGACTGACGGTGAAGCTGTACGGGACCTGGAAGCAGAAGACCACCTCCTACGCCCCTCCGACCCTCGTCACCAAGGTGATAGCCGGAGCTCCTGTACTCGATGGCAAGGCGGATCTTTCGCTGCGCAACATCCCGGCGTCTGTGATCGGCCAGACAGTCTCGGTCTCAGCTGTCCTCGCAGGGCCCGGCTTCATACCCGTCACACATCAGCTCACTATCAAAGTGTCGTAGTCGCCCATTCGGAGATTCACGAGCAACATGGCGGATCGATCATTCACCGTGGTGAGGGCCGCCGCCAGGCCGCCAGCAGCGCAACTCGCGGAACTGCATGGCTGCGACACCGTCGCCGGACATGGGTTTGGTTGCGCGGCCCGGGAAGTCCACTTTTGGGGTGTAGGTCAAGAGAAGTCCCCGTCATGGTCCACCTCGTTTGCCAACAGGACGCCCGCGCTCATCGGCAGGGCACGCGCAGATCACATCGATGGAGGCTCTGAACGTGTGTGATCGGATCGTGTCTCACACGGAGGGTCAGATCCGGCCGTCCCAGCCAGGCCAATACTCCCTCTGTTCACGAGCCGGCGTGCGATACGCGTCGACATACCAGGATGGCGAAGGAGGGCGCCCCTTGATTCACATGACAGCCCCCAGCTGCCAGGGGGCGAACTCCTCGTCGCCTAGGCCTAACTGCTCGCTTTTGGTCTTCGAACCTGAAGCGGTTGCCACGAGCGCGTCGAAGATCCGCCGGCCCATTTCCTCCACGTCGAGATCGCCGTCGGCGATGGCGCCGCAGTTGAGGTCCATGTCATCGGTCATCGCGCGGAACAGAGGCGTGTTCGTTGCCAGTTTGAGGCTGGGCACGGGCTTGCACCCGAAGGCCGAGCCGCGGCCTGTCGTGAAGCACACGACGTTCGCGCCTCCAGCCACCATCCCGGTTACCGATACCGGGTCGTAACCCGGTGTGTCCATGAACACGAACCCTTTCTTCGTGACCTCTTCCGCATAGCCGTACACTCCGGTCAGGACGCTCGAGCCGCCCTTGGCAACCGCCCCGAGGGACTTCTCGAGGATCGTCGTCAATCCTCCGGCCTTGTTGCCCGGAGCGGGGTTGTTGTCCATAGAACCGTGATTGTCCGCCGTGTAGGACTCCCACCAGCGGATTCGCTCGAGCAGCTGCTCGGCCACCTCTGTGCTGACAGCGCGACTCGTAAGCAGATGCTCGGCTCCGTAGATCTCGGGGGTCTCACCAAGGATCGCCGTGCCACCCTGCGCGACCAGCAGATCTGCCGCGACGCCCAGTGCGGGATTGGCGGTGATTCCCGAGAACGAGTCCGAACCGCCGCATTGCAGCCCGAGGACAAGCTCGCTGACCGGCACGGGCCGGCGAACCGCCGCATTGGCTTGGGGCAACATGTCGGTCAGGTGGGCGATGCCCTGGGCCACGGTGGCTTTCGTCCCGCCCTCTCCTTGGATCGTCATGACGCGAAGCAGGGTCCCCGGGGGCAGTGACCAGGACTCGGCGAGGGTGTCGACCTGGTTGTCCTCGCATCCCAGGCCGACCAGGAGCACGCCGGCAAAGTTCGGGTGACGTGCGTAGCCCGTCAGCGTGCGCCGGAGAACCTCGAGGCCCTGGCCGTGGCCGTCCATTCCGCAACCGCTTGTGTGGGTGAGTGCGACGACACCGTCGACACCCGGAAAGTCATCGAGGACACCAGGTCGGTCGAAATGGCGGGCGATCATCTTCGCCGCCGTCGCCGAGCAGTTCACCGAGGTCAGCACGCCCAGGTAGTTGCGAGTAGCCACTCGGCCGTCGGAGCGGATGATGCCGTTGAAACTGAGGCGATCGGCGACCGCGACCGTCGGTGTGGGCTGTCCCTCACCTCCCAACCGATGGGCGCGTGCAAAGACCCGGAACTCGAGGTTGTGCGTGTGGACGTGCTGGCCCGTCAGCACCGGTGCGGTCGTGAACCCGATGATCTGGCCGTACTTGTGCACGGGGTCCCCGAGGGCGATCTGTCTCAACGCAATCTTGTGACCTCGGGGAATGGTCTGGACAGCCGTTACGACTTCTCGATCGACATGCACCGGGGCACCACTGGGAACCTCCATCATCGCGACGGCTACATCGTCGTCGGGCGATAGCCGGACGGCGATCACAGGGTCGCGGTCTCCGGCAGTCTCGATTTCGTCCTCGAGCATCGCCCTACCGCCTGTTCCGGCCGGCAGGAGTGATGCCTCGTACTTGGCTCATCTGGCCTTCCCCCTTCGCTGCCCGCCAGGAATAGGACGCCCGAGCATTGCCATTCGGATCTTCGCCCTTGTCAGGGGGGAAGAGGCGATCGCGGCATTACGGGACCTGCTGGTCTCGACAACTGGTCTTCGCGGTGCGTTCGGCTCGGCCTCGATGGTTTCATCCTGACGGCGACTTGTCGAGGCCCGATGAGAGCCCGAGCCGCATCGAGGTCAGCACGTCGTGGTGGCGCGGGGCCCCGGGGCTATATGTTGCGACCAGGAGGTGTTAGCGGTGCGCAACTTCTTCAAAGTGGTGTCGGCCGGCCCCATGTTCTTCGTCAGCGCGTGGGTGTTGATGATCTTCGCAGGGATCGCCCGCACAGATGTCGGGATCCACCCGTTCGGCTACATCACCTCGATGGTGGTCACGATCGGCCTGTGGCTGACGTTGGCTCCGGCGATCGGCGCAGTGGCGCGCGTGCCCATTCGCAAGTCCAAGCGCCGCTGATTCGTCGCGAGCGAGAGGCAGGCCGCCCGGTCCCGCTTCTCGCAGCTGATCAGGCAGTTCAGGGGTTCTGCGTGAGCGCGAGGCGGAACACCGGGTGGTCGGGGGCGATCCGCAAGAGGTCGTCATCGGACGCACTGGCGTCGACCCCGCCGAAAAAGACGCCTACCTCAGCTTTCCAGCGCTTGAGGTATGCGCGCAGCACCTCGAGCTTGTCCGCGTCGGCCAACTCTGTTGCCTGGAAAACCTGAACACGCCTTCCTACCCGTAGCTCGCCGGTACCGGCGACGCGGAGGTTGCGCACCCACTGCGTCTCGCCTCGAGGAGCCACCAGATAGTGCTCGCCGGCGAAGCTGAGCAGGTTGACCGGCGTTGACCTCCAATCCCCGCTCTTGCGCCCGCGTACCCGGAGCTCTCGTGATCCCCATACGCTCACGCCCGCGCGGGTGAGCAGCGCTATCGCACGGTTGAACACGTTCCGGGTGAACCAGCCGGGCTCGACGTAGCGGCGAGGCGGTTTCATCTCGGACATGGGCCAATTCTTGCCGCAGTTGGCCGAGTTGTCGACGGGCCATGTGGCCAGCAGCGGATCACCCGGGAGAGGTTCGATCCGATCATCCGTCCGTCGACCGCAACGGCGACCGCTCAACGAGGCGATCGTTCGCGGCTACTCGGCCGACATGGTTGTTCTGGGCCCTACGAGATGGCTGTGGAACGGGCCATTGGGCCGTGCACGGGGGTGACACTGCAGCTGAACGTGCGCGTGCGGCGAGTCGGGCGCGTCGGGCCACCGGGCACTACCAGCTGAGGCCTGGAGTTGGCGGCACAGAGATGAAGAAGGGTCACTCCAACTGTTGGAGTCTGAGCCGTCGCGCCGGGCGCCCACGCCGCGCCACAGGCGAGCAGCGCGGCGACTCCGGTGCCGACCAGCGCCCCCCAAAGGCGGCGGGCGCTTGGTGATGTCCTGCGCACCTGTGCCTGCGGTTGTCGTGTCGTCGCTGGCCTTGTCGTGCCGTCGCTCTTCCGAGCGGTCAAGGTGCTGTTCATGGCTTCCTCCAAACCTTTCACTTGCGGCTTCGGGGCCGACACCGCCACCTTGAAGGAGCCCTCTTCCCAAAGCGTTCCCAGGACGGAAACTGGCCACCGTTCGCCGGACGCCTTCTTGATCAGGTGCCGGCAGTCGGCTCAGACCTGTTCTTGTCCGGCGCCTCAAGACGGCGAGGCCATCGCAGGGATTCGATCGGCGCGACCGATGCTCTCTATCCTTTGTCTGCACAGGTGGTGAATCGTTTGCCTCCTGCACATGTTTGGAGCGACCACGCCATGAGAGCCGTCGTCTACAGTGCGCCCCGGCAGTTCGAGGTACTTACGGTCCCGATGCCGGTGCCTGGCGCCGGGGAGGTCCGTCTTGCCGTCGAGATGGCGGGAATGTGCGGTACGGACCTGCACATCCACGAGGGGGGCTTCTTCTCGAAGTACCCGCTCACACCCGGTCACGAGATCGTCGGTCGCGTCGACTTACTCGGGGAATCTGTCGAAGGGCTCGCGGTCGGCCAGCGTGTCGCCGCCGACAACACGGTGCTGTGCGGCTACTGCACGTCGTGTCGTCGCGACGAGCCGCTCTTCTGCCGCAACTTCTATTCACTTGGTGTCAACGGGCCAGGAGCATTCGCGGAGTTCGTCATCGTGAGGGCGGAGAAGTGCTTCCCGGCGGACGACTTGAGCCCGACCACGGCGGTAATGACCGAGCCCACCGCTTGCGCCATTCACGGCATGGACGTGCTGGACCTGCGGCCCGGCTCTGAGGTGCTTGTGTTCGGGGCGGGCCCGACCGGGCTCGTGCTCGCACAGCTGATCGTGCACGGCGGGGCGGCTCGGGTGACCGTGGCGGCGCCGACGGAGTTCAAGCTGGCACTCGCCCGCGAGTACGGAGTCGACGCGACGGTCCAGATGGAGAGGGCGAATCCGAGAGCCTCGCTTGCCACCCTGCGTGACGGGGCGCCGGACGGCTACGACGTCGTGGTCGAGGCGACCGGTGCCACCTCGGTCGCCGAGCTGTGCCTGCCCCTCGTCCGCGACGGCGGCACGGTCCTCGTCTACGGGATGTCAGATGAGCAGTCCGTGCTTCCCCTTCACCCCTATGAGATCTTCCGCCGGGAGCTCACGGTGAAAGGGTCCTTCGCCCAGACCCATTGTTTTGACCGCGCCCTCGGTGTGCTCCGTTCCGGACGCGTCCGTACCGAAGGCATCGTCACGCACGAGTTCGATCTTGGAGACTACGAGCGCGCGCTCGAGGCACTCAGAAGCGACCCGTCCTGCATGAAAGCCGTCCTGGTGCCTTGAGAGCACCGGCCCGGCGAGCATGCGCAGAGCCCGCTAAATAGCGGGAGAAGTGGCGATCGGGGCACCGAGTCAGGTACCTGGGTCGTCGTCACCACGTAGAACTAGTCTCTAAATAGGCTCCGGCCAGGAAGGGCGTGGATACCATGCTGGGACTGTCAAACAAAGCGGCGGTGCTTCACGGCATAGGTGATCTCCGGATCGAGGACCGGCCTGTGCCGGTTCCCGGTCCCCGACAGGTCCTCGTACAGGTGGCGTCCGTGGGCATCTGCGGCTCCGACGTCCACTACTACGAGCACGGCCGGATCGGGGACTTCATAGTCCACTCACCCATGGTGCTCGGCCACGAGGCCTCCGGGGTCGTCGTCGGCAGAGGCGACCTGGCCGAGCGCCACGAGCTGGGGCAGCGAGTCGCTCTCGAGCCGGGGGTGCCCTGCGGCTCATGTCGGGAGTGCCGCACCGGCCATTACAACCTGTGCCGCGAAGTCGTGTTCTTCGCGACACCGCCGGTCGACGGTGCGCTCGCCCGCTACGTGACGATCCACGAGGACTATGCCTTCTCCCTGCCCGACCAGGTCACAGACGACGCGGGCGCCCTCTGCGAGCCGCTGTCGGTCGGGCTTTGGGCTTGTCGCAAAGCGGAGATAAGAGTCGGATCGCGAATCGCGGTGGCCGGTGCCGGGCCTATCGGTGCCGCGGTCACCCTTGTCGCCTTGGCTTCGGGGGCGACGGAGGTCATCGTCAGCGACCCTGTTCCCGCGCGTCGGGCACGCCTGGCGGAGATCGGCGCCACGCAGGTGGTCGACACGTCGTCCTCGAGCCTCGAGGAGGAGGCGACGGACGCGGACGTTTTCATCGACTGCTCGGGCTCACCGGCTGCGATCCTGGACGGCATTCGGTGCGTGCGCCCGGCGGGAGCGGCCGTGCTCGTCGGCATGTGCCCGTCTTCCGAGGTGCCTTTCCCCATCGCCAGCATTCAGAACAGAGAGATCCGCTTGACCGGCACCTTCCGTTACGCGAACACTTATCCGGAAGCGATCGCGCTCATTGCCTCCGGGGCTATCAATCTCGAACGGCTCGTCGATGCACGGTTCTCCCTGGAATCGAGCGAGGAGGCCCTTACCGCCGCGCGTCGCGACCCGTCGGTCTTGAAGCCGCTCGTCCGCGTGGCCTCATCCTGAGCGCTTCGAAAAGCGCCGTGTTTGAGGCGCTTTCTCGCAATGGGGCGCTCGGAAACCACGTGCAGGGTTTCGGCCAAGGCGATTCGCACGGGCATCGGACCCGGCCGCGTGCGTGATGGCCTAGAGAAGGGACAACAAGTGGCTGCCTATGGCGGTATCGAGCTCGGTGGGACGAAATGCGTCTGCGCGGTGGGCGACGGTTCGGACGGGGCCTGGGCCGGCAGAGTCATCCCCACGACCGATCCCGAGACGACCACCCGGTCGGCGATCGACTGGTTCCGCGCCGTGCAGCATACCTCGGGCCCACTCGTGTCGCTAGGAGTCGCGAGCTTCGGTCCCCTCGATCTCGCCATCGGCGCCATCGCCCAGGCAACACCGAAGGTCGCGTGGCGGGGTTGGCCGGTTGTCGACAGGTTCGAGCAGGCTCTCGGTGTTCCGGCTCACATCGACACCGACGTCAATGCAGCCGCCCTCGCGGAGCAGACCTGGGGTGCCGCGCAGGGGTGCTCGGACGTGTGCTACGTAACGATCGGCACGGGAGTCGGAGTTGGGGCGATCGTCAACGGCGCCATGGTCCACGGGTTGTCACACCCCGAAGCGGGCCACATGCGCTTTCCCCAGCATCCCACCGACCGCGATCCCGGTGCCCCCGAACATATGTGGGCCGGCAATTGCCCCTTCCACGGCTCTTGCTGGGAAGGCTTGGCGTCAGGCCCGGCGAGAGCCAAGCGGGCGGCACTGTGGGAGCAGGCGTCGGCGGACCCGCCCGACGCGCTCGTGCTGGAAAGCGAGTACATAGCGCTCGGACTTGTGAATCTCATCTCCACGTACCGCCCCCAACGCATCGTCCTGAGCGGCGGCGTGATGCACGAGGTCGGCCTGTTGCAAAGCGTCCGCCGGAGGGCCTGCGAGCTGCTCGACGAGAGCTACTTCCCCGAGGCACGCGAGATCGAGGACCTCGTGGTCGCACCCGCGCTCGGCGACGCCGCCGGGGTTGTCGGTGCCATTCTGCTGGCGGCGGAACTGAGACCCGGACACATGCAGAGCCGCCCGGTCGGTCCATTGGTCACTCGCATAGCCGACGAACTGGCAAGGACCTAGCGAGGTCTCGTGTTGTCGGAAGGCGGGAACCCGAGGCCCATGTGCTACCGGCAGTTGCTCGTTGTGCCGGCTCGCAGCCTTGTTTGCCGGTCAGGGGGCGGCCTCGCGGCGGATCGTCGATCATCATCTGAGGCGTCGCCGAGAACAGGTCGCGGCGCCATTCAAAGGCGCTGCGCGGGAGTTTGACTGGAGGGTCGGTGAGGTTTGGTCTCGTCGGTACCGGATACTGGGCTCGGGTCACGCATGCAGCGGTGCTGGCGCGTGAGCCTGGAGTCGAGCTCGTGGCGGTCTGGGGCCGTCACGCTGACAAAGCAGAAGCGCTCGGGTCCGAGTTCGCCATCGAGGCCTACACGGAATTCAGCGAGTTCCTGAGCGGTCTCGACGCGGTGGCCTTCGCCGTGCCGCCCGACGTGCAAGCCGAGCTCGCTGTCGCGGCGGCCGGGGCGGGCAAGCACCTGCTCCTCGACAAGCCGCTCGCGACTTCGCTCGCCGCGGCTGAGCGCCTGGTCGACGCCGTCGATCACGCCGGGGTCTCGACCGTGGTGTTCTTCACGGCACGCTTCGACGAGACCAAGCGCCAATGGCTGGCGACACTCGAGGCTGGTGACTGGGAGGGCGCCTGGGTACGTTGGATCGTGTCGGCCTTTGCTCCGGACAGCCCCTATGCCAACTCGCCCTGGAGGAGGGAGAAGGGTGCATTGTGGGACGTCGGTCCGCACGCCCTTTCTGTGTTGACGGCGGCTCTCGGCCCGGTGGCATCTGTCACGGCGGACGGCGGGGCGGGCGATCTCGTCCATCTCGTCTTCCACCACCAAAGCGGCGCCACGAGCACCGCCTCGTTGACGCTCGACGCTCCTCCAGCCGCCATCAACGTCGAGCTCTCCGTCTGGGGCCCGAGCGGAGTTTCGACCATGCCGCTCGCCGGATCGACAGCCGTGGAGGCCTACGGCGTCGCGTTGCGCGAGCTGCTCGGCAACGTCCGGGCAGGCGAGGCGTCGCATCCCTGTGACGTGCATTTCGGCGCCTCGGTGGTGAGAACGCTCGCCGACGCGGAAGGCCAGATCGCGTCCCGTCGCCTTGGCCCGGTCTTGTGAGGTCGACTGATCGACAGTTGGGACATGGCGCCCGTCCTGGATGGGCGCGACGACAAGCGGAGGCAGGGACACGATGATCCTGGGCACCCAGTACTACCGGCCGCCTTTCCCGCAGCGTCAGCTGTGGCACAAGGACTTCGCCGACATCGTGGCGGCCGGGCTGGACACGGTCCAGCTCTGGGCCTGCTGGGGATGGATCGAGCCGGAACCCGGACGCTACCGATTCGAGGACTACGACGAGCTCATGCAGGAGGCGGCCGACGCGGGACTTCGTGTCGTGATCAGCACGATCGCCGAGATCCAGCCTTTCTGGATCGACCGTGAACTCCCGGACGCCCACCTCGTCGACCACATGGGCCATGTCGTGCGCTCCTCGCCGAGGAGGGAGTGCAACGTGGGCCTCACACCGGGCGCCTGTTTCGACCATCCCGAGGTGCGGGACAGAATGGGCGCCTTCCTCACCGCTCTCGCTCGCCGCTATGCGAGCTCGAAGACCCTTGTGGCCTGGGACTGCTGGAACGAGACGCGCTGGGCAGTGCACGGCGACGGTTATGTCTGCCACTGCCGCGCGACCGTGCAGTCCTATCGCGAGTGGCTCGCCGCACGATACGGAGACCTCGAAGGGCTGGGCGCGGCCTGGCACAGGCGATATGCCTCGTGGGACGACGTGGTCCCCGGCAAGCAGCCCGGTCGTCCCTACACCGACCTGGTGGAGTTCGAAGCGTTCCTCACCGCCCGCAGCGCCGGGCACGCGGCCTTCAGGGCCGAATGCCTCCGCCGCTCGGACACGAACCACCCGGTCCTGGCTCACTGCGGCAAGCCCGCCGTGTACTCGAGCGGGATGGACTACGAGCAGGCGGTGTCGCGCGGGAACGACTTCGACCTGGCCGAGGTCCTCGACGGCTTCGGCTGTTCGCACTTTCCCGCCTGGGAGAAGATCTCGGCGAGCGAACTCGGGACGCGCATCGAGGCGACCCGCTCCGCCACCGGGAGCAAGCCGGCCTGGGTCTCAGAGCTCCAAGGCGGCCGGGCCTGCGCCGGCTTCGGGGTGTGGCCGGCAGTCGACCCGGGTACCCAGCAGCGCTGGGTGTGGGGCGCCTACGGGCGTGGGATCAAGGCCGTGCTGTTCTGGTGCTGGCGCGACGAGGTCTTTGGACGCGAGGCCTCCGGGTTCGGGATCACGGGCTCGGACGGGCAAAGTGCCGGCCGGCTGGAACGCCTGGCCGGCACGGCGAGGGTGCTCCGCAACCACGAGGCGCTGCTCGATGCCTACCGCCCCGACGTGCCCGAGATCGCCGTCTTGTTCTCGCAGGGCAGCTACCAGCTGGACTGGGCGGAGAACGGCAGCAGCGCTGAGCAGGCCTGCGGCAGCACAACCGGGTGGCTCAGCGTGTTCGAGCGGGCCCAGCTCCCCTACGTGGTCGTCGACGCTCACCGGCCGGGCGGCCTTTCAGGAGTCAAGCTCCTCGTGATGCCCTGGCCGCTCGTGGTGCCGCCGGCGACGGGCACGGCGATCGTCGAGTGGGTGAGGGCAGGAGGGGTCCTCGTCGCGGAGTCGGAGCTCGACGCCTTCGACGAACGGGGCTTCTATCGATATCCGCAAGACCGGCCCACGGCCTCGGCCTCGGCACTCGGCATCTCCAGCCTGGGACGGCGCGGCCTCGACGAGAGCGCCAGTTTGATCGTGGGCACTGATGGCGACCGGGACGCCATTCCCCAGGCGGTCTGGCTCGAGGCTCTCGACACCGCTCGAGCGCAGGTTCTTGGCACCTCTTCGTCCGGCGACGCTGTGGCGACCCGTCACCGGCTCGGGGCGGGCCTCGTCATCACTCTCGGCACCCTCGCCGGACTCGGGTACTCGCGGGAGCGCCATCGGGGCCTCGAGGCCTTTGCCCGCCGGGTGGCCGCGCTGGCAGGGGTGAACCCCATTTTCAGGGTTTCGCCGGACGACGGGGAGATGCTGCAGTGGCGGTCCGGTTTGTCCGGCAGCTCCCGACTGCTCTTCCTCACTGCAGACACGTCCGTCGGCCATGTCACCGTGAGCGGCGGAACCGAGCTGCTCATCGGCGGGGGGATACGGCCGCTCCTCGGGGGAGGCGCCAGTGAGCCGAGGTACTCGCCCGACGCGTTCGAGTTCGACGTCACCCTGTCCCCAGACGGGATCGCCGTGCTCGCGTGGGGCGACGGGCACGCGTGAGCCTTCAGGCCGTGTCGCCCGGGGTCCGGCCGGATCCGTCAGGAAAGCCTCGTGAGGACCTCGACCTCGAACGGCGGGAGGGTGAGCTGCGCGATAGCCTGCTCGGCTGCGGCCGCCCTCGATCCGTAAGAAGCCTGCCCGGTTGTCGCGAGGCGCAACTCGACCTGGTCGGGGGACGTGTTCACGAGCACAGCCACTTCTCCGCCGGGGGTGCGCAGGCGGCCCGTGATCACTCTGGGGTCGCCGGTCCCTAGTGGCCTGTCGACGCCCGCCGCGCGGGCGAGGGCCGAATAGAGGCGCCACGTGCTCTCCGGGTTAACTCGGGGAGATCGCGCCGCCATGTGCTCGATCGGATAGGTGCACAGCACCATGGCGCCGGCGCCGACGTCCCGGGCGACCAGAGCGGGCCGCCCGTGCGCGTCGAGGGCGAGAACTGTCGCACCGGCGGGCTCGATCGGCAGGAATGCCCGCGCGGTCTCGCTGCCTGCCACCTTGAAGCCGAGCTCGTCGCCGACTGCCAGATCGCCGAGAGTCCCGATGAATCTGAACACCACCTCATCGTCCTCGATCGGGTCGACGAGCCCGTAGCGGAGCTTGTGGCGGATCCCGAACAGCTCATCGAGCCAGGGCACCCAGGGGCCTACCTGAGAAGGGGCACTGCCCGCGAAGTAGGAGAGGTACACCGTTGCTCCTGCCCGGGCGAGCTCGACCAGGCGCTGGGCACTCGGGGCCATGAGCAGCTTCGCCGACGGGAGGAGGTAGAGCTTGGCCTCATCGCCGAGGCCGTCGCGCTCGCGCACGAGCTTGACCGGCAGGTCGGCCTCCCGGGCGGCGATGTAGGACTGCAGGAGGTTTGCCCTGATGTCCAGGCGCTGGTCGGAGCTCGTGAACACGAGGGCCGCTTCGAAATGCTCGGGCACCACGATGGCCACTTCTCCCGACACCGGCTCCCAACCGGTGTCATCGAGCTCAGCGACGAGACGGGAGAAACGGGCGATCTCGGCCAGTTGCGGTTTCGGCTTTCCATGGCCGTCGGTGAGGCCAAAGTGCATCTCGAAGGGGTGGTGCCGGTAAGGGTCCTCAGCGGCCAGGTTGTCGTAGTCGCAGTTGTTCCAGGCGAGCCAGCCCGTTGCGCCCGCGATCAGGCTCGTGTGCAGTACCTGGCGGTAGTAGTGGGCAGCGTTCTCGTCGGAGGCGAAGTCCGAGCTCAGACCGAACTCCTCCAGCACGACCGGGCGGTCGAACGAGCCGGAGAGCTCGCAGGCGAGAGCTGCCGCCATAGCCTGGCGAACCGGGTCATCCGACATCCCGTAGACGTGGGGTCCGATGAAGTCGACCAGTGGCGCGAGGGCCCTGAGCGAGTAGCCGTTGTCTTTGCCGGAGGTCTCGATGCCCCACGCCCCGTCACCGAGCGAGACCGGTTGGTGCCCCCCTCCGGCGCGCACGGCCTGGACCAGTATGCGCGCCCAAGAGGTGATCTCATCGGTCGTGGCCGGCCCACCGTAGTGGGGCATCTCGTTGCTGATGAGCCAGCCAGCGACGGCGCGGTGGTCCGCGAAGCGCCGCGTGATCTCGTTGGCGAACCAGGCCTGCTGGGAGACGAGCCACACGTCGCGGTACAGATCGCGGCCTTGGCGCCATGACGGGTCCCAGTTCGCGCCCGACATGTGGCCGACGATGAAGGTGGGGATGGTGCGAAGGCGCGCCTCCACGTGGGCGTCGAGGAAGTCCCGGAACCGCTCGAGCACGGCCGGCTCCAGGCGTTCGGGCTCGGGCACGAAGTCGGGCCAGTAGCAGAACGAGCGGGTGACGTTGCAGCCGTGAGCGGCGAGCACCGCCAGCTCCTGGCGGACGACCGCCGCGTCATAACGGGTCCACATCCGCGGCCCGCCGGTGCGTGACCAGAAGTTGGCACCGATCCAGGAACGCTCCTTACCGAGCTCACCCACTCCTCCCACCTTTCCGGCCTCCCATGCTGTGGGAGGCGCTGGTGCTGAACCGCTCAATCAGCGAACTCGCGAGGGACGCAAGAGCCTCGCTCTCCTCGCCCACCGGTCCCGTTAATGCCGCGACCCGAAATGACCGGCGAACGACGACACGGACGGGCACCTGCGCTTGGCAACCTAGCCGGTGAGCCCGCTCACCGTCGGAGCGGAGCGGGTCACCTCCCTCTGAGGTGTCAGATACTCCCGGACGCGCCGCCGCGCGGCGTCGCGACGAGGTTGTGCGGGGGACGTGCGGTCGTCCCGCGGGTCATGAGCTGTCCCCGGGCTTCGCCCGTGCGGGTGACGACGCCGCTGTCGATGAGAGCGAGCAGCGCACTCGCGCCGTGGGTGCCCATCGCGGGGATGTCGCGCTTGACCGCGGTGAGGGGAGGGTGCACCACCTGACAGTACGTGGAGTCGTCCCAGGCGACGAGCGAGACGTCACGCGGGACGGCGAGCCCCATCTCATGGGCGGCGCCCAGGCCGGCGACGGCGAGCACCTCGCTGTCGTAGACGATCGCCGTCGGGGCCAGCGGGTCTGCGAGCAACTGACGGGTCACCCTGCCGCCGCTCTCGGCCATGAAGTCGGTCGTGACGACCCGTGGCGGGAGCGACAGCTCGGCCATCGTGGCGAGATAGGCGTCGGTCCTGACCTGGGTGGCAAGGAACTCCGGCACTCCTGCCACGCGGGCTATCCGCTCGTGACCTAGGCGTGCGAGATAACGGACGACGTCGACGACGGCGCCTGCGTCGTCACTCCACACCGCGGAGAGGCCCCCTATGCCCTCCGGGCCGCCGATGACGACTGCGGGGAGACCGAGCTCTTCGATCAGCTCGAACCTCGGGTCTTGGAGGCGGGGGTCGACGACGAGCACGCCGTCTATACGCCGCTCCGCCCACCAGCGGCGATAGACGCTCATCTCGGCCTCGAGGTCGTACGCGACCTGGAGGGTGAGGCCGACGGAACGGCGCGAGAGCTCCATTTCGATGCCGGCGATCAGCTCCATGAAGAAAGGCTCGAAGGCGAGTGTCTGAGCCGGTCGTGCCAGCACGAGCCCGCATGCGCCGGCGCGCGCTCCCGACAGGGCCCTGGCGGCGCTGTTCGGGTACCAGCCGAGCTCGTCGGCGATCTTCAAGATGCGTTGCCGTGTGGCTTCGGAGATGCCCGGCCGGCCGTTGAGCGCATAGGACACGGCACCCTTGGACACCCCGGCCCGAAACGCTATGTCAGCGATGGTGACGCGGCGGACCAGTTTCGCTCTCTGAGTCACTGGTTCTTCCTCCTGTCCGCCACTTCGCGACGCCGGCAACGCCGATGCAAGCTTGCGGGAGGCCGTCATGAGCAGTGCCTGTCACCAAGGAAAGAGGTGAAGCGTGTAAGTAGGCCTGTAGGTGCATGGTGGCGAGCTGGCTGGCCGAGCACGATGAGTTCGAAGTCCTTTTTCAAGTCGCTGAGAAAGTGTAGCCCTCCCGGGTCCATAACCCACATACCAGGCCGCCGGCGCTGGGCGGAATGACAAATGTGGGCACCGAGGCGGTGATCGGATGCCGACGGCGGCGGTGGCGCTCTTGCACCTCGCACCTCTGGAGATCGTAGGCTCTGGACCGGTTCACAAAAGCACCGGCTCTGCATCGGGCGTACGAGGAAAGGCACACCATGGCTAACGAGACCGTCTTCAAGCGCTATGCCGGCAATCCCGTCGTGACCGCGAGCGCCGTTCCCCGCGCCAACAGCATCCACAACTCGGCGATCGTGAAGAGGGGCGACGGCGACTATGCCGGTGTGTTCAGAGTGGACGAGCTCAGCATGGACTTCGTGCTGCACGTCGGCTTCAGCCGAGACGGCATCCATTGGGACATCGATCCCGAGCCAGCTCAGATAACAAGCGCTGATCCCGAGGTGTTCGTCACCAACCAGAGCTACGACCCCCGACTCACCTTGTTGGAAGGCACCTACTACCTCACCTGGTGCAACGCCGGTCCCCAGGGGCCGAAGATCGGCTTTGCCACCACCAAGGACTTCAAGACCTTCACCCAGGGCGAGGACCTGCTGGCTCCCGCGAATCGCAACTGCGTCGTGTTCCCCCGCAAGATCGACGGCAGGTACGCCATCCTCCACAGACCCTCCGACCGTGGGCACACGCCCTTCGGCGACATCTTCTACGCGACGAGCCCCGACTTCGTGCACTGGGGCAACCACCGGTTCGTCTTCGGGCCGATGGGCGGCTGGCAGGGCTTGAAGGTGGGGCCCGGACCTGCACCCATCGAGACCGAGGACGGCTGGCTGCTCATCTACCACGGGGTTTGGCTGAGCTGCAACGGCTACCTGTACTACATCGGTGCCGCGCTGTTGGACCTCGACAAGCCCTGGAAGGTCCTCTACCGCACCAAGGACTACGTCCTGTCGCCGACCGAGATCTACGAGAGGGTGGGCGACGTCCCCAACGTGTGCTTCCCGAGCGCGGCTGTGATGGAACCAGATGACACGCTGCGCCTCTACTACGGCTGCGCCGACACCTGTGTATCGATGGCCGAGGCCAAGCTGTCCGACCTGGTCGGCTTCGTCAAGACCCACAGCTTCTGAACCGCGGGCACGTTACGGCCGAGAAGACCGGCCCCGGAGTCGTACCCGGAGATAACGCAGCGCTCGTCTAGGTAGCTGAGTCAGCCGCGCGCCGGAGTGCCTCTTCGTATACTCGGGCGAGACGGTCCCAGCGCTGGTTCGCGCCGTGGTCGATCTCCTGGCGGGCGGGGTCCGCGTCGAACCACGCCACCGTCTCCTGGATGCCCGTCGAGAACGGGACCGTAGCTTTGAAGTCGGGCACGAGGCTGCGCAGTTTGGCGTTGTCGAACACAGCGCTGTGCGCCTTGTCTCCCCACAAAGAGCCCTGCTCGGCATGGTCCGAGGCGACGATCCCCTC
The DNA here is from genome assembly GCA_050012675.1 of Acidimicrobiales bacterium. GTDB lineage: Bacteria > Actinomycetota > Acidimicrobiia > Acidimicrobiales > Bog-793 > Fen-455. The sequence goes on from JBEKGS010000049.1 coordinate 24,490, forward strand.
GCTCGGCACGTGCAGGATCCTCGGCTCTGCACCTGCCGCTCTCCCGACGAGCTCGTAGATCCGGTTCCAGGTGAGGGCCTCGTCCGAGGTGATGTGGAAGTCCTGGCCGATGGCACCGGCGTGCCCGAAGAGACCGAGCAGGCCCTTGGCGAAGTCGCTGTTGTGGGTCAAGGTCCAGATGCTGGTCCCGTCCCCGGGGACGATGATGCTCGCTCCTCGTCTCATCCGGTCGATGATCGTGAAAGGCTTCTCCCAGCTCCCGACGGCAACGGGTATCTGGGAGGGCCCGTAAGTTAGCGACGGCCTGACGATGGTCGCGGGAAACCCTGTTTCCCCTTGTGCCCTGCGGAGGACCTCCTCGCAGGCGATCTTGTCGCGCGCGTACTGCCAGTACGGGTTCAGCCTCGGCGTCGACTCGGTGATCATCCAGTGCGACGGGGGCTTCTCGTAGACCGAGGCCGAGCTGATGAAGACGTACTGGCCGGCATCCGCGAACACGCGGATGTCCTGAACGACCTGGCTCGGTTGGTATGCGACCCATTGGACGACGACGTCGAAGGCAAGTCCGTTGAGGGCAGTTCTGACTTGTTCCTCATCGGCTGCGTCAGCGGTCAGCACGCGCTCTTCCGAGACGACCGTCGCAAGCTTGGAACGGCCCCTGTTCAAGAGCCATAGATCATGGCCGGCTGCGACCGCTGCGTCAGAACACGCCGAGCTGATGAGACCTGTCCCGCCGATGAACAAGACGCGCATGCAGAGCTCCTTCGGGCCAGGTGGGAGGTGGGCTGGAAAGAGGCTACCTGCCTTCGAGGAGTTCCGAGCTGCCGTCAGGCGAGCACCAATTCTCGAAGAACGATCGACCGCACCACGAGGCTGGCGCCCGCGCACTCAGGCGTCAGCCGTGCTGTCAGAATCACGCCCGTGCGGATTCGCGCCTTCGTGCTGTTGGTGGCGGTCATCGGTTCAGTTGTCTCCCTGCCGGCGGCGCAGCCCGTCGCGGCAGTCGCCGTATCGCAGTGGTGGGTGGCGCTCGCCTTTTCCAACCGCGAGCTCGGCGCGGTGGTCGAGGGCAGCGGTGTTCAGCAAGCCGCGCGGTGCGAACTGTCGCTCTACGCGACCTCCAATGGCGGGGTCACCTGGGCGCCCCCTCTAGTGCTGAGCCACACCGCGTCGTGCAGCGCCGGCGGCTCGACTGACGAGATGGCGATCACCACCGACGGCAGCTGGTTCCTCGCCACCCCACAGGGTCTGTTCCGTGGCCGAGTAGGTCGTCCGGGCTTCGAGCTGATCAGGCCCGCCCGTCTCGTGGCATCTGAACCGTCCTACGCCGTCTGCTCGGTGGCGACCTCCGGCACAGCTGTCTTCGTAGTTCTCGCGCATGGCTGTGGGCTGAGATCGGCAGGCGTCGTACTGGCCTCGGGCGACGACGGAGCTACCTGGACCAGGTCGAGAGACATGACGCTCAAGTCGCTGGACGAGGCGAATCTCTTCGACGCCGCTCCGCCGGAGAGCCTGGCTGTAGCGGGGCCTCGGAGCGCTTGGCTGATCGGGTCGAGGACTTCGCCGAGTGCTCGCGGCGCCACCGGGTCACTGGCGGTGGCGCGAACCTTTGACGCCGGCCGCACCTGGCAGGTGACGACGTTGCCGTGCGGAACGGACGAGATCGCCGGGTTGCTCACCGTTGTCGGGCACTACCTCGCGGCGCTGTGCCTCGGCGGGCCGAGCGCCGGTTTTGCGCCGATGGAGGTCGTGACCTCCGATGACGCCGGCGCGAGCTGGACTGAGCGTTGCAACAACGGCCCACGGGGTATTTCGCGGATCGTCGGGGCCTGCCCGGGCTTCGGCTATCCGGGCGCGATGGCTGCGACGGCGAACGGCGTTCTCGTGATGGCGACCGGCTACCCGATAGGCGGTGTCGAGGCCTCCCTCAACGCAGGCCGCACCTGGAAGCTCGTCCTCAGATCGGCGGCGACCTTCCTCACCTTGTCGCAGGGAGGAGGCACGGTCTGGGTTCTCGGTCTCGGGCCGGCGAGCCCTGGCTTGAGACTGGCCGAGTCCACGAACGGCCGGAGATGGCATGCAGTGGTGCTGCCCGGGTTGCACTGAGATGGTGGACGACGCGTGTGGGCGGTCGGCCTTGACTCTCACTTTGGATGAGGCCGCACGGTTGGAGTAGCCAGGCGACCTCCCGCGCACGAGGGAGTCGACCGTGGAGCTGATGAGCACAGGTGAGCCCGCCCTCCGCCGGCGGAAATCAGGGCCGTCCCCGGCCTCGAGCTCTGTCTCGCCAACGGTGTCGCTGCGGCGACCATCCCGCCCCTAGCAAAAGGGCCGGCCCTGCCCGAAAGCGCCATGGTGGGCGCAGACCTGGGCGGCGACGGACATGGCAGAGCTCATCACGACCCCGAGGTCGTCGCCGCGCAGCACTCCTGCGAGAACCGTGCCGATCACGGCGTCGCCGGCACCCAAGGTGTCGAGCGGCGTGACCGGCTCGGCGTCGGCGTGGACGGTCTCGCCATAGGCGGTCGAGATCGAAGCGCCACGGGACCCTTCGGTTATCAACAAGACTTCCGGTCCGGCGCGCAGGACTTGTCTCGTGAGCTCGTGCACGCCGTCGGTGTCGAGCCCTGTCCCCGAGAAACAGGCCATCCAGACCTTGTCTAGGAGGGGCTCCCAGTACTCGCTCGGCCGGTCGGAGAAGTCGAAGGAAAGACGCGCGGCACTCGCCATGTCCTCCATCTGCTCCTCGGTGCCGCTGCGCGCGCCCGAGTGGACACAGTCGAATTGTTCGAGATACTCGAGGTCTCTCGCGTCGAGGACGAACCGGGACACGCCGAGTCCGTAACCGACAAAGCGGCGGTCGCCGCCGTCGAGCTCGACGACCGAGTAGGCGTTCGGTCCCTCGACGATCCGCAGGCGCTCGGTCCTCACGCCTTCGCTGTCCAGTGCCGCCTTGATGGCGCGCCCGGCCTCGTCGGTGCCGATGGCCCCGAGGTAGGCCGCGTCCATGCCTGCCTTGCGAGCCGCCACGGCCACGTTCAGGGCATTGCCGCCAGGAAAGGCTCGTCCCAGCGACGCGTAGATATCGGACACGTTGTCGCCGACGGCTGCTAACGCCTTCATCGCATGTCCTTGACCGTTGAGCGCGGATCGGACCTCGTGCCGCGCCGATCGAACATGTTGTCCGGACCGCTCGACAAGGCGTGAAGGATCAGGGAACGACAAGTATCGGGAAGCGTCCCCGCGCCAAGAGCTGTCGCGGGACGCCGCCGAGGTGCAGGGCCGGATGGGCCGATCGTCCGACGACCACGAGGTCGGCCTTGCAGTCCTCCGCGAGCTGCTCGAGCTCCGCGGCCACCTCTCCGCTGCGGCAGGTGAAATCACCGCGGACACTCGCCTGGCCCAATTCCTGGGTCACGAACTGCGCTAGGCGCTCGTCGCTCTCAGCATCACTGACAAGGGGCACAGGGGCAAAGAACCCGCCGAGGGCCGCCGCCCCGGGCACGTGGGAGACAAAGCAGGCATGGACGCAACCCTGTTCACGCACCGCCAAGCCGACGGCCATGGCGAAAGCGCGGTAGCTCGGATCAGAACCGTCCGTCCCGACGACGATGCTCCTTAGGGCCATGCCCTACTCTCGCGCAGCTGGCCCTGTCGGTCCGGGACGGCCCGAGCCGATCAGTTCGCCGGGCGAGGTGCCATCCCCGGTCCGGCCGGCCACGCCGTTCCCGTCACCAGCCTGGGCAACAATTGCGACCAGGTCGTCGGGCGCGGGCCTTGCCTCGCCACCCTCGTGGATCTTCGGTCCGTGGCCGCGGTGGAGGTGCGCCTTCTGGGCGATCGACTCGTCGTCGACGTGGATGAACTTCCCACCCCTGAGCGCCGAGGCAATCGCCGCTATCACGCACATGACCACTGCGAAGCCCAATATCAGGACAAGGGCGTCCTTGAACGATGGGCCGATGAGATGGGGGAAGAAGGACCGGCCTGTGATGGCGGCAGCCTGACCGGCGGGGAGGTGGTTGAGCACCGCCGGGCCCAGCAGGCTCTTGAGCGGGTTGTAGCCCAGGAACGCCGCAAAGATGTAGCCGAGAGGCGGCATGTGGGAGAGCTGGGTGGCGACTGCCGCAGGGACGCCGTGGGCGACGAGACCATGCAGCATGGCTGAGGGCACCTTGTCGTTCAGCCCGACCACGAGCAGGGTGAAGAACAGCCCCATCGAGAGCGGGAGGCCCGTCTGGGCGAAGGTCACGCGCATGCCCGAGGCTGCGCCGCGGTAGCGGGCCGGGACCGAGTTCATGATCGAGGAGGTGTTCGGCGAGGCGAACAGACCGCCGCCGATCCCTGAGACGAACATGACTATGGCGAAGGGCGTGTAGGAGAAGTTGGCCGGGAAGGTCATCATCACCCCGTACATGGCGGCGGTGAGCAGCATCCCGGAAGTCGCGAAGAGCCGAGCGCCGTAGCGGTCCGAGAGCCTGCCCGAGATGGGCCCTGAGACCACGAAGCCGAGCATGAACGGGAGCATGTAGATACCGGCCCACAACGGAGTGCGGGCGAAGCTGTACCCGTGCTGTGGCAGCCAGATGCCCTGGAACCAGATCATCAGCATGAACTGAAGGCCGCCCCGACCTACGCCGCTCAGGAAGTTCGCCGCGTTGCCGGCGGCGAAGGCCCGGATGCGGAAAAGCGACAGGCGGAACATTGGCTCGGCCACCCTCGTCTCGATGAAGGCGAAGAGGATGAGGAGCGCGAGTCCGCCGAAGATCATCTCCAGCACGAACGGATCCCCCCATCCGGTGAGGGAGTGGCCGTAAGGCTTGATGCCGTAGGTGACGCCGGTGAGGACCATTATCAGGCCCGCTGCGAACGAGACGTTCCCGAGCCAGTCGATCCTCGCCCTGATGCGGATGCCGATCTCCTTCAGTTTCAGGTAGGCCCAGACGGTGCCGAAGGCCCCGACCGGCACGTTCGCGAGGAACACCCAACGCCATCCGACCTGGGAGAGCAGCCCACCGACGAGGATTCCGAGGAACGATCCCATGATCCCCACGACCATGTTCATCCCGAGCGCGAAACCGAGCTGCTCGGCGGGGAAGGCGTCGGTGATGATGGCGGCCGAATTCGCCATGAGGAGCGCTCCGCCCACGGCCTGGACCATCCGCAGGATGACGAGCTCGAGTGCTCCGCTGGTGCCCGTGCTCCAGACCGTCGACAGCAGAATCGCCGAGACGGTGAACCAGGCGAAGCCGAGGTTGTACATCCTCACGCGCCCGAACATGTCGCCGATGCGCCCGACAGTGACCACGACCGCCGCCGACACCAGGCTGTAGCCCATCATGATCCACAGCAGGTACGGGAAGCTGGCCGCCTGTAACGGGTTCAGGTGGATGCCACGGAATATGACCGGGAGGGCGATGATGAGGCTCGTCCCGTTCATCGTCGCAAGCAGCATCCCGATGGTGGTGTTGGACAGGACCACCCACTTGTACCGGGGCCCCACGACAGTCGAACGAGTGGGCGTCAAGAGGCTCACTTTGGCTTCTTCTCCTTTGGTTCGCGGTGGTCCCCCGTCACTTCCGGCTTCTCCTCAGAGCGCTCGGTCGCGAACGACTCGAGCAGGGTCACAGCTCGTTCGAGCGCGGCACGGTCCGCCTTGGAAAGGGCGCGTACGTGCCCCGAGAGCCAGGCGTTGCCGATGCGGGCGCGCCGCTCGAGAAGTTCCGTGCCTTCGGGCGTGGACACGAGCTGGACACCCCTGCGGTCGGCAGGATTCATACGGCGGGCGATGAGACCTGCAAGTTCGAGCTTGTCGGCAAGTCGCGTAGCGGCCGGGGAAGGCAGGCCCTCGATCTCGGCGAGGTTGCCGACGCCGAGCGGGCCACATCGGACAACGGTGGCGAGCGCGGAGAACTGCGCGATCGTGAGCTCCGACGGGTCCACCCGGCGAAGCTGACGTGAGAGGCGGACCATCGAGAGTCGTAAGCGGGCCGCCAGCGCGCGGGAGGCGTCCACCTCGTCTTTCGTGCCCGCCATCTCGTTCATCGCACCGACGCCTCTTTCCGGGCCGCCCAGCCGCCTAGCCGTTGTCGTTTCGCCCACCTCGCTGGCCGAAAGCACCTGACCCTGGCTAATGTGCCGACATTATTATATATCGGCAGCATCAATCCAAACCTGAGGTCGCGAGGCTGATGAGCACCGCTGCCACCGACGTCGGTGACAGGTCGGCGGAGGGCAGATGAGCACCGCCGCGCCCTTCGTCGTCATGTCGAAGCCGGTCGGGCCTATATGCAACCTCAAGTGCGGTTACTGCTATTACCTGGGGAAAACAGAGCTCTTTGCGCCCGGGGAGCATTTCCGGATGAGTCCTCAGGTGCTCGAGTCGTACGTCTCGTCGTTCATCGCCTCGAGCCCCGGGCCGGTCGTGCACTTCGGCTGGCACGGCGGGGAGCCGACCCTGGCGGGGATCGAGTTCTACCGCCAGGCCGTGGCACTCCAGGACCGGTACCTGCCTGAAGGTTGGCGCTGCATCAACAACATCCAGACGAACGGGACACTGCTCGACGCCCGGTGGTGCAGCTTTTTCGCCGAGCACAACTTCGCCGTGGGGCTCAGCATCGACGGGCCGGCGAGCGTGCACGACGCGTCTCGTCCCGACCGGCGGGGGCGGCCTACCCATGAACGGGCGATGAGAGGCCTTCGCCTGCTTCGCGCCGCGGGCATCGAACCGGACGTGCTCTGCACGCTCAACGCGCTGAGTGCCGCCCACCCGACCGAGGTCTACCGGTTCTTCGTCGACCACAAGGTGCAGTGGCTGCAATTCCTTCCGGTGGTCGAGAAGGCACCGGGCGGCGTGTCGGAACGCTCCGTGAGGCCAGAGGCGATGGGGGAATTCCTCTGCACGGTCTTCGACGAGTGGGTCCGCCACGACATCGAGCACATCGGCGTACAGAACTTCCTCGAGTGCTTCCTCGTCGTCACGGGCAAGCCGGCCAACCTCTGTGTGATGTCGAGGACCTGCGGACGGGTCCTGGCCATGGAGCACGACGGAAGCGTCTACTCCTGCGACCATTTCGTCGATCCCGCTCATCGCCTCGGAGATGTAACGCGCGACGGGCTGGAGGTGCTCGTCGGCTCGCCCGCGCAGACCGCTTTCGGGCAGGCGAAGAGCGGCTGCCTGCCGCGGTGCTGCCGGGAGTGTCCGGTGGGCTTTATGTGCCACGGGGGGTGTCCGAAGGACCGCCTGGCGACCACGCCCGGTGGCGAGGAAGGCCTCAACTACCTCTGCGCCGGGTACAAGCGCTTCTACAGTCATGTGCTGCCTTATCTAAGACAGATGGCGGCCCTGGCCCGCAAGGGCCGGCCCATCTTCGCGATCAGCGCGGAGCTCGAGGCGTCCGAGCGCGAGGACCGGTTGCGATGGCGCAGCACCGGGCGCAACGACGCGTGCCCGTGCGGCAGCGGCCGGAAGTACAAGCAGTGCTGTCTTGCGACCAGGCGGCGCTGACCAATCCGCCGTCTGGTCCTCAGGCCAGTTCCGGCTCCATGACGATGGCTCCGCAGGGGCACTCGGACACACAGATCCCGCACCCTTTGCAGTAGTCGTACTCGAAGCGGTACCGGCTGCCGAAGCCGAGCTTCACCACTGCGTTGTCGGGGCAGACCCCGAAGCAGTTGTCGCACTCGAAGCAGTTCCCGCACGACATGCAGCGGCGCGCCTCGAACAGGGCGTTGGTCTCGTCGAGGCCCTGAACGATCTCGTCGAAGGTCGAGGTGCGGCGCGCGACCTCGAGACGAGCACGTTCGGTCCTCGGTGCGTCGGCGTAGTACCAGGTGTTCAACAGCTCGAAGTTGGCCAGCTCATGGCGAGCGGGCATCTCGAGTCTCTCGCCGCGTAGCCAGGCGTCGATCGCCCGGGCCGCCTTCTTCCCGTTCCCGACGGCGGTCGTCACGGTCCGGTCGACGGGCAGCACGTCGCCGCCTGCGAACACCCCCGGGCGTCCGGTCATGAGGTCAGGCCCCACCTGGACCGAACCGTCGGCCACGACGACCTCGGGCATGCTCTCGAGCAGGGCGAGATCGGAGTCCTGGCCGAGGGCGAGGACGACACAGTCCGCGTCGAGCTCCTCGAATTCGCCTGTCGGCTGCGGGAAGCCCGTCTCGTCGAGGGCCATCTTCTCGATGACGATGCGACCCTTGTCGAAGTCGACGTCCGCGATGGTCGAGAGCCACTTCATGAGCACGCCTTCTTCGACGGCCTCCTCGACTTCGATGTCGTGGGCGGGCATCTTCTCGCGGGTTCGGCGGTAGACGACAACGGCATCGGTGGCGCCCAGGCGTTTTGCCGTACGTGCGGCGTCCATCGCCGTGTCGCCGCCGCCGTAGATGGCGACCCGTCGTCCGAGGCTCGGAGGCTCGATCCCCTCCATGGAGTGCAGCAGGGACACGGCGTCGATCACGTGTGCCGAGTCGCCCGCGGGCAGGTAGGCACGCTTTCCGAGCTGTGCGCCCACTGCGATGAACACGGCGTCGAAGCCTCCGGCGCGCATCTCTTCGGGCACGTCTGTCACCTTGTGCCCGAGCTCCACCTCGACGCCGAGAGCACATATCCGCTCGATCTCCGCGTCGAGGACGGCACGGGGGAGGCGGTACTTCGGGATGCCGAAGCGCATCATGCCGCCGAGGGCCCATCCGGCCTCGTAGATCGTCACGGCGTGGCCCATCCGACGCAGGTGGTAAGCCGCCGACAGCCCGGCCGGGCCGGACCCGATGACGAGAACATGCTTGTCCGACGGCGGCGCCACGAAACCGAAGGACCAGCCGTGCTCTATGGCCTGATCGCCGAGGAAGCGTTCCACAGCGTTGATCCCGACAGCCTCGTCGAGCTTGGCCCTGTTACAGGCGGTCTCGCACGGGTGGTAGCAGACGCGGCCCATGATCGCCGGCATGGGGTTGTCCTCGACCAAGCGGCGCCATGCCTGCTCGTAGTCACCCTCCTCGACGTAATAGAGCCAGCCCTGGATGTTCTCCCCGGCAGGGCAGCCGTCGTTGCACGGCGGCATCCGGTCGAGGTACACGGGGCGGTCGACACGCCACGAGCCGGTCTTGTTGGCAAGGCTCGTGCCCACGTCGAGGGTGATTGCAAAAGGCTTGTCCATCACGCCACCTCGTTTGTGAGAAGGCCGAAGCGATCGATGTTGCGGTTGGCCATCTGCTGGAGCCGACCCACGATGTCCGGCCTTTTCACCGCACCC
>JBEKGS010000050.1:0-18320 GCA_050012675.1 Acidimicrobiales bacterium
GGACGAGCTGATCGCCTCTGCAGGCAGCGGCGCGAGCTAGGACCACGAACGATGGCCCACACGCCACTCGCGCCGCTGTCTGCCGGGGTGCTCGTCGCCGCCCTGTTGGCGGCTGTCGTACCTGCCGCCGCGTCCAACTGGAACATTTCCCTCGCGGCCGGCTCCAAGGGCGAGGCCCAGGCAAGCACGGCGCCCGCGGCGCCGACGGGCGTCTCGGCCGTGTGCGTGTCCTCCAGCGAACGGGACGTGACCGTCTCGTGGAACGCCGTCGCAGACGCCGCGAGCTACACCGTGCTCAAGTCGACTACGACCTCGACAGGAACCTACTCGTCCAAGGCTTCGGGGCTGACCGGCACCTCGTGGACGAGCACCGCCTTGGACGCCAACAACTACTGGTTCGAAGTGGATGCCTACCTGGGCACGAAATGGGTGAGCGCACCCTCGAGCCCGAGCGGTGAGACCACGATCGCCACCTCCGGGACCGAGTGCAAACAACCGTGAGACGACATACGGAGCAGGGGACTCGCGAAGGCTGGCGTAACGATGCTGCCCCAGGTTCAAAGTACACTCGTGACAGTCGACTGATCCGAGGCGAGGAGTGAGTCTTATGCGACTCAGGCGCAAGATCGTGACCATCGTCGTCAGTCTCACCTGCGGCCTGGCCCTCGCGGCATGTGGCCAGCAAGTTGTCGTGCATCTCACTGCGGCGCAGTCGGTCCGGTCGGCTCTAACCAGCGCGTTCGACAGCCCCACGACTCAAGTAACTGTCACCGCGGAAGGCCTCCCCGGACAAGCCGCCCTCGCCGACAACAGCGTCTCGGTAGTGCTGACGATGTCCAAGCAGAGCGGCTCGACCTCGATCGACGATGAGGCCGTCGACGTCCTGGTCAACTATCAGTCCGCATACCTGGTCGACCTGCGCACCGTGCAGGGCTCTGAGTACCTGCGCCTCAATCTCAAGTACATCGAGGGTCTAGCCGGCCCCGCCGCCATGGCATCCGCTTCCAAGGCGCTCGACGAGCTCGCGACGCGTCCTGGCTTCGGATTCATCCACGACGTCCTGTTGGGCAACTGGGTCGGGGTCTCCACGAGCACGCTCGCCGCTCTGGGTCACGAGCTGTACCCCCAGCTTCCGAGCGCCTACTCATCGATCTCCGGTCTGGAGAACGCCAGTGGAATCAGCTCCTCTGTGGTCAGCTCCTGGGTGCAGTCGCTCCGCACGTGGATGAGCGTTCACCAGGTCAAAAGCGGCGAGTACTCGCTCAGCCTCCCCGTCAGAAGCTTTGCCGGATCCATTCTCCAAAGTCTTGCCAAACCCTTGTCGACGCTTTCGAGCGAGCCGTTCCTCTCCCCCTCTCAGCTTTCGAAGACCCTCGACGAGATTCCCGCCGACCTTTCCCTCCACGCGAACCTCTGGGAGTCGGGAGGGTCAGTGAGCAAGCTGCAGATCCTCATTCCCGACTCCACCAGCTCCATCCTGCTCGCCATATCCCACCCCGCGGCCACAGTCGAGGTTCCGGCCGACGCGACGATGCTGACCGAGGGTGACCTCACGAGTATCTTCGGCACGGTCTCCGGCCCGCTCTCCAAGGCCATCGGCTCAGAAAGTGGCCTGTTGAGCACTCTCTGAGCCGGAGCACGTCAAGAGTCAAGGTCTCCGACTGGCCAAATAGGCGCTCGCCACACCTTCGTCGATCCAGCGCGGCACCGGGACGACGACGTCCGCCGCGGGCACCTTGCCGAGGGCAATGGCCTCAAGACATCTCGCCTGGAGGGCGAAGCCGAGATCCATGGACTCGATCGAGTTCCCGAGCGGCCGCGGGCCGTTCAGATTGACCATGTGACCGCCGCTCAGGATGTGGATGCGTCGGCCATCTTCCAAGACGACGGTGTCGATGCCGTCACTCGACATCTGTACCTCTCGGACCCTCCCATGCCCCTTGATCTCACTGACAGCGATCTCGGTCGGGAAGTGGCCGGCATTGGCCAATATCACGCCGTCCCGCAAGTCATCGAGGTCGGCGGCAGTCAATACGTCCGCCGCACCCGTCACGGTGATGACGATGTCGGCTCCAGCGAGAGCCTCGGCGCGCTCAGGCACCTCGAAGCCGTCCAGGCACGCCTCGAGCCGCCTCAAAGGATCGGGGTCCACGACGCAGACTTTCGAGAAGGCATTTCTGAAGTTGACGGCCACGCCTTTGCCGCAAGCTCCGTAGCCGAAGACCGCCACCCGCTTGCCGTTGGTCATCCGGTTGGTGATGCGCAGGTACGACTCGAGCACGCTCTGGCCGACGGCGTGGTAGTTCTCGGCGAACTGCTTGATGGGACTGTCGTTGATGACGAGCACCGGTCGCCCGATCCGGTCGCGAAGCGCTGCAAGGCGGGCCCGACCTGATGTCGTCTCTTCGGTCCCTCCGAGAAGATGGGCGTACGGGGCCTCGAGAAAGCGGACGAAAAGATCACCGCCGTTGTCGAGGAGGAGATCGGGTTCGCAGGCGAGCACCTCTCGCAAATAGGCGTCGTGCTCGTCGGCGTCGGTGGTCGGATCGCCGACGACTCCGACGCCGTTCAAGCGCAGGTACTCGACAGCCTCGCGCTGTGTACTGCCTAAGTTGCCGGTCGAGCACACCTCAGCCCCTCCACGTCGCAAGGTCAACAGCAGGGCGACGGTCTTGGGCTCGAGGTGAATCCCCGTGCCGATCCGTCTCCCGGCAAAGGGCTGAGTCGAATCGAACTCCTCGGCTATCCGCGCGAGGAGACGGCAGCTCCCGATGACCCATTCAATCCGCGAACCCATCGTGGCCTCCCCGCCAGACTATGGACGATCCGAACGGCCGGTGGCGTCCCTGCGTCCCGGCTCGCAAGGACGGCCTGTCGCGACCGGCAGTGCCTGCAGGAATCCTTGCACGCCTCGGACAAAGGACCCGTCATCGCTGACCGACCGAGGCGACAAATTCCGACGGGAATCTCCCCAGTCGGGATCCTGGTTCTCAGGAGACGCTCGTCGATGACAGGGTCTGCAGCGAATCGGTGAGCGACGGGAGGAATGTGAACCCGTGGACGCCGCGGCCGACCACCGCATAGTCATAGGTCGTGAAGAGCCAAACCCACACGGCGTTGCCCGTGAGGGCCGTCGAAAGCTCCCTGTAGTCCGCCAAGCGCTGCGCGGGTGCCGACGACGCTTCAGCCTCTGCGAGCAGGTTCTGGAGCTTCGGCGAGCTGTACCCGGCGGACACTCCTAGATCGGCGTTCTGACCGAAGTACCGGCCGTACATGGTGTAGGGATCAGGGTCGGCCCCGTTCCAGGCAAAAGCTGCCTGGAAGTCGCCGTTCAGCCACAGCTGATCGTAGGCAGCACTTTTCAGGTTCTGGATGCTCATCTTTATCCCGACCCGGGCCAACTCGCTTTGGACCACCTGAGCCTGAACAAGGCTCGTGGGGTCCAAAGCGACCGAGACGATGGCGGAGAACGAGAAGCCTGACGGGTCGCCTGCCAGCTCGAGATAGTTCCTGGCCGCTACGAGGTTGGTCGTTGGGCACACGGCCGAGATGGGATCGGAGGCGAAAGGCCCAACGGGAATCGGCCCTACCGCTCTGCCCTGTCCCGATACCGCGGCAGCAATGATCTGCTGGCGGGTGATGGCACACTCGAGCGCACGCCTGTTGTCAAGCTTTGCGAGCGGGCCGGTCCTGTCCTGGAGCATGATGGCCCGGTACGAGAGGTCAGGAACCTTCTGCACCTTGAAGCCATTCAGCGTGTCGCCACCTCCCGGCTGGGAGAGCAGGCCAAGCTGGACGGCGTTCGACTTGATCGCCGTGGCGATCGAGCCGACCGTAGGTATCATCTCGATCTTCACAGTCGCCTGCTTCACGACGCCACCCCAGTAGTGCCGGTTGGCGCTCAAGACCATGTAGCTGCCGACGCTCCAACTCGAAAAAACGTAGGGTCCCGTGCCGTCGGGCTTGGTCTCCACGGTGCCCGCCGTGATGGCCTTCATCGAGACCATGGAGAGGTTCACCGAAGTGAGACCGGAAAGGATCGACGCATCTGGCCTGCTGAGCACGAGCTCAACGACGTATCGACCCAACGGGTCGATGGACTTCACGGCCGACAAGTACGACGCCGAGGCGTCAACGGTCTTAGGAGCCATCGCTCTGTCAAGCGACGCGACAACGTCGGCCGAAGTGAAACTCGAGCCGTCGTCGAAGCTCACGCCCCTTCGCAGCTGGAATGTGATCGCCCGGTTCCCGTCGCTGAACGCCCAGCTCGTCGCGAGATCTGGCACTACCTGCAGCTTGCTGTTGTAACGGACTAGCTGGTCGTAGACGAGCCCGAGCGCCTGGAAGTCGACGAGGTTCGTGACCGTGTCGGGATCGAGATTCTGCACACCCGAGGTGCTCGCTACGACGAACTCGCCCCCCCTCGAGGCGTGGGAACTCGGCAGGCGCGAGGCCGCGCCTGCCGATGAGCACAGCGCACAGGCCAAAATGACACTCGTGCCAAGCGCTATGACGCCGCGTAGAACGTTTCTATGCCTCACGAACCACTTCCGAGTCGTTAATGCGCTAATCGAGACGGTAACACATTATTGCGGTTAGGTTAAGCAGCCGGCCGGTGAGTTGGCCGATCCATGACACAATCGCAGTTGGGTTCTCCTCCGGCCGGAGGAGCCCTGCCATTTCCTGCAATTGAGGAGACCCTGTCGCGAGCTGTGCGCCGGACGGGCGCTCGCTGGCCCCTGTCGGCGAGAATGGGTCGACAACAAGACGGCCCTTCACGACCAAGGGAGACACAAGATGGCACCCACTGTCGTCGGTACTCGTCTGTGCGAAGTGCTGCCTGAGAGCCGGGTCGACACGAGCACGATCACGCTCACCGTCAACGCTCGTGACGGTGGCTTCTACGAGTACCGGCCCAAGGCCGTCGTCCGTGTCGCGAACGAGGAAGAGGTGATCGCCCTCATCGGTGCCGCGGGCGATCTGGGGCTGCCTGTCACGTTCCGGGCCGGCGGCACGAGCCTCGCTGGCCAGACTGTTGGCGAGGGGATAATCGCCGATTGCAGTCACGCGTTCACTCGGATCGAGGTCCTCGACGACGGTGCCCGAGTGCTCGCCGAACCGGGGCCGACCGCCGAGATGGTGAACCGGGTGCTGCGTCCATACGGTCGCCGGATAGGCCCGGATCCGGCTTCGATCCGTGCGGCCCGCATCGGCGGCATCGTCGCCAACAACTCGAGCGGGATGATCACCGGCGTCAAGCTCAACACCTACCACACCATGGACTCGGTGCGATTCGTGCTCGCTGATGGGTCGGTATGGGACACAGCGGCAAGAGACGAGCGTGAGCGTTTCGCCCGCGAACGTCGAGACCTGGCACAGGGCCTCGCGCTGCTGCGTGACGAGGTTCGCGCCGACGGCGACCTCGTGGCGCTCATCAACAAGAAGTTCTCGATCAAGTGCGTGACCGGGTATGGGATCAATGCCCTCGTCGACTTCGACGACCCGCTGGACATGCTCGCGCACCTGCTCGTGGGCTCCGAGGGCACGCTTGGTTTCATCTCCCACATCGTGCTCAATACGGTGCCGCTCGATCCCGAGCGCTCGGCAGCTCTTCTGCTTTTCGACAGTCTCTCGACCATGGCGGACGCTATCCCCACGGTCGCGGCGACAGGCCCGAACGCGGTCGAGTTCCTCGATGATGCCTCGATGCGAGCTGTCTCCGGCATAGAGGGCCTGCCTGAACTCGTAACGACTCATCCGCAAGGCTCGGCCGCCCTCTTGGTCGACTACCAGCGGACAAGCCAAGATTCCTTACGCGAAACCGTCGCCACTGCGCTTCCGCAGCTGAAAGCGCTCCCAGGCCTGATCATGATGAGCGACTTCTCTACGACGCCCGCGAGCCACGCTCGCCTGTGGCGTGTGCGAGAGGACCTGTTCGGGATAGTCGGTGGAGCCCGCACCCCGGGCACGACGGTGCTGTTGGAGGACATGGCAGTGCCCTTGGACGAGTTCGCGAGGTTGCTGACGGGCCTCGAGGCGCTGTTCGCGAAGCATGGTTACACCGACCCGGGCCAGGGAGTGCAGTTCGGGCATGCGAGCGCCGGCAACGCGCACTTCGTGTTGACGGCGGACTTCACCCAGCAACAGGAGATAGACCGCTTCATGGCCTTCACAGAGGACTCTGTCGTTCTCGTCGCCGACGAGCTGCACGGCTCATTGAAGGCCGAGCACGGCACCGGGCGCGCCATGGCTCCGTTCGTGGAGCGCGAGTGGGGCCACAAGGCGTACTCGGTGATGAAGAAGATCAAGAGGCTCCTCGACCCCGGCGAGCTGTTCAATCCGGGGGTCCTCATCAACGACGACCCGGACGTCGTCAGCAAGAACATCAAGCGCACGCCACCGGTCTCCCCGCGGATCGACAAGTGCATCGAATGCGGTTTCTGCGAGCACGTCTGCCCGAGCCGCCTGGTCACGCTCACGCCCCGGGGCCGCATACAGGCCTCGCGCAAGCACGCCGAGCTTCTCGCTAAAGGGGAACACTCCGCTGCCGGTGAGCTGTGGCACCAGTACCAGTACTCGGGCATAAACACCTGCGCTGCCGATGGCATGTGCGGGACCAAGTGCCCGGTCGGGATCAATGTCGCCGAGTACTCCGCAGAGCTGCGTGCCCGACGCAACACCAGGATCGAGCTTTCCCTGGGCTCTGTGCTGGCGCGCCGCTACGGTGAACTCGAGAAGATCGCGCGAGGCCTTCTCACGGTGGGCGTGCTGGCGAACAAGGCGCACACAACCGAAGTCCTGACCGAGGCGGTTCACAAGCGGGTCTCGTTCTCGCCCGTATGGTCGTCGGCGATAGGCAAGAGCCCGGCGCCGGTGTTCCGGCGCGAGGACGCCCCCGAACTCGTCTACTTCCCCGCGTGCGTGACTCGGATCATGGGCTCGTCGAACCTCGCAAAGCCATCGGTCATAGAGACCGTGCTCACCTTGGCCGACCGCGCGGGCATCAAGGTCCGCCTGCCAAGGTCTGTGACCGGCGTCTGCTGCGGGCAGATCTGGGAGCACAGGGGCTACTCGTCCGGTCAGCGCTACATGGCGAACCACCTCGTCGAGTCGATGTGGGAGTGGAGTGACGCCGGCCGCGTGAAGATCATGTGCGACGTCACGTCATGCACTAAGACGATCCTGCGCGACGTCGTCGGCCAGCTCACAGAGACCAACCGCCAGCGCTACAGGAACCTGACTGTCGTGGATGTCGCTCCGTGGCTCTTAGAGGACGTGATGCCCAGGCTCCAGGTCACCAGACAGAAGAAGAGCGTCGCACTGCACCCGACTTGCGCGTGCGTCGAGCTCGGGGTCGACAGGCAAATACAGGCGATCGGCGAGGCGTGCGCCGAGCAGGCGGTTACCCCAGCGCACTGGGGTTGTTGCGGCATCGCGGGCGACCGCGGCTTTATGTATCCCGAGTTGAGTGACGGCGCCCAACGAGACGAGCACGCTGAGCTTGCCGGGCGAGTCTTCGACGGCTACTACTCCGTGGCGCGTACCTGTGAGATCGGGCTCAGCCAGCGCTCGGGGCACGAGTACGAGTCGATCGTGTACCTGGTGGAAGAAGCTACCCGGGGAAGCGGTACCTCAAATAGGGCGATGTGATCCTCGGGCAGTCGCCTGTCGTGTACCCGGGTTTCATGCGTGCGCGGGAAACTGCCGCCTGTGTGGCGCGAGCTCTGCTCTTGTGAGCACGGGGATCCCGGCCCTGTGGCAGGTTCGATAGACGTCGTGGGACGGCCGCTTAAGTCGGAACCCAGCCGGGCACGACGGCCAACAGGGCGAGAGGGCGAAGAACCCGGGCAATGGACCGCTACCCCGACTGGCACCGGTCCGTAGTCCGCACTCGCCAGGCTGCGACCGCCCAGGGCAGGCATCACTGGCTCTTGTGCTTCGGTCCCCCCTTTAGGTGCTGGGCCTTCCCCTTGGCTTTCTTGTAGTCGTTCTTTGCATGTTTGCAGGCCTCGTCGTGGGCAGCCGCGAGCGGCTTCACGGCCTCCTCGAATGCTTGAAGGATGGGCTTGTTGGCCTTCTCATATTCCTTCCGGAACGGCGCGACGCCCTTGTTGAACGCCTCGTCGGCGACCGCAAGATCCAGCTTGTACTGGATGTAAGCCTTGTGGTACGCCTTCTCGTAAGGTGTCCGGTAGTCCTTGGGACTCACAGTTGCGCCTCCTTGTGTAGGTGACTGCGGGGAGCTCGTCTTTAGCGAGGACCCGACGCGCCCCGGCTCCTCGCCTTGGCCGTGCGGCTGGGTCGCCCACAGCGCGGCCGACGCGTCACGCCTGACAATACCGACGGCGATCCGCCGGACCTTCAGCCCCAGACGTGGGCGTCGCTCCAGGACCACGCCCGGTGAAGACGACATCTCGTTCATGTGCGGGCAGGCTGCTCGAAGGCGTTTTGAACAGCCGGACAGCTCTCGTCGGGACAGCCACGGACACCGGTGTTGAGCAAACAGCCGCGCGAAGTCTCTTCTCGCTGGCACTTGAGGCTTGTTTCAACCCGACAGCGAGCTCACGTGCCGAGGAACCTCAGCACAGTCAGGACCCTTCGATGATCGGACTGGGACTCGTGCCGGTCGAACTTCGTGACGATGCTCAGGCTGACGTCAGGCTCGCCAGGTGCCCCGGGCACCCGATGAGTGCCTCCTCAATCAGAGTTGAACTCTGAGCGATGCTGGAACACCGCTCACTTCCGGCGGCCCAGAGTTCGCACAGCGAACCTTCAGAATTGCATCGGACACGCGGAGCCCATCGACCCGGAGCGGACCGAAGCCCTCAAGTGCCTCAACGGACAGTGTCCCCCCTGGGACGTCCGGGCGCACGCCGGCGAGGGCAACAAGCACTGCGATTGCGGAGGCGGCCGACCAGGCCTGAGGCCTGCATGCGGCCGGGTAAGGAATCGGGCCTTGGCTCCACGAGCGGTCATGGCCGCCGTAGAGCTCAGGCATCCGATACTCGAAGTGCTCGGCCGCGACAAGAAGACCTTCTATCAGGGTCCTGGCAGCTCGCCTCGCCTCCTCGCCAGGCGTGCGGGCGAGCCCGGCGATAGCGATGGCCGTGTCGTGAGGCCACACAGAGCCGTTGTGATAGCCGAGGGGGTTGAAACCCTGTGAAGACGCCGCGAGAGTGCGTAGGCCATAGCCGCCGCTCAGGTCCTGATCTGCCAGTCGCCGGGCGACGAGACTTGACTCCTCTGCGTCGAGCAAGCCAGTCCCCAGAAGATGTCCGATGTTCGACGTCAAGGAATCGACGAGCCTGCCCTGCCCGTCGAGAGCGACAGCCGGGTAGGCACCTTGGTCGTCGTCGACCCAGAAGCACTCCCGGAAGCTGCGCTTGAGCTCAAAGGCATACTGCCGCCAACGATCAGCACCCTGTCGAGCGAAAGCCTCAAGGAGCTCGGCGCCGGCAAGGGCAGCCTCGTAGGCATAACCCTGGGCTTCGCAGAGCGCCAGGGAACCGGTGGCGATCGTGCCGTCACGGAACTGGATCCCGTCACCGGAATCCTTCCACCCCTGGTTCGCGAGCCCTCGTCCGGAACTGTTCACATAAGTGACAAAAGGTCCACTGCCGCGACCGTAGTCGGAGAGCCAGCCCAGGCAGCGCTCCATGGGATCAAGGAGGGGCGCTACGTCATCATCGGGGAGTCCCCAGCGCCAGGCGTCGTGAAGCAGACAGACCCAGAGCAAGGTCGCGTCCACCGTTCCGTAGTAGATGGGCGGAAGGGGCGCCATCGACCCGACATGCAGGCCGCCGGGGAACCTCTCGTAACCGTCTGGTACCCGTCGCACTTCGTGGAACATCTTGCCCGGCTCCTCACAGGTGAGCGGCTCGACAACACGACCCTGGCGGGCGGCGAAAGATCGCAGGGTACCCCGGGCGAGATCGACACCGAGAGGCAGCAGCAGGCGAGCTGACCAAATGGAGTCTCGCCCGAACAGGGTCAGATACCAGGGCACTCCAGCAGCGAGGACAGCGTCGTCTGGCGCCCATCGTGTCGACATTCGCAAGCCCGACAGGTCAGCCAGGCTGCGATCCACGAACCGCACGAGTCGTTGGTCGTCACATGAAACCGAGATCGTTTCGGGGCCTGAGGTGGAACCGCCACCTTCCGAATGCTGGACGCGCACCGGTGCCGGTCCGTGCACGCCTCCGCCGCCCACATGGCGCACCGTGAGGACTACCCTGCGTTCGTCCCCGGGCGCAACGGCGAGCTGCCAACCGAGACAGCCGGCGCTCGGGTCGACAAGACCAGGAGCCGGCGCCGCGAAAGCCTCGATGACGCTGCCCTGCACGGATCGCCAGAGAAGGCCACTAGCTCCGGCTTCCGAAGGACCAGGCTGTGACGCAAGCCCCGACTTGACCTCGAGCATCGGGGCCAGGTCACTGGCCAGGTGCAGCACGAGCCAGCAGTCGAGCTCCCGGCGAGCGCACGAGGAGATCACGACTTCCTCGGTAAGGGTTGTCGGCGACAGCCGGCGATGCCGCGTCACGAACAAGACAGGGTCGACAGTTTCGTTCTCGACGTTGAACACGGCGGCCTCGAAACGGTTGCTGCTTCCACCTTCGAGGTCGCGCTCAAGCGGGACCGGCTCCTCGCCGTTGACGGTCAGCACCAACTGGCTGAGAACGCGCACGTCTTCTACATAGAAGCCCTGAGCACCCTCGGCGCGGATCTGGCCGTCGTCACCGGACAGCGTCTCGGCGGGCGCGGAGACTGCTGCCACAAGACGGTGAAGCGGGGGCTGGCGCAGAGACACTTTGCGTTCGGTCAACGAAACGTCCCTCGACTGGGTCCCTTCAGAGTCGTTCTCAGCCTGCAAGACGCCAGCCTGCCACAAACCGGCTAATGGTCTTAGCCTCGCTTCGCGTGCCGGGCTGCGACCTGCGATCATGAGCGCCCGAGGCCGCGGCGCTTTGTTCCCGGGGCATCGAAGCCACAGTCGTCAAGCGTCCGAGGCGCATCCGCGCACCGCTCCCTATCGAGGTTGTCGAAAGAGACACTAGCCGTTTGATCGTTCATATGCAATACTTCCGTAAAGAGTGTGAACGTTCAACTTGCGGTCCACAGGAGCGCTATGGCTGAGGCGGAGAACAGCAAGCGGTCGACGAAGCTCAGTCGAGCCTCCTTCGCCGCCAGGCGGACGACGATCGAGATGGTCGCCGAGCACGCGGGCGTATCGCGTCAGACGGTCTCCAACGCCTACAACGCCCCCGACCGGCTCCGCCCTGCGACGTTGCGGACAGTACTGGCCGCCATAGAAGAGCTCGGCTACCGCCCGAGCCAAGCTGCCCGTTCGCTCAGAACTGACGCCACCCACGTCATCGGCTGCCGCCTGTTGCCGAGCAACTATGGAGGAACGGGAGGCGTGCTCGACGGTTGGTTCCACGCGCTCTGTGACGCTGCCCGGTCGAATGGGTACAACATATTGACGTTTGCCGCTTCCACCGACGACGACGAGATCGCCATCTACGACGACCTACTGCGGCGTCGGGCGGTGGACGGCTTCGTGCTCACCAACACCCACCACGCCGACGCCCGACCCGCCGCGATCGCAGAGCTCGGGGCGCGGTGCGTGGCCTTCGGGCGGCCCTGGGGAATCAGGCGCCCTCAGCACTCATGGGTCGACGTCGACGGTGCCAGCGGAACTTCTGAAGCCGTCCGCTACCTTGCTGACCTCGGCCACACCCGTATCGGCTTTCTCGGCGTGGACGAGGGCAGCGGAGTCGGCGACGACCGCTGTCGGGGCTGGCAGAGGACAATGGAGACGCTGGGGCTTTCCACAAAGGGCATGGTCGCCCGTGCGGCGGACGGGATCGCCTCGGGACGGGCACTCGCGCAGAAGCTCCTCGACTCGTCAAGGCCGCCGACGGCCTTCGTCTCGGTGAGCGACGCCATGGCGGTAGGGGCCATGCACGCCGTGGAGGACCGTGGTGGTCGACCAGGTCGCGACGTCTCGGTCGTCGGTTTCGACGACAGTCCGATCGCGTCGGTGATCCGACCTGGGCTGTCAAGCATCCGCCAACCGATCGAGACAGTGGCCGCCCGTCTAATCGAGCTGCTGCTGGCGGAGTTGAACGACGCGCAGCACCACGCGTCGCGGGTGCTCCTCAAGCCCCATCTCATCGTGCGCGAGAGCAGCGGTGAAAGAGGTGGCCGTGCAAAGCCAACTGGGGAGCTTTCGATGAAGAGGAGCGGGCGGGCACAACTAGCCCAGGGCGCTCGAAAGAAGGTCTCAGCAACACCTGAGAGCAATGGAACAAAAGGAAGGGATGAGGGGATATGAGAAAACGAAACCGTATTGGGGTACTCGCGCTAGGCGTGTCGTTGGCGACGGCCGTCGTGGGGCTCTCGAGCGGTGCCATCGCTTCTGCCGCGACTGGTGGGGCGAGACAACCTGCGGCGGTCGGCAGCGTGCGGCTGACCGGGGCAACCAAGGGTGTGACGCTCAATGTGATGATCGCCACATCCGGGGCCGCCGAGACCGCCGCCGTCAAGAAGGAGACGAGCGCCTGGGCCGCGGCCACCGGCAACACCGTGAACGTTGAGACGCCCGCCAACCAGACGGAGTCCTTGGACGAGGGCTTCGCCGGGGGCTCACCGCCGGACATCTTCTATCTCTCTGCCAACCAGATCGAGACCTTTGCCAAACAGGGCGACCTGCTCCCCTACGCGTCGTCGATCGACAAGCCGAGCGCCTTCTACTCGACGCTCGTCAAGGCTGACACCTACAACCACACCTGGTACTGCGTGCCCAAGGACTTCTCGAACCTGGCCCTTGAGATCAACACCACGATGTGGAAGGCCGCCGGCCTCACCAACGCCGACATCCCGACCACCTGGGCGAAGCTCGTCTACGCAGCCCAGAAGCTGACCTCGGGCAAGGTCGTCGGGCTGGACGTCGGCAACACCATCGACCGCCTTGGCGCCTTCATGGCCGAGAACGGTGGCTCCTACATGAACAAGGCCGGAACCGGCTTCGCCTTCAACTCACCACAGAACGTCGCCGCTCTCAACTGGTTCGTGAAGTACGACAAGGCCGGCATCTTCAAGCTCAACTCGCAACAGGGCGCCGGCTGGGCAGGACAGGCCTTCGGGGAGGGCGAGGCTGCCATGGCCACTGAAGGCAACTGGATCATCGGTGGCATGGCCAGCTACCCGAAGATCAAGTGGATGGCGGTCCCGATGCCCGCCGGCCCGACCGGGATCAAGGGCACGCTCACCTTCACTGACTGCTGGGGCATCGCCGCCCAGACGAAGTACTCGAAGGCTGCCGCGAACCTCGTCAATTACCTGAGCTCGCCCGCCGTCGAGACCTACAACGCCAAGGCCTTCGGGCCACTGCCTCCAAGGCCCGCTGTCGCGGCTGCCTACGCGAAGGCCAACCCGATCATGAGCGCTTTCGTCGCCGGCACCCCGTACGCGATGCCGCAGGTCGAGACGGTCGGCTGGTCGACCGTGCAGGGGGCTTTCGACGGCCAAGTGACCAACATGGCCAACGGCTCCGTCTCCCCGTCAACACTGCTCAACCAGTTGCAGACCAACGCACAGGCACTGCTTGCACCCTAACTGCCTATCCTGAGCGCCAATGGTGCCGGTTCTCTTCGAGCGCCGGCACCATTGGCTTTGGGCACGAGAATTCGGGTAAGCACCCGGAGGGTAGGTCCAAATGGGAACGACTCTGAATGGATCAGCAGCCGTCGCGAGCCCAGCAAGCCGCGGGCGGCGCCGCTCAAAGCGCAGCCCTCTGACGCGTGGCCAGAACCTCTTCGGCTGGATCTTCGTCTCGCCCGCCCTCGCCGTACTGGTCATCTTCCTCGTTCTTCCCATCATTCTGGCGCTCTATATCAGCTTCACCGACTGGTCGGGAATTACGAGTCCGTTCTCGCACCTCGTGCACTGGGTCGGCTTTCAGAACTACAGGACGATCCTCACCGAGCCCGGTCTCGGCCAGTCGAACTTCGGGACGGCAGTTCGCAACAACTTCTATTACGTAATCACCGTTGTCCCTATTCAGACGGCGCTCTCCCTCTGGCTGGCGATACTTGTCAACAACAAATTCCTGAAAGGAAAAGGGCTCTTCAGGACAGCCTTCTACTTCCCCTCGGTGACAAGCTCCATCGCCATCACCACAGTCTTCATCTTCCTGTTCTCGACAACTGGCGTAGTAAACCGAATTCTGGGCTTTTTCGGAATCAACGGACCGAACTGGCTGTACGACCAGAACGGCGTGATCACAACGATTCTCGCAGCGCTCGGTGTCCACAACGCGCCATCGTGGTCCAACTTCCAGGTCCTCGGAGTATCACTCTGGGGCTGGCTCTCGGGACCCTCGTTCGGGATGTGCGTAATCATCATCCTCGCCATCTGGACCACGTCGGGAACGTTCATGCTCTTTTTCCTCGCCGCGCTGCAGAACGTCTCCGAGGAGGTCGAGGAGGCGAGTGAGATCGACGGTGCATCGCCTTGGCAACGCTTCCGTCACGTCACCTTGCCAATGCTGCGGCCGGTGGTGATTCTCGTCGCGACACTGGGTTTCATCGGCACCTGGCAGGTCTTCGACCAGAGCTATCTCACCGGTCCGAACAATCCGACGATGGTCACGCCTGCCTTCCTCGCCTACCAGGTCAGCTTCAGTGATTTCGCCTTCGGTGAAGGAGCGGCGATCGCGTTCATCCTGTTCGCCTTCATCGTGCTCCTGACGCTCCTGCAGCGGAAATTCGTGAGAGAGGATCTCACCAAGTGAGCGGGCGCAACTACACCTCACCGCATCGCCGCCTGATCGCTTACGGGCTGCTCATCTTCTTCGCGCTGCTTTACATCGCGCCGTTCTTCCTTCAGGTAGCGAACTCCTTCAAGACCGACCCCGACGCCACCGCCAACGGGCTTTCCCTCGTTCCACACCCCCCGACTGTGTCGGCCTGGAACGAGATCTTCGGCATCAGCAGCACGGGCGTCACCGACTTCCCGCGCTGGCTGTTCAACAGTGCGCTCGTGGCCCTCCTGATCACACTCGGCCGAGTCTTCCTCGACAGCCTCGCGGGCTACGCGCTGGCTCGACTCGACTTCCGTGGCCGCCGACTCGTCTTCGGCCTTGTCATCGCGACCCTTGCCGTCCCCGGAGTCGTCCTTTTGATTCCGCGCTTTCTCATGCTCAAGGAACTCGGCCTTTTCAATACCTATCCGGGGATGATCCTGCCCATATGCGTGGACGCGACCGGGATCTTCATGATGCGCCAGTTCTTCCTCCAGGTTCCGCCGGCCTTGGAGGAGGCAGCCAGAATCGACGGCGCGGGCGTGTTCACGACCTGGTGGAGAGTCGTCCTTCCCATCGTGCGACCAGCGATCATCACCCTCACGATCCTCTCGTTCCAAAGTGCTTGGAACGAGTTCGCGTTCTTCGAGGTCGCGACCATCTCGCCGAAGTACTACACGCTCACGACCGGGCTTGCCGATCTGGTGGCCGGAGGGCTGGGCTCTGCCAACCAATATCCGTTGAAACTCGGTGCCGCCTTGCTGACCACGATCCCGGTCGCGATCCTGTTCTTCATGTTCCAGCGTTACCTCGTGCGGGGTCGCTTGGAAGGGTCGCTGAAGCAGTAAGGACAACACCTTTCGGGCCTTAGGAGCCGTGAGGTCCTCGCGGCTTAGTCTGGTCGGCCGTCCAATCGAGGGGCCGTACAACCTCCGCATCACTCGAAGGCCTTCGATGAACGGATTGCCGACAGGGCATTCCGAGTCCCTGGCAATCCTGAAGGCAGCGACGCCTTCACTCTGACAAGCGCCCCCAACGCCACGCTGTCTTTCCCTGCTGCACCGTCTGGACCCACCACCCGAGCGACGGTGGGGCATGCGCGCTTCGCGGGTCTCGATCTGTTCAACAAAGGCGCCCGTGCCGGTGTGCGCCGGCGGTGAGGGAGCATTACAACTCCCCGCGCCTAAGCAGAAAGGGGGGTAGGAGCCATCCGGAAGAGGGTGATTGCAAGGCTGAAATGACCGTGTCGCGATCAAGTTGAAGCACCGCCTGTCGACAAACAAAACAGGACAATGACGCGTCGCGGGTCGACACCTGCCCTGGATGAACCGCCCGGACCACACTCGGAGTTGGCTGGTTCGAACGGGCACGACGGCGTCCAGCATTCCGGTGAGATCATCTCGATCGGTCCCGTCACCTTTCTTGAAGCCAGGGAGGCACTCCGAGAAAGCGAGGCCCGTCTCCATGCCCCGAACCACGTGCGAACACGTGAGAACACGCCGTCGATTAACAGTGCCTGTCAGCCTTCCACTGCAAACAGCTTCCAGGCCCCCGGCACACCCTTGAGTGCGTGCTCCCCACGGTCGGCGAACGCGATTCCCGACCCAACAACGAGGTCCTTCACCGTGCCCGATACCAGAACCTCTCCCGGAGTCGCCAGGGCTCCCACCCTGGCGGCAATGTGAACAGCGAGTCCTCCGAGGTCATCGCCGCGGATTTCGCACTCACCAGTGTGCAAACCCATACGAAGTTCGATGCCGAGCTTGCCAGTAACCTGGCCAATCGCCCCGGCGCAGCGAATCGCCCGTGCCGGTCCGTCGAAGGACGCGAGGAACCCATCCCCGGTTGTGTTGACTTCGCGACCACGAAAGAGCCGCAGTTGCTCGCGCACGGCGCGGTCATGGGCATCAAGCAGTGACCGCCAGCCTTGATCGCCCAAGGTTGCCGCACGCGCTGTGGACCCCACGATGTCCGTGAACAACACGGTGGTGAGAATGCGGTCAACCTCGGTCAAGGGACGCTCGCCCGTCAAGAACTCGGCGACCTCATCGGCAATGCCCACAAGGCCAGGAGAGATTCCGAGGTCACCACCTGGAAGCTCTAAGAACCTGGCCCCCTTGATATGTTCAGCGAGGTAGCGGCCGTGCTCTATCGGAACAAAGGGACTCTCACGGACATGAAGAACCAAAGTGGGCACCTCGATCAGAGGCAGAGCCGCACGAACGTCAAGACTCCGCAGGATGTAGTCGTACTGGGCAGCCGCAGTGCGAGGGGTCATGGCTGCGCGGCCTATTTTGGCAATCGTGCGCACGTATTCTTGGTCCGCCGCAATGCTGGGGCTTACAAGTCGGGCGAGATCGGAGTTCCCCCAAGCTGACCCAAGCAGACCCACGAGAGCGTCGATGGCCTCGGGTGCTGCGCCGATGGGATAGTCCGCAGCCACTGACATACGTGCTGCGGTGTTCAGGAGGACCAGGGCGCTTACACGTTCGGGGTGCATCGCCGCGAAAAGGATCGCGATTGGGCCCGCGTCAAGCGAGGCCACAATGGCGGCTCTCTCAGACCCTGCGACATCGAGTACGGCACGGACGTCCTCGGTCCACTCTTCCCAGGTTGGCAGTGCAGAGAGCGATAGTCCGTCGGACGCACCTGTTCCCCTCCGATCGAAGAAGATCAACCTGCTGAACGATGCCAGACGGTTCAAGAACTCGGCGGAGTCCGGGACATCCCAGAAATACTCGATGTGTCCTCCGATTCCGTAGAAGTAGAGGAGATCAAGTGGGCCGTCCCCTACAACCTGGTAGGCGACATCGGCCTCACCCACGCCGACGTATCTCGTCTCAGGAGGTTCCCTCACAGGAGTACATAATGCCCAGAACAACCGGCGGGCGCACCAGAGTACAGGGCTCGAACAGGTCGAGCTTCTGTTTTGCGTGTGCCGACGACTGGGCTAGGCACTCCAACCCTTACCCGCAAACTGGGGATCTACGACCCTCGACTGTTCCGGCCGCACTCGTGCGGAAAACAAAGAGGGATAGGGAAAGTCAGCCGTCCAGCCTGATTCGTGCTCTGTAGTCCAGTGCTCGCACCCTCTAGGATCGGATAGGTGGAGCTACCAACGCTGGCAGACCTAAAGGCACGCGCAGAGCGCGGTCGGCGAATCCTCGGGACGGCTTCAGTTGCCGACAACGACGACTCGCAGGTAGCCGGTGCGGACGCTGTCGAAGACCTGGAGGGGTCCGACGAGGTCACCTCGGTCGAACCGGGCGCCGATCTGGTCAGGAACTAGCTCTCCCAACCTGTCGAAAAGCTCCGTCTCATCGGCGTCCAAGAACCTCGACGGATCGGCGTCCATCGACGCCGAGATGCGCAGAGATTCGTCCACGAGCGCCTCGTACTCCGTCCGCCATGCGTCGAAGTCCATCGCAAGTGGTGAGGGACCGCGGCGGCAGGGAGCGAACGCCGCCAGGTAGTCAGCCTCGCCTCGTGACACTTCGTCGTTCTCATCGGGTTCCGA
>JBEKGS010000051.1:0-18285 GCA_050012675.1 Acidimicrobiales bacterium
GGCCGGAAGCGAGGGTGAGAACGTGCCACTGGTGAGACGAGTGCCCCGGCAGCGCGCTATTGGGTCGTCTCTGTCGGCAGTCCCGTGTTCACCGTCTGCCGAGGTCGGCTCGACCGCCTAGTACGTGACGGTGATTCGATTCGCTGGGGCGGCGTGCGCGCCGGGTTCGACACCTAGGCTGCCGACCAGCAATCGAGGGCGCTGGTAACGCCAGGCTTCCATCACCCAGTTGCTGACCGAAGTCCCGGCAGCCGTCGTCGACAAGACAACTGGCTAGAGCCCCGAGGACCAGCACAATTGACACGGGAAAGCACAAGCACAGGGATCCCGGAGGCGGCCGAAAGCATGGCGGAGGAAGCTATCAACAGTTCCTTGTGCCGCCCATCCCCAGCGTGGGAAGCGCACACCGTACGTCTCGACGTTGGCGGCGCTGTCAAGCCTCGTGGGCGTTGCAGAGCACTTTTCTTGGTCGGGTGTCACCCGGAAAGGATCTCTGCGGCATCTTATATGTGGTGGGGGACAAATTCGACGAGGAGATCTACGAGAAGCACGCCGACGAGTTGATTCGCTTCGCGACCGGACTCGTGGGGGCGACCGACGCCGCAGACGTCGTCTCGTCGGCTGTGCTGGCCTGTATCTCGTCCGGACACTGGCCAGAGGTCACCAATACGCGCGCGTACCTCTTTCGAAGTGTCCTCATCGCGGCACGCCAACTTCACCGATCGAGTTCAAGACGCCAACTGCGCGAGCAGCGCTGGAGCACACCGGAGGCTTTCGAGCATCCCGAGATTCGACCTGAGGTCCTCGCCGCCGTCAACGCGCTGAGTGTCCGCCAAAGGGCCGTCACTGTGTTGACCTACTGGTTCGACCTCGATCCGCCCTCGATCTCACGTTTGCTCGAGATTTCGGAAGGCTCGATCCGTCGACATCTCGCACGAGCACGGGCGCGGCTGAAGGAGTCACTCGATGAACACGCCTGACGAACTCGACACGCGCATCCGGGAATTGGTTTGGAAGCTAGTGGACACTAGTCCGCCGCCGCCACCGTTCCCCAGGCCGAGCCCAGAGCACAACAAGGGTAAACGGCGGGTCTCAGAGCCGGCCAAAGGGCTACTGGGGCGTCTCCGGCCTCGTACCTCGCGTGGCTTCGTGGGCGCCATTGTGGTCGCCGCGGCCATCTTGGTGGTGGTCTTCGTCCCTCTGCCGCACGTGAACCTGTTCAAGCACCCCGTTAACCCAACCAAGATTTCGCCTTCGACAGGCAGGTCGACCACGGCGCCAAGGAGTTCGCCAGTCGTTCTCCAGGGCCCCGGGTTGCGATTTGGTAGTCCCACTGGGATCGCTGTGGACGGCAACCACGTCTGGGTCACGAATGGAAGCAACAACTCGGTAACCGAGTTCAACGCCTCGACAGCAGCAGTGATTCGAGTGGTTTCTGCGCCAAGCTACGGGTTCGATTTCCCCGATGCCATCGCCGTGGCTCAGAACCACGTCTGGGTGGCGAACTCTGGTCCTCCGGAGATGAACCACTCGATCACAGAGCTCAACGCCTCGACGGGCGCGCTGGTCCGAGTGCTCTCGGGTTCGCGCTATGGGTTCGACAACACCGACGACATCTACCCGGACGGGGCGAACCTCTGGGTGGCGAACGGGACCAACGATGGCGCCACGGTCACCGAGCTCAGCGCCTCAACGGGCGCGGTGATCCGGGTACTTTCGGCTGCGAGATACGCGTTCGATTGTCCCTGCGCCATAGACGCGAACGGAAGGCACCTCTGGGTGGCGAACGAAGACGGCGATTCCCTCACCGAGCTCAACGCCTCGACGGGAGCTTTGATCCGGGTACTTTCGGCGCCGAGCTACCCCTGGCTCAACGCACCGACTGCCATCGCCTCGTATCGGAATCAGCTCTGGGTGGTGAACTATGCGGGCAACTCCCTCACCGAGCTCAACGCCTCGACGGGAGCGCTCGTCAAGCTGGTCTCAGCGACGAGCTACGGGTTCGCTGGACCGTGCCGCTTAGCCTCGTATAGAGATCAGCTCTGGGTGGTGAATCTCTCGGGCGACACTGTCACCGAGCTCAACGCCGCGACAGGCGCGCTCGTCAAGGTGCTCTCGGCGCAGAGCTACGGGTTCAACGAACCTGATGCCGTCGCCGTGGACGGGGCTCATGTCTTTGTGGCGAACCGCTTCGGCGATTCGGTAACCGAGTTCCGGGTTTAGCGGTTCGACAAGCGCGTTTCAACGCGACATCGAGTCACAGTCCGCAAAACAAAAGGGGGGATTGGCAGGATCATTTCATGCGAAGTTGGCACTACTCCTCGTCGACAACGCCGACGCGTCAGAAGGCGTCACCTGCCTCGACATGGGCGGGGCTCTTCGTGCCGCTACTGGCGAACAGTACCCCGGTGCTCATCACAAGTCCGCTGACAACGTCATCGGTTGGTGTCACGGTGTCCGGGCTTCCGCAACCGCCTCACCCGGATGGCGCATTCGCGCGTCGGTCATTGAGCTGATGTCTTGGTAACACGTTTATCGAAGCTGAATCACAGTCCTTGTAACGACTAAGGGGGGAAACATACATGCACATTTCACACGAAACTCGGTACGGCACATCGCTGACACAACACGCACCTGCAAAAAGGTTGCCCCAGATGCGCAGGGGGCGGCTGGTCCCCCTCGTCGGCTGCGCCGCTCTCGTGGCTGGGGCGTTCGTCAACGCCGCCCTGAGCGCTCCGCCCGCTGCAGCCGCGCGCACTTCGATGGAGCAAAGTGCTACGAGCCCCGCGCCTGGGTCGATCTTTGTGGCCAACGCCGCGGCAAGTGCTGGAGGAACTGGGAAGGGCTCTGTCACCGCCTACCGGCCAGGCGCGACAGGCGACGTACGCCCGGAGCTCATCATCACTGCTGGGATCGACAACCCTGACAGCATCGTCTTTGACCACTACGGCGACCTCTGGGTGGCCAACGTGTCCGGCAACACGGTGACTGAGTACAGCCGAGCCGATCTCGCCAAGGCTTCGCCGGTTCCCTCTGTCACGATCTCGGTAGCCGCCCCGGGTGGCGACGCCATCTCCCCCTCGGGCGACCTCTGGGTATCCAGCGGAAACACGGTAGTCGAGTTCAGCAAAGCCCAGCTGGCCCAATCGGGCTCCCCAAAGCCCGTGGTCAGCCTCGGCGAGAACAACTGCAGTATCGCACTTGACCCCTCGGGCGACCTGTGGGAAGGCAGCCCTGACAACTACGCATACGAATGGACCAAGGCACAGCTCACCAGGTCGGGATCCCCGGCCCCTCGGGTCACCATCTCCTCGAACAGCCTGCAGGAGCCGTGTCGCCCGACATTTGACTCCGCTGGAGATATGTGGGCGGCCAATTTCAACGGAGACACAGTCGTCGAGTTCACCAAATCCCAGCTTGCTAAGTCTGGGTCCGTGACGCCAGCGGTCACGATTGACCCAAAGCCCTCCCCATCAGATCCAAACGGTTTGGAATCACCAGGGGACGTAGCCCTCGACCCCACGGGCGACCTGTGGGTGCCCAACTCGGGTTCTAACGCGGTAGTCGAGTTAACCAAGGCGCAGTTGGCCAAGTCGGGCTCACCGGTGCCTGCCAGGATCATCACAGGATCCGCTACCGGGCTGAGCTTTCCGTGGTCTCTCGCGGTCGAGCCATAGGCGCGAGACGCCAGTCGAGCAGTGCGCGTTGGACGCCGAACAGGGACACGTGGAAGCCAGCCGCCCTTCTTCTCGGTATTACAAACCTTTCCCACTCCAAAGAACAATGAGATCAAAGGAGTCAATATGACACCCAAGCACTCGACCCACACCAGCTCCGCTCGGACCTCGAGCGGAGCGTCAAGTGCTCGACTTCGTGCGATGAATCGGCGCGCGTTCAAAAGGAGCATGAGGGCCGGGGCGCTGTGCGCGCTGGTCGGCCTCGCAGGCTTCATGCTGGTCGCACCAAGCGAAGCGGCTTCCGCCACTGGCGTAGGCCGCTTCGCACCCGGGAGCGTCGTCGTCTCCCAGGGCGGCACTATCGCCGGGAACGGCACCGGCACAACCGGCTCCGAAGCTAATGGGGAGCTGGACGTGTACCCACCCGACTCCAACGGTGACGTGGCACCGGTGGCAAGCTTCACCCAGGGCATGTCCGGTCCCTTCGTCGTGGTCTTTGACCCGTCAGGCGACTTGTGGGCGGCCAACGTGAATACCGGTACTCTCGTCGAGTTCACTCGGGCCCAGCTGGGCACACCCGACCCTGTGCCGGCCGTGACAATCTCGTCGGCCACGGGCGCACTCGACAACCCCTACGGTATGGCTTTCGATCGCTGGGGCAACCTCTGGGTCGTCGGTAATTCTTCAGGCCGAGTCTACGAGTACGCGAAGTGGCAATTGGCTAGGTCGGGCTCGCCGACGCCCATCACCACCATTACGGACTTCCCGGGCACACCGCTTGGCGACGCTTTCGATCCCTGGGGCGACCTGTGGGTGACGATTCAAGTTTCGTCAACTTGTCTCCAGGGATGTGTGGTGGAGTTCTCGCGGGCCGAGCTGGCCACACCGGACCCGACGCCGACGGTCACGATCTCTTCGACCGGTGGCGCCAACATGGCCTTCACGCCCTCGGGGGACATGTGGATGGTCACCGGGGGAGGGCTGCCGGACTGCTACGGCACTCCCTGTAACAACGAGCTGGTGGAGTTCACCAAAGCCCAGCTTTCGACATCGGGTTCCCCCACGCCTGCTGTCACGATCAGCTCAACCGCGCTCGGCGCCGCCGGGTCCCTATGGGGCCCCTACGGCGTCGCCGTCGACCACTTCGGTAACGTGTGGGTTTCTAACTTCAACAAACCCACGACAGTCGAGTTCGGCAGTGATCAGCTTTCCAGATCTGGGTCGCCCGTTCCTTTGCGAACGATCGCTGGTCCGAAGACCGCGATGAACTGGCCCTCCTTTGTCGTCCTAGCGCCGTAAGGACCAACAGTGTTGGCGATCATCGAATCTCGCGATCAATGATCGCGATCGTGAAATCGCGTGATCACAAAAGGCGACTTTCGGTGATCGCCAACACCCTCACCTGGCAACTTGGCAGGGGACACTTCGCTGAGCTGTGCCATGTCAATATCGTCGGGCCAGCCGATCGTCGTGGTCTGGGTGATGCTGGGGCTGATAATGCGACCAGCATGAGTGGCACTTTCCCGATCCCCTGTGCCCGGACCCAGGCTTCCGACGTCTACAGCACCAACTGTCGCTGCTCGCTTTGGATCGGCATGAGTGCGGCTGGCAATGGTCAGGCACCATAACGGCCAGCTGTCTGTCCGCTCCGGCGCTCTGGCGGGACGCTTGGTGCGCCCCGCCGCTCCCGGTCCGTGGTCCCGGATGGCGCGGCATCCCTGACCAAAGGAGAGTCGATCGGCTCTCATTCCTCCGCCCGCGGGTGGCGCTTGCCCAAGGCTCGAAAAAGTGATATCACTTAATATCAGTTTATCGAGGTCACTCTCTTGGAGGGATCATGAGCCAGTCTGCCCAACCCAACCGCGAACCCGAGGCGACTCCGGTCGGCCATTCGGGAATCCGAGTCGAGATCCACGAGCGCCGCGCGTTGGCCGTCAACGGCTGGCTCGGCGTTCTCGTCGTCGTCGCCTGCGGCGTCGGGGCGTATTTCATAAACAACAGCTCCAACAAGGTCGTGATCCTCGTGCCGATCGTCGTCGCGGCGGTCACATGGGCCTCGTTGACCATTGTGCAGCCCGGCCAGACGAAGGTCGTGCGATTCTTCGGCCGCTACGTCGGCACCGTGCGCCGAGCCGGCCTCTGGTGGGTTCTGCCTCTGTCTGACCGGCGCAGCGTGAGCATCCGGGTCAGGAACTTCGAGACGAACCACCTGAAGGTCAACGACGCCGACGGCAATCCTGTGGAGATCGCTGCCATCGTCGTCTGGCAAGTTGCCGACACCTCGCGAGCTCTTTACGCCGTGGACGACTACCTCAATTTCGTTCGTGTCCAGGCCGAGTCGGCACTGCGGCACGTCGCGACCACCCATCCCTATGACAACGCCGCAGACGACGGGCTGTCGCTTCGCGGCTCGACCGACATCGTTGCGGGCGAGCTCGCCACAGAGATGGCCGAGCGCGTCTCCATTGCCGGAGTGGAGATCATCGAGGTGCGCATCAGCCATCTTGCCTACGCGCAGGAGATTGCCCAGGCAATGCTGCGCAGACAGCAGGCCAACGCGGTCGTCGCCGCCCGCTCTCGCATCGTCGACGGCGCCGTCGGGATGGTTGAAATGGCACTCGAGCGGCTGGCGGAGAGTGACATCGTCGAGCTTGACGAGGAGCGTAAAGCAGCAATGGTG
This sequence comes from Acidimicrobiales bacterium, assembly GCA_050012675.1. Lineage (GTDB taxonomy): Bacteria > Actinomycetota > Acidimicrobiia > Acidimicrobiales > Bog-793 > Fen-455. The sequence goes on from JBEKGS010000051.1 coordinate 6,358, forward strand.
AGCAATCTGATGGTCGTGCTATGCAGTGACCAGCCCGCTTCCCCCATCGTCAACGCCGGCACTCTCTACTCGTGATCCGTGAATGACCGAAGGCAGGTCTTACTGCGGCTTGATCCCACTGTTCACGACGCCTTGGCCCGGTGGGCGGCCGACGAGTTCCGGAGCACCAACGCCCAGATCGAGTTGCTGTTGCGCCGAGCTCTCGACGATGCCGGGCGGCTGCCTAAAAAGGCTGGACCGTTGCCAAAACGAGGCCGGCCGCCAATCGATCGCTGACTGCCGGGCAGCGGCCCGTCTATTTGACTGGCACAGCTGTCCGGGCGGTCTTCAGGAAGGAGTGGCCACGGTCTCTCACGACTCACGACTCTGTCCTCACGGGTCCAGGCGACGGCGTGCTGATCGCTTCAAACGACGGCACCGGTACGATCGTCTACCGGCACCAGCTGCCCACATCGACCAACTCGCCGGCCGCCGCCTGACCCCGCTAGGCGGCCCCAGACTTTCGGATGCGGGCGGCGGCCACTCAGAGCTGGTTGCCTACACGCTCGGCCGAGAGCCTGTGGCACCGGGCAAGGAGCTCACTTGCGGCGGCCGCTGCGTCAAAGAAAAAGGGGCGGCACACCGATGCAACTGAAGGGCAAGCACGCCAGTCTTCTTAGCCGGGCCGCTCCACGGCGCAAGTTGTTCGGAGGAGTACTTTGCAGCGCCCTACTCGTGGCGCTCGTGACGGCGGGCTGGTCCTCGGGGAGCCCGCCCGCGGGGGCGTCGAGCGAGGTGCCGCGTCAGGGGGCGGCTCTCGTCTGGCTGTGCCGGCCTGGCCAGGCCTCCAATCCCTGCGCCTCCAGCCTCGCGGCCACGACCATCACGGCGGCCGGCACCCTGGAGCCCGCAACCTGGCCGCGCTCGGCGCTGGCGTCTAAGTTCGCCTGCTTCTATGTGCACCCGACGGACAGCCTCGCCAAGACCGCCAACACCGGCCTGGCTGTTACCACTAATGACACAATCACCGCGGTGGAGCAGGCCGCCCCGTTGTCCACGGTCTGTGACGTCTGGGCACCCGCGTACCGCTCCCAGACCTGGACAAGCGTGGAGAAGCTCCTCGCCGGCGACGAGGCGGTGGGCGCCTCGAGCTTTGCTGTCGCCTATAACAGCGTGCTCACCGCCTGGCAGTGGTTTCTCGCCCATACCGAGGGCAAGCCGATCGTCCTGGTCGGGGACTCGCAGGGCTCGGCGATCATCATCCACCTCATCTCCGCCGCGGTGGACCACGAACCGTCGGTGCTGCACCGCCTCCTCGTAGCGGCCATCGTCGGTGGCAACCTCCAGGTCCCTTCGGGGCAGACGGTCGGAGCAACCTTCACCAAGGTCCCCTTGTGCACCTCCGGCACGGAGACGGGATGCGCGATCGCCTTTTCGTCTTACCCTTCGCAGCCGCCGGCGGATTCGCTGTTCGGCAGGCCCGGCCAAGGGGTGAGCCTCCAGTCCGGGCAGACCGCCAAGGTGGGCCAGCAGGTCGCCTGCGTCAACCCGGCGGACCTTACCGGCGGCACCGCCGACCTCGACCCCTACTTCCTCACCCTCACCCAGGTCGCGCCGGACCCGTACATCGATTTCGCGCTCAAAAAGCCTGTCCCCACCCCTTGGGTCACCTATCCCGGGCTCTATTCGGCGAGCTGCAGACAAGGGGGCGGGGCCACCTGGCTCCAGGTCAGGAGCCTCGCCGGGACGAGCCACACCCGACCCGTCGTGACCGAGGACGTAGTGGGCCAGCTCGGCGGTACCGGCCCGGCGTGGGGCTACCACGGCTACGAATACGGCCTTGCCCTCGGCAACCTGCTCCATGACGTCGCCGGTGAAGAAGCTGCGTGGGAGTCGCGCCACTGACGCCCCGGTCGGCAGCCATCGCAGCGTCGGAGTCGACATGTGAGGCCGCTCGCGGACTTGGAAGTCCCGGCCAGGACGCCCATCGGTCAGATCGGTCTAAGCGCCAGAACCGTCGACTTCTCGAAGGCTCAAGAAGCTTTCCTCGGCGCTGTTGCAATTTGGGCCGTCAAAACGTGTTAACTCACGTGAGGTGCGCCAACAGAGGAGAGGGTCGTGGCGGACTTAGACCCGGAGGCCGAGTTTTGTCGCTTGTTCGAGCGAACCGGGCGGAGTCTGCTCGCGCAGGCCTATGTGCTCACGGGCGACAGCCAGGAGTCACAAGATCTCGTACAGGAAGCCTTCCTGCGCGCTTGGCGCGACTGGGCACGCGTCTCGATCCTCGACGATCAGCAGGCGTGGCTGCGTCGCGTGCTCTACAACCTCTCGGTGAACCGCTGGCGAAAGCTCACCGCCGGGCGCTCTTACGATCGGCTCTCGCGCACAGATGCCACTTCTCCGGCCCCTTCCATCGGGCATCTCGACGTCATGAACGCCCTTCAGCATCTGCCGGTGAAACAGCGCCAAGCTCTCATGCTCGTCGCGATTCTCGACATGACGGCTGCACAAGCTGCACAGGAGATGGGGGCGAACGAGGGCACCGTTCGTGTCTGGCTCTCCCGGGCGAGACAGACCTTGGAGCTGTTACTGGGCGTCGACGCGGTTCCAGCGACCGGTACTGGTGAGCGCGGTGGCAGAAGATAGTCAATTTCAATCCTCCGAGAGCCCAGTCGACGGCCTCGTTCGCGACCTCTACACGACGGCGCTGGGGTTCGACTGGGAGCTCGAACCGGAGGACATCGTTGGACCCTCGAGACGGCCCGGCGCGAAACGAGTTCCCAGGCGAGTCGGCGCCGTGCTCGTCGCGGCTGCCATCCTCGTGGTCTTCTTCGTCCCGTTCCCGCACCTGAGTGTGTTCGATCGCCTCGGCCATCGTCCGAGTGCCGTCTCGACGAGCAGACCGAAAACCCAGCTTTGCAAGATCGGGCAGTTGCGCATCACCTACTACGGCGAAAGCGCCGCGGCGGGAACGGCGATCACGAGCTTCAAGGTGACCAATGCGTCGAAGGTTGCCTGTGTCCTGAGTGGGTATCCAACCGTGCAGTTCTTCACGGGCACAACGAGCGCGCCGCGGCCGTTCGCTGTCGAGGTCTCCCACGATGGGCCGGGGATCGCATTCGCTTCTCATCCGCGTCCGGTCGTCCTGGCACCGTCCGGCTCTTCCGCGTCCGCCGGCAAGGCTGCCGGTCTCTTGTTCACGTCGGGCGATTTTGCCGCCGATGGGAGCGGCAACTGTCCCCAGGTCACCTCTATCGTCGTCCGACTGCGGGATTCAGGGCGAGGAACACGGGTCTTCCTGTGGTACCCGACCAATGTGTGCAGGAGCCCCGCATCTGCAAACGTTTCGTCGTTCTTCCCGGCCAGCAGTCTCGACCCATACGCCCTGCCGACAATCATCCCGTGGTGCACGATGTCGGACCTTTCCGTCAGTATCGGTGAAGGCGACGCCGGGCTCGGCCACGTCGGCATGCCCATCCTGTTCCGAAACGTGACCGTGATCCCGTGCGGGCTCAGCTCTTACCCATCCGTCGGCCTCCTTGGCGCGAGCGGGCGTCGGGTCGCTACTGCCAAAGACACTCCTTCCGGTTACCTCGGCGGACTCGCGAGTGGGACGACTAGTCCTCCGGTAGTCGACCTCCCACCTGGTCAGACCGCCTCGGCACTCGTAGAAGCACTGGACTCAAACAGCAGCGGCGCGGCTTGCCCGACTTATCCGACTGTTCTCGTGTCGCTTCCTGCTTCCGCCCAAGCAGTCGCCGTCGAACACGCCTTCAACGGGTGCTCCGATCTGCAAGTGCACCCCTTCGTCCGTGGAAGGACCGGATCGGTTGCGCAAGCAGCAACTTCGAGCGATGCGGCGGCCAAGGTAGCGGTTGTGGATGCCGGGTCGCTCTTCGTAGTCGACGAGGCCACTGGCGAGCACCTCTTGCTCGCCAGAGGTGCCAGCAGTCAGCTCGGTTCCGACATCAACACCCCCGCGTTCTCCGCAGACGGTGACTGGGTCGCGTACCTTGAGCAGGTAGGTGGATCTCCCTCTTCGCTGCACGTCACCCGCAGCTCCGGAGGTGCTGTCGTAACGATTCCCGGCGTCCTCAGCTATTCCTGGTCGCCGCGACGGGACGAACTGGCGGCGTCTCTACCTGACGCTGTTGAGCTGCTCAGCCCGACCGGGACGGTGTTCCACCGATGGACACTTGCCCGTCCATGGTCTCAGCCGGTCTTCTCACCGTCTGGCGACGAGATCGCGATCGGCTCATCGACCACTCGGGTCCCGGTCGAAGGAGGCAGCTTGGTCGTCGTTCGGGTGTCGGGAGGCCCGGCTCGCACAGTTGTCGCCTTCCGGGCACATGTCTGCCAGATACCTGTCAGCTGGACTGTCGACGGGTCCTACATACTCAGCTGGCAGAACGAAGGCTGTTCGGCGTCCATCGCCGCCGACGGAGCATTGTTGGAGTCCGTCCCCGCTAAGAGTGGTCCGCCCGTGCCGCTCGGGTGGACTCTCCCCTATCCATCCTGGGTGGTACCTGTCTCCGGGACGCGGCTGCTCGTGAACGAAGGCGTCGACCGGATCGCGGCGGACCACAAGACCCTTCGCTCCTGCGACGCGGCTACAGGCAAGTGCCAGACGCTCGCGCTCCCCGTCGCCACGTCCACTGTCGACCCGGCTCTCGCTCGTGCAGGAGACGAGCTGCTCGAAGTGCGCGTCCGGCAATCGGTACAGATCAACGGCACCGTCGCGGACGGGACCATCTGGCAAGGGGACGCGACTGGGAAGCACGAGCGGGAGCTGAGCTCTGCCGGTACAGGAGTGGCCGACCCGGTTCCGAGCCCCGGCGGGTCCACGGTCACCTTTGTCCGCATGACTTCGGCCGGCAAGGCGACCGTTGACCTGCTCACCGTTCGGACGGGAGTCGTAAGCGAGCTCGCCCCAGTGGACGACGACGACTACTACGGAGAGTTCGAGGCCTCCGCGGTGTTGTCCGTTTGGCAACCGGTCGGCTAGGGACGACTCTCCTGCAACCTGTCTCGGGGCGGTAGATCCCGATTCGACCTCGAGGTGAGGCCGACTAGAAGCCAGCGGCCGCGAAATCGAATCATTTGGCTGCTTACTCGTCCAGCGAGGAAGGACCGCCAGGTCATTCGCAGTTGGAGTGCCGGCGCAGGAGCGTCATTTGGCCGTCTCCCTGGGCACCGGTCGTTCGGTAGGTCCTTCCCTGACCAAGTGGTGGCGATGCTTGGTGGCATCATGCAGCAATGCGCAGGTCGGGCGCGATCGCGACAGTCGCCACGGCGCTGGTGCTGGCCGCTTGCACGAGTTCGACAACGCTGATGGCAACAACGACCGTCGTCGCAACGACAGCCTCACCGGCGTCGGCAGAGTCAGAACCGGCCGCCCCGGTAGAAGAGACATCACCGGTCAGCGACAGCCGCCTGACGTACCTCTCAATGGCCTTCGCGGGACGGCGCGACGGTGCGATCCTCGACAGTGTCGCTCCATCCAAGAGCACCGGGAGATGTGCTCTTGCTCTCTTCACCACACCTGACGGGGCGGCTCACTGGTCGGGACCGCTCGTGTTCGGTGAGGGCGCGCCTTGTCCCGATGATCTCGTCTCGGGCCAGGAGTCGCTATCGGTTACGCGCGACGGCGCCTTTTGGCTGGCGATCGGCAGCAAGCTCTACACGGGAACGCTCGCCGCGCCTACCGCCAAGGACGTGCCATTGCCCGGGGGCGCCCACGCTTGCTCGGTGGCCGCGTCGGGCGCATCGGTCTACGTGGCGATCCAGCCCAACGGCAACTGTTGGAACCCGACCGGGCTTGTCCGGTCGACCGACTCCGGAGCGACCTGGTCGAAGGTTCGATCGTTGCCAGTCACACTCGTCGGCTCGCCCATCGTCCCTGCACTCGTGCTTGCGACGGTCGACTCGGTTGTGACAATCGGGTGGCCGCCGGTAGCGGCTAGGACGATGCACAGGAGGGGTCCCCTTGCGGTCGCGCAAGAGACTGGTGGCGGCCGCTGGCACACGAGCACGCTGCCGTGCAAGGCGGGTCACGGGAAGACGACGGCTTGGGTGACGGGTCTCGTCACATCGTCTGGAGAGCGGCTCGTGGCCGCTTGCCTCGGACCAGCAGCAGTGGGTACGACGGGGATTGAGATCGTCACCTCGAGTGACGGCGGTCACAAGTGGTCCGAGCGTTGCGGCTTCTCGTTGGGCCCATTCGGAAACACGATGAACACCTGCCCGGACTACGGGAGTCCGACGGGCATCGCCATCGCGCCCGGAGGTGAGCTCGTGATGTCTGACGACAACGTCGGCCTGGTGGCGTCTTCTGACGCTGGTGCAACCTGGCGAAACGTTGTCTCGCCTTCGGGGGACGAGCCCTTCATCGATCTCTCCTCTTCCCCAGGTGTCCTGTGGGCGTTCGCCTTCGGCCCCGGCCCCGTGACTGCCGGCGCATGGTTGGCCTACTCGACGAACGGCAAGAGTTGGCACGCGGCCAAACTGCCTACGACTGAGCCTCGCGAGCACTCCGATGCCTGAGATCTTGGCCCGGTGTCCGCCGCCATCGAGTGTCGACGCGGTGACCACACTCCGTCTAGGGCAAGCGCAGGCAAAACCTCCTCGGTGCTGGCCGGGTGTGGACGTGGCCAGTGACGGCGACCTAGGTCCAGCTCGGGCATTCCCCGCTTCCCGCTGCCGCTAGCACTGAGCGCGTCAGGACGGGACGCGTGGGGGGCTGAGTGAGGAAGGTCTCTCGGGATCGCCTACTGGGCAGGTCCTGACGTCAAACGCAATGTGACGCTACGCCGCGCGCCTGAAGTCGAGAGATAGACGAGCGAGACTGAGGCACCGGGCTTCTCGCTCTGAAGGATCGTGACCAAATCGTCCGGTGAGCTGACTGCCTGGCCTGCGAGAGATGTGATCGTGTCGCCCTCTGTCAGCCCGGCCTTGGCGGCGGGCGAGCCCGAAGCTACGGACTCGATAACAGCACCGGTGGGGCCACCGGGGAGGGAAGCGGCCACTCCGACGCCCAAAAAGGCGGTCGGGCCAATGTGTACCGTCGAGGAGGAGTGCCCTTGGGTGATCTCAGCCGCGATCTTGAGAGCCGTATTGATCGGTATCGAGAAACCGTGTGTCGACGAGCTTCCCAGTTCAAACGAGAAGCCGGCTGAGGCGGCGGTGTCCATGCCGATCACCTTCCCGCTGCTGTTCACTAGCGGACCACCGGAGTCCCCCGGCTCGATGTCGGCATTGGTCTCGATAAGGCCGTTCAACTGCTCGGAGGTCCCGGCAGCCTCGTCGCTTGCTGTGATGGACTGATCGAGCGCAGTTACGCTCCCGCCAGCAAAGCTCGGAGTGCCACCGGCCCCCCCGGCGTTGCCGATGCCCACGACTCCTTGCCCTGTGCGAACACCCAAGGAGTTGCCGAGACGCACTGTTTGCAGACCGGAGGCGTGCGCGAGCTGCAACACAGCTACATCAGCGGTCCGGTCGTAGCCGACGACGGTGGCGTCATAGGTCTTCCCGTTGCCCACATCGACCGCTCGGATCGAGCTTGCGCCCTCGATGACATGGTTGTTCGTGAGCATCTCACCGGTGGAGGTGAGCACCATCCCGGTTCCCTCTGCCTCGGCGCCTTCGTAGCTCAGCGTGCTGTCGACATCGACGAGGCCCGGGGCGACCTCGCCCGCGATTGCCGCGGCATTCGCGGGACCGCCCGGAGCACTGGAACTGGCCGGTCCAGATGCCAACGCTCCAGTCTCGGTCAGCCCTTCGCTCGCCTGGCCGATTACTTGGATCGGCTGGTGTGAGCCCGTCGGCGGCACGATGGCGACATCCATATCGCCTGCGACCATCGTGATCGAGGTGTAGGTGCCTGGCGGCAAGAGCACGCCGAGGGCACTCCTGTTCGAGGGCTGTGTGACGACATAGCCCGATTGGACCTGCACGACCGTGGTCACGAAGACCGGGAAGGTGACGAGCGCTCCCCCGTCGCCGAGGCGGTAGGACGGATACGGGCACTCAGGCGATGAGGCGCCTGCGGCTGCGGCAGTCGGCGTGACCGTTGAGAACCGTATCGTCGCCGTGCCGACATTTGCGTACGAAGCCAGGATGGAGTGGGGATCAGCCGCGTTCTTAGGTCCGAACTGCGCCGAGAGCCCTGCGGGCAGTTTCCCGCTGACGGCTTCTGAGGTGAACGCCTTCGCCACGAGCGCGGGCACCTTGTCGGGTGCAGTCACAAGCCCATCGGTGGTAGCGGCATCGAGACTGGTGGCATAACCCTGAGCGTCGGTGGCGGCGGCGGGTACTGCCACGCCGGCGTCGGTTGGACCGAGGATCTCGCTGCTTGAGGTCAGCTTCCAACCGGCGTCGGGCGAGACCTTCACATAAGTGAGGAGGTTGTTGGTCACCGGCTCGGAGGAAGCGCGGTCCTCGGCCACCACGCTGAAGAAGGCAGGGTATGTGGTCTCGTAAGGGACGAAGACATGGCCGGGGACCTGGTCGAAAGACCCACCCAACGTGTTGGAACCAGCGGCCAGGTCACCGCGGTAGGTGGCGTCGTCGAGGATCTGCTGCAAACACGACTCGTGACTGTTCTGGAGCGACAACGAGAGAGACGAGTTGGCCCGATTGTTGATCGCCGTGTCCGCTGCGACGATCGAGGGGACCTCACCAGGTGTGACAACCGACTTGGCCGAGGTACTCGCACCGGCCACGCCAGGACCTGCACAAACACTTAGCAGGAGCGCAGCGACGGTCGCCGCGACTCCGCTGGCGAGGCGAGGCTGCAGGCAGCAACGGCTAACTGGCGTCTGCTGGAAGAACGGGATCACGACGGACATCACCTCTCGGTTGCGGCTTGCTATCGGTTCGGGCGCCTCGGTGAGGACAGTTGAATTCTGAGGCCGATTAACTGTGGAAATCCTTAGAGTCATCTTCACGTGCGCTCAAAGAACATCCCCAACCGGCCTCGAGGGACTGGGCTCGAACCGCTACCAGGTCAGCGACCAGGAGGTCACGAGGTCAGCCTGACTCACAAAGATACGACCCATCTGCGCACTGGCGCGCCCCCATTTGCACATGCGGCCCCCGAGCCCGTCATGCGAGGTAGCGGAAGGCTTTGAGCTCGCTTTACGGGGCGTTCAGACGCGACTCGTCCGTCTGTGAACGTGCCGGTTCATGAGCCACGCGGCATGTGCCAAGCTCCGGAAGTCCGCTGGATGCGCCGAATCCGGGACCCGCTCCCGATCACGACCGCAGCGTCGGGTAGCTTGACAACCTCTTCGGTCTGGCAATGCACCACGACCGTCGGAACCGACAGCCGGCGTGACCTCAAGCTGTCAGAGTTTCCACAGAGGTCGTCATCACCGTGTTCCTGCCCTGCCGCTTAGCGGCCAGGAGCCGGGCGTCAGCGGTAGCGAACACTGCCTGCCAGTCGTCCACCAGACCACAGGCAACGCCGATGCTCACAGTGACGTGCAGGCCAGGCGCCACGGCCGCCCAGTCGAGGTCTGAGGCAGCGGCTCGCAAACGCTCAGCGAATCCTTGCGCGCCAGCAAAGTCAACGCCGGACATGGTCACGACGAACTCATCTCCCCCGTAGCGGATGACCTGTTGACCACCTCGTGCCTTGCTCGCGAATAGGTGCCCTACCATCTGCAGCACTACGTCGCCGACATCGTGGCCGAACGTGTCGTTGATCTCCTTGAAGGAATCGACGTCGGCAACGAGGCAGCCGACCTCGGTCTGCCGAATCCCCTCTTCAGCGAGGAAGCGTTCGAGTCGGCGCCGGTTGCCGATACCCGTGAGGGGGTCCTGTTCGGCCGATCGCGTCGCCTCCGTCGCCTGAGTTTGGAGGCTCCGGTGATCTCGTTCGAGGTCGACGCGTTCCCAGACCTGTTGCACGAGAGTTCTCGTCTGGTTCTGATGGATCGCCAACAGATGTCCCTTGACTTCGAGCGCGTGGGCGAACGCGCCCTCGAAGTCGCCAGTGGCCGCCTCGCAAGCAGCAAGTTCCTCGACTGCCAGCATCAGCTCGTGTTGGTCGCCACTCGCTTCGCCGACCTCGAAGCCGCGGCGGGCGGCGGCCAGCGCTTGGTCCGATCGACCCAAAAGACGGAGGCATCTGGCTTCGACAAGTGCGACAGCAGCGCGCTGTGCTGCATGCACGATCGCTTTCACATCATTGCGATAGGCGTCCAGCACCTCCAGGGACTCGTCCAGGCGACCCAGGTCGCAGAGGACCTCTGCAAGCAGGCGGTAGCTGCCGAAACGGCGATTCAAAGCCGGAGTTCCTTCACGGAGCAACCTCCGCACCACCGTCTCGGCCCGCTCAAGCTGGTCGGTGGCCACTTCCAATCCGGACAGGCGCCGCTGTCGGGAAGCGAGCAGCAGTGCGTCAGCCATGTTCTGAAGCTCACGACAGATCTTTTCCTTGTCCCGCATTCGCTCAGCAATGGCAAGCGACAGCTCGAACTCCTCCACTGCCCGGTTGTAGTCGAGAAAGGAGTAACAGAAGATGCCGAGCCGGTTCGTGATCTCCAGCCGTAGCCGATCATCCTGAACTGAGTCCAAGCCCATGAGGCTCTTGGTCGCCAATTCCGAGGCCAACGAGAGCTCGCCTAGGCGCGAAGCGTGAGCCGCGCCGAGACTGGCAGCGTCTAGCACTCGCGCTTGGTCACCGGCCGCCTCAAACAGGGCCATTGCCGAGACTGCGTCCTCGCAAACCTCGCGCGTGAGCCACTGGTTCGATCTCACTCGCGCCCGACACATGAGCAGCCGCGCCTTGTCGCCAGGCGACCCGGCCGACTGCAGTCCCAGGCCGATCTCGGCCAGGGTCGCGTCACAAGCCTCTGGTGTCGCCGCCCTGTTCGCCCGTTCGAACAACGCTTCAAAATCGATAGCTGCACTTTCACGCTGATCCACTGCTTCATGTATCGGAGACAAAGAGGGAGGCCTGAATGGGATCATGGTTCTCCTCAGTGTCCTCACCGGCCTTGTGCAACGTGCTCGTGAGGGCTGTGCGGATCCCGGCAAGAAGCCAGCAAGCCCATGCCGGGCAGCTCTAACTTCCCGTGACCGAGGACGGGGACGAAGGCTGTCAGCCCTGCCGAACGGCACGAGCTGTTTGTTCCCGAGGCAGCCGACAGCGACGCGGACCGAACGGGAGCGCAAGGAACGACAGGGCGACAACCAGGACGTGGAAGGCCTCTTGCACCATGGCAAGAAGGCCACCGGGCCAGAAGGGCAAGCGCGCACCTCAGGACACGTGCCGCAGCAGAGTTGCTTAACGCCCCGCTCAAGGGCTAGGTCGTGTCCCGGTTCCGTTCTCGCCTCGAGGCTGCCATGGCGAGCTCCGCTGCGGCAGGGCGGGTCAGTGATCAAGAGCCAACACAAACGCGACGCCGCGAGCGTCGCCCCGCTCGACAAACTGTGCGGACTGGCGAATGCGATACTCCTCGCGTGGCCCGCAAGCTTCGAAGCATCGAACAGGTGCATTTCAGCGTCGATGAGCTCACCCAAGTCGTGGCGCGCATGACACGGCTCACGAGCGCCGAAGATGGATGGATAAACGTAATACCCAAGATCAACGACAACGACGAGAAGCCGACCTCGCTCGGGTTCCTCACGCTGTTGGGTGGTGGTGGCCCCGGTGTCACCATGTGCACCTGGGTCCCGGCATACCACGGCCGCCGCGGCCTCATGCGGCCGAGCCTAGGAATCACGCACGTCACCGGCCATCGCGTGTTCGCCGACCTACACCGGCTTGCCGTTGCGATTCCAGAGACCTGGTTCGTCGAACAAGATCACCCCCGGAGAGGCCTTGTCTTGCGCATATCCTCCGACGAGCCCCATGAGCAGGTGCTCGAGTGGGCGCTGCGCGCCCTGAGTGCGTTGAACTCTCCCCAGCTCATCAGAGCATGGCGAGCCGACGTCTACCTTCCA
>JBEKGS010000052.1:0-18191 GCA_050012675.1 Acidimicrobiales bacterium
ACGGTCGCTTACGCCGGTGACTGCTTGATCGGGTGTACAACCGTCAGACCTCCAGATGACGTGGGCACCGTCACGGTCATCGTCCGTGTACTGCCAGAACATCGCAGACGCGGTTACGGCCAGGGGCTTTTTGTCAAAGCGATGGAGGCTGCACGTGGCTTAGGTGGCTCTGCTGTCGAGACCATCGTTCTGGCGTCCAATGTCGATGGCCTGCGATTCGCTCTGCGTCACGGGTTCGTGGAGGTCTCCCGCTACCTTCTGCCTGAAGACGACGTGCCCTTCATCACCCTGCGGCTCGAATAAGCAAGCGGTGGCCAAGTGGTGTCGCTCGGGCCGTGATGGTGCGCAGAGCGTCTCATCCGGGCCGAGGAAGGCAAGCCGACAGGTAAGCCGAGCAGTCGCTACGACGATTCGGCGCTCTCGGTAGCTGGTGACCCGCGATGCGCAGCACGGCCCGGCGCTCTATGTAGCGGTCTTACGGAGGGGTGGACGCAGAGCACGGTGTGAGACTGTTGCGGATGCGCGAGCTCCCTCCGGTCGTGCAGAACAAGGCTCGCTTGCTGGCCTGAAGGTTGGCCTACGACGTTCCCTGCCTCAACGAAACCTCGGAGCTGAGGAGGTACTGCAACGGTCGCGTCTGGCCTTCGGAGAGCCGGCGGAACAGGCGGTGCGGCGGTGGGCAGCCGTGTGAGGATCGCGATCGTGGGCGCTTGCCTGGGCGCTCTCAGCGCCGCTCAGGCAACGGGACGTGACCGACGATCCCATCTACTGTGGTGCCGATGCTGGAATTGCTTAAGTGACGAACGAAGAAAACGAACGCCGCTCGCCGCTCTCGCCGCCGGCGAAGGTCCATGGAGAGCTCCCTAAGTGGAGCGCCGCGACCCAGGCGATTGTCGCCGGGCGGCCTCCGGGTGAGCCTGACGGGCCATCGGCGTGCTGGAAGGTGGCACAGCCGTCATCTTCGCTTCAGGCATGGCTGCCATCGCCGCCGTGTTCGACCAGGTGGCGATCGGTGGCGCCATCGTGTTGCCAAACGACGGGTACACCGGGACGCGGGCCTTCGCGAACGCCGCTGTCGCTGGTCGCTGGGAACTCCGCCGCGTCGACATCTCCGACACCGACGCCGCAATAAGCGCGTGTCACGGCGCCGCGTTGTTGTGGGTGGAGTCGCCCACCAATCCGAACATGGACGTCGCCGATATTCCGGAATTGTGTCGGGCGGCGCACGCTGAAGGGCTACAGGTGGCAGTCGACAACACCTTCATGACCCCGCTCGGTCAACGACCGCTAGATCTCGGGGCCGACCTCGTCGTGCACAGCATCACCAAGATGCTGGCGGGGCACTCCGATGTCATACTCGGCGTCGTCGTCGCACCGCCCGGGACCAGCCAGTGTGCCGAGCTGCGGCGGCGCCGGTCACTGGGCGGAGCAATCCCAGGTCCAATGGAGGCGTATCTGGCCCTGCGCGGCGTTCGGACTCTTCCCTTGCGATTCCGCCAGGCACAAGCCAACGCCGGCGAGCTCGCCCTGCGCCTCGCTTCGCATCCAGAGGTCGAGCGCGTCCGTTACCCGGGGCTCGCAGGCGACCGCTGGCATGATCGTGCCCGTGCTCAAATGCAAGGGTTCGGGAACATGATTGCCTTTGAGGTGCATGGCGGCGTCAGTGCCGCGGAAGCCGCGGCAAACTCCACCCGTCTGATCGTGCATGCCACGAGCCTCGGCGGCATCGAGTCTTCGATCGAACGCCGCGCGAAGTGGCCGGGCGAGCAAACAGCCCCGTCGCTTCTGCGGCTCAGCGTCGGCTGTGAGGACGTCGAAGACCTTTGGGCTGATTTGAAACACGCTCTCGCCGCCGCGGGCAAAGTGAGGCGCACGGTCGAGACCCCGGTGAGCCTGACGACACAGGACCAAACTCGATGAGCCGAGCGGGTCTCCGAGCCTGTTGCTGGTGAGCACGGCGTAAGCGCAAGCTACGAGCTGAGCCTAGATCGTGCCCCGATGCGGCACCGAGCGGATGACCGTTCGAGAATCTGGCCTTTGCGGAAAGCCTGGCGCCTCGTGGCCCATCACGACAACGAGCTGCACCGCTGTCGCGAACTGCTACGCCTCACCGGAGCTGAGCAGCTTCCGGCGGCCCACTAGTCACCGGCCGCCATGGTCACGCCCGAGCGCGCGCTCATCGGGATCCCACCCGGCAAGCGCACGCCTTGCCAGGCGAGCACGAGGGTACGGCCTAGGACTTCGGTGAGCGCCATGAGCACGAGGCAGTCGGCCCACGCCGCGCCGCTCGTGATGCCGTTCGCCGCGCTGAAGGCCCCGACGGTCGCGGCTCCGCCCCCATGCTCCACCCAGACCTGGAAGAACAGCCGGCCGCACATGCCGAACAACCACAAGCCGGCCGCGAGCCAGGTTGCCTTCGCGATCGGTACGCCGTCGGCACGGGCGACGACACGCGTGGTCAGGCCGCAGGCGAGGCCGAGCATCGTGCCCAGTACCGCGCCGGAGACCTCCATGATCAGGTCGTTGCCGGCGGTCGGGAACGTCTTCAGGTAATCCAGCGCGAAGTAGGTCACGATGGCGATCGGGAGGAGCAGCTGACGGATCGAGAGGCTCCTTCCGCGTATCTGGAAGATGACCATCAGAATGAGAGCTGCGTCGAGGATGTAGTTGACGGCGTCGTTATTCATGGCCGTGAATTATGCCGACGAACCCCGGCGGCCCGTGCAGCAGACCGGTCGGGCAGCCCTGTGTCGGCCCCCACGCGTTACAGGACACCTGGAGCAGAGCCCGCCATGTGGCGTCGCTACCGGCAGTCACTCCACAACGGGTTGCCCGCTCGGCGATCCTGCAGGTGTGAATGACTTCCTCATCTTTAGTCTGAACCGCAGCCTCACGTGGATCACTGAGGCTCTGCCGATTCCTCGAGCGGGAGTTCCAACGCTCTGGAGATCTGCAGGTAACGTCGAGGCTGTCTGACCACGTGGTCGCGCATGTAGGTGAGCAGGCGAATGTGCTTGGCCGTGTCGTGCTCCATGAGCTCGACGAGCAGCGGCCACATGCTGGTGTCCCGAAAGGGCCGCAGCTCCTTGCGCAGAGCCTTTAGCTGCTTGGCGTCGGCGCGCTCTGCCGCAAGGAATCGGTCAGTGACTTCCTCGAGCGCTCGGTCGGGCGGCTCGTGGGTCAGGTCCGGAACTGCGTCGGGGTTGTTTCCCGACGCGAGCCTGTTCTCGATGGCGGTCACGATCTCGTGCAGCAGGCGGTGATGGCGCTCCTCGTCCTCCAGCACCAACGAGATGAGATAGCGCACAGCCTCGGGTGTGGAGGATGCCGCGGCCAGTTCCTTATAGGCGCTAATGAACTCAGCCTCCGAGGTGACGTGGTCGTTCAGGTGGCGGAACACCTCCTGCTCCGCGAGAAGTGTTCGATCCGACGGAGGCGCTGTCTTCGAAGGGTTCTGGCGCGACGACACGGCTGCTGGCTGTGAACTGACAGGGACAGACGCGTCAGTCACCTGGGCCTCCGTGCACTGCTCACACTGACAGCCGGGGTCGTGCGCCGAGCTTGAGTCTTGGGTCACCGGCCCGAGTCCTCTCGGGCGGGCTGATTACGCCTCCGGTCCTGGCCAGCGGGGCCCTTTCTCGCCCGCTCAACAGTCGGCGATCGAAGCAGATTCGACGTGCGGGACGGGTCATCCACCTCGCCCCGGCCTGCCTCGGACAACCTGGGTGGTCGATCGGTCGCGGCCTTGCTGGCATCTGCCGCACGGCTTGGTGCGCCCAGGACCGAAGCCGGGCTGGCGGGAACGGCGAGACGCTCTGTGCATCCAACGCAGACACGCAAGGCACTCATGTCGATGACCCTCCCCCCGTGATCATCCGGCGCACGACGAGTCACAACAGTAATGCCTCTGCGGGCCGACCCGTCGATGCCCTACCCGGCCGGCAAGGCGATCGCAACGCCCCGGACTCTACAGACCAGCTGCTCTGTGAGGTCCAAACGGGACCACGATTCGCGGTCGGTGGGCCAACTGCGAAAGGCGAACAGACGATCATGAGCCGTCTGTCGATCTCGGCCGGGGTCGATCAGCACTAGAGGACGGTTGCTGAGGTCGGTTCGGACCGAACGTCTCTTCCTCCGAGCCGGTCGTCACTGCCCTTGGTCAATTCGTGTGGAACGACAGCTGAAGCCTCAGGGCCCTGGGCGTCTCGGACAAGAGCCCAGCCGTGCCTCCGGGTCCACCGGCGCGACCTTGTTGTCCGTGTCCGGTTGGCGTCCTCTCGCCTCTTGAGCGTGTCTTGGCACAACGCCGCCGTGGGGCCCGGTACCGGCCCTCAGGACACGGCCACGCCCACCGGGGAGTCGGCGCTGTAGATGAAGTTGTTCTTGACGCCGCTGCCGTTGAGGTTGGCCTCCCCGATCGTGCCTGTAGACGGGACGGAGTTCATGGTCCAGGTCGTCCAGTAGATGTGACTGCTGTCGACCGTCACCCTCGTCGGCCAGGCACCGGCGTGGGCGATGAACTTCTCGTCGACACCGGTGCCGTTGAGGTTCGCCCTTCCGATCGAGCCGCCGTCATGGTTCGCCCAGTAGATGTGGTGACCGTCTATCGCCATGCCCTCTGGGGCGACGGCGTCGGTGATGAAGCTCTGGTCGACATGGCTGCCGTTGAGGTCCGCCCGACCGATCGTGTTCGAGCCGTTGTTGGCCCAGTAGATCGTCTGGCGGTTGACCACCACTCCGTTCGGTCCGTTGGCGCCCGTGATGAAGCTCTGGTCGACATGGGTACCGTTGAGGTCCGCCCGACCGATCGTGTTCGAGCCGCTGTTGGCCCAGTAGATGTAGCTGCCCTGGATCGTGAACCCATAAGGCGTGACGGCAGGAACGAGGTCCTCCTTTACGTGGCTTCCGTCGAGGTCCGCCTCTGCGATCGTGCCATCACATGATCCGGATTCTGTGCAACCCCCCGTCGCGTTGGCCCAGTAGATGTGCTGGCCGTAGACCACCACGTCGCTCGGTCCGTCGGCACCGGTGATGAAGCTCTGGTCGACATGAGTGCCGTTGAGGTCCGCTTGCCCGATCGTGTTGCTGCTGATGTTGGCCCAGTAGATGTGTCGAACCGCCCCATTCGCCACCGAACCCCGCACCGCGCTCAGGGCCAGCCCGACAATGAGCCCGGCTGCGACCCGACTTGCTCGGCCGCCTCGGATTGCGGGACCGGCGCCGGGAGTCCTTGCCTCGGCCGCGACGCGATCACAACGAGACCCGCTCACAGAACTTCTGGCGAGAACCCTGCGGAGCACCTTCACCGACGTCATGTTGCTTCCCCCCATCCGGCGCCACTTCCTATCAGACTGCGATGAGCAGTCGACGAATGCTAGTGCCCCGCGAGTTCACCGGCGACCTTGGCACAGCAGGGACAACAACGCTCCGACCGACGCGCGCCGACCGGCCCGGTCGGTGATCTCGGACGTGATGATCACGATGTTGACAGCAACGACGTCGCGGTCCATGTCGACCGCGTGTTTTGCGCGCCAACACGGAGGAGGCGGTACCGGTCGCCGCGAAAGCGCTGCCGACCGAGATAGTCCTGGGCGGCGGCCGAGCTATGGGCGATGATGATCCCGTGACATCGAACACGTCGGACCGCTCGTCCCCCGGGAAGCCGGAGCGCAAGTTGCGGCTGCCGGCAGGCGTGCTCTTTTCGTCCCTCAGCGGCTACAGGCTGTCATTCGCTGCGGCCGACGCGCTCGCTGGGCTGACGCTGCTCGCCGTGGCGGTGCCCGAGCAATTGGCGACCTCGAGGCTCGCAGGCATGCCCCCGGTCACCGCTTTCTACGCCTTCATCGCCGGCACGGCGCTCTTCGCCATGCTCGGGTCAAGCCGGCAGCTGTCGGTGGGCGCCGACTCGACGATCGCCCCGCTCTTCGCAGTCGGGATCGCGCACCTCGCTCCGGCCGACTCCGCCCGATACGTCGACCTCGTGGGGATCCTCGCAGTGATGGTCGGAGTGATCGTGGTCCTCGTCGGTCTCCTACGGCTCGGATGGATAGCCGATTTCCTTTCCACTCCGATCATCACCGGCTTCCTCGCCGGCGTGGCGGTCATCATCGTGGTGCACCAGCTGCCGGACCTCTTGGGCCTGCACTCGGTCAGCGGCTCGACGCTCCATCGAATCGGAGTCGTGGCGGGGGAGCTCAGCCGGACGAACGGCTGGGCTCTTGGCATCGGCGTGGCCACCTTCCTGGTGGTCGCTGGCGCGCATCTTCTGGACCGCAAACTGCCAGGTGCTCTCGTCGCGCTCGTCGGCTCCACTGTGCTTGTCGCCGTGCTCGGTCTTGCCTCCCACGGGGTTGTGATTCTCGGGAGCTTCCCGCACGGCGCACCCCGCTTCGGATTGGTCGGCCTGTCATGGTCTGACCTGGGAAGCGTCGCCCCGATCGCCGCCGTCGTCGCACTCGTCGTGCTAAGCCAGACGGCGGCCACATCACGTGCCTTCGCCGACCAGGGTGGATACGAGGCGGACGTGGGGCGAGACTTCGTCGGGGTCGGGGCGGGCAGCATCATGGCGGGATTCAGCGGGTCGTTTCCCGTGAACGCCAGTCCTCCCCGGACCGCCATCGTTGCCTCGGCCGGTGGTCGCACCCAGGTCGCCGGCCTCAGCGCGGCAGCCGCGCTCGCACTGCTGGTTCCGGCCGCGGATCTGTTGAAGGACGTCCCCCTGGCCACCCTGGCGGGAGTGCTGATCTTCGTGGCCACAAGGATCTTCCACAGCCGCGAACTGGTCGCGATCGCACGTTTCGACCTGTTCGAGTTCGGCCTAACTGTGATCACCTTGCTCACGGTCGCCCTCGTCGGAGTCGAGCAGGGAATCGGCGTGGCGGTCGGCCTAGCAGTCCTCGACCGCACCAGACTCAGTGCCCGCCCTCAACTCCACGTCCTCGGCCGAATCGCCGGCACCACGAGCTGGGCGCCGTTGAGTCATGGCACCAAGGCCACCCAGGTGCCCGGTGTCCTGGTCGTGCTCTTCGCCACTCCGTTGTGGTACGCGAACGCCGTCCACTTCAGAGCCAATGTGGATCACGCGCTTACACGCGCCGAAGGGACCCCCAAGTTTCTCGTTCTCGACGCCATGGGCATGAGCGACATCGACTACACGGGCTCGCACGCGCTTCGCGAAGTGCTCGACCAACTCGACCGGGACCACATCGAAGTCGCGATAGCCCGGGCAGGAACGCACCTGAGCCAAGGCTTGGCTCGAAGTGGCCTCCTCGAACGCATAGGTGCCGAGCGATTCTTCCCTTCGGTCGATGAGGCCGTCACATCTCTCCTCTCGAAGAGCGCGAATGGCTGAACGCCGGTCCGCCTGGTCGACCGGAGCTTGTTGAAGGTTCTGGCAGCGGTGAGCTCGAGCGCGTGCTCGCTGACCAAGCCCAGCACCGCGTAGGGCAAGACTCCGAAGTACGCCTGGAGAGCGCGTCTATTGGGTCACGCGTTCGCGCGGTGCACGATCAGGTCCATGAGCCGGCCGAGTGTCACCGACGCGTGAGACGACTCCGGAAGCGCCTGTTGGATCGCACGCCTTGTGGAAGAGCGCCCTATGAGGACTGGCGCGGGCGAATATGGGCCGAAGTCCCCTATACGCCCACGTCAGGTCGACCGACAATTGGCTACATGACGGGGGTATCGGCTACAGCCTGGGAGCCGGTTCGCCGCGACGTGTGCATGGATCTCCTCAGAACCGCCCCCTACGGCCGTGTCGCCCTGACCGCAAGCGCCATGCCATCGGTCGTCCCGGTCGCAATCGAGGTAAGCGGCGAACACGTGGCCCTGCGTTCGTTGGTCGGACCCCACGTCTTGGTCCACCCTTGTCAGGTGGTCGCGCTCGAGGCGGACTGCCTCGCCGACGATGCAGGCAAGCGTTGGAGCGTAGTAGTCGTGGGCATGCTCGTTGTTGAACAGACCGAAGCGGAACCGGATGGGTCCTGCCCGTCTCCCCGGTTCCTGCTGAACACGGAGTTCGTGTCCGGGTGGTGCTCAAGTCCGCCCTCCAGCTTGGGGAGCCCCAGTTTGGACACGGAGCAGGAAGTGCCGACCAGGGTCCTTTGAGGACCCACTGAGAACGAGGAGTGAACACGATGAAGGTATGGATAGATCAGGAGCTCTGCACAGGAGACGGCCTCTGTGAGGAGATCTGCCCAGAGGTCTTTGCCTTCCTGGACGATGGCTTGTCGTATGTGAAGCAAGGCGACACGATTCTCAACCACCCTGGCGGGAATTCTCAGATGGTGACGGTGAGCCCCGAGTTCGAGAAAGCCGTTGCCGAAGCAGCCGACGAGTGTCCGGGCGAGTGCATCTTCATGGAGGCTGATCTGTAGGACGGGGCGCCCTCTCGACGGCATCCCGAAAAGCCTTTCGCGGGGACGCCCTCGGGTCGGGATTCGCTCACTGGATCCATTCAAACCACGACGAGCGCGTCAGTTGGGGGTCCGATGGCGTCAAGGCCTTCCGCAAGCCCGTCCCTCAACTGGTAGCGCGCGGCAAACCCAGCCGGAGCCGTGTAGCTCACTTTCGTCTGCCCGCCGCCGTCCCAGACGAGCACTTTGAGCGGAAGATCCAGCGCGGCGAGCGGGACCGACTGCATGAAGGGTTCGTGCCGCGGGGCAGCCGAAGATCACGACCTGGGTCTCGCGCAAATCACCCGGGCCGTACGGACGTCGGTCGCCCCTTCAGCTCGCCGAGCACCTCCTGGACGGTCCGTTTGGCCATCGCGACGAACTCGGGATTCGTCTCGCGGTAGTAAGGAATTATGAGAAGCGCCTGGTGGAGAGCAAATCCGCGAGCCCGCGCCCAAGTCGCGTCGTCGACGTCGAGCGCGCTACGGAAGGCCCCTCGCCCGTTGGCACCAAACACGCTCCAGGCAGGGACCACGTCAAGGGCAGGATCGCCTACACCCGCCGCGCCGAAGTCGATGACGGCCTTGAGGCGACCGCCCTCGACGACCAGATTGACAGCCAGCAGGTCGCAGTGTCTCCACACCGGAATTCCGTCCCACGTCGGCGTTCTGAGCGAGCTCTCCCAGGCGTCGGCTGCCGCCTCGGTGTCGATGACGCCCCGCGAGGAGCTGATCGCTGCTCGCGTCACTTCATCGAGCTCGAGCAGTGGCCGGCGTCCGGACCGGGGGGCGCCCGAGGTGTCCATCTCTCGGAGTTCGGCAACAAACCGCGCTAGGTCGGCGGCAGCTTCACATTCATCGCCGACACGCTCGGCGTTGAATGTCTCCCCGGTGATCCACCTGTAGATCGCCCACCTGAACGGGTACCCGGACCCCGGTTCACCCCTCGCCACCGGCTCAGGAACTGCCAGGGTGATACGCCGGGCGAGACTTGGCAGCCACCTGAGCTCTTTCTCCAGATCGCCGGCGTGCCGGTGGACACGCGGCAGCCGGACGCAAAGCTCATCGCCGAGGCGATAGATGGCGTTCACAGTCCCTGTGGAGCGCACTTGTCTCACGGGGCTGTCCGATAGGTGCGGGAACTGTTCGACGAGCAGCCGCCTCACGAGCTTCGCGTCGGTCTCGACCTCACCGTCATGCATCCTTCCGACAGTCACGCTCCCGAGACCCTAGTAAGTCGAAGAGCTGGGCGGCGTCGAGGCCAGGCGAGGGATCAGCTTCGTCTTGCGAACGCCCCCGCGGCACTTGTGGTCCTGTCCGGTTCGCTCATATCGCGGACGAGGCTTGACTGCTCACCGGTCCCCTCCCGGAAGGACGTTGGATGACGCCGCGCGCCCGGGGACCGGGACCACCGCCGATAGCGCGGTCGAGTCACCGCGCTCAAAAAGCCAGGCCGCATTGCGACCGCTGGTGCCTGGAAACCAGATCCGAATCAGGCGACAACACGGTGGGAACTGTCACGGTCCGAGTCCTGACTCGAGCTGTGACAACGCTTGGTCAAGCAACACGCCAAGGTCACTCCCCCGGTTCTCCAGCCAGTAGAGCTCGGCTGCGATCATCACACCGAGCACCGCCCCTGCCATGGCGAACACCTCAAAGTCGCCAGTTTCCCTGCCTAGCCGCTCGGCGGTGAGATCGGTGACGATCCTGATGGTCTGGGCGAACTGGTCTAACATCGCCGCGCGCAGCTCGGGGACCGCGAGTGCCAGCTCAGCCCTTTCGCGCATGTCGGACATCTCGTCCTCGCTCACTGCACCGAACACGGCTCGCATGGCATTGCGAATGGACCGGAGCGGGCTTAGATCCACGGGTTGTGCGCAGTACGCCTCGATGATCAGCGCGTCATAGTCGTCTTTGAGGACGAGGTCTTCCTTGGCGCGGAAATAGCGGAAGAAGGTGGATGGGGCTATCTCGACCGTCGCGGCAATTTGTTCGATGGTGGTCGCCTCGTAACCCTGCTCTCGAAACAGCCTGAGAGCCTCATGCTGGATGGCAGCGAGAGTCTTGGCCTTCTTGCGCTCCCTCAGACCTCCGCCGGGCCTTGTCTCACGCGACAACGAGACCACCTTCTTCCAGTCCCTCCTCGGTTTCAGCCGCCGGCCGGGCTCGTGCAGGCAGGAAGACCAACGAGAGTACGAGGCCGAGAAGGGCAAACCCGACCGATACGGAAAGCGCGACGTCAATCCCGTGCACGAAGGCGGCACGGACCGAGGTGGCAAGCGACTTCGACCCGAGAGCACGGGCGACGGCTACGCCTCCAAAGACGCTGCCCCGCACGGCGTGCGCGGCTGTCGGTGAAAGTCGCCCGAGGTGAAGGCGACTCACATAGGCGGAGATGAGGGCGCTCCCCAAGATGGCGCTTCCGAGCGGCGCGCCCGTGTTCTTGAGCGCCTGCAGCACGCCCGAGCCAACACCCGCCCGCTCCTTGGAGAGCTCGGTCAAGGCGGCAGAGGCGACTGCGACCATCGTGAGACCGGTGCCGATCCCGACGATCGCCGACCAGAAGGCTACGAAGCCCTCCCCGGACGACAGGGCCGTGGTGCTTCCTATTGCCAGCCCTACGCCCAGCAACCCAAAGCCCGCCGAGGCGGTCAGCTTGGCACCGATAGCCTTGGCCAGGCGTGCGGACGGGATAAGCCCGACAAGCATTCCTCCGACTGCCGGCAACAGGCGGACACCCGACCCTTCCGGACTCGTGCCCATGACCCCCTGGAAGTACTGGGGCATCGTGAACAAAAGGCCGATCAAAGCAAGTGTCAGAACGGCGAACAGTATGACCCCCCAGGTAAACGATGGGGAGCGGAACAGGCTCAAGTCGACAAGGGGCTGGCCGCCAGTCTTTTGCTCGAGCAGATGCTCCCAGGCGAAAAACGCCCCGATGGCCGCCAGCCCGGCAAAGAGCGGGACCAGCGCTCCAGGTGAGCTCCACCCGTGCTGGCCTGCTTGGATCAGCCCGTAAGTCACAGCGGCGAGACCTGCACTGGAGCTCACGATCCCAACTGTGTCAAAACCAGGACGGCAAGCGGACCTCGACTCCGGCACGAGGGCCGCCACCGCCCCAAAACCGATGACGGCGACCGGCACGTTCATCAAGAACACCCAGCCCCACCAGTAGTGGGACAGCAGCCAACCGCCGAGGATGGGACCGATCGGAAAGGAGAACATGTTGGCCGCCGCCCAGATCCCTAGTGCCTTCGGCCGTTCCTCTTCGGTGAAGAGCACGGCGAGAGCGGACACGGCCATGACGACCAATGCCGCGCCCGCGAATCCAAGAAGCACGCGAGCCCCGATGAACTCTGCCGGCGTTCGCGAGTACGCACAGGCGAGCGAGCCTGCCGCGAACAGTCCGAGGGCGAACAACATGACCTTCTTGCGGCCGTAGCGGTCGCCCAGAAGTCCGGCAGGCAGCATTGCCGCGGCGAGAACCAGGGCGTAGGCGGATGAGAACCACTGGAGGTCAGACTCGGAGGCCTTGAGGGCCACGGCGAGAGTAGGCAGGGCCACGCTCAGGACCGTCAGATCCATGCCTACGGCTAAGACCGCGAGCATGACTCCTCCCAACGCCCACCATCTGCGTGCTCCGGTCGCGGTCATCGTCGGCACCTCCTTCTGCGAGACGCGAAGGTTTCCCTATTTTTTGAATGCCTATCTCAAATAAGAGTGACACTCGAAATATAGTGACTCTTGTTTCGCGTGTCCAGGCCGGAAGGCTCGGCGTGGCCGAACCGGGCGTATTGGAGGATCTCGAAGACGCGTCCGGGCTGGGGCCCGGTGGAAGATTCCCTAAGGCTCTACGTGCCAAAGACCGATGCAACTTAGGGCGGCAGTTTGCCGTCGAGAAGGACGGTCCGATGTCAGAGTCTGGCGAGAGGCTCGGCGTGGCTCGCCTCGGCTTCGAGAAGGATGGAGAGGCAGGGCTCACGCTGGTTGAACTGCTCGTGGTCCTGCTCATCGTCGGCGTCCTGCTGGCAGTCGTGATCCCCCCCCGCCTGGCGCCTGTGAGGGCCGCGCAGAGGTCCGCGCATGCCAATCTGCTCTACACCAACGGCCACGGGTCACCGCTCGGAGTCTGCAGTGACAAGACCGGGTCGACCATCACGGCCGTCGACGAGGGCCTGAGTCTCGTGAGCAGTGCGTCATCGACCAAGGTGGCGAGAATTGCGACAACATCCGGCAGGGCTGCGGGCCCTCCAGCTTCGACGGGGTGCGGACCGACCGTCGGCCAGAACCCGGCCCAGGTGACCGGAGCCGATGTTGCCGGCATCGCGACCTCGCGCCCAGGCGCCTGCCCAAGAGTTGTCGGACGCATGACCGGGGGCAGATGTTCCGCTGTGAGCACCGTCGCGGGCTCGCGCTTCTCATCTGTCCAGTCGACCTGATAGTCGCATCTCGCGCGGCGGCGGCAGTGACCGGCCTCGCCTGGGACGGACCCACGCCCTGTGTACAACGCCAACGCCACGGTACGGGTCGAGGCCGAGCACGGGTGTCAGGCGTCAATGGCCACTTCTCGCGGGTCGTTCGCTCGAAGCCCGGTCCCTAGATCATGGCCGACCTCTCCGCGCTGAAGAATCGGTGATTGTTGCCGGTGGCGAAGAGAGACGTGGTCGCCGGCACGGCGTAGCAGACAGCGAGTACGCCAACAAGGGAGAGAACAGCCATGAGGACGCCACCGGCCCAAGTCACGGCCGAGGACAAGAACGCGAGTGTCGCGAGCGTCGCGAGCTCAGCCCCGAGGGCAAGCAACGTCAGCCCGCCAGCACATAAGAGGCTCCTTTTCGAGAACTGGACGGCTGTCCCAGCATCATCTCTGTTCACGCGCCCCAGAGTCGCGACGAGCGGGGCGATGGCCCCCGTGGCGGCGTAGGCGGCATTGAGAATCGCGAAACGGTAAAGAGGCACGCCGGGGAACACAGACGTGACAGCGCCGGTCGCCGTGATGACCGCGGCAAACCCTGCCCCGAGGACTGTGAGGTTCGTCGCCCAGCTGTCTTTGAACGACCAAGTCGAGGACGCTTTGGCGGTCTCGACTCCTCCACCGGCTTTCTTCCAGCACGCAATCACCCAGAACGCGATCGCGAAAGCGAACGCGAGCACCAACCCCATGCAAAGCGGGAACCAGAGTTCCCAGAAGATCCCGATGGGCCGCTGTATGACCAGTGCGAGCGTGTTCGAACCTGTGAAGGTTGCGGTCCCCGCTGGCACCGCGACAACGAGCTGAGCAGCGATTGGAACGACCGACATGTGTCTCACGAAGCGGATGGTGACCTTGCTCACCTTGTCGGCTGAGAGAGCACAGCCGGCAGGCGGTCGTGGCCTTACCTCCACTCTCCCCTTCGCGTAGTGCTGAAAGCCGGCTGTCGTGGACACCAATCCAAAGGTGATCGACGGCACACACGGCCCCACGTCCTGGACGAACACCGTGGTCGTCCATCGCCCTTGAACCTGCGTGAGGGTCGGGTTGGCGGTGACGATCGTCAGTGTCGTCGACGGCGTGCCGGAGGTTTGCGCTCCAGCGGCCGATAACGACCAGAGTCCAAACACAGCTGAGCCAGCGAAGAACGCGGCTAGAAGGGCTGCCGGTCGTCGCACGACCGGGACCCTTTTTCCCCGAGAACCTGGCAACGTCGCTCCCCCGCCGGGAGTCGAGAGTGAGTGACGCAACGCTCTCACGCGCATGATGCCTCCCCTGTTGTGTTGCGGACGGAGGAGGCGTCGGGAGCGACCGAAGATCGGAGGAACGTGGCGCCTCTTCCGAGGCGCTCATATATCAGCCACAAGCCGCAGTACTCGCTCGCCTGAGAGTCAGGCACGGCGGCGACCCGATAATAGACACTTCGTCTGCGAATTGCTGGCTCGACGTCAGGATACAGGAACCTGACCTGGCGCGACTAGCGGTCTTTGGGTCACAACTCCGGTCTCGGGTGAAAAGACCTGGGTTTGCGTGCCAAAACAGGCGCTGCTGTCGAGAAGATGACGAACGCGGGACGCGGTCGAGATCTCGTCCCGCAGGATCGGGCCATCGACGTCCAGCTCGAGGCACCCTGGACGACACAACACCCGAACGACACGACAACACGACACAAGACGGTCGCGATGAACGAACCGGTGCGCGCCCGCGCCTGGAGTCCTAGCCTTCTTCTAGCGGAGGAGGTGGCGGAATGCGCTGCCTAGAGTGTGAAGGCGAGACTCCGGACGGCAGGCTCTTCTGCGAGGACTGCGGAGCCCCTCTTACGACGGTCTGTTCCGATTGTGGGGCACAGCTCGGCACCGGTAAGCGATTCTGCGGTTTCTGCGGGACACCGGTACGAGCTCGGGACACTCCGGTCTCTTCGACTCCTGCCCCCGGCGGGGTCGCACATCCGGTCCGAGGACTCGTGCCCACCAACGAGCGGCGCCTGTGCTCGGTGATGTTCATCGACCTGGTCGGGTTCACGAGCTTCGCCGAAAAGCGCGACCCCGAGGAGACCAGGGAGCTGCTTTCTCTCTATTTCGAACGTGCCCAGGCCATAATCGCCAACTACGGCGGCACCGTCGAGAAGTTCATCGGGGATGCAGTCATGGCCATATGGGGGGCGCCGGTCGCGAACGAAGACGACGCCGAGCGTTCCGTCCGGGCAGCCCTGGACGTGGTCGCTTCCGTGGCAGATCTCGGCACCAAGTCCGGTGTGGAGCTCGAGGCGAGAGCGGGAATAGTGACCGGGGAGGTCGCGATCACCGTCGGCAAAGTGTCCGAGGGCATGGTCATAGGCGACACGGTCAACGCCGCTTCGAGGATGCAAAGCCTCGCCCCGCCAGGTTCGGTGCTCGTCGACGAGACCACCTTGCGGGCAGCCTCAAGAGCAGTCGTGTTCACTGAGTTCGGCGAGCTCCACTTGCGGGGCAAGGAGCAGACCGTCCGGGCCTGGCGCGCCGCGCGAGTCGTCGCGCAAAGGCGGGGCATCGGTCGCACAGAGCGCCCGGAACCACCTTTCGTCGGACGAGACGAGGAACTGCGCCTCGTAAAGGAACTGCTTCACGCGACAGCGCGCGAGCACAGGGCGCGTCTCGTCTCGGTGTCAGGCATCCCGGGTATCGGCAAGAGCCGTCTTTGTTGGGAACTTCGCAAGTACGTGGACGGGCTGGCTGAGACCGTCTACTGGCACGAGGGGCGTTCTCCCGCCTATGGGGAGGGAATCACCTTCTGGGCCCTCGGTGAAATGGTGCGTATGCGCGCCGGCATCAACGAGACAGAGGACGCGGCCTCGACGCGCCCCAAGCTGAACGCGTCCCTAGCCGAATACGTCGCCGACCCCGAAGAACGCAAGTGGATAGAGCCTCGGCTCGCCCATCTGCTCGGCCTCGGCGAGATCCCATCCGGAGACCGTGAGGAGCTCTTCTCGGCCTGGCGGACCTTTTTTGAGCGCGTGGCCGAGCGTAGACCGACCGTCATGATCTTCGAGGACCTTCAGTGGGCCGACCACGGCCTCATCGACTTCGTCGAGTCGATCCTCGAGTGGTCGCGCAGCCCGATCCTGCTGGTCACTCTTTCTCGCCCGGAGCTCATGGACCGCAGGCCCAATTGGGGGGCAGGACAGCGCAGTTTCACTTCGCTTCATCTAGAGCCCCTCTCTGGACATGCGATGAACGAACTGCTGGACGGCTTAGTCCAAGACATGCCGACTGAGTTCGCCGACAAGATCCTCGAACGCTGTGAAGGCGTCCCCCTGTATGCCGTGGAGACCGTGAGGATGCTCGCTGACCGGCGAGTGCTCTCACTGGACGAGGCGGGCTACCACCTCACCGGCGAAACGGCTTCCCTAGAGATTCCCGACACTTTGCATGCTCTCATTGCCTCGCGTCTCGACACTTTGTCGCCGGACCAACGCGCCCTCGTGGAAGATGCCGCCGTCGTCGGGAGGACTTTCACGACCGCATCGCTCGCAGTCGTCAACGGTGGGAACGAGGCCTATCTGTCGGCCCAGCTTCGCGATCTCGTCCGAAGAGAGTTCCTGTTGCTCAATACCGACCCCCGCTCGCCCGAACGGGGCCAGTACGGCTTCGTACAGGGACTTACCCGCGAGGTCGCCTACGCCACGCTGTCGCGTAGGGACCGCAGTGCCAAACACCTGACTCTCGCCCGCCATCTCGAATCGTTCGGAGATGACGAGCTCGCCGCGGTTGTGGCGGCTCATTATCTCGAGGCGCGCCGGGCCGCTCACGAAAGGGCGGATGCCGACCTCATCGCTGCCGGCGCCAGGCACTGGCTCTCGCGTGCCGGCGAACGTGCTCTCTCGCTCGGATCGCCAGAGCAGGCGCTGTCGTTCCTAGAGCAGGCCCTCGAACTGATCGGTCCGGGAGCCGACCGCGCCGCCCTGTTGGAGCTCGCCGGCGACGCCGCAGACCGTACATCGGTATGCGACCGGGCGCTTCCGCTCCTCGAGGAGGCGCTCGCCTACTACGAGGCAATCGGTGACACGGTCTCGGTAGGTCGTGCGACGGTCGAACTGGCTCACGTGCTCGACAAGCTCAGTCGCCTCTTCGACGCGATCGAGCGGTGCGAGCGGGCGTTCACCGCTGTCGGCAAGGACGGCGATGACCGTGTTCGCGCGACGCTCGCCTGCGAGTTGGCCTACGCCCACAACGACGCCGGCTCGTACGAACAAGCTCTGGAATGGTCCGAGATCGCGCTCGCCCTCTCCGAGCGGCTCGACGACCCCGCTTCCGTGGGCGAGGCGATCGGAGCCAAGTCGGGGGCGTTGTTCAACCTCGGGCGCCACCAGGAGGCCATCATGCTCGCCCGGGGCCGCGTGACCCTCGCTGACTCGACCGGCTCACTCATGGATCAGGCCTGGGCCAGGAGCTTCCTGGCCACTTTCCTCCTCGGCGACGACCCCCGGGAAGCACTTTCCGCCGGGAAGCAGTCAGCCGAGCTGGCCCGCAGGGCAGGACACAGATGGCTCGAGATCTCGAGGATGAACGGTGCCGCCGAAGGGTCCCTCTTCCTCGGAGAGTGGGGAGACACTCGGACCGCCATCACCGAGTTGGAACAGAGGGTCCTTCCTCTGGAACAAAGGGCTTTTCTCGACTGCATCGAAGCGACGCTGGCGGCGCTCACCGGAGACCGCGAAGGAGCCTCGAGCTGTCTCGAACGGGGCGCGAGCCGCCTGTCTGGCACGGAGTTGGTCACTGGCCGCGCCACGTACCTCTTGGACCGGGCTCTCGTGAGCCTCGCCGCCGGTGATCTGGAGGCGGCACGGAGAGAGTCGGCCGAGGCGGTGTCGGCCGATCCACTGGGGATAAACGCTCCCCACGCCCTGGCAGTTCAGGCGCGCGCGGCCCTTTGGCTAGGCGACGCAGAAGGCCTACGGGCAGCCATGGCGGGGATGAAGGCCTTCCGGGGCCGGTGGGTGTCAGCCGAGTGGCTCAGCGCCGAGGCCGGTTTGGCCGCCCTGGAGGGGCGGGTTGAGACGGCTGCCGACAGCTACCGCGAGGCCATCGAGGCATGGCGGACGCTCAACTGCACGCTCGACCTCGCGCTGTGCGAGCTCGATCTCGTGGTTGTGCTCGGCCCCAACCACCCGGGCGCCACGGTGGCCCGGGAGGCCCTGGACGTGTTCGCCCGAATCGGGGCGCGTCCCTTCCTCGAGCGCCTGAATAGGGCCTTTCCCGCCGACGAAGCTGTGAGGTGAGACGAGCCAGCAGCGTGCGCATAGCCGCGGCGTAGTGTGAGGTTGGGCTTTGCCCGTGAGCCGTCTAACAA
>JBEKGS010000053.1:0-19007 GCA_050012675.1 Acidimicrobiales bacterium
CTACCTAGAGTTGGTTATGACGCAGCATCGACTTCTGCCTTATAAAGGTTGCCGTATTCGTCAATCATCTGACCGTCCTCGAGCATCGCGGTCGTTCGCCACTGGAACCGCATCCGTCGTGCCAACCGTTCAGCCACCGAGCCGGTGCCCTTGACGTTGTCAACCTCGATCCGCTCGACCAGGGCCAGAATTACGGACCGCTGATCCTCAGGGGTCATGGTGTCCCAGTTCTCAACGACTGACCCACCGAACCTGTCCAAGGTGGACTGACCACGCATCGAGGCAATCCTGGTAAGGCGCTCGTCTATCCGCTTGCGAATCACGGCCGTCTGCTTGGCGTACTCAGCTGCAGACGTTTCACGATTGGTGAGCAGGCCACCCCAAATGCCAAGGGTTTCTTCGTCCTCCGCGTTCTCAAGCATCAACTGCCGGATCTGCTCGATCTCAGCACCAGCCTCCTTAGACAGGAGAGTCTTCATCCGTGAGTCATCTGCCCAGGGGATCAACCTGATCTGGACCCACGCCTCGGCAAGATCGGCCCGAATGAAGACATGCCCCCCAACTCGACCTGGCACCTTCCGGCATCCATAAGTTCGGTGACCCATCTTGTACATCGACACGAGAGGGTTACCACACACACCGCAACGGAGAACGCCGCGCAGAGGGTAGACCCTGTCCGGCTTCTCGTTCAGTCTCGGAGGCTGTCGCGCCGGATCCTTCAGCAAGGCAACAACACGCCGCCATGTCTCTTCTTCAAGAATTGGATCCCACACCGCCTTGCCGATCTCTTCACGGTGGTGCTGGCGGATCCCAGCCAGCCTTGGCCGTTCCAGGAACGTGTGCAGTCCAGATACTGTCCAGTACTTCCCGTTGACCGTAAGGATGCCTTGCTCATTCCAGTCACGGACGATGCTCGACAAGGAGCCACCTTCAAGGATCCTGTCGGCGGCTTGGCGGATGTGAACTGCTTCGGACTCACGGATTGTCACTCCGTCAGGCTCAAATCCGAACGGCCGGCCCCCACCGTGGGTCTGGCCCTTCTCGGCTCGCTCCTGCTTCTGACGCCTCATCCGCTTGCGGATCTTGGCGACCTCCATCGCCGCCATGTTGACCTTCATGCGGAGCATGAACAGTGCGTTCTCGTCATTCAGGTCCATGTCGCCACCGACTGAGGCGAGCGTACGAAGTCCCACTTGCTCACAGGCGTCCACGAACGGCTCAAGCTCACGGGGTTGGCGGTAGAGCCGGTCCACGTCCCAGACCACCACGGCGTCGAGGTTGCCTGAACGGATGTCGGCCATGAGACGTTCGTGCTCGGGACGTTTCTTACCGGGCTTCGCCGCTGAGATGTCGTTGTCCACGTACTCGTCGGCAATGTCCCAGCCACGCTGGGCGCAGAGCTTGCGACAGTCAGTTAGCTGCCGTTCAACCCCGAGGGCTTCACCTTCTCGATCGCTACTGATCCTTGCGTAGATCGCTGCTCTCATCTCGAACTCCTGGCCTGACCAGGGTCGAGTCTAGCGCATCAGATGGCACATTCCACCACCTGGAGTCCTCCGAGCGGACCGGGTGCACTCAGACGGGTTTCAGCCGCTTGGATAGGGTCCTCTTGAGCGCTCAAGGGCTCCATGGCGGCAGGCTCCTCTGTTGGATGGCGCCTCGTCGTTCTATCCGCGCCCTACGGTGGCGCCGATCGTACAATCAGCCCGTGCGAAGCCCACGGAAAGTCTCCTCAGGTCGTAGACAATCCAAGCGTTTTGATCCCCGCTCGTTGTACCCCGTCGAGCCCTTGACCCTCCGCGAGATCCGCGCCCTCATAGCCAGCCTTGAGAAGGCCTCAGGCGGTTCGCAAAGCGTTGACTTATATGTAAAGCGTGTCCCCTCCGCCACGACCTCGGGTACATAGCGACGCCCTGACCGGAGACCCCGGAGCCTCGGGGCGGCGTTTGCGCTGCGGGCGCCGAGTGCAGGGTCTCTCCAGAACCGAACCCGGCTCACGCAAAGAGAACAGGTATCGAGCCTCTCGGCGTGACCGTCCTGCAGTCAGGTACGAACCGGCCAGGTCCGCGAACGTCGCCCGAGTTGCTTATCCGGCCCGCGTGAGCGCGAACGGTCTCGTCCCGACCGTGTCGCGCTCAGCCTGCGCGAACATGAGCGACAGCCGTCGCAGGTCCGGGTCACTGCAACGCCTGTTGGAAGATGGTCGTAGGGCTACCGAGTCTCGCTCAGCGCGCCTCGTCGTTCGGCGATGTGCGAGTTGCCTGCGAGGCACGACCGAGGGCGTGCAGGCCCTCCTCGATGGACAAAAGGGTAGTGGTCTTGAAGGCGCGCACATCGCCTCCGCTGCTGACGGCCATAGACCAGGCGGCAACTCCCCGGCTATCTGGAAAGTCGACGATTCCCATGAGGTCATAGTCGCCGAAACAGAAGTACAAGCTCTCGATTGAACCGCCGAGGGCCTCGGCCGATGCCTGTACCCGTTCGACCACCCGTTGAGGCCCACGACTCATCGCGGCCCATGCTTCCGCGGTGTAACCGACTTGGACGAAGTACTTGGACATATGGCCTCCTTCGCCGGCACCCCGACCGCTCAACGTGTATCGGCCGCGCGGCGGACGCCTTGCAGCTCCAACACTACTGACTCGACCTGAAACGTCAACAGGGTCACCTCATAGACGACTCGCGACAAACCATGCCCTAGCCAGCCAACAGCACGCCCAGAACCAGCGCTGCGAGCGAAGCAAGGGCCGTCACGGCCCCCCAGACAGCCAGCGATACGGTCGACTTCGAGCGTTGGTGGAGGAAAGCGGCTAGTCCGGCCAGGACCACGACTCCTATCTTCACGCCAAGCACCGTGTCCCAGGCCGACGGCTGTCCACGCCTCACGGCTGTGATGTTCCAGATCCCCGTGATGAGGAGCACGGCATAGGCGGGCCACTGCATGCGTCCGAAGGCTCGTGCAATCCGCTTGGAAGCATCACCGCCGAGTGATCGGACCGTAGGGAGCAGGCCGGCGACGACGATCTGTCCGCCAACCCAGACAGTCGCGGCAAGAACGTGGAGGGACAGTCGGACGGCGGTCACCGTGTTGGCCAGGGCGGCTATCTGCATCCTCGCAGTTTTGCGGACCTGCGACGGCTCTGCCAGGGGAGACCTGTAGGCCACGCTGAAGCGTTCAAGAGCCGTCGGACGCCGGCCAACTGTCAAAGGTGGTGCACGACCCTCGGCTGCCTTGCGAGGATAAGCATTGGGGGCCGTGCACCTGTGTCCAGTTTGGACGAGAGAGCATTCCAACACGGGGATGGTGACACTGGACTGCCGCTTTTCCTGAGCGATGCCGGTACTGGCGCTCTCGCCGTTGCGCCATTTGGCGCGAGCCGGCCGCTCCCAATACGGACGCGCCTGACGGGCTGGAGACGACCTGACGGACGGGCGGCGAAGACAACTCCCTACACTTTGGAGCGACGATCTCGTAAGGCGAGTGGTTGCGGTTAACACGTTGACGCGCTCTTTGGTGGTTGGAGTCGGTGGCCTCGCTCTGTTGGCACTGGCTGGGCTCATCGTGCTCACGAACGCGGTGACGCTCGTGACCACCCTGGCCATCGTGGCCACGATCATCTACTTGCTGTTCCGGTGGGGCTTGTCAGAGGGACGCAGGACCAAGCTGGGCGGATAGGTCCGCCCATCACAGCGCTCGTCTACCGAGGGGACCGGACAAGGCAGCGTTCCCCGACGGTCAGCCGGCGGTGCGCCCTGGCCAACCGGGACTGGTGCCGCGCGCCATGTCGGCTCGTTCGACCTCGGGGACCAAAGGTAAGCTCCCCACCAGCCATGAGACTCACGAGGTCGAGGAGCTGAGCGGCTCCTCTCGTCGGCGTGGCGACGGCCGGCGCAAAGGCGAGTGCAGGACGCGAGAGGCAACCACGGACGAGATGTCGGAGATGATCATCCTCGCAGTGCTGCGGCGCATCCTGCCCGCGGAGAGCTTCACCCCGTTGCGTTGAGGAAAAGGTCGAAGTCTCCTTCGGCGCCTGGGGCGCTCGGGTCCCCGGTGGCGCCCCGGTGAGTGAGCCTGCACCCCGAGGCGACGGACGCGGGGAGCGTCCCGCCTGGATCGGAGTCGCGCTCCTGGTCGCTGGGGCGTTTTTCATGGAGAACCTCGACGGGACGATCATCGCCACTGCCGCGCCGCGCATGGCGCGCTCGTTTGGCGTCGCTCCCGTCGAGCTCAACATCGTGATCACTTCCTACTTGCTCGCTCTCGGGGTCTTCATCCCTGTGAGCGGTTGGATGGCAGACCGCTTCGGCGCCCGGCTGGTGTTCTCGGGGGCCATAGCCCTTTTCACTGTGTCCTCGGGACTGTGTGCGCTCAGCACGAGCCTTCCTGAGCTCACGGCAGCACGAGTGCTCCAAGGTATGGGCGGGGCGATGATGGTGCCCGTTGGCCGTCTTGTCGTGCTTCGTGCCGCGAACAAGGCGGACATCATCCAGGTGATCGCTTACCTCACCTGGCCGGCGCTCATCGCCCCCGTCGTCGCTCCCGCGCTCGGCGGAGTGC
Source organism: Acidimicrobiales bacterium (assembly GCA_050012675.1). Lineage (GTDB taxonomy): Bacteria > Actinomycetota > Acidimicrobiia > Acidimicrobiales > Bog-793 > Fen-455. Next base: position 4,559 of record JBEKGS010000053.1, read on the forward strand.
TCGTGACTTACGAGTCCTGGCGATGGATCTTCGTCCTCAACCTCCCCCTCGGCCTCATCGCCCTCCTGGTCGCCGTGCGCATCGTGCCCGATGTCCGACCGGTCCGGGCAGCGGGTCTCGACTGGAGGGGATTCGTCCTGACCGGTGCGGGGCTCGGAACCTTCGTCTACGGACTTGAGCTGGTCACCGACGGGAGGGTTTCGTGGCCCGGCGTCGGAGCCTGCATCGGGGCTGGAGCGGTGCTCATCTGGTGGGCCGTCAAGCATCTCCGCAAGACGACCACCCACCCCCTGCTCGACCTGAGCGTCCTTCGCGTCGCGACGTTCAGGGCCGCGAACCTCGGTGGCTCCCTCTTCCGGCTGGCCATCAGCGCGGCGCCCTTCCTGCTGGCGCTCATGTTCCAGAACGGCTTCGGCTGGAGCCCTTTGCGTTCGGGCCTGCTCGTGATCGGCGTGTTTGTCGGCAACATCACGATCAAGCCGTTCACCACCCCGATCCTGCACCGGTACGGCTTCAGGACTGTGATCATGACGGCGGCCGGCGCGGCCGGCCTCACCCTCGCGCTCTGCGCCAGCTTCACCGCCGCCACTCCGCTCGCGCTGATCGTGGCCGTCCTTGTTGTGAGCGGCGTCTTCAGGTCGATCGGCTTCACGGCGTACAACACGATCGTGTTCGCGGACGTGGCGCCCGAGGGCATGGGCAATGCCAACACGCTTTCGAGCACCATCCAGCAGCTGACCATGGGCCTCGGCGTGGCGGTGGGGGCGCTCGCGCTGAGGGCGGGCGTTCCCCTCGATCATCTTGTCGGCGCCAAGAGCACCGGCGCAGGACCGTTCGCGGCCGCCTTCTTGGTGCTCGCTCTCGTCGCCTTCCTCGCTGTCGGCGAGGCCACGATGCTGGGTCCGCAGGCGGGCTCCGCGATCGTCGTGGCGCGCGAAGGTGGCGAGATCTCCTGACGACCTGCCCGTCGCGCGTGGCCATGGATCACAGGCGGCGGCGGGAGGGCATCGCGCGACCGCGACGGCGCTCGACGCGGGGATCGAGCCGCTGAGCGGCTAGGCGACGGGCTGCAGCCGCACGAGCCTGCCGCCGATCAGCCACTCGGAGACGTAGACGGCCCCGGTTGCGTCGGTGGCGAGCCCGTGGGGACTGTTGAAGACGCCTGGCCCGAGGCCCGTCATCCTCACGGTGTTCCCGAGCTCGTCAACGGTGTTGGGCCAGCCCTTGCGCCCGGCCTCGTCGGTTGAACCCAGGTAGGAAACGACGCTGTCGGCGTTGTCGAACGCCGCCAGGCGACCGTGCAGCTCGGCTATGAAGAGCAGCTCGCCAGAGGTGGCGAGACCCGACGGGCTCGTGAGCGCGTCCGCCCCGACGACCCGGAGAAAGCGGCCCTCGAGGTCGAGGACGACGACGCGTTTGTTTCCCCTGTCGGCGACGTACAGCTCAGGTGTCGCCCGGCGCCGATCGATGACGACGTCGTGAGGCGTGTCGAACCTGGTGCCCGTCTCGGAGCCGTCGAAGGTGGCGAGCCACTTGCCTTGAGTGGAGAAACGGTGCAGGAGGCTCTGTCCGTACCCGTCGGCCACCCAGAGGTCCCCTGTGCCTCCGAGCGACTGCTCGTCGACCGCCACGGCGCACGGCTGCCAGCCGGACCGCTCGTAGTCGGCAAGCTCGGGCGCGAACAGTTCTTGGTGCACCGAGCCGTCGAGGCCGATGGCTACGACGCGCCCGGGCCGGGTCACTTCGCCGTAGCTCGGCTGGCCCGGGACGAACTTGTGGCCGTTGTCGGCCACCCAGAGGCGTTCCGCGCGACCGTCCGAGCTCACGGTGATGCCGTGCATCTCGAGCAGCTCGAGATCGGTCCGGATCTGCTCCTTGCCTGCGCGGTCCAACCGCACGAGACAGGCGTGGTCCGGTGCCGCCGTCACGATGCTGCCGTCTTCTAGGACGGCAACGTCATGATGAGCCCAACCCTTGTCGGGTGCGTTCTTCAGCTCGAGCTGCTCCCAGCGGTACTCGCGTCCACCGATGACAACAGGTGCATCGTTCTTTCTCACTGGCCGGTCCCTCAGACCGTCAGGTCCGAGGGCAGCTCCTGAAAAGCCTTGGGCTCAGCAGTTGCACATACATGGACCACGAGCCGCCCGTCGTGTTCGGAGACGGGATAGGTGCGCAGGGGCTTTTGTGCGGGCAGGCGGACGGCCTCGCCCGTGCGCACGTCGAAACGGCCGTTGTGCTTGGGGCACTCGAGGATGCAGTCGTCGAGGAAGCCCCCGGACAACAACGCACGGCCGTGGGTGCACACTCCGTCGGTGAAGGCGTACGTGCCGTCGAGCATGCGGCAGAGCACGTAGGCCGAGCCGTCGACCTCGACGGGAGCGAGCTGCCCGGGAGCGAGCAACGAGCTCGGCCCGAGATCGGCTTCACCCGAACCTGGTTTCGTCTCGACCCTGAGCCCCGTGGCAGACGTCTTCTCGGTCGGCTCGACCGGGGGCACCCAGTCGGTGGGTATCTCCCAGGCCACGTCCTTGCGCTGCTTTATGAGCGCGTGGAGGACCTCCCGATAGGCATCGATCATCGATGTCTTGGGCGGGGGCAGGTAGGCCTTTATCTCCTCGTGCAGCGCGGGCAGGTTGTAGTAGGGCACCGCCGGGAACATGTGGTGCTCGACGTGGTAGTTCATGTTCAGGTACAAGAAGCGGAAGACGGGGTTGATGTACACGGTCCGCGTGCTCATCCGGTGGTCGAGCACGTCCTCGCGCAGTCCCGCGTGCTGGGTGATGGCGAAGAACCACAAGAGCCAGGCGCCGTAGAACGAGGGCAGACCGACGAACAGCAGCGGCACGATGGTGCCGAGCTCGATTGCCGCGACGAGAACTCCGACGAGCAGCAGCAGGAAGATGCGGGCCTCCCACACGACGCGGCGCAGCTTGTCGGCGGGAACGAGCACGCGGGTGAAGTCCTCTATGTGCCCAAAGGCGTGCATCACGATCTTGCCGAGCATCTTCGGGCCGTTCACCAGGTTCAGGTAGTTGAGGGCGATCGTGAACAGCGAGGGCGGACGCTGCACGCCGATCTCGGGGTCCAGACCGACGATGAGGGTGTTGGAGTGGTGGCGGACATGCGACCAGCGCCAGAGCGTTGGTTCGCGGAGCATCATGAACGAGGCGATGTTGTACATGACGTCGTTTGCCCAGCGGCTGGAGAAGGCCGTGCCGTGACCGTTCTCGTGCCAGCGGGCGTCGCCGGAGCCGCCCCAGAGGGCACCGAAGACCGCGAAGGCGGGGACTGCCCACCACGTCCCGAGCGCGAGGAACGATGCCGTGCCGGCGCCCCCGAGCAGGACGAGCCAGACGAGGGCGTCGACCGCCGGGCGCCCGTTGCGCCTGACCATCAGGACCTTCAGCCTCTCGGGGTCAATGGGAGCCAGGTACCACTCGGCGTTGTCGAACCCGGCCTCGATGGCTTTCTTGGTCTCCGGCCCAACGAGGCTGTAGCTCCGCTTGATGACCGGTTTGTCGATCTGGTCCTGACGAGATCCCACTGCCCGCCCCCTCCTCATGAACCCCATGTAGCCGGCTCGGTGCACCGAGATCGAGCCCATCCTGAGGCGTCTTCGGCGGCCAGCCTACCGGCGAGCTCGACGGCACGCGCAGCCGCTGAGAGCAACGCCGCACTCGGTGAGACCCGTCACCGATGGGGACGTGACGAGGATCGTAGAGGGCGCGCCCCGCATGGACAACCGACCGTTCGGTGATGGCCGCGTGAGCTACCAGCTTCCCGTGAAGGGAGGCGACTGCCGTCTACAGGTGAACACGGTGCGGTAGCGGCGCGCCGTGGCTGAGTGCCGGGCTGGGCCGGCACTAGTCAGCCGGCGTTGTGAAGTGTCGTTTGGAGCTGCTGGTCGTCCTGTCTGGCTACCCCGCACACGAGGTTGGCGGTCTTGGTGTTGCCCTGTAGGAGAGGGTCCTTGTGGCTCGGGTTCGCGATGTCATCGGTGATCTCGGTCTGCAACGAACCCATTTCTCCGGCACATACCGACGCCTCGTTGGAGGCAGTGAGGGCTTGACTGGCGATCTGGGTGAACAGAGGAGTCTTCGCGAACGCCTTTTGCTTTGAATTCAAGGCCGAGGAGAGCTGAATCTCTAGGCTCTTGATCTGGCCGTTCAACGCCGAGTTTTGCGACGCAATGGTCGCGCGAGCCGTCGCCAGTTCTCTTGCGAGCACGCCGTTACGTGTCGACAGTGACAGGTCGAACGCCGCAGCGCTGTGGTCGTACTGGCGCCACTGACGCGCAGACGAGCTTTGCTTCAGGGCGATGAACCCCGCCGCGAGCGTGGTGAGGAGAAACACCAGCGCGAGAACTCCGACGACTCTCGGAGAGAACCGATCGCGACGTGGCTTTGTCCCGGCCGACATCGTCGTCGAGCTTGAGAACGCCGGGACTTCACTCGACGCGCTGTAGGGCGACGGTGATGCTGTCACGGCCTGTCCCGTCTCGGGGCCCGGAGGCGCCGCAGCCCGGGTGGCCTCTTCGTCCGGAACATCGGGACTTACAGACGGGCTCACAAGAGCGTCCGCTGCAGGTGGCTCGAGTGGCTCCTCGGTTTCGGCTGCGAGCTCGCCAGCACTCATGGTCCAGGGCCGATACCGTGCGTCGAGCTTGCCGGGCTTGTGGGCGATGGCCGTCGAAGCTTCGGCGAGGTTGGTACCGGTGGGCTCTGGTTCACTGTCCGCGGCTGGCGGCGCTGCCGCCTCTGGCGACTGCTCGGGAGCCGATGGTGTCGCCTGGGAGGCCGCCTCGACAGAGGGTGCCCCGGCGTCGCTCGTGTCGTCAGCGGGCGTGGCGCTGGCGCTGGGGCCGACAGAGTCGTGGGGCTCGCCGGTCGCGGTCGGCTCCTCGAAAGCGGTCGCGATGTCACGGAAGTTCCAAGCACGAATTGGCGATTCCGGCTTGGCTGGCTTGGTTGCCCTCGCGACCGTCGTGCCCGTGAACGACGGGCCGGCAGGCTTTGGCGCGCTGTCGGGCGAAGGCGTCGCCACTGGGGGCCGGACCTGTTGCTGATTGGGAGCAGCCGTGGGCGCCTGCGGGGTTACTCGGGGTTGCGGTGTCTCGGCCGTGGCGGACGTGTCGTCCACGGGGACTTCGCGCGCGACAGGCGAAGCGGGGTCCGCTGCAGGTTTGCCAGTCGGAGTCGGTTCGCCGGCGGCCCGCAGGATCCAGGCCCGGTATCGGGCGTCGAGGTCCTGAGGTTTGTCAGCACTCGTCGTCGTCGCTTCGGGCATGTTGGGGCTCGCCGGCGCCCGTGTACCGAATGCCGACGGCCATGACGGGGCCTGTCGTCTCTCAGGCTGTGAGCGGAGAGCCAACTGTTGCGGCGACGTCTCTTCCACTGGGGGCGTCTCGGCGTCGCTTGTCTTGTCGGGTGGCGAAACCTCTGGCGCCGAGGGCGAGGCGAGACGGCCGGCGGAGGCTGGCGGAGTATCCACCGGCTTCGGTTCCTCGTCGACCAGCTTCGCGGCGCGAAACGCCCAGGCCCGGTACCGGGCGTCGAGATTCTGGGGCTTTTCGACCTCGGGCGTCGTCACTCCTGGTGCCGAGGGGCTCGCCGGTGTCTCCGTGCTGACTGCAGACGGCCATGACCGCACCGGTTGCGTCTCGGGCTGCTCGGTGGGGGCCTCTGCCTCGGGCTGGGGCACCTGTGCGTGCACCGTCTCGGCATCACTCGCCTGTTCGGGTGACCGAGCCTCTGGTGCCGAAGGCGAGGCGGTCTCAGCGGTGGCTGCCGGCTCTTCGAACAGCTTCGGTTCTTCGGCTGCGAGGCGGGCGGAGCGAAGCGTCCAGGGGCGATAGCTAGCCTCGAACTCGCGCGGCTTGTCGACATCGGGCGTCGTCGCTCCAGCGACCGAAGGGCTCGCCGGTGTCTCCGTGCTGACTGCAGATGGCCATGACGGCACCGGTTGCGTCTCGGGCTGCTCGGTGGCCTGTGCCTCGGGCGGCGTCACTTCATTGTTCTGCGTCTCCGCTTCGCTCGCCTCTTCAGGTGACAAAGCCTCCGGCGCCGAAGGCGAGGCGAGGTCGACAGGGGCTGCCGGCTCTTCGAACAGCTTCGGTTCCTCGGCTGCGAGGCGGGCGGAGCGAAGCGTCCAGGGGTGATAGCGAGCCTCGAACTCGCGCGGTCTTTCGATTTCGGGCGTCGTCGTAGCCGAGAGGGCGGGCGTGACAGCTGTCTGTGAGCTCTCAGGAGAGCTCGGCTCAGTCGCGGCCTGGTCCTGCGGCTCCTCGGCAGCCTCTGGCGGCTCGGGCGACGGCACTTCGAGGTTTCGGATCTCGTCCCCGCTCGCCTGATCAGGTGACGACCCCTCGGGCGCAGAAGGCAAACCGGAGGTGATCGAGGCGGCAGGAGCGTCTGCGGGCGGTTCCTCACCAGCAAGCTCTGTGACTTGAGGGCTCTGCGCTAGGTGCAGCTCCTCGACCCGGCCGGGCTCTTCGGCGTCGACCTTCGTGCCCGGATCGTCGACCGTAGTGGCCGCAGCGGTCGCCGCCTGGTACGCGGACGGCCACACCATGACCGGCTGCTCCGCAGGCCCAGCTTGCTCGTCCCCGGTGGCCTGCTCGTTCGGCTGGTCGGGGGCCGACAAAGGCGCCTGCGAGGTCGCTACGAGCCGAGCTGCCTCGGCGTCACTCGTCTCGTCGTCTGACGGAGGTTCGGGCGTGGTGGGCACGCTCAAGTCCACGACGGCCGCGAGGGCGGCCACGATCTCAGGTTCCACGACGGAGGGCGCGGCGTCGTCAAGGCTCCAGGCCTGGCGCGGTTGTTCGACGGGGACAGGTTCTGCGTCGTAGGTCGCGACGCCGTCCCGAACCGTGGGCACGGCAGTGATGGCTGCGCCGGAGGTTGAGGGCCACACCGTGACGGCCGGCTCCTCGGCCGGTTCGGGAGCAGCTGACTGCCAGGCTGCCGCATGCGGTGCTTCGGTCTCGGCCGCCGAGTCGACCGGCACCAGCCCAGGCAACGAAGCTGAGCTCATCTCGACGCGAGCGGGTAGGTCGTCTGTCGGCGTCGGTTCGTCCGCTTCGAGGTCGCTGTCCAGACTCCAGGCTTGTCGCGGCTTGTCGGTCTCCGGTGGCTGACCGGAATCGGCCGTCGTCGTATCGGCGAGCGACGCTGTCGCAGCCACATCGGGGTCAAGGGCGGCGGACGGCCACGTCGTCAGCGACCGTTCCTCGGATTGTCCCGAGGGAGGCGGCGCTTGCCAGGTCATTTGAATGTGAGGGGACTCAGCACCGGTGGCCTGATCGCTCACCGGAACCTCAGACGCCAAAGGCGCGTCGAGATCAACCTTGGCGAGCTCTTGGGGGAGGTCCTGCATCTCTTCTTGCTCGTGGTCACCGAGAGTCCATGCCGGGCGCGTCTCGGCGGGCTGGGCGGCTTCTGACTCGATCGTCGTCGTATCGGTGGCCTCAGGGGACAAAGGGCCGCCCGCGCCGTAGGCGGATGGCCACACGGGCACCGCCTGGTCGTCCGGCAGCTCGGGATCGGGAGCCGGTGCCTGCCATGTCGTCTCGGCCGAAGCCGTCTCGGCATCGATCGCCTGATCGTCGGGTCGCACCTCTGGCACGGTGGGTGAGCTGAGGTCAGCGGCCGCGAGAAGCTCGTCAAGCAGCTTGGCCTCCTCGGCGGCGAACTCGGTGTCGCTACGGGTTCCGGCCCGGTACCTCGCGTCGAGTTTGCCAAGTTTGTCCGCATTGATCATTGTCGCTCACGCCTCCCACAAAATCCCCAGTAACAACAGGCGCAACTTGCCTACCGAAGATCTATCGGCAAATGGGAGGACAAATTGAGCGCCTGTCACCGTCGGGTGGGAACGCCACGACCCGGTCGCCCCGTCGGAGCCGGTGCGGGAGCTGTTCTGAGACGCGGTGGCTAAAGGGTGCCGCGGACTTCGAGCCCGGCTTCGCTGACCTGTATCGGGAGCAGTTCGTAACGGGCGTCCAGTTCGGCGATTCGCCGCTCCAAGGCCTCCTTCGCCTCAAAGGTGGGGCTCAGGATCGTGATCGAGCCGCCGTCGCCCCCCGCACCGTTGACCTTCCACCCGAGGGCGCCTCGTGCCGTCGCAACCTCGACCACCCGTCGTGCATCGGCACCGACCAGCGCAGGGTGCAGTGCCTTCTGAGCCTCGGTGTTGGCGATCATCGCCCGGCCGAAGCCCGCGAGGTCCTGGCGCACGACGGCGTCCCGGGACGCCTGAGCCGCCTCTCGCAGGCGGGAGAAGACGCCCGACCCGTGACGGCCCGCCCCCTCGATCACCTGTTGGTGCACGGCCCCGGACTCGTGCGAGCGACCTAGGTACACGAGCGTGAGAAGGGGGCTCAGCTCTTCCCATGGCGCAAGCGCGTGCACGGTCGCCTCCGGGTACGGTTCGATCTCGAGGTAGTTGATCCCGCCGAAGGCCGCGCTCAGCTGGTCCTGGATCCCGCTCTCGACGCCGAGGACCTCCACTTCGAGACTGTGGGCCGCGTAGGCGACCTCCCGCGCCGTCAGATCCTTGCCGCGCAGTCTCGCCAGTGCGCCCAACAAGGCGACCGCCACCGAAGCAGACGTGCCCGTGCTGCAACCAGCCGGTACGGAGGAGCAGACGACGATCTCCACGGCCAGGCCCTCCGGGGGCGCGAGCGCGTCGACGGCGGCCTCGAGCAGGGGGTGGCGGGTCACCCGGGGCCTTCCCGGGACCACGGGGTACCTGTCGCCGAAGCTGTCGGCAACGAGCAGGACCGGGTCCGGGCCGGCCGATGGGCGGATCGCGACCTGCACTCCCGGCTTCACGGCGATGTTGAGCACCCGCCCCGGCGCGCCGAACCAGGTGTCGGTCCACCCGCCGTTGTCACATATCCGCACGGGAGCAGTCGCCTCGATCATCGGGCGGCTACCCGCGGCGCCGTGAGTGGCGCGGAGCTCTGATCGGTCACAAAGGTCACGGTCAGATCGAAGGACCCGAGCAGAAGGCGCATGCGGCCTGAAGCTTGCCACGCGGACGGGCCAGGGGAGCATTCGACGCTGAGCGGTCGGCCGAGAAGGCAGCCGCGCGTGCCCGTGCCGCCCGCCGCCTGTGCTCGTCCACGGGCCCGGCCCCGTACGCGCATGTCGACAGTGAAGCCGCGCCGGGCGGACTCACTCGTAGACGACCGTCACCTGCTCGTGGCAGAAGCGATTGATCTCGACAAGTGCGTCGTGGTCATCGCAGACGCCGGTCGCCTCGAAGACGTAGTGCCCGGTTCCCACGCGCCAGTCGACCGGGTCCCCGGGGGCCCGGTTCAAAAGGACCGAGCTGACCCCTCCAAGGCGGGCCAGCCGGTCGAGACCTTCGACGCTGACTACGCGCCGGGCGGACTTCGGAAGCTGCAACATGAGGCGCCAGCCGACTTTGCTGCACGGGACCGGGCCATCGATATGCACGGCCTCACCGATGGCGATGCGCATCGCCAGCTCGAACAGCGGCACACCGCTCGCGTCGAGCAGCATCTCGGGTACGCCGCCGCCAATCCGGCCGTTCACTTCGATCACCCGCGGGCCTCGAGGAGTCAGCTTGATCTCGGTGTGGAAGGCCCCGGTGTTCGCCCCGATGGCCCGCAGTGCGGCCGTGGCGACCTCGAGCACGGCCGAGTGAGCGCTCTGTGGCAGCTCGGCAGGGATGAAGGTCCCCGTTTCCCGGAACGGTTCGGCCAGCGGGAAGCGCCCGTTCAGCGCCACGTGGCTTATGTCGCCGGCCGATACGAGACTTTCCACCGACAAGAAGTCGGCGAAGCGACCGTTCCCCCCGGATCGGCCCGGAAGATACTGCTCGACGAACATGCCCGTCTCGCCGCCTGCCTCGGGCGGCAGAAGGGCCACCGAACGGGCTAGATCGCCGGCGTCCGCGACCGCCATGGCGTACCTGCTACCGCTGGCTCTACGTGGTTTTAAGACCGCGGGGTACTTCACGGCACGGGCGAGCGCTTCGACAGCGGCGGGGGTTCTCTCGGCCGGGACCTCCCAGCAAAGCGGCGTCGGCAAGCCTGCTCTGCGTAGCGCCTCGCGCTGTTGGAGCTTGTCGAAGAGGCGGCCGGCCACCGCGGGGCTGAGGTACTCGAGTCCGAGGTCGGCGGCCACCAAGGCGAGAAGGACGATGTCCTCGTCGCGGAGTGCCAAGACCCCATCGGGAGCGTGAGGTCGCAACGAGGAGGCGACCTCCCCCGGCGACAGGCCGGCGACGTCGACGACGGGCCCGAACTTCTTGAGCAGCCTGCTCGTCACGGCATTTTCGGGAAGGCTCTGGTCTATCAGCCAAAGGAGCCTGCAGAGACCGGCAGCCGCCTCCGCGACCTGGAAGGGCGGATGCGAATGAGGACCTTGCCCGACCACGAGCAGCTTTTGCCGGCCGTCGGCGGACAACTGTGTCACGCAAAGGCTTTAACAGAAGGGCGAACACGACGCAAGGTCGCCGGACAACCCGGCTGCCCAGATTCCTGCAGGGAGTTCGTCCGCGAAGGCACCCGTCCGCCACCTGAGGCGGGAAACGGGACCGGTCTCAGCCTTGGGGCGCTGAGACCAGGAGTGATCGTGTCATGGTGACGGCGCCTGCGGGAACGCGATGCCGTTGACCGTGCTGTCGGCCACGTAGGCGACGTTGATCGCCGCGGGAGAGGGGTGGCCGTCCCAGAACGAGGAGCCTGGTGTCACCTGGCGCAGCAGCTGGCCGGAGGCGACCACGGCGATCCCGAAGCCATTGTGGACTGCGGCCATGACTATGAGCTCATAGGTGGCGTTGCTGCCGTCGGCGCTGGCCACCTGCGTCTCGAAAGCCTCCCCGTAACCGGGCCAGTACCCCACATAGGCCTGGGGCATCAGGAACTGCACCTGAGCGTTCGGCGCGACGGCGCTTATCGCATCGTTGACGATCTGTTGTGGCGTCGCGCCACCATCGGGCTGGCCGATCACGGTCAGGTACGAGGTACCGCCGTAGCTGGCCTTGAACGGGAAGCTAAACGTGATGCTGCTGGCGTTGGTCGAGACTCCCGGGTAGGTCGTCGTGCCCGGGAAGGGGTAGTAGCGAACGGTGAAGCCCTGGGGATTTCTGTAGAGCCGCCCTTGCGAGGACGCCTGAGTCCCCTCGCTCGACGCCGCGCCCATGTCTCCGATGGGCGGCGCCTGGCACCGAAGCGGCGGGCAGGGCGCCGGCGGGGGCGCAGGCGCGAAGACCGCGACGACCACGAGGATGCCGGTAAGCAGGGCCAGTCCCGCGAGCAACAGGGCCACCATGGTGACATGGCTCAGGCGATGGCCCTGGGGGGCGGGCTCGCGCACCTCGGGGAACCCCACGCGCATCGCCTCTTCGCCTGGCGGGGCCGTGGGCCACGGCGTTGCGGGCGGGACTGCCGGCGGAATGCTCACCTGCCGGCCTCCTGAGAACCAGCCGCCGCGGCCGCGGGAGGGTTTTCGGGGGAGTGCCCACGCCTCGAACGGGCGACGGCACGGTCCGCCACACCACACTGGGGGCAGAACGCCATCGTCGGCACGAGGTGGCTGCAGTGCGCGCACACCCGCGGCGCCCCGATGCTGGTCTCGCAAGCCTCGTGGATCAGGACGTGGTGTATGCCGACGCGCATCAGCACGGTGAGCACGGCGATCACGGCGATCTGCACGACGATGACGTCCGCATCCGGCAGGTCGGCAAGGTTGCCGAAGGCCCATCCGATCTGGACGACCTCGGCGACGAGGAAAGCGAGCACCGGAGAGGTGATCCAGCGGCCGCCAGCAGCCTTCGCCTCACCTCTTTCGACCCATATCGCGGCGCCGATGAGCCCGGTGCTCATCGCGCTCACAAGTGGCAGGCCGAGACCGTGCTCGACGGCCTGCGCCAGGTTGACGAGGAAGGACTGATTGCTGAACTGCCCGTTGCTGAGCGAGGGTGACAAGAGCACGATCGTGGCGGCGAGGGCGAACCCGAGAGCACCGGTCGCCCCGGCCACAAAGCCGTCGAGAGACTCGGGCCGTCCGCGCTGCATCTTGCGGACCACGAGGATCGGGACGCACATGAGCAGCTGGGCGACGGTCGGGACCACGACTGCGGCCACCAGTGCCTGGCCGCTGGTGAGGCTGGACATGGGTGTCGGCTGAAGCGCCCGGTCGACGTAGGGGCTGGCGATCAGCGCCCAGCCTGCTCCGAGACCGGCGCCGAGCAGGAGCGCGACGCCGGTCGGGATCACAAAGGACCCCTCGTAGGGGTCGACGTCGATGATGTAGAGCAGGAACACGAGCGGTACTCCGAGCGCGCAGACGGCCATCAAGGGCGCGACGGTGCCAGCCAGGGCAAAGGCGATCATCAGCGAGACGACGATGGCGAGGGCGTAGCGAAACGGCGCCCTGGCGCGCGAGGACAGGTGGGGGAACAAAGACGTCACGATCGAGAGGCGCACCACCGGTTCGTCGGGGAACGCCGCGTACGAGTGCAGTCGCTGTGAGCCCCGGAACGCCTCGTGGGCCAGGTGTGCGCCACAGGCTCCGCAGTAGCGCGAGTCGGGAACGACGACCCCGCAGAACGGGCAGTAGATGGTCGCCAGCACGGGGAGCGCGATGGGCGGAAGTTCGTTCTCGGTCATGTCAGCGTCCGGCGCCTGCCAGGTCGCGGGCGAGGTTCCACACGTCGGGAGAGCCGAGCCCTGTCACCATGTCGTATCCGGGAGTCGCCAGGTAGAAGTCGTTCCCGCCGGTCGTGATGTCGTGAAAGGCCCTGTACGGAAGCGGGCTTTGGGCGAGCTTGTACAGCACGGGATTGAGGAACCCCACCTCCTTACCTCCTTGGGTGTGCAGGTACTCGTCGATGAGTGCCGTGAAACCCGCCCAGGTCGGTGATGCCAACGAGGTTCCACCGCCGGTCGTTACGTGGCCGTGCTCGATGATGTCGTTGCCGGTGGCGGGATTGGCGTCCGCGGAGACGTCTGGCACCTGGCGCCCTCCGGACACATCGGCGAGACCACCGGTCCCCAGGCCCACCTGCCAGGCGGGTCGGGAAAAGACTCTCGAGACGCCCCCGCCCGATCCCTGCAAGAGCAATGGCTCGGTCCAGGTCGACTCGCCCAGGTACGCGCCGGCGGCCGTGGTCGAAAGGGTGGTCCCGCCGACTGAGGTGACCTGCGGCAGGCTCGCGGGGACCGATACCCCTTCCCACGAGCCGAGGGGCGGCTGTCCGGCGGCGTCGGGCGGCATGCAGTCGAGTCCACCGCTGTCGCCGCTGGACGCGAAGACGGTGGTGCCGCCCTTTTCTGCAGTGGCCACCGCGTCGTTCATGGCCACCAGGTCGGCCGGCTCGAAGATGTCCGTGTCGTCCTCACAGCTTCCCAGGCTGATGCTCCAGACGGCGCCGGGGAAATGATCGGCGGCAAAAGCGAAGGCCGCCTCGTAGGTCGCAGCCGTCGACATGTTCTTGAACTGTGACGAGAGCAGGTTGATGTCGACGAGCTTGGCTAACGGGGCTATCTCGTGCACGGTCTCGATGTCCATCGTGCTCTCGCCCTCGGTGTCTCCGAGATTGCCGAGGGGATACTTGAGCTTCACCGGAGTGTCAATGGCATTCGCGAACTCGTCGACGTCCGAGGAGTCGAACGCGTCGGTCTCGAAGAAGACGACCGTCTCTCCTTGTCCTGCCATCCCACGCGAAATCAAGGGGTCGGCATCATAGGCGTCGAGCAACTGTGAGGGGCTCAGGCCCGGTGAGGATGCACCGAGCGTCACGTCACCGAGCGGCGCAGGGCGCACGAAGGAGTGAAGAGCACCGATTCCCGCCAATTCGCCACAAACACCGCCCGCGGGCACCTTCGCCGGGTGTGTAGCCGCCCAGACGATTTGGCCGTCTGGGCCGGGGTGGCTGTCGATGGAGACCTCGAGAGCCCTGTCCACCGATTCAGGGGGTCCGCTAAGTGACACGAAACCTTCACCGGGGGACCACCGCACGACGAGACCGACCGAGCGCGCCCAGGACTCGAGGCACCTGGGATCGGAGTCGGAGCGCAGCTGGGCAAGGAAGGACACGACAAAGGCGCGTTCGGAGCCCAAGACATCGCCGCCACCACGCTGTCGAATGGCCTGTCGCGCGCCGGCCTGTCGGTGGACCCCGGCGAGGGCCACCTCGGACCTGGCGGGTGTGTAAGGCGACAAGTAGGCCATGACTCCGACAAGGACGCAGGCGGCTGCGACCGGAGACCACAGGCGTGCCCCTGGGCTGTGAACAACACCGTTCACGGTGCCAAGGTTCATCCGCCGCACCATGTGTGGCCATCGGGCTGACGCCCACCCAGATCGACTGAACTCTGCCCCCCCTTGTGGCATGGCCGAGACAGTACTCGGCGTGTTTTGCCGCTGCTAGTGGGATCGAAAGCCGCGCTGTGCATGTCCGATCGAGCCCTAGCGGT
>JBEKGS010000054.1:0-17360 GCA_050012675.1 Acidimicrobiales bacterium
GCACGAGGCAACGCCATGAGGAACCTGCTCGTCGGGCTGGCCAATGCCACGGCCGCCGTCGTCTTCGTCGCCTTCGGGCCGGTCCGATGGTCGGCCGCGATCCCTCTCGCGGTGGGCTGTTTGGCAGGCGGCCGGCTAGGCCCGATAATCGTGCGGCGTGTACCCGCGACACCGCTTCGTGTCGTTATCGCCTGCGCAGGACTCGGCCTCGCAGTACACCTTGGCCCGGACGCCTACCGCTGAGGTTTACGTCCCGGTTCGGGCACGGCGGGTACAGACGGCATTGAGCTTCTAGCGCGGCTCGTAGACCTTCTCCACGTAGTCGTCGAGCATTCGCGTCGCTGAGTACATCGGCCCGAGCGTGCGCATCGATGCCCGTACGCGCTTCAGCCACCGCGTCGGGATCCCGCGCGGGTCGCGGTCGAAAAAGAGCGGCTTGACCTCGTCTTTGACCAGGGAATACAAGATTGCCGCGTCACGTGCGTCCTTCGCGGCCGCGTCGGGGTCCGTGTCGCCGTTGATGGCCCAGCCGTTCGAGCCGTCGAATGCCTCCGCCCACCATCCGTCGAGCACGCTCAAGTTGAGGCAGCCGTTCAAAGCAGCCTTCATGCCGCTCGTGCCGCTCGCCTCGAACGGGGGGCGGGGCAGGTTGAGCCACAGGTCGCAGCCCGCGATGAGGGTGCCGGCGGCGGCGAGGTCGTAGTCCTCGATGAACACGACACGGTTGATCACACCGGGCGAGCTCTTGAGCGCGAACATGTGCTGGCCTATCGCCTTGGCCGCGTCGTCGAGCGGGTGAGCTTTGCCGGCAAAGACAAATTGGGTCGGCTGGTCGTGGTTGAGCAGCTCCAAGGCCCTGGCCGCTGGGTGCAAGAGCAGGTCGAGCCGCTTGTAGGTGGCCAGGCGGCGGGCGAAGCCGACGGTGAGGAACGACGGGTCGAACGCCTCGGCCCCGGCCCGCACGGCCTCGAGGTCCTCGCCGCGCGCTAGGCGGTCGACGACGGCCTTGCGGCGCAGCTGCTCGACCAGCTCGTTCCTCTGCTCGCAGCGGACCGCCCAGAGCTCCTCGTCCGGAATGTCCTCGATACCGGCCCAGACCGCAGGGTCGCACGCGTGGCGCTCCCAGCCCGCACCGAAGTGCCGGGTGAGCAACGCCCGCATGGGCGGGGCCATCCACGTCGGCAGGTGCACCGCGTTTGTGACATGGAGTATCGGAACCTCGTCGACGGTCAAGCTGGGGAACATCTCGTGCCACATCTCGCGGGCGACCGACCCGTGGCGTGCGCTCACAGCGTTCGTGGACCGAGCGGTGTGGATGGCGAGCTGCGTGAGCCCACTCGGCTCGCCCGAGTCGGAGGGGTGCACGCGGCCCAGCTTCAAGAGCAGCTCGCGGTCGACGTGCAGCTCGTCGGCCAGCGATCCGAGCACCGGGAATATCTCCTCCCGGCTGTAGGTCTCGTTGCCGGCCTGGACGGGAGTGTGGGTTGTGAACACGAAGTGGTCGCGGCCACGCTCGAGCGCGTCGGTCAGCTCGCTTTCGCTGGAGGCTTTCGTTGACCCGACCCGCTGGGATGCCACAGCCAGGGTGGCGAGCGCGGCATGACCCTCGTTCAAGTGGTAGAGCGTGGGCCTGATCGACATCGCGGCCAGTGCACGGACAGCACCCACTCCCAAGAGCGCGTACTGCGCGAGACGGATCGCACGGTTGCCCTCGTAGAGCCTTGCGCTGATCCAACGCTGCAGAGGCGTGTTCTCCGCCAGGTCCGCGTCCAGCAGGTAGAGGGGGACGCGACCGACGTCGACGCGCCAGACCTGAGCGGCCACTTCACCGTCCCAGATGGGGACCTGGATCGTCAGTGGCGAGCGATCCGGGTTGGTGACGCGCACCGCGGGCAGCACCTCGGGGTCGACTTCGGTCCAGTACTCGTGCTGCCACCCGGACCGGTCCACGCGCTGGTGGAAGTAGCCCTTGCGATACAGCAGACCGACGCCGACGAGCGGCAGCGCCTCGTCCGACGCTTCCTTCAACAGATCGCCCGCCAGTACCCCGAGTCCTCCCGAGTAGACCGGCAAGGACCTGTGGACGGCGAACTCGGCGCACAAGAAAGCGACCAGCCCGTCACCGAGGTCGGTTCTTGCGGGGCGGGTCAGGTCGCGGTCCAGCACCTCGGCCACCTGATTGACGCGCTGGAGGTAGGCGTCGTCCGTCGCAGCCTCCAGCAACGAGTGCTCGGACAGGTCGCGCATGAACCGGACCGGGTTGTGGTTGCTCAGGTTGAAGCGGTGCACGCCGAAATAGCGGAACAGATCGCGGCCACCGAGCGTCCAGGACCAGCGGTAGTTGTAGGCGATCCGGGCCAGCGGAAAGAGGGGCTCGGGCAATCGACGGGCAAGGCGGTCGACCGCCCGGACGACGTCGTTTGTGCCGTCGAGGGACGGGTCTTGACCACCGGGCGCGTTCATCAGGGTGTGAACCTAGTGGTTCGCCGGCGAATGCTCACATTCGCTGCTGGCCGGCCACTCGACAGACGCCGCCTCGGCCAGGGAAGCGAGCGTTCCGAGAGCCGCGAGCGCCTCTTGTGATACCGAGGCGTCCCGGAGCACCGCAAGCGAGGCGCCGACCGCGTCGCGGTCACGCGCCGCCAGGGGAGCCGCTGCGGCCACGAGCGCGCCCAGCACGGCCGCGTCGTCTGCCTCCGCGGCCCGCGTTCTCAGACTGGCGGTCAGACAGCGCAGCGCGAGCAGGGGGCTCGCGTCGGCTCTTCCGGTGACCCGGGCGGCCCCCACGCGTGCGACGACGTCGGGACTTGCTCGACGAAGGGTCGTCTCGCGCCAGCTGTCCTCGTAGTTGATGCGGCTGTGGGCCGCGGCGCCGACGGATCCGACACACTCGGATCGCACCTCGACGACCGTGCGCCGAAGAGTCGCGGTGTGCTCGACGACGACAAAGCCGGAGGTCCGGCCGGCGACTGTCTCGACCTTCTGGGCTGTCACCACCCAGGCGCCACGCCGCATCGGCGAACGCGCTGATCCGGCCGCCAGCTCCAGGGCGAAGGCGGCGGCGATCGATTCGGCGTCGAGGCTGTGCGGCTCGACAGAACGGCCCCACAGCTGGCGGCCGTCAAGGTGTGGATCGAGGTTCGACCTCACGGCTTGGAGCCGCTCGAGGAATCCCTCGGATACGTCGAGCCCGAGAACGCGCTCTGCCGTAGTGAGCGCCACTTTCGCATGCCGCAGCGACAGCAGGGTCTCGATGCCGGTCGGGTCGGCGAAGAACCAGGCACAGCTCGTGAACGCCGAGAGGAGATGGTTCTCGAGCTCGAGTAGCTCCAATGCCCGCGTCGTGTCGTCTCTTGGCAACAGACGCCCGGCACGCCTGGTGACGAATGCCTCGGGTGCCTCCAGGCCGGCGAGCACGGCACCGTAGTCGACGATGGCGTCGTGGGGGTCACCGAGGATCGGGCGGAGGGCGTTCGCGACCGGTTCTGCCAGGGCTGCCCGCAGCCAGTCGAGCGCCTCGCGAAGCGGTCTCCGCCAGGCCTGGTTCCAGCCCGGTTGCGAGCCCGTGGTGCAGCCGCAGTCGCTGCGCCAGCGCTCGAGGCCGTGTGCGCAGCTCCACGAAGAAGTCGCAGCGAGCTCGACCTCCCAGGTCGGCGGGTGGGTGGCCAGCCATGTGCCCAGGTCCGTGACTTCGACCTTCTCGCTCAGCAGCTCTCGCGCCGCCCACGCGAGCGCCATCTCGCCGAACTCGTGGTGGTGCCCGTAGGTCTCCCCATCGGTGACGATCGCTATCAGCTCATCGTCGCCGCTTGAGGCAAGGGCCGTGCGGACGGCAGCCACGAGGGTGGCCCCGTCGTTCAACAGGTTCCCGAAGGCGAGCTCACGCGAGAGCGGGCCGTGCCCGAACACGACCGTCATCGGCTCTCCGCTCGGGAGCCTTACGAGATAGGCACGGCTCGTGTCGATCCTCTCACCGCTCACGTCCGCCCATTCGCCCCCCGGCGGGCGGACGCGACGCGCCTGTTGCGGCATGAGCAGGGTGAATGTGATTCCGTGACGAGAGAGGGCGGAAAGCGTGTCGAGGTCGACGGCGGTCTCGGGAAGCCACATCCCTTCGGGCGAGAAGCCGAAGCGCGCCTTGTAATCCGCCACGCCCCAGGCGACGAGAACGTCGCGGTCCTCCGGGCGGGCAAGGGGCAGGATCGCGTGGGTGGCGGGCGACGCCAGCGCCGCGCCACGCGATCTCTGGCCGGCAGCACGGACGACTGCGTCAACGTCCGCGGCGTCGGTCGCCAGCCATCGGTGAAGCGTCCTCACCACGTCGAAGCTGGCGATGGCGAAGTTGTCGCACGACACGCGAAGGCGCTTGTCGGGCGCCAGCACGGCCGCGGCGGTGTTCGGCCTGTAGCACTCGGCGGTGATCTTCTGGTTCCAGTCGTGATAGGGGTAAGCGCTCGGCTCCGGGTTCACGATGTCGAGCCAAGGATCCGCCCGCTCGGGCTGGTAGCAGTGGAGATGGAAACAGACCGCGAGCGTCATCGACGCCTAAGCCGCCGGCCGCAGGATAAGGACCGCGAGAGGCGGCAGCACGAGCAGAGCGCTCTGGTCGCGACCGTGCCAGGGGGTTCCCGTCGTCTCGAACGAACCTGGCACGAGATAGCCGCTGCCTCCGAACTCGGGCGCGTCACTGTTGGCGAGCACGTCCCAGCGGCCGGGTCGCGGCAGGCCCACCCGGTAATCGGGGCGGGGGACGGGCGTGAAGTTGGCGACGACCACGAGCACGCCGCCGTTGCCGTCATGGCGTTCGTAGCAGAGCACGCTCTGCGCGCGGTCCTCGCAGTCGATCCAGGAGAAGCCCGAGTCGGCGAGGTCGTCGCGGTGCAGTGACGGCTCGCGACGGTAAAGCTCGTTCAACCGCCGTACCCACCCGGAGACCCCTTTGTGGGCCGGGGAGTCGAGCAGGTGCCAGTCGAGGCTGGCGTCGTGGTTCCACTCTGATATCTGGGCGAACTCGCCACCCATGAACAGCAGCTTCTTGCCGGGCTGGGTGAACTGGTAGCCGTAGAGCAGTCGCAGGTTGGCGAACTTCTGCCACTCGTCACCGGCCATGCGGCCGAAGAGAGAGCCCTTGCCGTGGACGACCTCGTCGTGCGACAGGGGCAGGACGAAGTGCTCGCTATTGGCGTAGATCGACCGGAAGGTCAACCTGTCGTGGTGCCAGGGTCGGTAGATGGGGTCGTGTGCCAGGTAGTCGAGGGTGTCGTGCATCCAGCCCATGTCCCACTTGTAGCTGAAGCCGAGGCCACCGGCGTCGACGGGCCGTGAGACGCCCGGCCAGGCCGTGGACTCCTCCGCCACCGACATGATGTCGGGGAACGAGGCGAACACCTCGGTGTTGCACTGCTGGAGCAGCTCGATGGCCTCGAGGTTCTCGTTGCCGCCGAAGCGGTTGGGGACCCACTCGCCGGCTTGGCGGGAGTAGTCGAGGTAGAGCATGGAAGCCACCCCGTCCATGCGCAGGCCGTCGGCATGGAACCGGTCGAGCCAGAAGCACGCGCCCGAGATGAGGAAGCTGCGAACCTCGTTGCGTCCGTAGTTGAAGATCCAGCTCTGCCAGTCGGGCTGCACTCGCTGGCGCGGATCAGCGTGCTCGTAAAGGTGCGTGCCGTCGAAATGCGCCAACGCGAAGGCGTCGGAGGGAAAGTGCGACGGCACCCAGTCGAGGATGACACCGATGCCGGCGCGGTGGAGAGTGTCGACGAAAGCGGCGAAGTCGTCAGGTGATCCGTGGCGTGCAGTGGGCGCAAAGTAGCTCGTTACCTGGTATCCCCACGAGCCGTAGAAGGGATGCTCCATGACCGGGAGGATCTCGACGTGGGTGAAGCCGTGATCGTGCACGTGCTGGATGAGCCGAGGGGCCAGCTCGGCGTAGGTGAGGAGGCGGTCGCCCTCCTCGGGTACGCGGCGCCACGAGCCCAGATGCACCTCATAGATCGACACCGGCTTGTCGAGGCGCTGCGCCTGACCGCGGTCGTGCATCCACTCGCCGTCCAGCCACTCGTGTCGGGGCTCGAAGACGACGGAGGCGGTCTTCGGAGGCTCCTCGCCGGCGAACGCGAAAGGGTCGGCCTTGTCGAACTCGCCACCACCGAGTCGTGAGAGCAACCGGTACTTGTAACAGGTCCCGACGCTGACGCCGGGGACGAAGCCCTCCCAGATCCCCGATTCGGCATGCGGGGAAAGAGGGTGCCTCGTCCCGTTCCAATCGTTGAAGTCGCCGACGACGGCCACCCGTTCGGCATTCGGGGCCCACACCGCGAAGAAGACCCCGGAGACCCCCCCGGCGGTCATCGGGTGGGCACCGAGCTTTTCGTACAGGCGGAAATGCCTGCCTTCATTGAACAGATGAGCGTCGACCGGCTCGAGCAGGCTGACACCCAGCACCGTCTCCACCCCCCGCGCCAGGCGGTCCACCGAACCGGGCGCGACCCGCCCACGATTGTTTCGAAGCGGTGCCAGGGCTTGGTGCACCGCCGGGTCGTCGACTATGTGCTCCAACGAGACGTCAGTGAGGCGGTTCCAGTTCGGTCGCTCGGTGCTCGTCCCCGGCAGGTTGACCGAGTCGGGCTGGCCGATGAGGTCGTCCAGCTGCACGAGCACGAGCCCGGCCTCACTCTTGGCGAGCTCGGCATGGATGGCGGCGAGCACCGAGGGGGGCGCTTCAGCGCCGTCGAGTACCTCGCGCCCGCCGGTAGCGGGCTCGTCTTCCACCAGCGTGGAGAGGCGTTCGCGCAGATGGGCCCTTTCGCTCCGGGCCTCCTCGGCCGACGAGATGTCGAGCTGGCCGCAGCCGAGGCGCTCGTCGATGTCGCGTCCTTTCCACCAACCGGTGAAGGTGGGCAGGTCGTGGTTCGAGAACGCGGCGGCAGAACCGGCGGGAGGCACCTCGAGCACGGGCTCTCCGTCACCCCGGATGGCGAACTGCGCCACATAGGAACGTCTGATGCCTCTTGCCTGCATCCCGCGGCGCACCTTGTCGTCGACTGTGCCCAGGTCCTCGCCGATGATGTCGGCGTGGTGGCGCTGGGCCTCGATCGCGACCACGGCGAGGAGCTCTTCGAACGGCATGCTCACGTAGACGCCGTCACGGGGCTCGGCGCCCGCGGGGATCCAGAACAGCCTCTGCAGGCCCATTATGTGGTCTATGCGCAGCATTCCCGCCACGCGAAGGTGGTGCGCCAGCGCGGCGCGGAACTCCTCGTAACCCTCGGCTCGCAGCGCCTCGGGACGTGTGGGGGGGAAGCCCCACGACTGTCCCTGAGCGAAGAACCCGTCCGGCGGCGCCCCCACCGATATGCCGGTCGCGTACTGCTCACGGCGGCGCCAGACGTCGTAGCCGCAGGGATGGATGCCGATAGGAAGGTCGAGGGCGAGGACCTGGCCTCGTTGTGACAGGCGCTCGGACAGCTCAGCCATCTGCTCGTGCGCTACCCACTGGGCATAGATGTGGTACCGCTCGTTCACGGGATCGACGTCGCTCCACCTGAGAAGGCCGCTGCGCAACGGCCCGGGCCAGGCATGCCAGTCGAAACCGAAACGGTCGACCGCGGCGCGAAAGCGCGCGTACTCGATGAGGTCGGGGCGTTCGAACATGAAGTTGCGCAACGCCGTCTCGCGGCCTGTTCCCGAACGCCCCACCGCGGTTGCCATGGCGCTTAAGGCCGCCCGCTTGGCGGCGGTGACGGCGGCACCATCCACGATGCCACCTTTCACCCAGCCGCTCCTGCGCTCGGACGCCTGCGGCGAGCCGATCACACGCGCGGCGGGGGACCAGGCGAACTCGGGCACGCGCTCGACGTCGATCCACCGCTCGTGCCAGAACCGGCGGCTCACGGGCAGATAGGGGCTCGCCTCGAACGGCTCGGGGCCGATCCCGGCGAGCAGGGGAAGGGTCGCGACCACGCTCGCCTGTTCCCTGGCCGCAAAGCGGGCGAACTCATCGAGGTCGCTCAGGTCGCCCGATCCCCAGCTGCGCGCCGAGTGCAGCGAGAAGAGCGGCGCGAAGAGCCCAAAGGCGCGCCACTCCTCGCTGAAGCGGCCCCGGGCGCCGGCCGCCGGAGCCACGGCGAGCGTCGAGGTGCCGACCCGTCCCCGGACGAGCACGGTGAAGCGGTGATAGCCGCGGCGCAGCAGAGCTGGAAGCGGAACGTCTCCCCGGTAGATGTCCCGACCGTCCAGCCGTTCGCGGGTGAGCCCCAGCAGATCTTCACGGCGCAAGCGCCAGTCGAGGTGCTCACCTTCCTCGGACTCGATCGCACACTCCAATTCCGAGTCCGCCTCGCGCAAGGACACGGCGACCACGCCGGGGGAGACGTCGTCGAGGACCGTAACCGGTTCCACGATCCGCTCGATTCGCGCGCTGCGCCGGCTTCGTAGCAGCCGGGCCGCATCGCGGCTGCGGCTGATCGGTAGCCCGAGGCCGCTCAGCACCGCCAGCAGCACCTCCGCATCGGCTTCGCGTTGCACCCCGGTGGTGTCGGTGTAGGAGAGCACGATGCCCGCATCGGTCGCCAGGCTCCGCAGCGGGGCGGGGATCTGAGGGTTCGTCGCCACGGCTGTCAGTTCGACCAGGTGATCAGGCCGGGCACGTACGGATCGGCGAGCGCCGGGTGCAAGGGCAGGACGCGGGCCACGAGCGTGGCGTCGAGGCCCGCCTGGTGGGGAACCTGGGCGCGGTATCGAGCGACGTTGCGCTGTCGGCCCTCGAGGCTGGTGGATACCGGAAAGGGTTCCCCCAGTGTTGGGGCCACCCAGAGCTGCACGGTGACATCCCGAGGTTCGAGGGAGCCGAGATCGGCGGCGATGTCCGCCTGCATGCCACCACCCGGGCCGACGGTGGCGGACTCGACCACGACGTTGATCGCGGGCCAAGCGTCGCGCAGGCGTTCGAGCGCGGAGCTGAGCTCGCGTGCCCGGGCTCCTGACTGGGCCGCGAACCAGTGTGCGCGGCGAGCGCCCGGAAGGTAGAAGGTCTCCACGTAGTCGCGCACCATGCGGTGCGAGTCCCACGTCGGTGCCAGGCTTGCCATCGACTGGCGAACCGAGGCCAACCAGGCGCGTGGGAGGCCCTTTTTGTCCCGGTCGTAGAAGGACGGCACGATCTTGTGCTCGAGAGTGTCGTAAAGGGACTGGGCGTCGCCTGCGTCCTGTAACTCGAAGTCCTCGTAACGGCGTCTGCCGGTCCCGATGCACCAACCGATGGGTGGCTCGCTCGGATCTGCGTCGTTCCAGACCTCGTCCCACCAACCGTCCAGCGTGCTGAAGTTCAAAGCGCCGTTCACCCCGGCCTTCATGCCTCCGATGCCACATGCCTCGAGAGGCCGCCGCGGGGTGTTGAGCCACAGGTCGACGCCTTGGGAGAGGTTGTGGTCCATGGTTATGTCGAAGTCCTCGATGAACACGACCCGGTGCTCGAGATGGTGCGTGTGCGCGAACTCGATGACCTCGCGCAACAGTTGCTTGCCGAACTCGTCACGGGGGTGGGCCTTGCCGCCGAAGATGATCTGAACCGGGAGGTCGGGATCACCGAGGATTCGTGCCAGGCGTTCGGGGTCGCGCAGGAACAACGTCGGGCGCTTGTAGGCGACGAAGCGCCCGACGAAACCGATTGTGAGCGCGTCGGGGTGAAGAAGGGTTTCGGTGGCCGCGAGGCGTCCCTCGTCTGCGCCCCGGCGGGCGAGCTGCTCGTTGCGGCGGACCCGCGTGAACTCGATGAGGCGGGCACGTGCGCGGCACCGCGCCGTCCAGAGAGCCTCGTCACTGGTCCCCGTCAGCTGTAGCCAGGTGGCCGGTGATCCCGGTGTCGTCTTCCAGTCCGCGCCGATCTGGTCGTCGAACAGCTCCTCGATCTCGGGCGCTATCCAGGACGAGAAGTGGATGCCGTTGGTGACGTGCCCGATCGGCACTTCGTTCAAAGGCAACCGTGGCCACAGTCCCCCCCATTGGTCACGAGTCACGACACCGTGCAGCCGGCTCACGCCGTTGCGAGCGCCCGCCAGCCGCAGGGCCAGCACTGTGGGACAGAAGGAGTCGGACGGGTCCTTGGGCCTATAGCGGCCCAGCGCGCTAAGCGTCTCGAGTTCGACCCCGAGCAGCGACGCGTACGGGGCGAGGTAACGGTTCGCCAGCTCGGCAGGGAAATAGTCGTGCCCGGCGGCAACCGGCGTGTGGGTCGTGAACAGCATCCCGGGTGCCGCTGCCACCCGGGCCTCGTCGAAGGAGAGACCAAGGCGAGACATCTCCTGGCGAATGCGCTCCAAGGTGGCGAAGGCGGAGTGGCCCTCGTTCAGGTGCATCATCTCGGGCTCGTGGCCGAGCACCGACAGGGCGCGGACACCGCCTATGCCCAACACGAGCTCTTGTTGGATGCGGGTCTCCTGGTCGCCGCCGTAAAGCCTGCCCGTGATACGGCGATCGCTTCGCCGGTTCGGCTTGATGTCGGTGTCGAGCAGGTACAGCCGGTTGCGCCCGACGAGGACCGTCCATACCTGAGCTGCCACGTCACGCCCGGGAAGGGGAATCTTGACCCGGACGGGGCGACCCATGGCGTCGCGTGCCGGCTCGATCGGAAGGCGCTCGAAGTCCATGACCTCCCAGGACTCTTGCTGCAGGCCGGTGTCGTCGAGCCACTGATGCGACGCCTCGCGGTAGAGGAGGCCTACGCCGACCACAGCGACGCCGAGAGCGCTCGCCGACTTACAGAACTCACCGGCGACCGCACCCAGGCCTCCGGCGTACACGGGGATCGAGTCTGTGACGGCGAACTCGGCGCTGAAGAACGCGACCTCGAAATCGCGGTCCTTCCGGTGCGTCTTGTGGAACCAGGTCTTGGAGCGCCCAGACTGGTAGACAAGCGCGTCGTCGACGACCGAGGCTGCGAGAGCCGCGAGTTCGGGGTCCGACGCGAGCCTCTTCTCGACGGCCGCCCGTCCGAGGCCGGTGAGGAGGCGGCGCGGCCATTCGAGAGCGGACGGCTCGGCTGCGGGGGCAAGGCGTGCAAACAGCTCTCTGGTGCGCCTCTGCCAGGTCCAGCGCAGGTTCGTGGCCACGGCGAGGAGGTCTTCGTAACCGACGACCTGTTGGCGTGACCTCTTCGGAGCTGACCGACGAGCCGTGATCTCACACCTCCTTGGCGTCATGATCGCACGGGATCATCTGGGTTGCTGGCTTCTGGGCGACGCGGGGCCGGGTGGCGGTGAGCGTCTAAGCGGAGGGAAACCTAGTCGAGCCCGTGGAGCCCCGCCGCAGGGCTAACAAGCACATCGTCGGCGGGAAGGCGGAGTCCTGAGCGGTGCCCGTTTGCCGTGGCAGGCTCAGCCGCGCCTTCAGAGCCTGGCGACCGAGGACCGTCGGAGGGGCGGGAGCGTTGCCGGGGGTTGGCGGCGCGGCGGCAGCTCGGCCAGGAGATCGGTCGTGGCGGCGGCGATGGCCCGGACCGCCTTCTCGAAGGCTTCCTCAGTAGAGGGCGACGTGGCCTTGACGCCGCCGACCTTGCGTACGAACTGACGGGCTGCCGACTCGATTTCTTCGGCGCTGGCTCTTGGTTCCAGACCTCGGAGGGTCGTGATGTTCCGGCACATACCGCCAGGTTAGGCACTACGGCAAAGCGCGGCGCCCGAGCGGGCCTCGACTGGGGAAGTTCTAAACCGGCACCCAGGAGAATCACAGGAAGGGCGCCTATCCTCAACTTGGCGCCACCTCTGGGCGCGCAAAAGGAGAGTCTCAAGTGTTCTCGCTCGGCTACGCCTGGAACGAGCTCCGCCGCCGCTGGGGGCGCACGCTCGTGACCGCATTCGGACTCGCTGCAGGGGTCGGCCTCGTAATGGGCATCATCGGGGTGTCACAGGGACTCTCCGACGCCCAGAACAGTGTCCTGTCCCCGCTCGGGTCAGTCGGAACGGACATCATCGTGACGCGTACCGTGGCACCGACGACGTCTCAGACGACCACGACGACGACCCTGCCGTCATTCAGGGGCGGCGGCGGCTCGTTCCCCACGGGGGGCACCTTCCCCACCGGAGGGGGCGGCGGAGGGGGTTTCTTCGCCCGTGGCGTCGGGGGCTTCAACAGCACCGACAGCACGCAGGCGGCCACGCTGCTCAACAACAACTCGTCCATAATCACCGACCTCGCCAAGCTCGGTAAGCCCGGGACCCAGTTCACCCACGACTTCTTCGTGCCCGGCACGCTCATCACCTTCCCCTCCGTCGCGATCAGCGACGTCGCGAAGATCCCGGGCGTGACCTCGGCGGTCGGCGCCCTCTCCCTCGAGGCGCTGCACGAGAGCGGCACGGTCCCGAAGATCACCGACGTAGTCAAGACGGGCGGCCAGACGATATCGACGACGGTTAAGCCCCCCAAGCTCACCGCTGCGCAGACGGCCGCCGAGCGGACCTGCATCCAGAAGATCCTGTCGAAGGCGTTCGGCAGCTCCGGCGCCAGCGGTCCGAGCGGCACCGGCTTTCCGACGGGCGGCCGCACCGGCACCGGCTCTGGCAGCTCGGGCTTTCGCACCTTCATCGGGGGCTTCACGGCGAACCCCGCCATCGAGGCGTGCATGACCCCGGCACAGAAGGCCTACGAGCAGGACGTCACCGTCCCTGAAGAGACGATCACCAGGGTCCTCAACCCGCCGACCACCAACACCGCCACCTCGAGCTACAGCGTTGCGGGCGTGGACCCGAGCAACGAGACGACGGGCCTCATCACCAAGGCCCAGCTCGTTTCAGGCACCTGGTTCACGAGCAATCCTTCCGACGAGGTGCTCGTCTACACCGAGTACGCCACCACCAAGCACCTGAAGGTAGGCGGCACGCTCACGATCAACTCGAAGGGCTACAAGATCGTCGGCCTTGTCTCGCCGACGCTCACCGGCAACGTCGCCGACATCTACTTCCCGCTCTCGACGATGCAGAGCCTCGCCTCGGCTCCCAACTACGTGAACGAGGTGCTCGTGTCCGTGAAGAACGCCTCGGAGGTGGCCGCGGTCACCAAGGCGATCAAGGCCGAGCTCCCCGGAGCCACTGTGCTCACCTCCAAGACCCTCGCCGACTCAGTGAGCGGGAGCCTCAACAACGCCCACAAGCTCGCCAACGACCTGGGAGGGGTGCTTGCCATCGTCGTCTTGCTGGCGGCTTTCCTCATTGCGGGGCTCCTCACCTTGTCGAGCGTCGCAAAGCGCGTGCGTGAGATCGGCTCGCTCAGGGCGATCGGTTGGTCCCGGGGCCAGGTCGTGCGCCAGGTCATCGCCGAGACTGTCGGCATCGGGTTGGTCGGAGGGCTAATAGGAGTGGCCATCGGGGCCGCAGTCTGTGCGGTGATAGCCGCCGTAGGCCCGGGCCTGTCGGTCACCTCGACAGGGCTCGCTGTGGGTGCTTCCACCTTGAGCAACATGGTCGGTCAGTCGACGACAGGCACTGTGACCTCGATCGTGCACTTGACCGCCCCGATCCATATCACCACGATCCTGATCGCCTTCGCCGGGGCGCTCGTCGGTGGTCTCATCGCAGGCTTGATCGGTGGTTGGCGGGCGGCGCGGCTCGCCCCTGCTTCAGCGTTGCGTGACCTCGGCTGATGGCCTGGGCACCGGACTCGAAGACCGGAAAGGACGAGAGAAGATGACAGACAACGAAGCGGCCAAGGCTGCGGAGGTTCCGCCCGGGCGGGCCCCGGGCGACCCCCTCTATGAGTTGTCGCACCTCGAGCGGACGTTCTCCAAAGGAGGTGTCTCGGTCAAAGCAGTACGAGGGGTCGACCTCGTGATCAAAAGAGGGGAGATGGTCTCGCTGGAGGGTCCCAGCGGCTCGGGAAAGACGACCCTCTTGCAGCTGCTCGGCGCCCTCGACAGTCCGACCGGTGGCTCGATCCGCTTCGAGGGTCGTGACCTCGGCGGCTTGAACGACAGGGAGCTGACCAAGATCCGAGCGGAAGAGATCGGGTTCGTCTTCCAGCACTTCAACCTCATCCCCACGCTGACCGCCGAGGAGAACGTCGCGATCGCGATGTTCCCGAACCACGTCCCCTCCCACGAGCGCCTGGAGCGCGCCAAGGTCCTGTTGAACCAGGTTGGGCTCGGGCCGCGCCTTGGTCACCTGCCGTCACGGCTCTCAGGTGGCGAGCAGCAGCGCGTCGCTATCGCCCGGGCGCTAGCCAACAGCCCGAGTGTCATCATCGCCGACGAGCCGACCGGCAACCTTGACTCCGACACGGCCAAGGAGGTCATGGCGACGCTGGATGCGCTGCGGAAGAGCGCCAATGTCACGATCGTGATCGCGACCCACGACGAGGACGTCGCCCGGCTGACGGACCGCCGGATCCGCATCCGCGACGGCAAGATCCGAGAAGACAAGGCCGCATAGCCAGCGAACTTGCGGCTTGTCGGGCCGAAGCCGGCCCCGGCGCACGGGTGGCTTTCGTCGCCTGGCGCGGCGGTGATTGAGCCTCACCGCCCCTTCGGTTCTGGCGCGGGCCAGAGGTGCTCCGGGAGGTTGCCCTGAGTTCGCTGCGCTCCCATGCCCGTAAGCAGCTCTCCAACAGATACACCTGGGGGGTATGCTGGGGTGTATGGACGAGATCGTGCGCCCCGGCTACAGCGACGACAAGGAGGCGGTCCTCAAGAGGCTGCGGCGTATCGAGGGACAGGTCCGGGGCCTGCAGCACATGGTCGGGGAGGACAGATATTGCATCGATGTCCTCGAGCAGATCTCAGCCGCCACGCGGGCCCTTCAAGCCGTGGCCCTACAGCTGCTCGAGGACCACATGGGCCACTGTGTGGCCGCAGCAGTCAACAGCGGTGGTGACGAGGCGTCAGAGAAGCTCCGCGAGGCGTCGGCGGCGATCGCCCGTCTAGTCCGTTCGTGAGACGGCCGCATTGAGACCGGCCGGCCCCAGGACCGCTCGGTGACAAGAGCAGTGTTGTTTGCCGACGTCGGTTGGCTGGACGCCATCGGGAGGAGCCTGCGCGAGGGCTTGTTCATGTTCTGGGAGACCCTGTGGGCCTTGGTGCTCGGCTTCATGGTCTCGGGGGCGGTCCAAGCCTTTGTGAGTCGCCAAGCCATGCAGGCAAAGTTGGGCGACCACGGGCCGGCTGCGGTTGCCCGCGCGTCGGGATACGGGATGGCTTCCTCGTCGTGTTCGTACGCGGCGAGTGCCATGGCGAAGTCCCTGTTCGTGAAGGGAGCGGACTTCGTGGCGGCGTCGGTGTTCATGGTTGCCTCGACCAACCTCGTGATCGAGCTCGGCATCGTGCTCATCGTGCTGATGGGCTGGCAGTTCGCGGCGAGCGAGTTCGTGGGGGGAGCCGTCATGATCGTGCTGTTGTCGCTCGTGGGTGGTTTGTTCCTCAGGGGCAGGCTCGTGGTCGAGGCGAGGCAGCGGCTCACGGGCGGCGAGCGGCACGATCACGATCGCGCATCCCCGGTGGACTCGACCCTTCAGCGCGCGCCCTGGGCGACCAAACTTCGCTCCAAGGGAGGCTGGGCGGACGCCGCCGCCTATGCCATAGCGGATCTCACGATGCTTCGTAGGGAGCTCCTGATCGGGTTCACCGTGGCTGGGTTCCTGGCGGTCCTGGTGCCCGTTCAGGTTTGGAATGCCGTGTTCGTCCACGGCCACGGCAGCTGGACGACGCTCGAGAACGTCGCCGTGGGTCCCCTCATCGCGCTCGTGAGCTTCGTGTGCTCGATCGGCAACGTTCCCCTTGCCGCGGCGCTGTGGAAGGGCGGGATCGCCTTCGGAGGAGTCGTCTCGTTCATCTTCGCCGACCTGATCAGCTTCCCCTTGCTGCTCGTCTACCGCCGTTACTACGGGACACGCCTGACGGTGCGGATGCTGGTTGTCTTCTGGTGCGTGATGTCGGCGGCCGGGCTTGTCACCGAGGTCATCTTCCGGGCTGCCGGCCTCGTCCCGACGGTCCGGGCGAGCTTGGTTGGGCCTCCACACTTCTCGTGGGACTACACGGCTTACCTCAACGTTGTCTTTCTCGTTCTTTTCGTCGTTGCCTATTGGGCCTATCGGAACAGGGCCCGATTGGGTGGTGACGATGGTTACGCCATCGACGCCGTGTGCGGGATGCAAGTTGAGAGAGCCAACGCCGCAGCCTCCACAGTGCAAGCCGGCGAACGGTTCTACTTCTGCTCGAACCGCTGCCGCGCCCGTTTCGAGGCGGATCCCGCGCGTTTCGCCGCAAGGAGAGCAGGGATTGGGGACGCGGACGCGGCACCCGTGTCAGCACCGGTTCCGTTCGGCCGCATGGTCAAGAGCGAGCAAGAAGAGGGTTACCAACGCTGATCCCGCAGACTGTCTGGCGAGCAAGTACCAGAGCCCAGACAGTGCCAGCGCTTTCGCCGGAGAAAGTGACGGTCTCTTCAGTCGTGGCTACGGTTCGCATTCGAGCAGTGAACGCGGTCGCGATGTTGCAAAAAGAGAGCAGGCGCCGCCGTGGCTCAGTGTTGCCAGACCCTCACGTAGTCGACTCTCATGGTGGCAGGGACGGTATCTGGCGACATCGAGTTATCCAGCGCCAGGTTGAGAATCAGGTACATCGGGGCTGACGTGATTCCTGAAGTGTCCTGCCAGATCTCGGTTCCGTCGTAGTAGAAGGTGATCGAGCCCGGCTCCCAGTCGGCCGCGAAGGTGTGCCACCCGCCTGTGAAGGTTCCGCTGGCGCAGGCCCCAGGCCCGCCAGCAGGGTTGTGGAAGTGGACGCAAGCTTTCCCTCCGAGGCCTTCCAGGACGTCGATCTCGCCGTCGATGGGCCAGTTTTGGCCATCGGCCCAAAAGGCCGGCCAGTCGGCGATGCTGACCGAGCCCGGTAGCCAGATGCGAGCCTCGATGTAGCCGTAAGTGAAGCTGAACAGGCCATCGGTGGTCACGATGCCCGACGCGTACGGCCTGTTGATCCCGCCGCAGTTCTCGGCTTTGGTGATCGCCGTCAGGTCGAGTTCCCCATTTGCGACGCTCATCTGCGCTGGGTCGTAGCACTCCTGTTCATAACTATTGACGGGCTGGGTGATGCCGGAGCCGAACCAGCCGGTCGACCACTGCGAGGTGTCCAGCGAGGAGCCATTGAACTCCGAGTCGAACACCAGATTCCATGGCCCTGCGTCGGTGCCGACGGGCTGGGGCGTTCCTGACGCAGCAGGAGTGGGCGTCGTGGTCGTAGTCGTTGCCGGCGGCTGAGTCGTCGTGGTCGTGGTCGTGGCCGGTGGCTGGGTGGTCGTGGTCGTGGCCGGTGGTTGGGTGGTCGTGGTCGTGGCCGGTGGCTGGGTGGTCGTGGTCGTGGCCGGTGGCTGGGTGGTCGT
>JBEKGS010000055.1:0-16062 GCA_050012675.1 Acidimicrobiales bacterium
TTGAGCGATCGCGGCCTCAATCTGGTTGCGAACGCGCTTGCCCAATCGACCGACCACATTCTCGGTTTCTTCAAGCTCTTGTGTACAGAACTCGGTTTTTACGTGGGCTGTCTCAACTTGCACGGGCAGCTGGCCGAGAAGGGCGAGCCAATCTGCAGGCCCGTGCCGCTCGGCTCTGGCCCCCCGGCGCTCTGCTTCGAGGGCATTTACGACGTCTGCCTCGCGCTCAGGTCAAGAACTCCTGTGGTCGGCAATGACGCGAGCGCGGATGACCGGTCGTTGGTGATGATCACCGGTGCGAACTCTGGTGGGAAGTCCACATTGCTGCGGAGTATCGGACTCGCGCAACTAATGATGCAGTGCGGCATGTTCGTTGGCGCCAAAAGGTTTCGGGCGAACATAGCTGCGGGCCTCTTCACGCACTTTGTCCGTGAGGAGGACGACAGCATGATGAGTGGCAAGCTCGACGAGGAGCTTGCTCGAATGAGCGAGATTGCCGACTGGCTGGCGCCGCGCAGCGTCGTGTTGTTCAACGAGTCGTTTGCCGCTACGAACGAGCGGGAGGGCGCGGAGATTGGACACCAGATCGCAAGCGCGTTGCTCGAGACCGGAGTCAAGGTCATCTTCGTCACTCATCAGTTCACGTTGGCGGACGCGTTCTACGTGGAGAAACGTGACACGGCCTTGTTCCTACGGGCAGAGCGAGCGGTGGATGGGCGACCTAGCTTCAAGCTCGCGGAGGGTGCGCCGTTGCCAACGAGTTTTGGCGAAGACATCTTCCAGCGCACAGGGGGTTTTGAAGGATCAGCCGGCAGGCCTGCCGTGGCGAATGAACTCGTGGTCACCGACTCCGGAATCGGCGACGTGGAGGGCAGGTAAGGGACCCGTCCGCGCCTGGGATAGGGCACCGCCTAGACAAGGTGGGACGCTCGAGCACAAGCGCGCGGAGACTGGCGGGCTTTCCGGGGAGGTTGAGTATCATTGGCGACGTGACGCGATGAGGCCCGCGCTACGTGGGACGAATTATTCGTCCCACTGATGGCTTCTACCCCGATTCTGGCCGTCGTCAGCGGAAA
Organism: Acidimicrobiales bacterium; assembly: GCA_050012675.1. Taxonomy (GTDB): domain Bacteria; phylum Actinomycetota; class Acidimicrobiia; order Acidimicrobiales; family Bog-793; genus Fen-455. Next base: position 1,077 of record JBEKGS010000055.1, read on the forward strand.
GGGTGAAGCCTGGGTGCCTGTCGGAATAGTGCTCCAAGTGGTGCAAAGTCTCGTCGTTCTCCTATTCGCGCCGTTGTATGTGGGTGTGCTTGCTAAGGCCGAGGCGGTCATTGCTTCGAGGCGGGGTCCGAGCGTCGTGCAGCCCTACCGGGACCTCGCCAAGCTTCTGCGCAAAGGCGAGACGGTGAGCGACCAGGCCTCCTACGTCTACCAGGCCGCTCCCTTCGTCGTCTTCTCCTGCTACCTGACGGTCTCTGTCATCGTCCCGATCATCACGAACAACCCACTTCCGCTGGCTTTCCTTGCCGACCTTATCGGCGGTGCATTCGTCCTAACCCTCGCAAGCTTCATCACGGCCCTGGCGGCCCTCGACACGGCCAGCCCGCACGGAGGCCTTGGGGCGAGTCGAGCGACTTGGATCGGAAGTCTCACCGAACCGGCGCTGATAATCGTGTTTTTCACCGTCGGGGTACTGTCGGCCTCCGACAACCCGTATCTCATGAATCACACCTTGGCGGTGTCCGCCTACGCCCGGGTGCTTCCGACTCACGTGCTCGGGTTGATCGCCTTTTTCATGATCATCCTGGTCGAGAACGGCCGCATCCCGATCGAGAGCCCCAGTGGCAGCATCGAGATATCGATGATCGAGGAAGGCCGTGTGATCGAGTACTCGGGTCGTCGCTACGCACTGATGCGCTGGGCCGCGTCCATGAAGTTCTTTCTGATGTCGGCCATCTTCATGAACGTTTTCGTCTTTCCTTGGGGGCTCGGCAACGCCCAGAGCATCGTCGGCGGCTTCGTGGCCATTCCGGTTCTTCTCGCCAAGCTTGCCGTGTGCGGCTTTGTCGTCGTGGTGATCGACACGTCTTTCGCGAAGCTGCGTTTTTTCCGCATCGCCGAGTTCCTCGGGGCAGCTTTTCTGATCGCCCTCGTCGGTGTCGTGACCTCCTATGTGATAGGGGCGTAGCGGTGCAGAGCCTGTCGTCGAGTTCGATCGAGGGGACGCTCCTCTCGTTGAGCGCGGTCGTGATGCTGCTCGCTGCTTTCGCGTGTCTCGGCTCCAAACTGTTCAACCGGTACGTCGCCTACTACGGGCTCCAGTCGATAATGTTGGCGTTTGCTGCTGCCGTCGTCGCCTACCACTACGACAACGCCCAACTGTGGGCGCTCGCTGTCATCACGTTGGTCGTGAAAGGTCTCGCAATTCCGCTCGCCGCGCGCCGATTGCTGCTGCGCCGCCTCGAACTCAAGCGCGACACAGCGATGTCAACAGGCCTTTCGACCTCGCTCATCATCGGCGCTCTTCTGACGGCCTTTGCCTACCTGGCGATCCGCGCCCAAGATCTGCCCCACGGCGTTGTCGCGTCGTCGGTCGTGCCGCTGTCGACTGCCGTCGTGCTGCTCGGGGCGCTCATCATGGTCGTCCGCCGCCATACGGTGGCCCAGCTGATCGGCTGGCTTATCACCGAGAACGGTGTATTCCTCGGGGCCATCGCCTTGGTGGCCACCTTTCCCTTTATCGTCGAGGCCGGGGTTTTCCTCGACCTAGTGGCGGCGGTCCTGATAATGGTCGTGTTCGTCTCGGGGATAACGCGCCGCCTCGCCGAGGCGACCTCCTCTGAGCTCATGGAGCTGCGCGGGTGATCGCCCTCGTTACCCTTGTCGTGCTGCTGCCCCTCGCCGGCGCGATTGCTGTCGCGGCGAGATGTGGGGCTCGCGGCGCTGGATACGCCCTGGTCGCAGGTGCAGTCGGTTCCTTCGCCGCCACCGTCGCCCTCGCAGTCGCTGCGACCGGGCGATCCCATGTGCAAGGGATCGGGGGCTACCTCTATGTCGACCCGCTCGCGGTGTTCTTTGCTATCACTGTCTCTCTCGTCGTCGTCCTCGCGGCCTTCGGCTCGGCGGCTTATATGCGCGTGGAAGAGGACCGGGGCGAGCTCACCTCATTCCAGGTGCGCCTCTACTTCGTCTTCTTCTCGGTCTTCGCCTCCGGCATGCTCGGCTCCCTCTTCGCCGGGAACCTCGGCCTGCTCTGGGTGCTCATCGAGGCGAGCACTCTTGCTAGCGCGGCGCTCGTAGGTCTAGAAGCCAAGGCGCGTTCGCTTGAGGCGGCCTGGAAGTACGTGATCATCAGCTCGCTCGGAGTGACGATCGCCCTTTTGGCGACGCTCTGGCTCTTCTTCGCCGGGAGCGCTCTTCATCTCACCTCGACCGAGCGTCTCACGTGGTCCTACCTGTTCTTCCACGCCCATGCCCTTCAGCCGGGAAGCCTCCGCCTCGCTTTTCTGCTTGCTGTTGTCGGGTACGGCACCAAGGTCGGTCTTGCACCGATGCACACTTGGCTGCCGGACGCGCACTCCGAGGCGCCGAGCCCGGCGAGCGCCATGTTGTCGGCGGCCCTCCTCAATACGGGAATGTACGCCGTCATTCGTTTCCAAGCGATCGCCAAAGCCGGGCTGGGCGACGCCTATCCCGACCACGTCTTGCTGGTCTTCGGGTTCCTGACACTCTTCGTAGGTGTGATCTTCATGCTGAGGCGAGGAAACCTCAAGCGGCTCTTTGCCTACTCATCCATCGAGCACATGGGCATAGTCGCCGTGGCGCTTGGCTTCGGCGGCGTTCTCGGCCTCTACGGAGCCTTGTTACAGGTTCTCAACCACGCCATCGGAAAGGCAGTCCTCTTCCTGTCGACCGGCCATTTCGTCCTCGGTTACAAGACTCGTGAGTCCACAGAAATTCGAGGCGCGCTCGGCGCGCTACCGCTCGCAGGTGGCGTCCTCGTGCTGGCCTCGCTCGCAGTGGCCGGCTCTCCACCTTTCGGGGTGTTCCTCTCCGAGCTGACAATTGTCCGTGCCGGCTTCGAAGGAGCAGCTCCTGTCCTGGCACTGGTTTTCCTCCTCCTGCTCGTCGTCGGCTTCATCGCTCTGGTGGGCACGACATTGGCCATGGCCACCGGCGACGGCCCTGAGCCGCTTCATCCCTACCCTCGCCGCTCCGGGCGGATCCTCGCAGCGCTCCCTCTGATCAGCGGGCTGGGCGTTCTCGCTCTCCTGGGCGTGTGGATCCCCGGAGGGCTAAGCGAAATCCTGATGCACGCCGTAAGGGCGATCTCATGAGTGATTTCGCCCCGGACGCCCGGGAGGATGGTGCCGCCTCCACGGTGCGCGAGTTGTTGGCGTCGGCTAGCGGCTGCCTCTGGCGCGGTATCCAGCCGGGCGTCGACCTTGCCCGGGTTGACGTCGGCGATCTCAAACAAGTCGTCTCTTGCCTCGCCGCGAGCGGGAAGGTCCGTCTCGCGGACCTCTTTGGCACTCTTGAGGAGGGAAGGCCTCTACTGCGGGCCGTGTATGCCCTCGATAGCGAGGGGACCTACGCCGTGCTCGAGTGGTCGGTCGACGGCGAGGAGTATCCCCCGCTCTCTGAGATCGAGCCGGCGGCCTTCCTCGAAGAGTGCGAGATCTACGAGCAGTTCGGGGTACGCCCCCATGGCGGCAAGCCGCTCAATTGGGTGATCGTGCCTCCACTGGCCCACCAGAGCTTCCCGCGGCTCGGAGCGGCGCCGACTCACGTGCCGAGAGAGGTCCATGCAGCATTTTTCGTCGCGGGTGAGGCATTCGAGTTCCCCTACGGCCCGGTGCGGGCCGTAGGGCAGGAGTCGCTCTACATGGGACTGGTCACCAGCGGCGAGGAGGTGATTGACCTCTACCTCTTGCAGTGGCACAAGCACCGCGGAATAGAGCGACGTTTGCAGGGCCTCGATACCACGCGCGCCCTCTTTTTCGTCGAACGGGCCGAGGGGCTCTCAGCGGTCGGCAACTCGTGGGCATTCTGCCAAGCGGCGGAGTCGATCACCGGTGCCACCGTCGCAGCGGACGTCGAGCGGACCCGGGCTGTCGCCCTGGAGCTCGAGCGAATCTACAACCATGCCGCCGCGCTTGCGGCGCTCGCCCAGTCAACTGGGCTCTCGGTGGGTCAGGCGCAGGCAGAGATCGCGCTCGAGCGGTTCCTCCGCGTGAACCTGGCCGTCACGGGCCACCGCTACCTGTTCGGGCTGCTTGCGATCGGCGGAGTGAGCCGGCCTCTTGACAGCGCAGCTCTAAAAGAGGAGTTGCCGGCCGCGCTCGGAGAGTTTCACCGGGTAGCCGACGCCCTAATGACGACGAACTCGTTCCTCGACCGTCTTGAGGCGTGCGGAATAGTCACCCCCGAGGCGGCAGGGCGTCTAGGGCTCGTCGGGCCGGTAGCGAGGGCGTCGGGCCAGGACCTCGACTGCCGCCGAGACCATAGGTTCGGGCCATACGACAAGTTGGAGAAGCACGTCTCGCTCCGCCACCGCGGTGACGTTCTTTCTCGAGTACAAGTCATGCTCGAGGAGGTAGAGGAGTCGGCGCGGATCATCTCGGAGCTGATTGGCGCGGGCCTCGGATCAGGGGTGAACGAGGCGGCCTCGAATCCGGTGCCTGGCGTGGCGCTCGGCTGGTGCGAATCCTGCCGCGGTGAGTCGCTCACCTGGCTGGCGCTCGACGAGGCCGGCCGCATCACAAGGGCGAGGCTTCGCCCGAGCTCGGTACGCAACTGGCGGGCTTTCGATGATGCCGCCCGCTCCCGCAATGTGTTCACCGATATCCCCATCATCGAGGCCAGCTTCTGGCTGACCGTTGCCGGGTTTGCCTGCTGATGGCACTCTGGTTCTTTCGCGGCCTCGGCCGACGGGTGGTCACAACGAGGTATCCGACCGTCCTTGATCCCTGGTCCGCTGCGCTTCCGACGCCGCCGAACTTTCTCCCCTCGCGGCTCACAACCGAGCTTGTCCACCGGTTGGTCGAGAGCTGTCCGAGCGGCGCCCTCCAGCATGCGGACGGGGAGCTCGTAATGGACATAGGCGCATGCACGGCTTGCGGGATCTGCCAGCGCCTCGCTCCCGATGCTGTCGCGGCAAGCGGGGTGTTCGAGCTCGCCGCCACCGAGCGCGCCAATCTCGTAAAGCGCATCCCGATTCGAGGCGGTGGGAAATGAGCCGGGCGATGGACCTGCCAGGGCACGACGAGGATCGCCTCGCTGCCAGGCTCGCCTCTAACATCCACGGGCTCTTTGGCCGGAGCTTGCACATCCGGACGATCGACACCGGCTCGTGCGCAGTTTGCGAGTCAGAGATCCGTCTCCTACTCGCGCCCCATTACGACTTGCACCGCCTCGGGCTCTTTTTCACCCCTGCCCCGCGCCATGCCGATCTGCTCATGGTGACGGGACCGGTCGTGCGGGTTATGGAGTTGCCGCTCGCAAAGACCTATGCAGCCATGCCGGACCCGAAGCTCGTTGTCGCAGTCGGAGCTTGCCCTCTTGGTGGTGTGTTCGACGAGGACGAGATTGTCAGGGGCAGGCTTGACCAGGTTCTTCCCGTCGATGTATTCATCCCGGGCTGTCCACCGAGCCCGCTTGCCCTCTTGCACGGTCTGCTCGTCGCCGTAGGCCGACTGGCGGAGAAGGTGGGCGCTCTTAGCTTTGTCGGGGGAGAAGGGTCGCCAAAGTGACCGCTCCGCTCCTTTGGGCTGCCGGCATCGCCTGGGCCCTGGCTGCTGGCCTTGGCCTCGGGGCGACTCGGAGGGTCTTCCTTTGGGCGGCAGCAGCCGTCTCAGCGGCTGGTGGCGCGAGCTGCCTGGTCGGCGGAGTGCTCCTCGCCCTCAACGGTCGTGCGACATCCAGCGTGCTCGCTGCCGGAGACGTCGTAGGGCGCCTCGACCTGAGGGCTGCTCCGCTTGCCGGGGCGTTCGTCGTCCTGCTAGGAGTCGTCACTCTTGGCATAGGTTGCTACGCCCCTCGTTATCACCAGCCGGGACGCGGCACGGCCGCTTACTTGTGTGCTTACAACCTGGCGGCGCTGGCATCGCTTGCCGTACTCGTCGCCGGCGACGTCACGACCTTTCTCGTCGCCTGGGAGTCGATGACTCTCGCGTGTTCGCTCGTGATCCTCCGGCATTGGCGCCGGGCAGGCGTCCGCGAGGGAGCCTTCCTCTTTTTGGCTCTCGGCGAGGTCGGTTTCGCCATGGTGGTCGCCGCCTTCGTCATCCTCGCCGCTCATGCCCACAGCCTCGAACTGTCGGTCATCGCTGCTCACGCGCAGTCTGTCCCCATCGCCTGGAGGAGCACGGCGTTCGTGTTGGCCCTTGTCGGTTTTGGGTTCAAGGCTGGGCTCGCCCCGTTGCACATCTGGCTGCCAGCCGCCCACCCGGTGGCTCCGGCAGACGGCTCGGCCTACCTCTCAGGGCTGGTCATCAAGCTCGGCGTCTATGGAGTAATGCTCTTCGTCTTTGAGCTGTTGGGCCACGGGCCGGTGTGGTGGGGACTGCTCGTAATGGCGCTCGGCGCCTTTTCCGCTCTCATCGGCATCCTCTACGCGGTCGTCGAGCGCGACATGAAGCGCTTTCTCGCCTACTCGAGCGTGGAGAACGTGGGGATCATCATGACGTCCGTCGGGGCTTCGATGACCTTCTCGTACTACCACCAGCCGGTTCTTGGCGCTTTCTTACTTCTCGTCGCCCTCTACCACGTCGTCAACCACGGGACGTACAAGACCCTGCTGTTTCTGGAGGCGGGCGTCGTCGAGCGTGCGAGCGGGACCCGGGACCTCGACAGGCTGGGCGGGCTCGTACACCACATGCGGACGAGCTCGGTGCTCAGCCTCATCGGCACACTCGGTATCGCGGCACTGCCTCCCCTCAACGGCTTCGTGAGCGAGTGGATGTTGTTCGAGGGTCTCTTCCAGGGATTCCGCGTTCACAGCGATGTCGTCGGCGTGCTGATCCTGATTGCCGCCGCCACTATCGGCCTCACGGCCGGGCTCGCGGTGCTTGCCTTCGCGCGCGCCTTCGGTATCGCTTTCTTGGGCATGCCCCGAAGCGCCGAAGCAGCCCGGGCGACCGACAAAGGTCAGCCGGTTCTCGGACCCGGCCTGCTGGCCGCGGCCTGCCTGGCCCTCGGAATCGGCGCGCCGGCGGTGCTCGTCGCGCTCGACAGCGTCGTGTGGAACGTGACAGGAGTGCAGCTGCGTCCAGTGCTGCTCGTATCCAAGCTCACGGTCATCCCGGGGCACACGAACTTCTCCGGCTTGTCACCCACCTACCTGGCAGTGTTCCTTGTTGGGGTGACCGTCGTTCCCCTTGCCATCTTCGCTCTAAGCCGCCCTCGCGGTGCCACGCAACGGGTGCCGGTCTGGGACGGTGGCCTCATGTCGTATAGGCCACGAATGCAGTACACGGCAACCACGTTCTCGAACCCTGTTCGCGTGACCTTCCAGCGTCTCTACCGCCCCGACGTCCACATGGACCGTGCTTCGGATGATCCCGCCGGAAGCTCCGGTCCGGTGCACTACCGGACAAAGGTCCAGCCAATCTTCGAAGAGTACCTGTACCGGCCGATCGCACGCTTCGTGAAGGCCCTCGCCCGACTCCTGCAACCGGTCCAGTCGGGCGATGTCAACCAGTACCTTCTTTACATCCTGGTTGTTCTCGTGGTCGCCTATCTCGTCTACGCGTGGTAGCGGTGCACGTCTTTCTGCTGCGTCACGGTGAGACCGCCCTTAACGCTGCCGGCGTACTGAGAGGACAGCTCGACGTCCCTCTGGACGAGACCGGCAAAGCCCAGGCCGCCGCGCTCGGCGAGGTGTTCCGCGATGTGCCGCTGAGCGCGGTCGTGTCGAGTCCGCTGTCGCGTGCCGTCGCTACGGCGCGTCCGGTCGCGCATGCCTCGGGCTCGCCCCTCGCCATCGACGACCGCCTCACTGACCGCTTCTACGGCCAGTGGGCGGGGCACTCGCTCGAGCAGGTCGAGCAACGGTTCGGGTCTATCGACTCCGCCCCCCTCGTTGAAGCGTGGCAGGTGCTCGAGACCAGGACCGAAGACGCTTTCCGCGATGCCGTTGTCACTGCGGAGTCCACTCACACGTCCGGCGAAACTGCGAGGCTCGGGGTAGCCATCGTCGCCCACGACGCTGTGCTTCGGGCGCTTTTCGGACGACTGCTGCCGGCGCTCAGCCCGGCGAGGCTCGACCTCCCGACCGGATCGTGGTCCGAGCTGGTGGCCGCGACCGCAGGCAAGCAGTGGAAGGTTCTGCACCTTGGCGAGCTTGCGGAGAGTGGGCGCCGCCCCGATCTCAGTCCGAGCTGACTTTTCTCGCGAGCGGCAGCAGTCCGCCACTTTCGGGAACGCTTCCCTAGATCAGTCCTCGATTCGACCGGTTTCGGCGAATGCGAGCGCGTGGCGCGCCGCCTCGCGAGCCGCCCCGCTCTCGCCGAGCTGGCGGGCGCGCTCGGCCTCGCTCAGGCGTTGCAGGTCCTTCGTCCGCCTCGCGGCGGCCGTGATCGCCTCGACGGTCCCTTCGAGCTCCGCGCTCATGGCCACCTCGAATTGCCGACGGACCGAGTCGAGGCGTTGTGCGAGGTCCCAACGGGCGCGCCCAGCGTGTTTGTCGAACTCGCGGGCCAACTGTTCGCTGGCACGGGCGAGCATGCGGCGACGAAAAAGGGCAGGGGGGAGCACCCGGCGGAGGACCCGGAGCACCTCCTCGCCGAGCGGGTCGACGTGAAGGAAAAGGTAGAAGAATTGCTCCCGTTCACTCGACACCTCTGGGACGGCTACGTCCGGGAGCGAGATGACGAACAGGTCCGCCGCGGTCGCCCGTATCCGGTTCACCCGCGCTTCGGTCTTGGCACGGAACCGCTGGGCGAGCGCCGACCAGGCCTTCTCTACGCGGTCAGATTCTGCCTGGCGGAACTCCTCGAAGCACTCCTGAACAGCTGTTTCCAGGCTCCGCTGGAGTTCGTCCTCGAGCCGCCCGAGTGGCGTCGCGCGCGCGACTGCTTGTAACCGGTCCGTCCAATCGGCGGGTGCCTTTCGGGCGAAGTCGAAAAGCCGCTCGGCGAGGTCTTCCATGAGCGTCTCGACATCTCGTGCGAGGAGCGTCCGATCGTCCTCGAACGCCTGGCGCTGATCGGCGGCTGAGGCGTCGAACTCGACGACGCGGCGCGCCAGTTCCTCGGAGTCAAGCAGGAGGGCGGCTTCTTCGAGTGAGATGGCGTCGTCCAGGGCACGACCAAGGTGGGCAAGTTCCCTCCTGGCCGTGGCCAGCCTCGCCTCGACGAGGTCGTTCCCCACGAACTCGCCGAACGCGGTCTCGAAGGCGGCGAACTCGCCACTTTCTCGCCGATCAGGGATGTGTCCAAGTTTTCGCGCGACGAGAGCGGCGCGGGCGGAGACACACCACAACCGCTCCTTTCGACCGAGCTCTCCTGCAATCGCGCCGTTGACAAAGCGGCGCACCTGGTCAGCTTCGTCCTGGGCCAGGTGGTCGATCTTATTGAGCACGAAGAACGTGGGTTTCCGACGCTCCGCGAGCACGCCGAGCAGCTCCCGTTCCTGAGCCGACAGGGGCGAGTCGGCCGAGAGAACGAGGATGGCTCCGTCTGCATCGAACAGTGCCCGACGAGCCTGCTCATCGTTGTGGCTGTATATGGAGCCGAGACCCGGAGTGTCGACGAGGACCACTCCGGGCTCGAGGAGCGGAGCCGGTAATTGCAGCTCAACGTGGTTCACCCGACGTTCGTTCTCAGGGTTGCACTCCTCGGTGACGAAATCGGCGATCTCGTCTGGCGCGATCTCATGGCTCGGGCCATCGAGGGGCACGACGACCGCTCGCCGTTCTCCGAAAGAGATCTCCGTGGCGACAGCGGTGAGCGGCAGCACGCCAGTGGGAAGAACGTCGTCGCCAAGCAGTGCGTTGACGAGCGTCGACTTGCCCCGCTTGAATTCGCCGAGCACCGAGACGTGGAAGCGTCCTTGTGCTAAGCGATCGCCGAGGCGCTGCGCGCGTTCGGCGATATCGCCAGTCCGTCCCGCTACGGACGCCAGCTCGAAGGCTGCCGTCGTCAACTCTTCAAGTTCGCTCGCCACGTCATTTCCTCTGGTCGTGTCCTGATCCACCGCCGTGAGAGGCATTGGACCGGCCCACAGACGTTCGCCGGCGGGCTCCATAGCTCGGCGCCGCTACCTGCGGGCCAATCGGCCAGATCATCAGGCAGGGCTGCGTTGGAATGGCCGACGACTTATCCGATTGGGGCACCGAGAAAGGAATCCATTGGCAGCGAGCCGAGTCAGCTGTCGGCTCGCTGCCGGTTCCCGACGACCAGCCAGCGGTTGTAGGTGACCTCGAAGGTCGCGCTCCGGGCTTCACGTTCACCTCCTGCGATAGTTTGCCGACCGTTCGCAGGAGCCATCAGCCTTGTCAGGCAGCTTGGGCGAGCTCCATCGCCATCCCAAATGATACTCGTGCCAATCCGTCGGGCGAAGCTCACCAAGGTTCTGCATCTCCCGAAGGTCTTCACCGCCGTTGGACACCACTGCGACAAGGTGAGCTCGGCTAGTAGGAATCGGCTCCCGCCGCTAACTTCAGCGAGACTCCCCGGAAAGGTTCCCCAGGATGTTGTCCGGCGTAGGCTGAGCGCGTGTTGCGCCTCCTGACCGCTGGAGAGTCCCATGGACGTGGGCTCGTCGCCATTGTCGAGGGCCTTCCCGCCGGTCTGCCGATCGGCGCGGACGAGATCTCTGGCGAGCTCGCCCGTCGCCGGCTCGGCTTCGGGCGAGGTCCCCGTCAGCGCTTCGAGACCGACCAGATCACCCTTGTCGGCGGGATTCGTCACGGACGGACGTTGGGTTCGCCGGTCGCCATCGAGATCGCGAACGCCGAGTGGCCTAAGTGGCAAGAGGAGATGTCCCCCGAACCTGGGCGTCCCTCGCGTCGTCTCACCCAGCCCCGTCCGGGCCACGCGGACCTTGCCGGCATGCAGAAGTACGGCTTTGACGACGCCCGGGACGTGTTGGAGCGGGCTTCGGCCCGGGAGACGGCCGCGAGAGTGGCAGCCGGTGCCTTAGCCAAGGCTCTCCTGGCACAGATCGGCGTCGCGATCGTGAGCCACGTCGTGCAGATCGGAGGCGCCGACGCGTCGCGGGGGCTTCGGCCCATGCCCGGCGATCTTTCGGTCGTCGATGCGTCGCCGGTGCGGTGTTTCGACCCCTCGGCCGAAAAGGCCATGATCGCCGAGATTAAGGCGGCGGCCAAAGAGGGCGATTCGCTCGGCGGCACAGCCGAGGTCGTGGCGTACGGGGTGCCCGTGGGCCTCGGGAGCCACGTTCACTGGGACCGCAAGCTCGACGGCCTCATCGCCCAGGCCCTCATGAGCATCCAGGCCGTGAAAGCCGTGTGGATCGGCGAAGGCTTCGACGTCGCGCGCCGGCGGGGCTCTTCGGGCCACGACTCCATCTTCTTCGACGCAGGCTCGGGCGAGTACAAGAGAGAGACCACCTTGGCCGGCGGCATCGAGGGCGGGATCTCCACCGGGGGCCTTCTGCTCGTCGGCGCCTCCATGAAACCGCTCGCCACCTTGAACCGCCCGGTCCTCAAGACCGTCGACGTGCTCACCAAGGCGCAGACCGTCTCTTTCAAGGAGCGCACCGACGTCACCGCTGTGCCCGCCATGGGCGTGGTGGCAGAGACGATGCTGGCCCTCGTGCTCGCGTCCGAGGCCCTGCGCAAGTTCGGGGGTGACAGCGTGGCCGAGCTCACGCGTAACCACGCCTCGTATCTCGCCGAGGTCCGCGACGAGCATTGGCCGAGCGCGGTAACGGATTGACCCCCGAGCAGGGAATCGTCCTCGGCATCGCGGGCTTGCTCGCAGGAGCGGTGAACAGCGTCGCCGGGGGCGGCTCGCTCATCTCGTTCCCCGCCCTGTTAGCCGTCGGCTATCCCGGTGTCACTGCGAACATGACCAACACCGTCGCCCTCTGGCCCGGTTATGTGGGCAGCTCGGTCGCGTACCGCCGGGAGCTCGCAGGTCAGCGATCGCGCGCGGTGGTCCTGGCGGCCACCTGCACGCTCGGCGGCACAGCCGGGTCTGTGTTGTTGCTCACGACGCCCGCGAGCGTTTTCAAGCGGGCGGTTCCCTTCCTGATCCTGCTCGCGTGTGGCCTGTTCGCCCTGCAGCCGCTCGCCACCCGCGTGCTCGCCAAGCGGCAGGCCCCGTCCAGGGAGCACCGTTCTTTAGGTCTTCACGTCTCGGTCCTGTTCGCGGCGGTCTACGGCGCCTACTTCGGGGCCGGGCTCGGCATCGTGCTCCTCGCCATCCTCGGACTGGCGATCCCGGACAGCTTGCAGAAGCTGAACGGACTCAAACAGGTCCTCTCGGTGATCATCAACTCCGTCGCCCTCATCGCCTACAGCGTGTTCGGCCGCGTGGCCTGGACCGCCGTCGCCATCATGGCCGTGGCCAGCCTCGCCGGTGGCCGCCTGGGCGGGGGCTTTGCGCGCCGGCTGAGCCCGCTCATCCTGCGCGTCGTAGTCCTCACCTTCGGTGTCACGGTCGGCTGCATCCTGCTGGCGCGGCAATGACGCAGGCGTGAGGGGTTGGTACGCTCGGCGAGCGTGTTCACTGGTCTTGTAGAGGAGATGGGCACTTACGTCGGCCACGAAGGCGACCGCTACCGGATCAGGGCGTCGCTCGTGTCCAAGGACGCCAAGGTCGGCGACTCGGTATCGGTGAACGGGTGCTGCACGACTGTCGTCGCCTGCGACGGGGGGATCTGGGAGACCCAGCTCACCGAGGAGACCCTCAAGAGGACGACCTTCGGGCTCCTCGAGCCCGGTGACCCGGTGAACCTCGAGCGGCCGGTGCGCCTGAGCGACCGCCTCGGGGGCCACATCGTGCAAGGTCACGTCGACGGCATCGGGGAAGTTACCGCCGGGTCCCCGGAGCTGAGGGTCCGGATACCGGCCGAGCTGACCCGCTACTGCGTGGAGAAAGGCTCCATTGCCGTCGACGGCGTGAGCCTCACGATTTTCGACATCGACCAGGACAGTTTCTCCGTCGCTGTGATACCCCACACGGCGGAGGTGACGACTCTCGGCCGTCTCGAGCCCGGCAACAAGGTCAACATAGAAGTTGACGTCGCCGCGAAGCAGATCGAGAAGCTCCTCAGCCCGTATCTGGCGAAGCTGATGTGACCATGGCTGCTCGCGTGGCCTGCCGCCGCTCACTTCCTCTCGGCTGAAGCACCCGGGCGGCCGTGCTGGTCACAGCCCCGAGCCGCCGGTCGACTCCGTGGGCGCGACTCGCCGCGTGCTGGCGGGCTAACCCGGGGCTCACCGTCGTCGTCGTACTCGCGCTCGCGCTCGGACTCCTGCTCAGGCTCTACGCCCTCGGTCGGGGCACCATCAACTCCGACGAGGCGGTCGTGGGGCTCATTGCCCAGCAGATCCTGCACGGCCATTTCTTCGCGTTCTACTGGGCCGAGAACTACGGGGGCACGGAGGCCTACGCCGTCGCGGTTGTCTTCGCTCTGTTCGGGAGCTCTGCGTTCACGCTCGGGCTGACAACAGTCCTTTTGTGTGCAGCATCGGTAGCGATCCTGTGGCGGATCGGGAACCGCCTGTTCGGCAGCCCGGTCGGGGCGGTGGCCGCGATGGCGTTCTGGGTCTGGCCTGAGCCTTATGTGACCTACTACGACCACGGGGACGGCTTCCGGTGGGTCGTGCTCATCTGCGGGCTCCTCGTGTTCTTGACCGTTCTCAGGATCGGTGACGGCGAAGGCAACAGGCTCGACTGGCTCGCTCTCGGGCTGGGCGCAGGCGTGGGGTGGTGGTCCAGCCCGGAGATGGCCTACTTTCTCGCCCCGGGCGGTGTCTATCTCGTGGCGCGCATCGCCAAGCGGCGGGCGAAGGTGTCCCTCGGTTCGCTGGTGCTCGGCATTGGCGCGCTCTGCCTCGGATCGCTCCCGTGGTGGTGGCACAACATCCTCCATCACTTCGACTCGCTCGCCAGTGTTCCCCAGCCTTCCCCTCCGGTCCGGGTCCGGGTGGGGCTTACTGGTGGCATCTCGGCATCTTCGACCGCTACGTGCTCCCGATCGTGCTCGGCCTAAGGACCCGAGGATCAGGCGCGTGGGTGGTCCCGTCGAACCTGACGCCGCACCTGGTGAACGTCGTGATCGTGGTGCTCGCCGCCTGGCTCGTTTACCTGGCGGCCCACGGGCGTGCCTGGCTGCTGGTGCTGTTCGTGGCGGCGTTCCCGTTCCTCTACGCGGCCCAGCCGTTCACCTGGTACTGGCGCGACGCCCGTTACGCCATCTTCCTCGCACCGTTGCTCGCTCTGGTGGTCGTCTCCTTGTTCTGTGAGGCCGGCATGTGGGCGCTCGGGTACGTGGCGTCCGCCCCGGCGGTCATGGCAGGGCTGGCGCTCGTCGCTGCTCTGGGGCTGACGCTCGTTGCGGCCAAGGACGAGCAGCCCTACAAGCGACTGCCCGCTTGGCCCGCCGTCGAGCGCACCAGTTGGCTCTCGTGGCATGCGAACCCGAACAACCTGCCGACTGAGCTGGCCGACTCGCTCGTCCGATGGCATGTCCGCTATGCCTTTTCCAGCTATTGGCTCGGTTACGACGTCGGTTCCTCTCCGACGGTCGTGTCATCGTGAGCCCGGCAGGGCCCGGGTTCATCCGTTATCCGCCTTACTACCGGGCCATAGCGGCGTCCGCGGCACCGGCGTGGATGTTCGTGAGACCCGCGCTCGAACGGGAAGCCGCCGTCGAGGCCGGGACCACGGCCCTCGACCCCGGTTGCGTCGCCCCGGGCCAGCAGTGCCTCTCGATACCCGAGATCCTCGAGTGGTGCGAGGCTCGCGACATCAGCTACTCGATGCTCTACAGCGGACCGTACGTCGTGGTCATCCCAGCTGAGCGCGTGCTGCCCACCAAGATCCTGCCCTACTTCGGCATTTGACCCGTTCGCGTAGCCGGCTCGGTCCGGCGCCTCTCGGGATGCCGCGGAGGTACCGGTCGCGCGGACGGCAGCTTCAGGCGACGCCGGCCAGCAACTCGGCGATCTGCACGGCGTTCAGTGCGGCACCCTTGCGGAGGTTGTCGCCGACGACGAAGAGCGACAGTCCGT
>JBEKGS010000056.1:0-17470 GCA_050012675.1 Acidimicrobiales bacterium
CAACGCCGGTCGCCGGTGATAGCCAGCAGCCGAACGACCCTGGCTGTTAGGGCCGTTGGCCCCTAGACCGGGCGTTCTAATCTCTTGAAATCTTACAACAGAGCAGGTAAATCGTTTTCTAGCGCGACTATTGTCGTGTCGCGATCGCGCAGCAGCAGAGACTTAGATGTTGGAAGACCGGACGGCCCTGCGGTGAGCACAAGGTCCGGTCCCGAGCGGGAGTTGGGTCACAAAGACGGAGGAACCAGTGCTCAAAGTCGTAACTCTCGGCGAGATCCTCGTGGAGATCATGGCGGACGAACGCGGCTACGGTTTCCGTGAGCCTCTGAGACTGGTTGGTCCCTTCCCGAGTGGAGCTCCGGCGATCTTCATCGACCAAGTCGCCAAGCTTGGCCAGCCTTGCGGCATCATCGCCTGTGTCGGAGACGACGATTTCGGGCGCGTAAACCTTCAACGACTCGAGAAGGACGGAGTCGACATCACAGCGGTCGAGGTCCACCCGACGTATGTGACTGGGAGCGCGTTCGTTCGCTACCGCGACGACGGAGACCGGGACTTTGTGTTCAACATAAAGAACAGCGCCTGCGGACAACTGCGGCTGACAGACGCTGGCCTGGATCTGCTCGCAAGCAGCGACCACCTGCATGTGTCAGGCGCTTCGCTCTCCTCCCCTCAGATGGTCGAGATGGTGACGACGGCGATCAAGTTGGTGAAGGCCAGAGGCGGGTCCGTGTCCTTCGACCCGAACATCCGAAAAGAAGTGGTGCGTGACGCGCAGGTGCGTACCGCTCTGGAAGCGGTGTTGGCAAGTTGCGACACGTTCCTGCCCAGCGGCGAAGAACTGACCTTGCTAACCAAGGCCGCGACGCCAGAAGCGGCGATTGCAGAGATCCTGAATATGGGAGTCACCGCTATCGTCGTGAAGGACGGTGCACGGGGTGCGACCTACCACGACGTCAACGGCAGCCAGAGCGCGCCGGGATACCGGGTTGACGAGTTGGACCCGACCGGTGCCGGGGACTGCTTCGGTGCCACATTCCTCACGTGCCGCCTTCAGGGTCGCAGCGTGCAAGAGAGCCTCGATTACGCGAATGCCAGCGGTGCACGAGCAGTGACGATCAGGGGCCCGATGGAAGGTACCTCGAGCTTCGCGGAACTCGACGCCCTCAGATTGCGCGTCCGGGGGGGCGCCGCCGCGGGCTTTAGAACCCTCGTCTCGCGCCACAGCAAGGTTGTCGACGCCGGGCCAGCAGGCATCACCTCGGTCTGCTCGGCTCATCCGATGGTCGTCGAGGCGACCATCCGAGAGGGCGCCGCCAATGGGACCTCGGTGCTCATCGAGGCGACCTGCAACCAGGTCAACCAGGAGGGTGGCTACACAGGTTTGAGCCCCGCCGCGTTCCGCGACCAGGTACACGGAATTGCCGCACAAGTGGGTTTTCCGCTTGAGCAGATAGTCCTCGGCGGGGATCATCTCGGCCCGAACCCGTGGCGACACCTGCCGGCTGAGACCGCGCTGGCGAGAGCTGAGGCGATGGTGGCCGCTTATGTCACGGCGGGCTACGAGAAGATCCACATCGACACGAGCATGGGCTGCCAAGGTGAGCCGGAGCACTTGCCCGACGACTTGACGGCCGAGCGCGCCGCTCGTCTCGCCTTGGTCGCCGAGGCTGCGGCAGCTGAGGGCACCGCGAGACCTCGCTACGTCATTGGCACCGAAGTGCCTGTCCCCGGTGGCGCTGTGTCAGAGATCGAGCACCTCGAGGTCACTCGGCCCGAGGCGGTAACCGCCACCCTCGAAGCCCACCGGCAGGCCTTTGCCGCTGTCGGCGCTCACGCCGCTTTCGAAGCGGTGATCGCGTTGGTGGCTCAGCCTGGAGTTGAGTTCGACGACCGTAACGTCGTGGTTTACGCGCCCGATCGCGCCCGTGCTCTCGCTGCGGCCTTGAATGCGATGCCAGGTCTGGTGTTCGAGGCACATTCCACCGACTATCAACCACTGCAAAGCCTCGCCCGGCTTGTGACAGACGGCTTTGCGATCTTGAAGGTCGGGCCGGCTCTCACATTTGCTCTACGCGAGGCCCTCTATGGACTCGACCAGATCGCAGGAGCACTCGATCCCAGCTGGTGCGAGCGTTCGCTGATGACGGAGATGGAAAGGGAGATGCTCGCCAACCCAAAGTATTGGCAGTCGTACTACCGGGGTGAGCCGGATGACCAGCGTGTGCTCCGTCATTTCAGTTACAGCGACCGTATTCGCTACTACTGGGCGTCCGCGGCGCCTCAAGAAGCGATCCGACAACTCCTCGACCGCCTGACAAGAACCAGCATCCCAGAACCGCTGATCAGCCAATTCCTCCCTACGCTTTACCCACGCGTGGCTGGCGGGTCTCTGGATCCGATGCCAAGGACACTCGTGCTCCAGTCCGTTCGCGACGTGCTTCGTGTCTACGCATCGGCGTGCGGAACAGCAAAGAAGGCGGGACGGCCGTTCGACTCGAGCGCCGGCCGACTATGAACAACACCCCTGTCCCAAATGGGTGTCACCTTCCGAACGACAAAGCGAAGTCCACTCGACAGCCATAGGAGATGCAATGAGCAATGAACTGACCCGGAGACGGGCAATCGTCAGCAGCACCGACGTCGTCGAGGTGCTCACGGAGGCAGTGCCACCGCTTCAACCGGGCGAAGCGCTGATCGAGATGTCTGTGACAGGCCTGTGCGGTTCGGACAAGGCTGGTGTCCACGGCGAGCACGCCTTCATGAAACCCCCTTACTACCCCGGGCATGAAGTGGTCGGCGTGGTGGTCGCCGTCACCGACGGCGTCAGCAACATCGAGGTTGGCGACCGCGTCACGATCGAGCCGACCCTCGTGTGCGGTCACTGCAAGCCGTGTCGCAACAAGATGGAGAACCTCTGCGAGAACCTGCAGTTCTTCGGCTGCGGGTATCGCGAAGGAGGGATGGCCGACGTCTTCTCGGTGCCGGCCGCGCGGCTGCACAAGGTGCCCAAGAACTTCAGCGACTTCCAGGCTGCCCTTATAGAGCCCTTGGCCACGCCGGTCCACGCGGTGAGGCTGGCCGGAGACCTAACTGGCAAGAAGGTTGCCATTCTCGGAGCGGGCACCATCGGGCTGCTGACGCTGATTGCTGTTCGCCGTGCGGGGGCAACCAAGATCGTGAGCACCGATCCTTTGACGACCAAACGCGATCTGGCCCTGGCATTGGGGGCTGACGCTGTGATCGACGCAGGAGTTGACGACCTGGCCGGAGTGGTTCGAGCCGAGCTGGGGGAAAGTGCCGACGTTGTCTTCGACTGCGTTGCAAACCAGGCAACCCTCGGAGAAGCCATCAAAATGGCCGTCAAGGGGGGCACCGTGGTCGTGCTGGGAGGACCGCGTAAGCTCGCGACCGTCGACCTGCCTGTGATTCAGGAGTACCAGATCCGCATCCAGGGTGCTGCCACGTACCGCTGGGAGGATTTCGACGATGCCGTCGAGATCATCGCCGGTGATGACTTCGATGCCAATCGGTTCATCACTGCCACCTTCCCTCTGCCGAAAGCCGCGGATGCCTTCGCGGCAATCACCGCCGGCGGTGAAGTGAAGATCCTCGTCGTCGCTGACCGCGGTCACGACTGATCCGGCGCGTCGTGGCCGCCGGCCGGTCGTGAGGCGACATGAAAGCGAGCCGGCCTGAAGGGCGGGTTAGAAGTGGCGGTCAGCTCCACCGAACCGTGACTAGAGACTCATCAAGGCAATGAAACTGCACCGTCCCAGGACCCCCCGATCGCAGGATCGGGTCACTTGAGAGGCAGTCCGTCGATGGCACAACCAGCGTCAGCCGTTGGGGCAGATGCCACAACGTCCTCTGGGAGGGCACGCGTCGTCGCCGTAGATCTCGGCGCCTCGAGCGGACGGGTATTCACAGCCGAGTTCGCCAGCGGGCAGGTCGAGTTCGCTCAGGTCCACCGGTTCTGGAACGGGGCCATCAAGGCAGGCAAACATATTCACTGGGACGTGCTGGGCCTGCATCGCGGCATTCTCGACGGCATCCGGGCCGCAGGGCGCACCGGACGCGTGAACTCGGTCGGGATCGACTCCTGGGGGGTCGACTACGGCCTGCTCGACACAGACGGGGCCCTTCTCGGAAACCCTGTGCACTACCGTGACGACCGCACCCGTGCCGTCGTCGGGCCGGTCGTGAAAAACGTGGGTCCGCTCGAGCTTTATCGCAGGTCGGGCATAGCAGTCGTACCCTTCAACACGATCTTCCAACTTGCTGCAGGGCGCGACGAAGCCCTGTTCGCCCTGGCCCGAACATTGCTCCTCGTCCCGGACCTTCTCGCGTACTGGCTCACAGGGTCCCTCGGGGCCGAGGAGACCAACGCGTCGACCACCCAGCTGCTCAGAGTTGACGGATCCGGATGGGACGTCGAGCTGATGTCGAAGATCGGCGTCCCGCCGAGCCTCTTCCCGCAAGTCCGCCAACCTGGAGAACAACTCGGTCCCCTCTTCGGCGAGGTGCTCTCCGAGACCGGGCTGGACTACGAGGTCCCCTTTACAGCTGTCGCCTCGCACGACACGGCGTCGGCGGTCATGGCTGTTCCTGCGAGCAACCCCGACTTCGCGTTCATCTCATCTGGGACCTGGTCCCTCGTAGGCGTTGAGCTGGAACAGCCGGTCCTGACCGAGGAGAGTCGAGCGGAGCACTTCACGAACGAGCGCGGCGTCGACGGTTCCTTCCTCTACCACCGCAACGTAATGGGGCTCTGGTTGCTCCAGGAGTCGCTTCGAACCTGGGAGCGTTCGAACGAGACCTTCTCTCTCGCGGAGCTGGTTGCCTGGGCTGCCGGCGAAGCGCCTCTTCGTAGCGTGTTCGACCCGGATGACCCGATCTTCTTCCCACCGGGCGATGTTCCTGCACGAATTCAACAAGTGTGTCGCGCTCTTGGCGAGCCGATCGCCCAAACACCGGCCCAGGTCACGCGCGCCATCGTGGACAGCCTTGCCCTGGCGTACCGACGAACCCTTCGCCTGGCTTCTGAACTGTCGGGAAAGCGCGTTGAGGTCATCCACATCGTCGGTGGCGGGGTGCACAACGCCCTGCTCTGCCAACTCACGTCCGATGCATGTGGTCTTCCCGTTGTGGCAGGTCCAGACGAGGCCGCGGCGATCGGAAACGCTCTGGTGCAGGCCCAGGCGCTCGGCGCGTTGGGAACTGGCCGGTGGGCGGCCCGCGCCGGCATCGCCGGTTGGATGGAGCTGCAGGTCTACCACCCGCGCAAAGGCGAGGCTCAACGATGGGACGCCGCCGAAGGACGCCTCGCTCAAGAACTTGCCAGTCGGTAGTCGGCGGAACGAAGCACGCTCGGCCAACAGCTCTTTATCGGAAGGCTCCCGTCGCTGTCGGGAGGAATCCCGAGTCGGGCACGATCTCGTTCAAAAGCCTTGTCGACGCCTGCGAAGCGCCTTTCTTAGAAGACCCAGACCTCCTCGCCGATCGGCGCGATGTTGTCGGCCCAGATCCAGTCGATGGCCTCGTCGCTCACACGCACACAGCCGTGCGAAACGGGATAGGGCGGTACAAACGAGTCGCCGTGGATCGCTATCCCGGACTCAGTGAAGAACCTCGGTCTCCAGAGTGCGCCGAGCGAGTCGACGTCCAGTCCGTTTATGACCCCGAAGATGTGGAACACACCTTGTGGTGTGATCGCCACCGACGTCACGCCCTTGTCCGTGTAGGTGTAGCCACCACCCGTAGAGGTGTTGAGGGTGTATGCGAGCTTGCCATTCTGGATCACCATGAGGAGGTCGTCTTCGAGATCCACTTCAATCAGGTTTCCCGGCGCTGGTCGTGGAGTGGGGACGACACCGGTTGCGAGCGCGGCGATCGTCCGGGTGCCGACGACACCGTCTCGGCTGAGGCCGGCAGCCTTTTGCAGCGCGAAGACGGCCTGTTGGGTCGAGTCGCCGAAGATGCCGTTCGCCGGCCCGACCCAGTAGCCGAGCCCGTTGAGGATCTCTTGGAGCCTGCGAACCGAAGAACCGGAGTCGCCGAGCTGCAGTCCGGGTTGCACGTCGGTGTTGGTAGTCCAGATCGGCTTGTCGGCCGGTGAATAGATGACCGCGCTGCCGTTGTTCTGGAGGCTCAGGTAGTAGGCGCTGCTGCGGACACCTCCGCCGCTCTTCGAGTCCCAGAGAACGTCCAAACCTTGATAGAGAACGAGGTTTCCGTCGTTCTGCATTACGAGGTGGTCCGGCGCGTCGCCCCTCGTGCCGGTGTTCCACAGGGCTTGGCCCTCCCAGTAGAGCACGAGGTTCCCGTCGCCCTGCAGGATCAAGCTGTAGTGGCCACTGGGCGAGACGAGCGCGGATCCGTCAAGGAGCTCCTGCCCCGCCTGCAGGCGGGACGCAGCAACGGTCTGCGCTGAGCCGGCGCCCACGGCGCGATGGAGAGTTGCGGCACCACTGGCAGTAGGCAGCGCCAACACGACAAGGGCCAGGCCGCCAAGGCCCAGGGTACGAAACAACGACAAGCGCCTCGGCACTTCCTTCCGCCCCCTTCGTTCATCGATCATGAAACCAACGCGCACAAATCCCTCCGGGCTGTCGACATCCCTCACCGACACGCGCGCCTTTGCGCGCGCGTTCATGAGATCGTAAACGTTTCCGAGCAGGCACGCGTCGTCGCGCCGACCAACGGGTCACCCACACCGGGCGTCATCTGGTCGTCGCAGCGCAAGCGGGCTGTCCAGCTCGAGACGGCGGCTTCGCCAGCTGGCCCAAGCTGAGCTCGAGCTCGATTTCGTCGTGAAGTTCGATGCCGTTCTCGGCCATGAGGGGGATGGTCGGCTTGAGCGTTCGGGCGCGGTCGACGGCGCCCTCGTGAACAGCAACGACCCGGAATCCTCTCGCCTGGTAGAACCGGACCGCGCGCAGGTTGTCGTTCGTCGTGATCAGCCAGACGCGTCCCACGCCCGCGTCCTGGGCGATACGGACCGCACTCGCCATCAGAGCCGTGCCGACCCCGGAGCCGGTCTTCAGCGCATCGATCGTGACCACCTCGAGCGCCTCCGGGTCGAGTCGATATGTGAGGAGCCCGACCCGCGCAGGCTCAGGCGCGCCCGTCGTGTCCACCGCCACGAGAGCCTTCAACAAAGCAGCATCACACGAACGGCCACGTGTGACGATCGTCTGCGAACCCCATCGCTGCTTCAACGTGCGGACGATCCAGTCATGATCGGTGGAGTTGCCCGAGCGGATCAGCATGTCTGCCACGATGCCACACCCGTCGTGGCAGCGCTGTCGGAGATCCGACACCTCTTAGCGGTCGACTGCCGATATCTTTAATCATGACTTGACTAGTCAAGTTTGGCGGACTACATTGCCGTTGCCAAAGCGCGGTCACCGGACCCGTTGAGCAGCACCCCGATACAAAGGAGACCGCGGAAATGGCCGACTGGGGATTCGAGACCCGCCAGATACACGCCGGAGCTGTAGCCGACCCCACAACCGGGGCTCGTGCAGTGCCGATCTACCAGACGACGAGCTACGTGTTCCGCGACACCGCGCACGCAGCCGCACTTTTCGGCCTGTCGGAGTTCGGCAACATCTACACCCGCATCATGAACCCCACACAGGCGGTCTTCGAAGAACGCATGGCCGCGCTCGACGGCGGCGTCGGCGCCCTCGCGGTCGGCAGCGGTCAGGCGGCCGAGACGATCGCGCTGTTGAACCTGGCCGAGAGCGGCGGGCACATCGTCTCCTCCGCTTCTCTCTACGGTGGCACCTACAACTTGCTCCACTACACCTTGCCGAAGTTGGGCGTCGAGGTCAGCTTCGTCGACGATCCTGACAACCCGAAGGCATGGCGCGACTCGGTCCGGGCCAACACCAAGGCGTTCTACGCCGAGACCATCGGCAACCCCAAAGGCGACGTGCTCGATTTCGAGACTGTTGCGGCGATCGCGCACGAGCACGGCATCCCCCTCGTGGTCGACAACACCGTCGCCACGCCGTACCTGTGCCAGCCGTTCCTCCACGGAGCAGACATCGCGGTGTATTCGGCAACCAAGTTCATCGGCGGCCACGGCACCTCCATCGGCGGTGTGATCGTCGATGGCGGGAAGTTCGACTACGCGAAAAGCGGTCGCTTCCCCAACTTCACCGAGCCGGACCCGAGCTACCACGGCCTGGTCTTCTCGGAGCTGCCCGAGCCACTCCGCCCCGCTCAGTACATCTTGAAGGCCCGCCTGCAGTACCTACGTGACGTCGGCGCGGCTATCGCTCCCCTGAACTCGTTCCTCTTCCTGCAGGGCCTCGAGACGCTCAGCGTCCGGATGGAGCGGCACGTCGTCAACGCCCTGGCGGTGGCCAAATGGCTGGAAGCACGCGACGAGGTCGACTGGGTGAGCTACCCCGGGCTCGAGTCGAGCCCCTGGCACGCTCAGCAGCTGCGCTACCTCCCGAGGGGTGGAGGCGCCATCTTGACCTTCGGCATCAAGGGTGGAAAAGAAGCGGGCAGCCGCTTCATCGAGGGGCTGGAACTCTTCAGTCACCTCGCAAATGTGGGCGACGTCCGCAGCCTGGCGATCCATCCGGCGACGACCACACACTCGCAGCTGACCGAGCGAGAGCAGGCGAGCACCGGCGTGACTCCCGACCTGATCCGGCTGTGCATCGGGCTCGAGACTCTCGCCGACATCCTGGCCGACCTTGAATCGGGCTTTCGCGCGGCGAAAGGCGCCTGAACTGAGCACCGTCCTGATCGACGCCCCGGTCACCGGGGCCTGGCGGCCCGGAGATCCTGCGGGCCGCAGGAAGTTCATGTCGCTGTTCGGTGGCGTTCGCGGTCAGGCCAACGGCTTTGACCTGGAAGCGGGTGGCAACTTGAGCGAGATCACGGTTGCCTATGAGACGTGGGGTGAGCTGAACGCGAGCAGCTCGAACGCTGTTCTCGTCCTTCACGCACTGAGCGGGGACTCGCACGTGAGCGGGCCTGTCGAACCCGGGCATCCGAGCCCGGGCTGGTGGGGTCCCCTTGTCGGCCCAGGCGCCTCCATCGACACTGACCGCTACTTCGTCGTCTGCCCGAACGTCCTCGGAGGTTGTCAGGGTTCGACCGGTCCGAGCTCATGGGCGGAAGACGGGAAGCCTTATGGGTCCCGCTTTCCCCTTGTGACGGTAAGGGACCAGGTAGCAGTCGAGCGCGCTCTCGCGTCTGAGCTCGGTATCGCAACCTGGTACGCCGTCGCAGGCGGATCCATGGGCGGGATGCGGGCCCTGCAGTGGGCCGTTGACTTCCCGGATCACGTCGAACGCGCGGTCGTGGTGGCCACTGGCGCAGCCGCCAGCGCCGAGCAGATCGCCCTTTGCTCACTGCAGAACGAGGCGATACGCCTCGACCCGGACTTCCGAGGCGGCGACTACTACGACGCAGATCATGGACCTGTTGCTGGGCTTGCTCTCGCACGCGGTATCGGTCATCTGAGCTACCGAAGCGAGATCGACCTGCAACAACGCTTCGCCAACAAGGCCCAGGGGCGTGAGACGCCACTAGACGGAGGCCGTTACGCGATCGAGTCGTACCTCGACCATCAGGGCGAGAAGCTCGTATCCCGTTTCGACGCGAACAGCTACCTCGTGCTCAGCGAGGCAATGAACCATTACGACCTCGGCCGTGGCTACGGCGGAGCCAAACGAGCGCTCGACCGGGTCCGGGCTGAGGTCACCATCGCGGGGATATCCTCGGACCGTCTCTACCCTCTCAGGCTCCAGTGGGAGCTGGCAGAGCTGCTGGGCCATGTGGACGATGTTCGTGTCATCGACTCGATCGTCGGCCATGACGCGTTCCTCGTCGAGCACCAGGCGATGGGAAACGTGATTGCTGAGGCGCTCGCCTCGTAGCGGACCGAATGCCGTCACGCGCCCTTGAGGTCGCGCAGCGCAAACGCCACGCCGCCAGCGAGAGCGCTGGCGGCGCCAATGGCAACAAGCACCCCGCCACTAGTCCAGTCCGGGCTCACGGTCGGCGCGGCCGTCATCTGATGGAACACCGAGACATCGAGCACCCAGTGGTTCAGGCCCACGATCCCTCCGACGAGCTCGACGAGGAACGACCAGACGAGCAGGCCGTAAGTGACGAAGGTCGTGGCCCGAGGCCAGACACCGAAAGCGAGAGTGCCGGCTCCGAGAACGCACAAAGCAGGTGGCACGACGTTGAGCCCCGCCGCGAAAACATTCGCAAAGCTCACGCCGCTGTGCTGACTCGCCGCTCCGAGCCAGGTGAACAACCCGGCGATCACTCCACAGACGAGAACGGCGACGACTGCGACAACCAGTCTCCACATAAGCCAGGATGAACGCGAGACCGGCCGCACGAGAAGGTTGTCGAGCCTCCCTTCAGCCTCTTCTGCCCTGGTGGCACTGATCTGGCCGGCAGCCACGAAGGCGACGAGCACTGCCATGAGCAAGAACGCCACACCGAGGTAGGCCTCCGCTCCGACTGCCCCTAGGCGTGAAAGCGCCCGGGTAAGGCTCGACGACGCCGCAATGGCACTCCCGGCGGACTTCGCCACGAGTCCCAGCACCAGGCCGTAGGCAGCGATACCAATACCCCATCCCGCAAGGCTCGAACGGGCCAGACGAATGTCCAGGCCCACCGCGCCGAACATGAGCCTCGTGTGAGGAACCGAGCGCGCCCGGTCGGGAAGAGTGCTGGCTCCCAAGTCGCGCTCTCCCGCCAAACGTATCGTTAACAACGCCAGCACGACGATGAGTCCGGCGATCGGCAACAGGGCAAGGGGATGCGGCGCCGTCAGCGGTTGCAGCTCCTCGATCCACCCGAGGGGTGATGCCCACCTGAGCCAGCCGAGACCGGTGCCGGAGTCGGCGACCATGCGAAGGGCGTAGCTCGCGCCTAGAACAGCGCTGGCGTAGGCAGATGCCTGGCGGCGGGTGGGTGCCAGTTGGCTTGCAAGTGCTCCGAGGACGAGGAACAATGCCGCCGCCGCCACAGCGGCCACAGCCAGGAAAAGCGCCCCTCCGGGACTGATGTCCACCTTCGACGAACGCCCGACGACGATCGTGATGACGGCCGTGGTGGCCCAAAGTGCCCCGAGACCACAACCGAGGCCGGCGAGCGCCTGGGCGGCAGCGGCCCTGCGCGTGGTCTGCCCGGCAAGCAAGAGCTCCCACCGCCCGGCGTCCTCCTCCCCACGTAGCAACCGCGTGCCGGTGAGCAGGCCCCACACCGCGCCGACGACAGCCAGCACCGCGAGACACTTCCATACGGTGAAGCCGGCGACAGTTTGGATGTCGTGGGCGGGGCCGACCAGCGCGCTCACCCCGGCGTTCGATCCGAACTCCTTGGTCAAGCCGGCACGCTGAGCGGCGGTCTTGTAGCTCGACGCATAGGCGAGGGCCTGGGTTGCCAGGTACAGCCCGAAAACATAACCCCAAAGAACTCCTGAACGGACCGCCCTGCGAGCCGTCTGGCGCGCGACCAAACTCCCGGGCCAACGGCCCGCTCGTGCCGGAAGCGTGACCGTTGCCTCAGCTTGCATGAGTCGGCGCGTCCGCGGTGCCGTCGCCTCCGTATTGAGCGAGAAAGAGCTCCTCGAGCGACGGTTCCCGGCTCAAGAGCTCGCGTACCCCGGAGGCGGCGAGAACCTGCAACAGAGGCTCGATCGTCCCTCGCACCTGGCAGCGGAGAACGTGCCCGACAACCTCGACCGAAGACACACCGGGGAGCTGGGAGACCTCGGGCACGGGACCTTCGAACGTCGCTTCAACGGTGAGAGCCGAAAGGTGTCGCATCTCCGCCAGTGTCCCCATCTCGACCAGCAGGCCCTCGCGCAGGATTCCGACCCGATCGCAGAGCGCCTCGACCTCGCTCAAGATGTGCGAGGACAGGAAGATTGTCTGGCCCCGCTCGCGCGCCTCATGGACGCAAAGACGAAAGGCCTGTTCCATGAGCGGGTCGAGCCCGCTCGTCGGCTCGTCGAGTACGAGCAGCCTAGGCCGGGTCATGAGCGCCGCCACCAGGATCAGCTTCTGGCGATTGCCCTTGGAGTAAGCACGGACCTTCTTGGAGGTGTCGAGATCGAAACGGCCGATCAGTTCATCCCGGTAGGCGTCGTCCACCCTTGCCTGCACGCGGCCGAGCAGGTGGAGGGTCTCGGCGCCGGTGAGCGAGGGCCACAGGCTCGCCTCGCCCGCCACATAGGCCAGCTGACGATGGACCTCAACCACGTTGTGCTGGCAGTCGAGGCCGAAGATCTCGGCGCGACCTGCCGTCGGACGGATCAACCCGAGTAGGAGACGAATCGTGGTCGTCTTGCCCGCCCCGTTCGGACCGAGGTAGCCGACGACCTCACCCTCGCGCACCTCGAGGTCGAGATCCTTGAGGGCGTCGACGCTCCCGTAGCGCTTGGACAGTGCCTCTGTTCGAATGGCCATCGTCCCCATTCGCGCGACCTCCTGGTCTTCCCACAACTTAGGGCTCCACGTTTGTTTGGCGACTCTTATTGGGGACGGGAACGCGACTGTCGGCTTCCGGCTCGGTCGAAAGCGACCTCCGGTACGCTCGGCTCGGTGATCGACCTGCACCTGCACTCGACCTGCTCCGACGGCTCTGAGACTCCCGAACGGGTCGTGGAGCTTGCTGCGCAAGCGGGTTGCACGGCAATGGCGCTGACAGACCACGACGGTCTCGACGGCGTCCCCGAGGCTCGCAGCCGGGCCGCGAGCCTCGGTCTCGCGTTTGTGCCGGGCTGCGAGATCTCGTGCGCGTTCGAGCCTGGGACGATGCACGCACTCGCCTATTTCGTCGAGCCCGGCGAGGGCCCGCTGCAATCCGAGCTCGAGAACCTCCGGCGGGACAGATCACTCCGAAACGACCTGCTCCTGAAGCGGCTCAAAGACCTTGGGTTGCCCGTCTCTTTGGAGCAGGTCGAAGCAGCAGCCGGCAGCTCTGTCATCGGACGGCCCCATTTCGCCTCCGTACTGGTGGCAAACGGCGCCGCCGTGAACATCCAAGACGCCTTCGACCGTTTGCTCTCCAAGGGAACTCCTGGCTACGTGCCGAAGTCTCGAATCGATGTCACGACGTTCATCGACGCAGCAAAGGGCTCAGGAGCCGTAGTGGTGCTTGCCCATCCCCTCACGCTCGGTGTCGATCCCGCCCGGCTCGACCTTCTGCTCGGTGAGCTTTCCGCTGCCGGGCTCGGGGGCGTGGAGTGCTACTACGGGCGCTACTCGCCTGACGAGCGCGCCTGGCTCGCGGAGATGGCTGCGCGTCACGACCTCGTCGCGACGGGGGGCTCCGACTTCCACGGATCCTTCAAGCCCGACCTACTGGTCGGCACCGGGACCGGCGACCTCGAGGTGCCGGACGCGGTACTCGGTGAGCTTGTCGCCCGCAGGACCCACTGACCCATGATCGAGGTGCAGACCTGTTCTGTTCCGGGCCTTTTCGTGGGGCCGCCGTTGCAGGACGGGCGCGGGAAGTGTTCAGGCGTTGTCATCGACTGACGCTGACCGGGTGTTCTTGGCCCATACCGACGCATGGCAGGCGCAGGGCCGTCTGCGTCAGCCGTACGGCGGCGACACGGCGGAGATCCCCGGGTGGAGGCTGATGTCAAGCGGACTTGGTTACGCCCACCTGAACGCGGCCTGCGTGACCGACGCCACACTCGCGGACATCGCTGAAGCGAGGCGGTGGTACCAGGTCCGCGACGTGCCATGGGGCACTTTGGTACCGGCCGGCGCATCTTGGCCTCACGGGCGGCGGCTCGGGGCACAGCGGCTCATGGCCCTGGACGCCTTGAGCTTCGCGGGAGCAACGACGCCTCCTGGGTTTGTGCTTGGCCGGGCCGACGCCGGCGACGTCGCAACCGTGGCGGAGATCGATGCGCTTGCGTTCGGTACCGAGGCCGCCGAGGGGCGCTCGTGGCTGGCGCCTCTGTGCCGATCCGATCGTGCGCTCGTCGCGGTCGGAGAGCTCGAGGGCCTGCCCGTCGCGACCGGCTATGCGCTCGAGTGCGAGGGTGAGGCCGGTCGGAGCTTGTACCTCGGCGGAATCGCGGTCGTCCCCGCCGCCCGTCGAAGAGGAATCGCGGCGGCGCTGTCGAGCTGGCTCGTGACTCACGGCTTCGAAGCGGGCGCCGGGTTCGCCCACCTCGAGACCGACTCAGACGACGCCGCGCGTGTCTATGAGAGGCTCGGTTTCGAGGAGTTCAGCGGCATCGACATCTATGAAGAGCGTTGAAGCTCGCGCCAGTTTCCCGGTCAGTGCCCAGGGACAGCCTCAATCGACTGGAGAATTGCCCGTGCCAGTTCACGCGCCGAGGCCGGGTCGAGTTCAACTGCGACCCGGGAAAGGGCGCCGCCCTCCAGGTTGAGAAAGTCGATATTCAAGCTGTGCTCTGCGGGATAGTGCGCCGGATGATCGAAATAGACGGTGGCGCTGGTGAGCGGAAACCATCCCTCAGGCCCCTTGCCCGAGCCCTTCACGGCCAGCTTCTCGGTCTGATAGGTGCACATCGCTACTCGTCCCGGTCGTCTCAGGAGTCGAGGTACCGGCCGAAAAAGTCCCAGATCCGCTGCCAACCGTCCTTGGCGGCCTCGGGTCGGTAGCTCGGACGGTCAGTCGCGAAAAAGGCGTGGCCGGCTCCCTCGTAGGAGTGGAACTCGTAGGCCTTGCCTGCTTGTTTCAACGCCTCCTCCAGTTC
The DNA here is from genome assembly GCA_050012675.1 of Acidimicrobiales bacterium. Taxonomy (GTDB): domain Bacteria; phylum Actinomycetota; class Acidimicrobiia; order Acidimicrobiales; family Bog-793; genus Fen-455. Next base: position 14,735 of record JBEKGS010000056.1, read on the forward strand.
GGCAACATGCTCGGGCGACGGGTACTGGTCATCGGCGCCGAACAGACCGAGCAGCGGACAGGAGAGGTCCTTGGCCAAGTGCACGATCGGCCCGATCTTGAGCGGACTGCCCTCGGGCGGAGTCCCGACAACGAATGCGCCGTAGCAGTCGACCGCGGCGTCAAGCGGAAGGCTGCATGCGGCAAGGAACGACTGGCGACCGCCTGAGCAGTAGCCGATCGTGGCCACGCGTCCGTTCGATGACTCGAGCGAGGTGAGATATTGGACCGCTCCCCGAACGTCTCCGACCAGGCGGTCGTCGGGAACGCCTCCAAGTGCTCGGACGGCGGCGGCCGCGTCGTCAGGAGATGCTCCCGGTGCCTCCCGGCTGTAGAGGTTCGGGCAGACTGCCAGGTATCCGTGCGCCGCGAACTTCCTTGTGATCTCCTTCATTCCCTCGTCGAAGCCGGGCATGTGGTGGATTACCACGACGCTTCCGACACGTTCGTCGCCGAGCGGCTGAGCCACGTAGGCCTCGATTTCGTCACCACCGTGACCCGTTAGGCGGACCGACTCCGCCCGCAGCGAGTCCTTCATATCGTTTTCTCCCCCTTTTCTCGGCAACTGAGGTCCTCGCGAATCATCCCGCTCGGCGCGGGACGTTCGCCGGGGATCAAAAGAGTTCGTAATCGAGGTGGAGCTGGTGCGCGCCGTCGTGGGAAATCTGAATCCGTCCCTCACCAGATATCCGAGCGAGATCTCCTGTCCCTGAGCCGGGGACGACCGGCCATCTGGCCCATTGGCTCTCGCCCGCCATCGTGCCTATGTGTAAGACCGCGAAGCTCCCCGACCGGCCGTGCACCGACCCCGCTATCCGCTCGACTGCCACGTAGCCTGCGCCCCCGTTCTCGGCTCGCACCGAGAGCATCTCCACCGTGCTCTGCGCTTCGATGTCACCGCGGAACGTCTTGGCAATACGTATACGGGCGTACTGGACGCCAGGATCCTCCAGGAAGGGAGGCTCCTCATCGAACGAATCGAGCACAAAGGAAGAGACCGCGATGGGCATGGCCCAGACGCTACCAAGCCTCAGCGGCTCGGCTCGCCGGATGACGGTTCGGCCAGCGTCCCGCACCCCGCACTCAGATCGAGAAGTCTTCCCCTGACCATACGCCGGCCTCGGAGGGACGGACGTCGTGGCCGTGTCCGTGCCCGGCGACGGCCATCTCCAGCTCGTCGACCCGCTCCAACAGCGAGTGCAGGGTCACTGGCCCGGTGCGGGCGGCTGCGGGCGATGATCTGGCCGGGCACGCCGACCACGACCGAGTTGGGGGGCACGGACTTGACGACCACGGCGTTGGCTCCGATGCGGCTGTCGTCACCGATCGTGATCGCCCCGAGCACCTTGGCCCCGGCCCCGATGGTGACGCGGTTGCCCACCGTCGGGTGGCGCTTCACGCGTTCGAGGCTCGTGCCCCCTAAGGTGACGCCCTGGTAGATGGTCACCTCGTCACCGACCTCGGCCGTCTCGCCGATGACCACGCCCGTGGCGTGGTCGATGAACACGCCCTGGCCCAGCACGGCCGCAGGATGGATGTCGACGCCTGTGACGATGTGGGCGAGGCTCGAGCACGCCCGGGCGAGGAACTTCAAGTCGGCGTTCCACAGCCAGTGGCAGATGCGGTGGCTCCAGATGGCGTGCACGCCCGAGTAGCACACGGCGATCTCGAGCGACGAGCGCGCCGCCGGGTCGCGCTCGCGGGCCGAGGCCAGGTCACGCCGCAGGGTCTCGAGCATGCTCAGTCGCTGAGACCCTCGAACAGCGCCGTGGACAGGTAACGCTCTCCGAACGACGGGATGATCACGACGATCAACTTGTCGGTGTTCTCGGGGCGCTTGGCCACCTCTAGGGCCGCCCAGATGGCCGCCCCCGAGGAGATGCCCACCAAGAGCCCCTCTTCGCGGGCCGCCCGACGGGCGAGATCGAAGGCGTCGGCGTTCTCGACTTTGATGATCTCGTCGATGACGCCGGTGTCCAATATGGCCGGGACGAAGCCCGCCCCGATGCCCTGGATGGGATGGGGACCTTTTTGGCCCCCCGAGAGCACCGGCGAGGCGGCGGGCTCGACGGCCACCATCTTCACCGCGGCCTTGCGCTTCTTCAGCACCTGGCCGACGCCGGTAATGGTCCCGCCGGTGCCCACCCCGGACACGACGATGTCGACCTTGCCGTCGGTGTCGGCCCAGATCTCCTCGGCCGTGGTCGCCCGGTGGATGGCCGGGTTGGCCGGGTTCTCGAACTGCTGGGGGACGAAGTATCTCAGGTCGGCCTTGGCCAGCTCCTCGGCCTTGGCGATGGCCCCGGGCATGCCTTCTGGGCCGGGGGTCAAAACGAGCTCGGCCCCGTAGGCCCTGAGCAGGGCCCGGCGCTCTTTGCTCATGGTCTCGGGCATGGTGAAGGTGCACTTGTAGCCCCGGGCCGCGCACACCATCGCCAGGGCGATGCCGGTGTTGCCGCTCGTGGGCTCCAAGATGATCGTGTCGGGGCCGATGAGCCCGGCCTTTTCGGCGGCGTCGATCATGGCCACGCCGATGCGGTCCTTCACGCTGTGGGCCGGGTTGAAGTACTCGAGCTTGGCCACGACGCTGGCCCCGCTCTCACCGGTCAGCCGGCGCAGCCGCACAAGGGGGGTGTTCCCGATGAGCTGGGTGATGTCCTGCGCGATCTTCATGGCCGTCTCGCCTTTCTCGCAATCT
>JBEKGS010000057.1:0-15843 GCA_050012675.1 Acidimicrobiales bacterium
TCGGGTGCGCCTGCTCGAGTCCGGCCCCGCGCGCCGGCGGAACCGTCGTGGCGGTAGGGGCGGAGAACGAGTACGCGAACGTCATCAGCCAGATCGGCGGCAGGTACGTCAAGGTGAGCGCCATCCTGAGCAATCCCAACACCGACCCGCACACCTTCGAGGCGAGCCCGTCTGTTGCCCGCGTGATCAGTGACGCGCAGCTTGTCGTCCAGAACGGTGTCTACTACGACACCTTCATGAACACGATCGAGTCCGCGTCGCCTAACCCGAAGCGGAAGGTCATCGACGTCCAGAAGCTGCTCGGGCTTCCCGACAGCACGGAGAACCCGCACCTTTGGTACAACCCGGTCACGATGCCGGCCGTGGCCAAGGCGGTGAGCGGCGACCTGTCCGCACTCGAGCCGGCACACGCCTCCTACTTCAGAGCGAACCTGACGAGGTTCGATCGCTCGCTTGACCCGTGGCTGAAGGCGATAGTCAGCTTCAAGAAGGACCATCCGGGCACTCCCGTGGCGACTACCGAGCCGGTCGCCGACTACATGCTGCAGGTGGCGGGGACCCGGAACGAGACGCCCTGGGCGTTGCAAGCGGACATCATGAACGGGGTCGACCCGCCACCTGAGGACATAACTGCACAAGACGGCCTGTTCACAGGGCATAAGGTCAAGGTCTTCCTGTACAACGAGCAGGTGACCGACTCGATCACCCAGTCGTTCCTTGCGCTTGCGAGAAGCAACGGCATACCCGTCGTGGGCGTTTACGAGACGATGCCCACGCCCGGCTACGACTACCAGACCTGGATGCTGGCCGAGGTCCACGCACTGGCCAAGGCCGTCGCCGACAATGTCTCGACGGAGCACCTGTGAACGGCGCTTTCGGGTCCGCCGCTCGGCGAGAGGAGGTCCTCTCCCTCGACGGCGTCTCGCTGTGGCTCTCGGGTCGGGAGATCCTCCACGAAGTCACATTCAGCCTTCATGCCGGAGAGCTCACGGGCCTCATAGGGTCCAACGGGGCGGGCAAGACGTCCATCTTCAAAGTGATCCTCGGTCTGGAGGCCCCTTCGGCGGGCAGGGTGCTGTTCGCGGGCCAGGCGCGTCCGCGTCGCAACCGGTCCATCGGCTACGTCCCGCAGAGCATCGGTCTCGATCCTGACATGCCCTTGAGGGCGCGCGACCTTGTGGCTCTCGGGCTCGACGGCGACCGATTCGGGATCCCCCTTCCTTCGCGCAGCCGTCGACAGCTGGTCGACGAGATGCTCGAGGCTGTCGACGCCCGGGGTTTTGCCGACGCCCGTGTCGGCAGCCTCTCGGGTGGAGAGTTGCAGCGGGCCCTCATCGCGCATGCCTTGATCGCAAAGCCCAGGCTGCTCCTTTTGGACGAACCGCTCGCGAACCTCGACATCCGTAGCGAGCAGGAGGTTGTAGCCCTTTTGGCGACGATCGCGAAACAGCAGCGAATTGCTGTTCTCATCTCGGCGCACGAGATGAACCCGCTGCTGCCGGTGATGGACCGTGTCGTCTATGTCGCCTCCGGTCGGGCGGCAACCGGATCGACCGACGAGGTGGTCCGCGAAGACGTCCTGACCGCCCTTTACGGCCACCACGTCGACGTGCTGCACGTTCACGGCCGCATCCTTGTGGTCGCGGGAAGCGACGAGGTGCACCACGCCGAGCCCGAGAGCGCACGTACTGTCGTGCCACGCGGGCTCGGGTGACAGCAGCGCCATGCTGAGGGCCATCTTCGAACCCGGGTTCTTTGCGAGCGAACCCGTAAGGGTGGCGGTGGTCGTGGGCGGGGCCGTGGCGGTCGTGTCCGCGGTCGTGGGCGTCTTCACGGTCATTCGCGGCCAGTCTTTTGCAGGACATTCCCTTGGGGACCTTGGCACCACGGGTGGTTCGGGGGCCTTTCTCGTAGGCGCGAACCCGCTCTGGGGATTCGTCAGCTTCGCGATCCTCGGCGCAGGCGCGATGGAGTTGTTCGGAGGACGGCGGCCGAGGGCACGCGACATGGCGACCGGGATCGTCCTCGGTGCGAGCCTCGGGATTGCCGCCCTGTTCCTATATCTGGGCACGACAGAGCGCAACACGACGGGCGCGACGATCACGATCCTGTTCGGCTCGATGTTCGTCATCCGCGCTTCGATGATCCCCGTCTTCGCGTTTTTGAGCGTGCTCGCACTCGCCATCGTCGCCCTGTGCTACCGTCCGTTGCTCCTGAGCGCCGTGAGCCAGGACGTCGCCTCCGCTAGGGGCGTGCCCGTGCGCACGGTGGGTGTCCTCTACCTGCTCGCAATGGCCGTGGCGGTGTCGCTTTCTTGTGTGACCATCGGTGCCATCCTCAGCACGGCGGTCCTGATCGGCCCCGCCGCCGCGGCATTGCGGCTGACCAAGCGCCCCGGGCTCGCGATCTTCTGGGCGGCCGTCATCGGTCTCGCGGTGACCTGGACAGGCATCGTGCTCGCCTATGACAGCTATTACTGGCCTCCGGCGGGACGGGGCTGGCCTGTGAGCTTTTTCGTGGTGGCGCTTGTCCTCGCCGTCTACCTGCTGGCCGACTTCGCCAGCAGGCACAGGGCGAGACGTGCGGGGGCACGGGCCCTCGCCTCCTCTGAAGGCCCGACGGCCGTCGCCGGGCGGCCCCGGGGGCCCGAGTCCACGGTTCTCGGAGCAGGGTGATGTTCTCGGGAATCATGGTCAACGCCTGGATAGTCGCGACGATGGTCGCTGTCGTGGCTGGTGTCGTCGGCTTTTTCACCGTGCTGCGGGGCTCGGCCTTCGTGGCCCACGCGGTTCCCCAAGCCGGCTTCGCCGGAGCCGCGGGCGCTTCCCTCATCGGAGTCAACACCTTGGCGGGACTGGGGACCTTTGCTGTCATAAGCGCTCTCTCCATCGGTTTTTTGGGCAAACGCGGTCGTCATGACGCCGTCACGGCGCTCACGCTCGTGTTCATGCTCGGCCTCGGCGCACTGTTCCTCAGCTGGAGCGAGGAGTACGCCTCCGCGATCTACGCGCTGCTCTTCGGCGAAGTGCTCGGGGTCAGCACCAACCAGGTGCTCGCGACCGCCGTGCTCGGGGTCGTGTGCATCCTCGCTGTCGTGACCCTTTACCGCCCGCTGCTCCTGACCTCGGTGATTCCGGAGGTGGCAGAAGCCCGCGGAGTGCGGACGCAGCGGATGGAGATGTGCTTCCTCGTCGTGGTGGCGCTCGTGACCACGATGTCGGTCCCCGTCGTCGGGGCTCTGCTCATGTTCAGCCTCATGATCGGAGCTCCGGGCGCCGCCCGGTCGTTCACCGGCAACCCACTGGGTGCCTTGAGTCTTTCGGTCGCCTTGTCGGTGACAATCGTCTGGGTGGCCATCGCGGCCTCCTACGAGACCGATTGGCCCGTCGGGTTCTTCGTCGGTGTTCTCGGCGCGGTCTTCTTCATCGCTGGGCGCGCCTGGACCGTGTGGCATCGCTCCGGTGGCGTGCGCCAACCCGGCGCGCGGTACGCCCCGGAGAAAAGCGTGCGTCTCGCCACGGCCGGTGGGACGAATCGTGAGCCGACCTAATGTCTGCGACGGTGGTGATCGCACGTTCCGTCCATGAGGCCGTGAGCCTCCGGTTGGCCGGCGTGGACCAGCGTTACACGCACCTGCGCAAGGTGCTCGTCGAGACGTTGGCAGCCGCCGGAAGGCCCCTCACAGTTCCCGAGATCGTCGCCTCGGCCCCCGACCTTCCCCAGAGCAGCGCCTATCGGAACATGACGGCTCTCATCGACGTCGGGGTCGTGCGAAGAGTTGCGGGCGCCGACGACCACGGTCGCTTCGAGTTGGCCGAGGAGCTTTCGAGTCACCACCACCACTTCGTCTGTGCGCGCTGCGGGAAGGTGGAGGACGTGCACCCCTCGCCCAAATTGGAACGGGCGCTCGGTGAGGCGGCCCGGGCGGTGGCGGAAGAACAGGGCTACGAGGTCACCGAGCACCAGCTCGACCTGCTCGGCCTGTGCCCGGAGTGCCGCGGATAGCCGCCAGTTGAATACCTGGTCACTCGGCGTCGGCGGGCAGCGGCGTCGCTATGCCGGTGCGGGCCGCGCACCACGCGAGCAACGCGTTGCCGTCGCCGGTCCGCGTCGGCCGGCTGACGGGGAAGCGGTGATCGGTGCGCCTCCTACGGTCGTGGTAGAAGCCGGAGGCAGGCAGCTGTGACCCGAGGGCGTCGGCCTGGAGGGTGGGTCCGCCCGCGGCGAGCCAGACCAGGGTGTCCGCACCTTCGGCGGCGGTGCGCAGCAGCGGCCGCCAGAACGCTTCGAACCGTGGCAGGCCCGCCTTCAAGCCCGGGGTGGCGGCCCAGCCCGGGTGCATGGAGTAGCTGAGCACTCCGGCGGGGGCGAAGCGGTGCGCCCAGGCGTCCGCCAGCACGACCTGTGCCCGTTTGCTACGGGCGTAGGCGACGACCCCGTCGTAGCCCTGCACGGACATCTCCAGATGTGCGAGGTCGAAACGCTGGAGGTACATGCCACCGGAGCTGACCGTCACGATCGTCGCGGGCGAGCTCTGCCACATCAGCCGGGCCAAAGTCGCGGTCAGCACGTAGGGCGCGAGGACCTGTGTCGCAACTGTCTTCTCGACGCCGGTCGGGGTCGCCTGGTAGATGCGAGAAAGGGACCCGGCGTTGTGGACGAGGACGTTGACGCGGTCGTAGCGCTCGGCCAGGCGCATCCCGAGGGCGACGACGGCCTCGGAGTCCGAAAGGTCGACGGTGTCCATCCCCGCCCGCCCAGGGCCGGCCTGTTCGAGCGTCGACAGCGCCCGGTGCGCCCGGTCAGGGTCGCGACCCACGAGGTGGACGGTGGCGCCGAGGCCCGCCATGGCCGTCGCCGCGGCCAAACCGATCCCCGAAGTGGCACCGGTCACGACCGCGACCTGACCGTGCATCGGTGGCGGGTCGCTCCAGGCCTCGAGGCGACTGCGCAGTGCGATGCCCGCCCGGCTGAAGCTGGGCACGACGGCTGCCTCCGCGGCGGCATCGACGACCCTCGCGAGGGCGAGCCTTGCGCGCGGAAAGGGCGTGGTCACCCCGCTCACGATGTCAACGCGGCCTTCAGCCCGGCCGCAGCCCTGTCCCCTATACGGCGCAGGGCCACGCCGACGAGCGGGGTCAGAAGGAGAGCTGCCCCCTTGGCTGTGAGCGTCGCCTCGTAGCTCACCTCGGTGCCACCCTCTGGCATCGGCGACACCTCGATCACGTCTGTCGAACGTATCGCCGAATTCTCGGCCCGGAGCACGACCCGCCGTGGCGGGTCGATCTCCTCGATCCGGTACTCGAGGCGCACACGCCGCCCGAGGGCGCCGACCACCAGCCGGTAGGTGCTCCCGCGCCGCGGCGGTCCGGGATCGGACTCCTCGCAGGCGAGGACCCCCGGGTCCCACTCGACGGCGTTGGAGAAGCGCGCCATGTACTCGAAGACATCGACCGGGGGCCGGGCCGAGAGGATTGTCGTGCGGTAGGTGCTCATGGAGTTAGTTTAGTGCTAAACTAGCTGCCGAACAACAGCGCAGAGCTCGGGTCCTTCCGGGCCTCCGGCGGAGGACGGCCCGGTGCGGGAACGCCCACGTACGAGACGGCCCCGGCAACGAACACCGATTGGCCGGACGCGTCGGCCGGCGGCCGTTCGTGTCCGGGCAGCCCGCAGGCGGACGAGCTCGCGCGACACCAGGGAAGAGGAAAGAGGGAAGAGGAGAGCATGAGGATCGCGATCATCGGGAGCGGGGTGTCGGGTCTGGTCTGTGCGCACCTGCTACAGCCGCGCCACGACGTAGTCCTCTACGAGGCCGACGATCGACCGGGAGGTCACTCACACACGCACCGGGTGGAGATGGCGGACGCCACCGTGGACGTCGACACCGGGTTTCTCGTCTACAACGAGCGTACGTACCCGCTGTTCTGCCGGCTCCTCGAGCGCCTCGGGGTAGCCACCCAGCCGAGCGACATGAGCTTCGGGGTTGCCGACAGCCTGACCGGCCTGGAATGGCGTGGCACCTCGCCAACAACGGTGTTCGCCCAGCGCCGCAACATCGCGCGCCCGGAATTCTTGAGGATGCTCGCCGACGTCGTCCGGTTCAACCGCCTTGCCCGGGGCCTGCTCGAGAACCCTCCGCCCGACGAGGTGACCCTGGAGGAGGTGCTCTCTTTCCAGCGGTGGTCGCAGGGCTTCCGGGACTGGTACCTCGTGCCGCTGGGCTCCTCGATCTGGTCTGCGGGGCCAAGGACCTTCACCCGGATCCCAGCTGCCACCTTCGCCCGTTTCTTCGAGCGCCACGGCCTGTTGAGCCTGCACGACCAGCCGCGCTGGCGGACGATCACAGGAGGGTCGCGCTCGTACGTGCAGGCCATCCTTCGCCCCCTGCGACAAGAAGGCAGGCTGCGGCTCGGGACGCCGGTCGACAAGATCCGCCGGGGACCTGATGGCGTCGAGCTCGTGGGACCCGCCGGTCTCGAGTTGTTCGACCACGTGGTCGTGGCGACGCACAGCAACCAGGCGCTGGCTCTGCTGTCCGATCCTCATCCATCCGAGCGCCGGATCCTCGGCGCCATCGGCTACCAGGCGAACAGCGCCACCTTGCACACCGACGTCCGCTTGCTGCCGCGCAGCCGGCGCGCCTGGGCCAGCTGGAACTACCACCGGCTTGACACCGAGACCGACCACGCGACGCTGACATACAATCTGAGCCGACTTCAGGCGATCCCATCCCAGACGCCGCTGCTTGTGACCTTGAACCGTGATGACGCGATAGACCCCGCCCTGGTGCTGGCCCGTATGGACTACGCCCATCCCGTGCTCGACCCGGCGGCGATCGCCGCCCAGAAGCGTCACGCGGAGATCAACGGCGTTCGGCGCACTTGGTTCTGTGGTGCGTACTGGGGGTACGGGTTTCACGAGGACGGCGTCGCCAGTGCCGTCAAGACCTGCCGGGCGCTGGGGGCGACACTGTGAGCAGCGTGCTGGCAGTACCGGGCCAGGTGGCGACACCTGTGACCACGGGACTGCGCAGCGCCCTGTACGAGGGAACGCTGCGTCACCGCCGTTTCGGGCCGGGGGCGGCGCACGAGTTCTTCTATCGCGTCGCGATGCCGCTCATCTATCTGGACGAGATCGACTCGGTCACAAGGCTGCACCCCCTGTGGTCGAGCCGCAGGCCCGCGCCCGTCTGGTTCCGTCGCGAGGACTTCCTCGGCGACCACGCCACACCTTTGCACGAGGCGGTGCGCAGTCTCGTCGAGGAGCGCTCCGGGGTGAGGCCCGCGGGTCGTGTCGCGTTGCTGGCGAACCTTCGCACCTGGGGGTGGTTGTTCAACCCGATAAGCCTCTACTTCTGCATGAGCACAGCCGGCGAAGAGGTCGAATCGCTGGTTGCCGAGGTGGAGAACACGCCCTGGCACGAGCGACACAGCTACGTTGTCGGACCGCCCGGGCGTCACCGGTTCGCGAAGTCCATGCATGTGTCACCCTTCATGCCGATGGACGTCGACTACGAGCTCCGGTACAACGCGCCGAGCGAGGGCCTCATGGTCCGCCTCGCTGTGCTGCGTGGCAGCGAAGCTCTGTTGCGGGTGAGCTTGTCGTTGCGACGCAGGCCACTGGACCGCCACGCTCTCGCGCGGCTGTTATGGGAGCACCCCGCGTCGACGCATCGGGTCTCCGCCGGCATCTACTCCCAGGCCGCACGCCTTGGTCTGCGCGGGGCACCTTTCTTCGTACATCCGGCGCGACGGGCGGTCCTGCATTGACCAGACCGCCTCACACACCGCCTCACACGACGACTAGAGCCGGTTCGCGCCGTTCGGCTCCGGGCGACGACGCAGTTGCCACCGTGGACGGGAGAGGGCTTCTCCGCCATGCCGCTGCGCCCAGGCTCTGGCCGGGCCTGGAAGCGACGGCGCGGCGCATCGTCTTTTGGGCAGGAGCTCTCTCGGGTACCGGCACGATCGAGGTTTGCGAGGCCGGCCGGTCGCATCGTCTGGGCAGCGGAGACCCCCTCGTGCGTATGGAGGTGCACGACGCCCGCGTCTATGAGGCGCTATTGGCTTCGAGGTCGGTCGGGCTCGGCTCCTCCTACGTCGCCGGCTGGTGGGACTCCGACGACCTGACGGCCTTCCTACGGACGTTGTTCGCTCGCATGAGGCCGCTCCTGGAACGGATGGACAGCCTGGGACGGGCCTTCGCAGGTTTGCTCGATGTGCCGGCGAGGTTGGCCGCGCCGAGCCGCGCTGACGACGAGCGCAACGTCCGGGAGCACTACGACTTGTCCAACGAGTTCTTCGAGCTGATGCTCGACGACACGATGACCTACTCCTGCGGGCTGTTCGACAGCCCCGACTCGAGCCTTCGCGACGCCCAGGTGAGAAAGATGGACAGACTCTGCTCGAAGCTGGACCTTAAACCCGGCGATCGCCTCATAGAGATCGGCTCGGGTTGGGGAGGCTTCGCGATCCATGCGGCAAGGCATTACGGGAGCCTGGTGACAACCACGACGGTGTCGGAGGCCCAACGCGGCTATGTCGAGGATCGGGTGGCTGCCGCGGGCCTCGCCGATCGCGTGACGGTGCTCGGTGCCCACTGGCGGGACCTGCGTGGCCGGTTCGACAAGCTCGTGTCTGTGGAGATGATCGAAGCGGTCGACTGGAGGCACCACGACGACTTCCTGGCCGCGTGCGCTGGGCTGCTCGAAAGCGGCGGTCTGGCCGCGCTGCAGGCCATCGTTATCGACGATCGCAGTTTCGAGCGTGCCAAGCGGCACCGGGACTTCATCCGGGCCATGGTGTTCCCCGGTGGATGTCTTCCCTCAGTCGCATCGATCACAGACTCGCTCGCGAGGGCCACGGACCTGCGCGTCGTCGACCTCGAGGACATCGGGCGCCACTACGCCGAGACGCTGAGACGCTGGGCGGCGAACTTGGACTCGCACGAGGTCGAGATCCAGGGCCTCGGGATGGGCACCGAGTTCCGCCGGCTGTGGGCCCTCTACCTCGCCTACTGCGAGGCGGCGTTTCTGGAGCGGCACGTGAGCGACGTTCAGGTCGTTCTCGCCAAGCCGTCCTGGCGCGGCCGACTGGGTGCCCGGGCCGTCTGACCTCACTACTTATCTACTGGGGCGTACCGGGTTCACCTCGTGGACTTGGGCGCGAGAATGTCCTCGACCGCGCGGACGACCTCGTCGGCCCGCCCGCCGGTGAACACGTCGGCCCCGAGACGGCGTGCGTGAGCGGCATCGGTGACGGCGGCTCCCCCGATGAGGACGGGCACATCGGGGGCAGCCTTACGGATGGCGGCGATCGCGCGGCGCGCCGCCTGGGGGGAGCCGGCCGCGGTGCACGCCACTCCCACGGCGACTATGTCCGGCTCACCGGCCACCGTCTCGGCCAGGGCTTCCGCGGGGGTGTCGGCCCCGAGCTCGATGACTTGGAGTCCCCTCCACCGCAGCAGGTTGGCCGTGATGGCGACGGGCAATCCGTGCAGCTCCCCGGGCGCGGCCGCAAGCACGACCGTTCCCCGCCTGTGGCCCCGTCGCGCGAAGCGAGCGCCGAGGCGGCTGATGAGGCGCGCGGCGACAGCGCTCGCCCGGTGCTCGTCCGCGACCGAAAGCTCGCCTTGCTGCCACATAAGTCCTATCGAGTGCAGCGCGGGTGCGATGAGCTCCAGCAGCACCTCGTCGGGCTCCATGCCCGATGCGAGCGCCTCCTCGAGAACGTCCCATGCCCCGGCCTCGTCGCTGGCGACGAGCCGCGCCTCGAGGCGTGACCGGGAGGGTGCCTTGCCCGTCGTCCGGGTCGCCTGGCGCGAGCGTTCCACGTGCGCCAGATCCGCCGGATTGACCTGCCAGACACCCCGGACGCGCTTGGCGGGGAGCCGGCCCGTGCGGACATATCGGTAGACGGTCATGTAATGCACACCGAGCTTGTCTGCGACTTCTGGCAGGGTCAGCGGTTTTCTTGGCATTCCCGTCCTTTTCGTCCACGCCTGCAGCGCCCTGAGATTAGCACTAAATCATAGCCACCCGCGAATAAACACCTTGGTTACAGCGCGCGTTTTAGCGCCCGACGTCAGAGATGTTCCGCCGGCTGGGAACGTCGGGAGACAGCCTGCCCAGTCGGGCCCCGAACGAAACCGCTGGAGCCGAAGCACGACAAGGCGGAGGCAATGTATCTCAGGCACGTGGATGAGTGCGAAACGGGCCGTCAAACTGTGGCCCCGGCGTTGTTGCTGCACGCGAGGAGGGTCTGGCGGGGCGGCGAAGCGGGCACGTAGCGCGTGAGAACACCCCGCGGAGCGCACCGGGGATATTGTCGACGGATCGGCCCGGAGATGAGACCGGGTTCTCGGGAGAGGGGAGTGTTGTGCCGAAAGCCGAGGCGCCCCGGTCCAGCCTGCGGGTACAGACAGTGGCACATGCCTTCACACCCGCGACGCTGCTCAGGTATGCGGAGGCCCTGGCCCAGTCGCTGGACAACGCGCGTTCGGGCGGGCTGCTCGGGGAGGCGGTCGTCGTCATCGGCGACTGCTCGGAGAAGGCCGGCCTGGGAAAGAAGGCCCTGGACTCGCTCGGCGAGGTCCTCAAAGCAGGCGGCGCCGACTTCAGCTACGAGCGGTTTGGTCAGAACCTCGGCCACGCCGAAGGCCAGAACCGCCTGTTCAAGAAGAACGAGTCGGAGCTCCTCCTGTTCTGCAACGACGACGTCGTCGTCGGGCCGGCGGCCGTGACCGAGCTGTTGAAGGGCCTTACCGCGCGCCCCGAGGTCGGTCTCGTAGAGGCCCATCAACTGCCCTTCGAGAACCCCAAGGACTACGACCCCGTCACGGGGGAGACCGGCTGGTGCTCTCTCGCGTGCGCTGTTACCCGAGCAGGGCTGTTCTCCGAGCTTGGTGGCCTCGACTCGGAGTCGTTCTTCGTCAACGGAGACGACGTCGACTATTCCTGGCGCCTACGGCTGTCCGGTCACGAGTGCGAGTACAGGCCTTCGGCGCGGGTCGTCGTCGACCAGCGCGTCGACGAGTCCGGCGCGTTGGTGAGCGCGCCCAAGAACGAGCGCTACGCGGCCGAGGCCGACTTGATGCTCAGCGCGAAGTACGCCGGACGCGGCCGTCTCGAGGAAAGGCTCTCGTTCTACAGCGAGCATGGGACCAGACAACAGCGGCAGGCCGCCGCCGGGTTCCGGGAACGCCAGGCGGCGGGACGCGTGCCCTCGCCGGTTCCCGGTGCGGGGCGGGTGGCATTGTTTCTTGATGGTTCCTACGCAGTCCAGCGTTTCGCGTGAGCCTCAGCTGATGAGCGCTATCCAGGCGTTCGCGACCGATCCGGCTGATCGTCGCGCGACCTTCGAGGTGGGACGTCCATGACCGAGCTAGCCCAGCAAACCCACGGGGAGGGGACCGTCCACGAACACGTGGCCCGGCTCCTGTCCAGCCATGCGCCGCACGAGGGAGTTCTTCTCGATCTCGCGTGCGGTTTCAGCTCCGGCGCCGCTACGGCGGCGGAGCTCGGCCTCGAGTACCTCGGGGTCGCGAGCGAGCCGGGTCGTCTCGACGAGCTTTCCGGCAATGGGCTCGCGACGGCGCTCGTCGACCTCGGCGAGACGACCTCGCTCGTCAAGCGCCTGGACGAGGTCCTCGCCGGACGCCAGCTTGCTGCCATCACGGCGCTCGGGGTGATCGGGCGCATGGCGCATCCGGATGAGCTACTGACTGTGCTCGCCGGACTGGCGAGACGACACAAGGGCGCGCCGCTCATCGTCAGCGTCGCCAACGTCTCGCACTTCGACGTCGCCGCCAAGTTGATGGCCGGGCGCTTCGACGTCACCCCGGCCGGCCTTCTCGGCGAGGACCACCTTTCCCAGTTCGCACCGGGCCGCCTCGAGGCCGAGCTCTCCCGGGCGGGCTGGAAGCAGGTCAAGGCCGATGACCTCGTCGTTCACCGCAGCGACCAGCACTTCCCCGAGACGCTGACAGCTCTTTCGGTCGGCACCCCGCTGCACGACTTCTTGTTGGAGGTGAGGGAGCGCAGCGGTCCCGCTGCGCTGGTCGACCAGTTCGTGAGGGCGTACCTGCCTGTCGCCAGGCCGCGCGCGACCGTGACCCAACAGGCCTCCCCGGGTTCTGTCGAGACCGCTCCCGCGCCTTTCCTGAGCGTGATCGTGCGCACCCAGGGCAGGCGCCTCATGACTCTCGAGGACAACCTCACGTCGCTGGCGGCCCAGACCAACCGCGACATCGAGGTCATCGTCTGCTGCCACGACACCGCCGACGAGGACTTCGCTGAAGTGGCCGAGGTGATGGGGCGCCTTCCCCGTTGGTTGGTCGACAGGTCGCGGGCGATACGCGTCGAAGGCGGGGGACGGGCCCGTCCGCTCCAGGTCGGTGTAGCCGAAGCAACAGGTCGCTACGTCGCCTTCCTCGACGACGACGATCTGGCCCTTTGCCACTGGGTGGACGAGTTCGCCAAGCTCGTCAAGCTCCATCCCGGTGCAGTAGCCCGCGCCGGGTGTGCCACGCACTCGATAGACGAGGAGACTTGGGACTGCGGCACCGGCTACACCCAGATCGGTCCGACCACGACCCCCTACCCGCTCGAGTTCGACCTCGTAGCCCACCTGGTCGGCAACAGGACGCCCAACTGCTCGGTGGCCATCCCCCGGAGCTGCTTCACGGACCTGGGGATGTCCTTCGACGACGAGCTGCCGGTGCTCGAGGACTGGGACATGCTGTTGAACGCCGCCCTGCTTTGCGGAGTGGCGAGCACGCCCGAGGTCACCTCGCTCTATCGGAGATGGAAGCAGGGCTACGCCTCCCACATCGAGCACCCCGAGGAGACGTGGGACCTCACCACCTGGTCCATAAGGGCCCGGTTCGACGCCAGGCCGGTCCTCGTGCCCCCCGGGTCGGTGAGCAGGCTCACGCAGATGGAGATGACCTCCAACACGGTGGCACAGCTGCAAAGCGACCTGGATGCGCTGAAGGAGTCACTGGCGTCATCGACCGAAGAGGTCGCGGATCTGTGGGTCGAGAAGGGTCAGTTGCTGGCGCGCGTGGAGGCGGCAGAGAAGCTGTTGGCCGTCGCCGAACAGCGCACGGCAGTTGCCGAACGGCAGGTGAAGGTCGCCGAGCGCCAGGCCGCGGTCGCCGAGGAGCACGTCAAGGTTGCCGAGCAACGCGTGAAAGTGGCCGAGCAGGGCGCGAATCTCTCCGTGCAGGCCGTGGAACTGGCCGAGCAACGCGCGGCCGTCGCGGAGCAGCACGCGACCGTCGCCGAGCAGAGCGCGGTCGTCGCCCAACAGAGCGCGGCTCTCGCCGAGGAGCGTGTTGTATTCGCCGAACAACGCGTCGCGGCTGCCGAAGAGCGCGTGTCTTTCGCTGAACAACGCGTCGCGGCTGCCGAGCAGCACGTGGCTGTCGCCGAGCAGAGCGCGGCCGTGGCCGAGCAGTCCGTGGCACTTGTCCAAGAGCGTGTGGATTTTGCCGAGCAGCGTGTCGCAGCTGCCGAGCAGGGAGCGGCGCTGGCGCAAGAGCGCGTCATCTTCGCGGAGCAACGCGTCGCGGCTGCCGAGCAGGGAGCGGCGCTGGCCCAAGAGCGCGTCATCTTCGCCGACCAGCGCGTCGTCGTTGCCGAGCAGCGCACCGCGGAGGTGGAGCAGTACGCCGCTGAGGTCGCTGCCCTGGCCGAGGCAAGGCTGCGCGAGTACCGCGAGGCCGAACTCCGCGTGCGAACCCTCGCTGCCGAGCGCGACGCCGCACTCGCGAGCGTGCAGGAGGCCGTGGGCCAGGCGGAGGCCCGCACCCGCGGCGAGTACGAGGCGACCAAGAGCTGGAAGGTGACGGTACCGCTGCGCGTCGCGCTGCGGCTCGTCGACGCATACCGCCAGCGCTCTTCTTGAACGCGCCATGGTGAGGGCACTGCGGGTCCAGACCGTCCGCTACGGCGGCGAGGCGCGCGGACTGCTGCGGATGGTCCGTTCTGTGGCGGCAGCCACCCGCCAATTGGATGGCGAAGCAGACGGTAGGACGCTGACCATGGCAATCGGAGACTGCGGAGGTCCCGAGGGTCCCGATGCCCTCGTGGGCGAAGCCGTGCTCACGGAGGCTCGCGGGATCCTCGAGGGAGCAGGCATCCTGCTTGATTACGTTGCTTTCATGCGAAACATGGGTCACGGGGCCGGTCAGAACGCCCTGGCAGAGCGGTCAGGCTGGACCAGTGGCGGCCGCGACGTCCTGGTGCTTGTCAACCCCGACACCTACCTGTCGCCGAACTGCCTCGTGAAGCTCGTCGGCGTGCTCGATGACGATTCGGTGGGGATAGCCGAGGCGCGTCAGATCCCGCTCGAGCACCCGAAGTCGTTCGACCCGGTGACAGGCGACACCCCATGGGCGAGCGGCTGTCTCATGGCGCTTACAGCGTCGGTGTTCCAGGCGGTCGGCGGGTTCGAGCCGGCCTTCTTCCTCTACGGTGACGACGTCGACCTGTCGTGGCGTGTCCGCCTGGCCGGCCTGCGCGTGCGCCACGTGCCGGAGGCGGTCGTCTTCCACGACAAGGAATTAATGGTCACGGGCTTTCCTGCGCCGAGCTTGGAGGAGGAGTACCACGCCGTGCTTATCCGCCTGCTCCTCGGGCACAGGGCGGAGCGACCTGACTTCGTAGAGCAGTGGCTGGGCTGGGCCGGCCTTCGCGGCGCCGAGCTGCATCGCCGAGCGGCGGCGGAGTACTTGCGCAGGCAGGCCGAAGGGTCGCTCCCCGCCACCTACCGTGAGGCCCTCGGCGTGTCCGAAGAGGAGGTCGCCTCGGTCACCTTCTTCCACGAGGGGGAGTATGCCGAGCACCGCTTCTGAGCCGGGCGGGACCGGAGCCAGCGAAGGCATCGCGCCCCGGCACGTTCCCACCTACCGCTTCAACTTCTCGTGGGACGGCCCGTACGGCCACGCGGTACGCCTCGTCGAGCGCCACGCCCGGCGCGGTGCCGTCCTCGACCTCGGCTGCGGCTACGCGGCGGTGGGAGAGGTGCTCCGTGACGCGGGATGGGACTACCTGGGCGGGGACCGGGACGTCGACGCCATAGCCGACCTCGTGGCGCGTGGATTAGAGGGCCACGTTGTCGACCTGGCGACAGGTGACGGTCTTGCCGACAGCCTTGTGAACCTCGTGGCGGGCCGTCGGGTCGCTGCGGTGATGATGCTCGACATCATCGAGCACCTTCCCGACCCGCGCGCCGTGCTCGCCGTGCTCGCCGAGCTGTCGTGGTCGCTCGCCGACGAGAAGGGTGCCCCGATCCTCGTCACGAGCATCCCGAACGTGGCCCATTTCGATCTCGCCGCCAAGCTCCTCGGCGGCCGCTGGGACGTCACCCCCAGTGGTCTTCTGGACCGCACGCACCTGCAGATGTTCACCGAGCAGCGCGTCGGCGAGGAGCTCAGCCGGTTCGGCTGGCGGGAGTGCGGCCGGGACGACGTCATCATGGAGCACTCGGACCAGTGGTTCCCTCCCGACCACCCCTTCCTGGTCGAAGGGGGGCTGGTCCACGATCACCTCCGGTCGTTGCGGTCCGCAGCCGACCCCAACATGAGCGTCAACCAGTTCGTGCGCGCCTACCGCCTCGTCGAGCGCCCTTCGGCGTCCGACACGCACCCGCCTCTGTCGACGAGGGAGGTCCACCCGGCCGAGGCGCCGGTGACCGATGGCCCGTTCCTCTCCGTGCTGACCCGAACCGAGGGCACGCGCCCGTCGATGCTCGGCGAGGCGCTCACGTGCCTCGCCGCGCAGAGTTTCGAGGACTTCGAGGTCATCGTCCTGGTCCACGGCGACGCCCCTGGAGCAGTCGA